>JAHFCT010000001.1:88111-283076 GCA_023249375.1 Gemmatimonadota bacterium | reverse complement strand
GCGGCGCGCGTACAGCGGCGGGGACTCGGCAACCCCATATTGAAAGTGGCACTTGCGACGGTGTCACTTCGGGTGCCGAGGAGGAGGTCCGTGACGGTCCATTCGCTGATGGTGCTGATGGCGTGGTGCATTGGCATCAACTACGGCATTCTGGTCATCTGGTTCGGCGCGTTCTGGCTTGCCCATGACTGGCTGTATCGGCTGCACGCGCGCTGGTTCAAGCTGTCCACCGAGACATTCGATGCTCTCCACTACGCGGCGATGGCCGCGTACAAGCTGGGCATCATGCTCTTCTTCCTTGTGCCGTTCGTCGCCCTCTATGTGACCCGCCACTAGCGGGTCACGGCACGCGTCCCGCCGCGGCACGAGCGGGCGTTCGCAGTTCATCAAAGGTCCGGGAGGAACAATGAAGCCGGCCACGCTTATTACGACCATTCTCCTTGGTGTTATCTCCGTTGGACACATTCTGCGTCTCGTGATCGGCCTGACGGTGGTCGCGGCCGGTGTGAACATCCCCATGTGGATCAGTGTATTGGGAGTGATCGTCCCCGCGCTGCTCGCGGTGGGCATCGTGCGCGAGCATCGCCCGTCTGCTGGCTGATCGACGCAACGCGCATCGGCGCCCATGGCACGCGCTCGGCACGATCCCGAACCCAATCCGGAGCGCGAATGAACGTGATCCGCGGACTGTGCCTGGCGCTAAGCGTTGGCGCCACGGCGTGCGTTGGAGCCGTGCACCCGATCGTGAGCGAGGACCACGCGCTGTTTGAGCCGTCGCTGGTCGGCGCGTGGACCGACTCGGCGTCGAAGGAGCGCGCCGTCATCACGCAGGACGGCGCTCGCGGTTACGCCATCGCATACACCGACGAGGACGGAGCGACGGTTTTGCTCCACGGAACGCTTGGGCGCAGCCCGTCGGGCTACCTCCTGGATGTGCAGCCAACCGCCGAGGCACTCGGCGCGTACAAGGATCTCGTGGTGCGGTTGCACATTCCCGTGATGCTCGGCGCGATTGGCACGCGTATGCAACTCGCCCTGCTCGAAGGCGACTCGCTCGAGCGCTATCTTGAGCGCAACACGAACGCCGTCCGGCACGGGAAGATGAAGGACGGGTTACTGCTCACGGATGAGACGCCCAACCTCGAACGCTTCTTTGCGGAGTACTTGAAACGCCCCGGCGTGCTGGCGACGCCAACGACGTGGACTCGACGGTCGCCGTAGAGTTCCATGCCCCGCAACATCGAGATCAAGGCGCGCGTCGAGTCGCTGCCGGCCCTGCGCGCCCGGGCTGCCGCGCTGGCCACGGAACCGCCAAAGGAGATCGCGCAGGATGACACCTTCTTTTGCTGCGACACCGGGCGGCTGAAGCTGCGCGCGTTCGCGTCGGGCACCGGCGAGCTGATCTTCTATCGCCGAGCCGATGATGCCGGCCCCAAGGAATCGTTCTATGTGCTCTCGCGGACGTCAGACCCCGATGGCCTGCGCGAGGCGCTGACGCTGGCGTACGGCCAACGCGGCCGTGTCATCAAGCAGCGCACGCTCATCATGATCGGGCGGACGCGCGTGCATCTGGATCGCGTGCAAGACCTCGGTGACTTCATGGAGCTTGAGGTCGTGCTCGCGGACGGTGAGACGACGGATGCGGGACTCGGGGAGGCGAAGGCGCTCATGGCCAAGCTCGAGGTCCGTGAGTCACAGCTGGTCGAGGGTGCGTACCTCGACCTTTTGACGGTGAAGGCTTCGTAGCACCCGCTGCGTGCGCCGCGGGACCGCTCGGCGCCGTTGCGCGCGTCGTGGTGCGCAGTCCAATCTTCTGCAGTTGATCCCCGACTCGGCGAGCCGCCCACGTCACACGAACAGATGCCCCAGCGAACGCCCGCGGACGGGCGCGCAACCGACGAGTTGTTTCGCCTCCGGCGAAGCAGCATCGTCGACACGTGCGGCTATCTGGGCTTCTTGATCGCCTTCGCCCTCGCGGGCATCTATTCGTTCCGGCGGCTCTACATCGATGTCTCATTCGTCGCCGACGCGGCGATGTTCCGTTACATCGTGACGACATTCGTGGCCGGGCTCGGCGGCGGCGCCTTTGGGATGGCGTGCGGTCATCTGCTGGCCACGGCGTGGGAGCGCGTCGACCTCGTCTGGCATCCGCGGCGGTACGAGCGAGGATCCGGGGGCGAGTAGCGTGGCGGGACCGTAGGGCTCCCCAAGATTCCGGCTACCGCTTACCGTCGTCGGCCCGACGGCCGCCGCAGCGACTGGCGACCAGTACCGAAACGTCAAGTTTTCGGGCCCGAATGCCGAATTACCAAGGAGAGACGCGGGCCCCCGGGCCCGCTTGGTTCGCATGATGCTGACCAACCCCTGATTCCAAGGATTGGAATGTCCACGCTGTCTATCCATTTGCCGCGCGTGCATACCACCGCGCCGGTGGTCGTGCGGTCGGCCCGGATGGCGGCGCCCGTCGAACAGAGCGCGAGCCTGGCCTTCAGCAAGTCCGGCACCGTCGGCGTGGATTCGGTCGCGAGCATCGCCGACGTTGGCGTCGACGCCAGCACCACCAAGCTCTCGCTCTCGATGGATCTCAAGGCGGGACAGCAATACTCGTTTTCGTTCGCCTACAACACCAAAACGGCACCCACCCTCTCGCTCATCGACGCCAACGGCAAGAGCGTGAAGGTCAACATGGCCAAGGGCTTTACGGTAAAGGAGAGCGGCACGTACACGCTGGCCATCGATTTTGCGTACTCGCTGAAGACGTACGCGTCCATCGACCAGCTGGCCATCAAGAGCAAGGCCGTGCTCCCGAAATCGAGCGGCGACAAGAACATCGACGCACTGCTCTTCGGCGCCACGACCGACTGGTGGCACGATGCGGACGCTGCCGTCGTCAGCGGCTCGGATCTCGTTTCGCCGAAGGCCAAGGTGCTCGCCGACACCGCGTCGCTGCATCACCTCACGTACAGTTTCCTGTCCTCCGTGCCGAGCGGCCAGGAGTCGATGACGGGATTCCAGACGATGACGGAGGAGCAGAAGGCCGCGGTGCGCAGCGCCTTTGACTACTACGGCAAGCTCATCGACGTCTCCTTCGACGAGACGGACGGTGGCGCCGGCAACATCAATTTCGGCACGAACAATCAGGCGAGCAGCGCAGGCTATGCCACGCCGCCGAACACGGGAAGCGACAAGGACAAGTCATATCTCTTCCTCGCCAACAACCAGTGGACCAATGCGGGCGTCCAGTTGCAGGAAGGCGGCTACGGCTGGGAGACCATTCTCCACGAGATTGGCCATACGCTGGGACTCAAGCACGCGGGCAACTACAACGCCGGCGGCGGCGGGTCGCCCGGGCCGTATCTGTCCAAGGACACGGACAACCGGCAGTACAGCATCATGTCCTACAACAACAACAAGGTTTCGACGGGTGTGAATCCGAAGACGGCGATGCTCTATGACATCGCAGCCTTGCAGTACCTGTACGGCGTGAACGACACGGCGTCCACCGCGGAGGACGGTTCGTTCACCTTCGCCAATGGGCAGAGCTACCTCGAGACGCTGTGGTCGACCAGCGGCACGGACAGCATCGACTTGACAGGCCTCCAGAACGCGAGCCGCGTGGACCTCAACGCCGGCACCTACTCGAGCATCAACATCACCGGCTCCGAGTCGAGCACCGTCTACGCGGGCCTGAACAACGTAGCCCTCGCCTACGGGAGCTACATCAACAGCGTGAAGCTCTCCACCAAGGCGAGCGTCGCCGAGTCGGTCGCGCTGAACAACGCCTATGCGACAGGCGCGTTCAACACGCTGACCAACTTCGAAGCGGGCGCCGACCAAATCACCCTCAAGAAGTCGGTGTTCAAGGGCATCAGCGCCAAGGGCATCGAGTTTGGCACCACGGCTACAAGCGCCGCCACGCGCATTGTCGTCAACAACACGACGGGCGAACTCTTCTATACCGCGAAAGGAAACAAGGGCGTGGCAACGAAGATCGCCCAGTTCAGTATGCTCGACGGCGGTTCGCTCACCGGCCAGAACTTCTCGATCGTGGCCTGAGCTACGGCGTGTAGTACTGCTGGCTGGCGTCATGCGCCGCCTGCTGGATGAGGCGCACGGACGCTGCGGGTACGGCAAGCGCCGCACCATTCACGATGGCCTGCGCCGGCAGCGCGCGCGCGTCGTGGCCGGTTATGCGTTCAAACATCACCAGTGCGGCGACGTACGTGCCGAGCGGCGACGGGTGATACCCGTCGAATCCATATAACTGCAGCGTCGAGTCGCGCGCCCACGCCGTGCGCCACGCCTGACCCGCCGGCAGAAACACGCCGTTCACGCCTTGCGCCGCGGCCTGGTACGCGTGCAGGCAATCGTCAAAGAAGGCGGCGCGCGTGGCGTCGGGCCACACCATGTAGAGCGCAATGCGCCCGCCGGCGGCGCGCACCAGCGGCTCGTACATCTTGGTCCACAGCACGAGAGAGTCGCGATTGACCGGCACCGTCGATGGACCCTGTTGCAGAATGACGTACTCCCAGCCGCCCTGCGCGATGACCGGCTGCACCCGCCCGGCCAGCAAATGGTCGATGAGCGCGTAGTCGCCCGCGGTGACCGCGCTGCTGCGAATCGTATCGCCCGCCGACGCCGCGAGCGCGGCGAGCGTCCCCGGAAGATCATTGGCGTCGGTCAGGCTGTTGCCCACGAACAGCACGTGATGGCCGCCCGCTGGCAGCGGCGTCAGCGAGCCCGACCCGCCTTTGCAGCCGAGGACGAGCGCCAGCGCGCAGAACAAGCCGGCAACACGAGACAACGGCGCGACGCCGCGCGGAACAATCCGATATGTCACGCGAGCTGCCTCGATGCCAGAAAGGGGGACGAAATGGCGGCGGCACTGGGCCAGCGCCGAAGATGCAATGCGTACAGCCGGTGCGCGAGCCGTGCGGCGGCGCAGCCCGCTCAGCTTCGCGGGTCCGTGCTTGAGCGCGTAGAATCAACAGCATCCTGTGATCGGAGTCATCCATGCGCCGCTTTCTGTTACTGTGCATTCCCGCCACGCTGCTCGCCCAGGCGCAGCCGGTGCCGCCAACCACCGCGAAACCCGGCTGGCAGTGGACGATGGACAGCGTCGTCACGGTGGTGAACGCCGTGCGCGCGGGCCGGTCGCTGCAGCCCACCGCGTGGCCCAACGGCGCGCGCGTGGCGGTGCTGCTCTCGTTCGACGTCGACAACGAAACGATCGGTGTGCGCTATGGCGAACCAACCGTCGGCGCGCTCTCGATGCAGCAGTACGGCGCGCGCGTGGGACTGCCGCGCATCGTGGCGCTTCTGGACAAGCACAAAATCCCGGCGACGTTCTTTGCCCCGTCGGTGAGTCTCGCCCTCACGCCGGCGATGATACCGCTCATCAAGAAGAGCGGCCGCCACGAGTTCGGCATCCACGGCTGGATCCACGAACTCAACATGACGCTCCCCGATTCGGCCGAACGTGCCCTGCTGAAGAAAGCCATGGCGGAGATGATCCAGTTGACGGGAATGAAACCCACCGGCTACCGGGCGCCGAGTTGGAACTTCAGTCCCAACACCCTGTCGATCCTGCGCGACATGGGGTTCCGCTATGAGAGTTCGCTCATGGCCGATGACCGTCCATATGAACTGGTGCAGGACGGAACGGCGACGGGGATGGTGGAGATTCCCGTTGAATGGATCCTCGACGACGCCCCGCTCTTTGACCCGCGCGGCCAGAGCTACATGAATCCGCGTGACGTCGCCCGTGTCTGGATGGATGAGTTCGACCGGGCGTACGACGAAGGGACCATGCTGGTGCTGACCATGCACCCGCACATCTCAGGACATCGCTCGCGCATCGTCGCACTCGAACTGCTCATCGCGCATATCGAGGCCAAGGGTGCGGGCAAGGTCTGGTGGGCCACCCACGGCGACGCGGCCGAGTACGTGCGCAAGACGGCAGGTCTCGGCGAGCCGCGGCCACGGTAGCGCAGCGAGCCACAGCTCAGAGGTTCTCCGCAGGGGTGCGGGGTGTAAATTCAGGGAGCGCCGGCGGCAGGGTTGCCGCGGCGCTCCTGACTCTGTGGAGACCAAGTTCTCATGGCCAATATCAACAGCGGCAAGAAGCGCATTGCCATTCTCACCGGCGGCGGCGACGTCCCGGGCCTGAACCCCGCCATTCGCGCCGTGACCATCCGGGCGCTGCGGGAAGGGTGGGACGTCATTGGGCTGCGCCGCGGCTGGGCGGGCGTGATGGAAATCGTCCGCGACCATCTGCACGACAACAGCAACAACTTCCAGTTCCTGTCGGAAGAGATCGTCAACCGCGCCGGCCGCACTGGCGGCACGTTCCTGCATACCTCGCGCACCCGGCCGAGCAGCGTGAGCGCCGATGCCGTGCCGGGGCACCTGAAGGCGCAGTACAACCAGCCGGTCAATGATCTCACGCCCGAGGTGCTCAGGAACCTCGACTGGCTGGGCGTCGACTACCTGATTCCGATTGGCGGTGACGACACGCTGAGCTACGCCATGCGGATGCACCAGGAGGGCGTGAAGGTCATCGCCATCCCGAAGACGATGGACAACGACGTCCCGGGCACCGACTACTGCATCGGCTTCAGCACGTGCGTGACGCGCACCATCGAGATGGCGCACCGCCTGCGCACCTCTGCGGGGTCGCACGAACGCCTGCTCGTGATGGAGGTGTTCGGCCGCTACGCGGGCTTCACCGCGATGCTCCCGACGATGGCCGGCGCGGCCACGCGCTGCGTCATTCCCGAACACGATTTTGATCTCGACATCCTCACCGAGATGCTGATGTACGATCGCAACCGCAACCCGAGCAAGTATGCGGTGGCGCTTATCTCGGAGGGCGCGTCTCCGAAGGGCGGCCAGATGGTCTGGCAGAGCAATGTGACCGACGCCTTTGGCCACGCGAAGCTCGGCGGGATCGGCGACCTCGTGTCGGACGAGGTGCAGAAGCGCACCGCCCAGTTCAACGGCGGCAAGGAAGTCCACATCATCAACCAGAAGCTGGGCTACCTGGTGCGCGGTGGTGATCCCGACGCGATGGATTCGATTGTGCCGATGGCATACGGCAACCTCGCGCTCGACCTCTTGCTGCAGGGCGTGCACGGGCGGCTGGTGGTGGTGAAGAACGGCTGCTACGGCAACATCCCGCTGGATGTGGTGACGAGCACCAAGAAAGTGGTGAACGTCGAGCGCTTCTATAACACCGAGCGCTACCGGCCGTACTTCCACAGCTTCGACCTCGCCCCGCTGTTCATCATGACGAGCGAGGGGTAAGTGCCAAACGACGCCGCACGCGAGTTCCGCGTGCGGCGTCGTCGACGGGGGGAGCTAGTGAACCGCGACGGTGTAGTTGAGCGGCAGGCTGTTCACACCGTTGACCGCACGTGATTCGATGTGCACGGAGAAATAACCGTCCGCCGTCGCAACGTACGTGTGGCTCCACGATCCGGCGCCGGTCATCTCCTTGCTGGCGATGGTCGTGCCCGTCGAGTTCACCAGGTACAGGCCAGCCACGCGATCGACGGTGAGCGCCGTGCTGATCGTGTCGCCCGTCGCGAGCTGCACACGATACCAGTGCATCTTGGCGTTCGCCGCGCCGCAGTCGGTGGCGGTTACCGTGCCGCCGAACGAGGCGCCGCGTATCGTGACGCCAATCTCGCTCTCCGAGATCGAACCGATGGAACTGGCGCAGCCGCCAAGCGCGGACGTGGGGCTGGTCAGCGTAAACGCGCCGTCCTTGTCCGAGGTGCGCGTCACCAGCACCTGATAGCTGCCGGCCGGCAAAAACGCCTTGAGCGGGCTGCCGGTGAGGTTCTCCGCCACGATCTTTCCGGCACTCGTGTAGAGCCCGACAAACGGCGTGAACGCGGTAGTCGTCACGGTCAGCTGCAGGTTGGCCTGCTGGCTCAGCGTCATGGAATAGAGCTGGCCCGCGGTGCCGGTCGGACCCTTGCAGTTGCCCGCGCCGAGCGTGCCGGCCATCGTCGCACCCGCAGTGTACGCGCTGGCTCCCTTGCACGTGTCGCTGGAGTTGCCGGTGATCTTGTCGACCACGGAGCAGCCCCCAAGCAGGGACACCGCGAGCAACATCGTGAGCCGTGACTGAACTTTCATGGTGGGAAATTGCTTTGGGGTGGGACGGTCAGACGGGCGGTGTGCCACCGGCACCACCGCCAACACTCTGCAAATACCCGATTCGCGTACAGATGTGCCTTCAGTGGGGCGCCCGGGCTTCGACTGGACGCTTCCGTCGCCTGCCGCGATCTTCGGATGTGCCCTTCTGCCGGTGTCGCAGTGAATTGTCGCTCATTGCCACGATGCGCGGGAGTGCCGTCAGCCGCCAATTGCACACGAACGCTCTTCCACCGGAGTGACGATGGCCACCGATGCCGGCTATGCCAAGTACGTCTGCGACCAACTGCAGGCCACCGGCGGGATCACCGTGCTCAAGATGTTTGGTGAATATGCGCTCTACCGGCACGGAAAGGTCGTGGCGCTCATCGCCGACAACCAGTTCTTCGTGAAGCCGACGCCGGCCGGCGAAGCGGTGCTCGGCGTGCCCACATACGGACCGCCGTATCCAGGGGCGAAGCCGTTCTTCAATGTGTCGGACTTGCTCGACGATCCGGAAACGCTCGTTCGACTGATCGAGGCAACCTACGACGCCCTGCCCGCGCCGAAGAAGAAGGCGGCGAAGAAACCGAAGCTCAGCGAGACGACGGCGAAGCCGACCGCCAGGAAATCAGCGGGCAAGGCGAAGCCCGGCACGAAGCCGAAAGCCAAGGTGGCCGCCAGGAAGCCGAGCGCAAAGAAATCGTCCGCCGCGAAGCCGCCAGCCAGGAAATCGCCAGCGAGGAAATCGCCAGCTTCGAAATCGTCCAAACGCGCCGCCAATCGACGCTAGCGTCAGTCGTCACAAACTGGCGCTAAACGTCGATGCACGCTGCTATCTGAGCGGGATGTAGCAGACGTTGCTCGTCAGCATCATCATCACAAAGACGAGGCACGTCACCATCGGCCCGAGCCAGACACGCCCCGTCAGCCGGAAGAACCACCGGTTGTAGAGCGGCAGCAGAAACATCATCGGGATGATGCCGAACAGCAGGTTGGCGAAGAGCCACTCGGCGGTCCAGTACACCGTGCCCGTGAGCGCGAAGCTCGCGTACTGAATGCCCAGAATGAGCACCAGGCCGACGGAGTTGCCCAGCCCCATAATGAGCAGGCTCACCCACTCCCGCTGTCCTTCGAATCGGCTGGCCGAGTTGACGCGAATCGAGTTGGCCAGATAGAAAATGAAGAACAGCGGCACGTACATGAGGGCGACAAGCACCATTCGCCGTGGGAACGACGCCGGCGCCGAGACGAACAGGAAACGGAAATCGGTGTGGAAGATGCCGTACGCCGCGAACAGCAGTGCGAAGAACCCGCCGGCGATGGCGAGCGCGAGAAGCAGCGTCTGTGCCAGTTCGTGAGCGCTGGTCTGCACGCCGAGCATGTCGGGAGTGACGCCGTGCTGCCGGCTGAAGAAGCGGTACGTCAACCAGACGACGAGCAGTCCGATCAGCCCGTTAGCCATCGCCCAGAGCAGCACGGCGTTGTTGATTCGCTGCGGGAACCACCACGTCTGCTGCGCCGCGCTCGCCGCGGGAAAGACGACGAACGTCGCCTTCACCATCGGAATGAACAGGAAGCAGGCGAGCAGCGCGCCGACCACGAATGTCGTCCAGAAGATGATGGTGCCGGTGCGCGCGGGCTTGGGGAGCGCGGCCGGAATCGGTTTGACGAGCCCGCTGAACGCGGGTGTCCGCAGGAGCACCGCGCCGAACGGCACCAGGAACATCAGTCCGCCCACCAACGCCATCAGCGTACAGAGTTCCTTGAGCCCCCAGAGCTGCATCGTGCCCGCCGCATCGCTCTTCGCGCCGAACACCGTGGTGAAGTAGTCCGCCATGCGAGCAACCGAGCGCGGATCGTAGGGCAGCAGCGGATGGATGTTGTTGGTGTTGTACACCACGCGCATCGTGCGCGCAGCCGGATCGCCGTAGGCCTTCCCGATCTCGACCGCGGCTATCGCACTGTCCTTCGGCAGCGCGGAGTTGACGAGCCGCAGTGCCTCGGGCGCGGTGCGCATATCCGCGTTCTTGTTGACGTTGCGGAACGCGCCTTCGTCGTGAAAGGCGTAGTCCATCGCGACGTTCGAGCGCACCGGGGCAAGCAAGGAGTCGGTGAGCGTCAGCACATACCCGCCGACAAACACCGCGGCCAGTTTGCTTGGTGGCTTGGGCTTCGGTGCTTCCGTGGCATCCAGGGTCTTCGCCGTTACGGCGAGCTTCGTCAGCGCTTTCGCCGTGGGCTTGGCGCTAACACCGGTTTCGGCAGCCGCGTGCTTCTTCTTGGACTTCGATTGCTTCGCTTTCGGCGCGGATGAGTCATTGGCGGCCGCGGCGGCAGAGTCTTTCGGTGCGGCACGCTTTGCGACGCGCGGCTTGCCGCCGCCAAAGAGCGACGCGGCCTGCAGCACCGCATTGCCGCCTGCCGAATACCCGGCCGCGCCAATGCGCGTCTTGTCGACATAGTTGAGATTCGGTGTGCCGGCGATGTACTCGACCATCGGCACCACACCGTACCCTTCGAGGCTGGCCGACCGCCGCTGACGCGATGCGCTCGACGCGCCCTGCGCGTACGGGTCAATCGTGATGACCGCCATGCCGCGCCGCGCAAGTTCGATGGCGTAGCTGTCGAGCGTCTCTTTGCTGCGCTCGAAACCCGGGCAGATGACGACGAGGGGCACCGGATCCTTGGCGGACGCCGCCAGCGGCCGGAAGATGTCCGCGGTGACCCACTGCCCATCCTGCGTTGGCAGCGTGAAGCCGGTCACATCCACCCGACCAAAGTCCGTTTTCACGAGGTACGCGCCGAGGCTGCCGAAGAGAATCAGCGCGAGAGGGATCGCGAGGAGCCGCGCCGGAGTCCGGTCGGCATGCAACGGCGAGCGAGCGGCGGATGGCGCGGCATCGGACATCATGCACCCTTGGCGAATGAGAACTGGACCGGGGGGCATGCGACGTGATAAGTATCGAGCCGTCCAACACGCGACCGCAAGCGCGAACAGCGGCTCGCGCACGTACGCACTGGCGATTCAACCCGTGTGACGCCATTGTAGCGGTCCCCCCTGTTGGATGGCACATGAATCCCGCCAAGGTCAAACGACGCCACGTGCGGCAGCTCACCGACCTGCCCAACGTCGGGCCATCCATTGCCGCGGACCTCGTGCGCATCGGCATTTCATCGCCGGCGCAGCTCGCCGGCAAGGATCCGCTGGCGCTGTACGACGCGCTCTGCGCGGCGACGCGGGCGCGGCAGGATCCCTGCGTGCTCGACGTCTTCATGTCCATCACGCGTTTTGCGGATGGAGGCGCGGCACGTCCGTGGTGGAACTTCACGGCCGAACGAAAGCGTCTCTATGGAGAGAAGATCTGAGAGCGGCACATCGGGCAGATCGGGCACATCCGCGCGAGTGCCGGGTTTCGTGTGTAGCGGTTACCGCGATGTCTGAAGGTGAAGGGGGCGCCAAGAGATCTCTCTCTTCGCGCCCCTTCGTCTGCGGCGTGCCGCCAAGAACCTGCTACGACCCAAACACCTCAAAAATCCCCGCCGCGCCCATCCCGCCGCCGATGCACATCGTGACCATCCCCAGCCCGCCGCCCGCCGCGCCAAGCGCGTGCACGAGTTGCGTCGTGAGCTTCGCGCCCGTCGCGCCCAGCGGGTGACCGAGGGCGATCGCGCCACCGTTTACGTTGGTGCGTGCCGCGTCCATCTCGAGATCCTTCATTACCGCCAAACCCTGCGCGGCAAACGCCTCGTTCAGTTCAATCATCGTGATGTCGCTGAGCTTCAGCCCCGCCTTCGCCAGCGCCTTTGGCACCGCCTTGATGGGGCCGACGCCCATGATGTCCGGCGCCACACCCGCCGTCGCGAACGTCACGAAGCGCGCGAGCGGCTTGAGGCCAAGTGCCTTCGCTTTCTCCGCGCTCATCAGGAGCACGGCCGCCGACCCGTCCGAGAGTGGCGATGAGTTGCCGGCGGTTGACACACCATTCACCGTGAACGCTGGCTTCAGCTTGCCCAACCCCTCGATGGTCGTGTCGCCACGCGGCATCTCGTCCACCGCGAACTGCGTCATCTCTACGGACTTCTTCGTCCCTTTCCACGTGACCTTCGGCACGGGGATCGGGACGATCTCATTGACGAACGCGCCGCGCTGGATGGCCGCCACCGCCTTCTGCTGCGAACCAAGCGCGAACTTGTCCGTTTGATCGCGGGTGATGCCCCATCGAGTCGCCACACGCTCGGCCGTGTGCCCCATGCCGATGTTCGATTCCGTCATCTCGGGGTGCAACCGCGTGTGGAAACCAGACATCGGCACCGCGCTCATCATCTCGATGCCGCCCGCGACGACGACGTCGCACAGCCCGGTCATGATGCTCTGCGCCGCGAATGCCACGCTCTGCAGTCCCGATGAGCAGAACCGGTTGACCGTCGCGCCCGACACGTCCACCGGATAGCCGGCGCGCAGCGCGGCGAGCCGCGCAATGTTGAGCCCCTGCGTTCCCTCGGGGAATGCGCATCCCCAGATCACGTCCTCCACCAGCGCGGCGTCGATCGTTGCCCGCTGCACGACGGCCTTCAGCATCTCGGCGCTCAAGTCCACCGCGTGCACGGTGGCGAGGCTGCCGTCCTTCTTGCCGCGAGCGACGGCCGACCTGACCGCGCTCACGATCACTGCGTCCTTCAGTTGCATCGTATCCTCTCCCGGCGCAAACACGTTGCGCCCGCCGTTGTCGTGGTGTGGGTCAGTTGCGCAGCGGTTTGCCGGTCTCGAGCATGTACTGCAGGCGGGCCTGTGTCTCCCTGGTGCCAAGGAGGCGAAGGCACGACTCGCGTTCGAGCTCGATGAGATCCTGTTCGGTGACGTCGCGCGGCGGCCCATCGCCGCCCGATAGCACGAGCGCAATCTCGTGTCCGATGCGCACGTCGTGCGCCGTGGCCTGGCCACCCTCCTGGAACGAGAAGAGCGCATAATCAAGATTGGCCATCGCCTCGCGGCCCAGCGCGCGCATCGTCATCGGCGGCGGCGCCACGTAGCCCGGCGCGAGATCGAGCACGCGCGCCTTGGCGTCGCTCAGCAGCACGTCGCGGTTCATCGTGACACGGTCGCGATGTCGGAGGTAGCCAAGCTTGATCGCGTCGTGCGCACTCGTGCTGACCTGCGCGAGCGCGATCAGCTTGAACGCGCGCTTGATTCCCTCAAACGGATCGGCGTCGTCGTACGCCGCGAGCTGTTGGGTGAACCGGAACGCCAATTCCTTTGTGCCTCCGCCCGCCGGGAGAATGCCGACGCCCACTTCGACCAGTCCCATGTACAGTTCGGCATGCGGCTGCACCGCGTCGCAGTGCAGCGAGAACTCGCAACCGCCACCGAGCGTCAGACCGAACGGCGCGGCCACCACGGGGAAGGGCGCGCGGCGCAGCGACATCGATGCATTCTGGAACCGGGCGATGCCGGCCTCAATGGCCTTCCAGTCGCCGCTCATCAGCGCTGGGCCCTGCTGCGCGAGGTTGGCGCCCGCGGTGAACGTGCGCGGATCGTCATTGCCAATCACGAGCCCCGCGTACCGGCCCTTCGCGACGCGGTCAATCGTCTTGGCGATCATCTCCACGACGCCGGTGCCCAGCGTGTTCATCTTGCCGCAGAACTCAAGGCAGAGCACACCGTCACCGAGGTCGATGACGCGTGCTTCCTTGTTCGCGTCAACGACGTGGCCGTCGGCGCGACGCGCCGAAAGGTCGATGCGCCCCGCAATCGCGGGAACAGCGGCATACCCCGCGGTCGTCGCCATCTGCTCGGCGCTGCCGCTTCCCGCGTAGAAGCCCTTCGTGGCCTGACTGAAAAGCGCAGGTTCCTTGAACCCCTGTGCCGTGAACTGCGCGCGCAGCCAATCCAGGCCGAGCGCGTCCATCACGCGGAACGGGCCCATCTCCCAGCCGTAGCCCCACTCGAGCGCGTGATCCACGCCGGTGATGTCGTGCGCGAGTTCGGGCGCGAGCCGCGCGGTGTGATACGCGACGAGCGTCAGCATCTTGCGCAGGAAGTCACCGTACGTGCCCGGCAGATCGCGCACCTTCGCGATCCGCTCCGTCACCGGCAGCTTGAGCAACGCGTCGATCTCGGGCGTGGACAGCCGCACCTGCGGCACGTATTCCAGCGTGCGCCAGTCGAGCGTCTTGATGTCCTTGCCCGACTTCTTGTAAAAGCCGCCGCCGGTCTTGTCGCCCAGCCAGCCGCGCTTGATGACCTCGTGCACCCACGGCGGCAGCGTGAAGTCTTCGCCGGTGGCCTTCGACAGCCCCGCGCTTACGTGCGCAAGCACGTCGAGGCCCGACAGATCGCCCGTGCGGAACGTCGCGGTCTTGGCGCGCCCAATGAGCGCGCCCGTCAGACCATCCACTTCATCGATGGTGAGGCCAAACTCATCCATCAGCTTGAACGTCGCGAACATGCCAAAGACCCCAAGGCGATTCGCCACGAAGCCGGGCACGTCCTTGCATAGCACGATCCCCTTGCCCATGCACCGCTCGGAGAACTCACGCATGCGCTCGAGCGTCTCCGGCGCCGTGTACGGCGTCGGGATGATCTCGAGCAGGTGCATGTAGCGCGGCGGGTTGAAATAGTGCGTGCCGAGGAACTGCCGCTTGAACGCTTCGCCGCGCCCCTGCAGCAGCACGTCCATGGGAATGCCCGACGTGTTCGACGTCACGATCGCGTTCGGTGCGATCTTCTCGAGCTTCGCAAACAGCTCCTGCTTGGGACCGGGCTGCTCGATGATGACTTCGACAATCCAGTCGCAGTCGGCGAGCAACTCCAGATGATCCGCCGTATTGCCGGTGACGACCAACGCGGCGCGGTCGACATCCATAAAGGCCGCCGGCTTTGCCTTGCGGGCCTTTTCGAGACCGGTGCGAGCCGGCGCCGAGCGCTCCTTCGAGGCGGGATCGTCGCTGCCCGGCATGTCGAGCAGGACCACGGGGTAGCCGGCGGAGGCCGCGAGGGCGGCAATGCCGCTCCCCATGACGCCGGCGCCGACCACGCCGACTTTCGTGATGCGCATCAGGGCTCCTCTGGGGGGCCTTCAGTTTGTGGAAGGCGCGGGTAGCAGGGCGTGCCGCGCCACGGTGGAATCTACTGTTCGCGTTCCACGCTCGTTGGCGCGCCCCCTGTTGGCGCGCCCCCTGTTGGCGCGCCCCCTGTTGGCGCGCCCCCTGTTGGCGCGCCCCCTCGCGCCGCGGCTACGCCGAGGCAAGTATTCGAGACTCTTACTTTCATGCGCCGCCTGTGACCGCCGTCGATTCAGCGCCATTCGGAATGAGCATCTCGTGACGGGGAACGAACTCCCCGACGTGCTCGTTGCGCGGCAGCCGATTTTCGACCGTGCAGATCGCCTGATCGGCTACGAACTCCTCTACCGCGCGGCGATCACCGACCGCGCGGCGCTCGGCGCGGATCACGTGACGATGTCGAGCACGACGCTCATCAACGGCGTGCTCTCCATCGGCTTCGACCGACTGATCGGACGCGCGCGTGCGTGGGTGAACATCCCCACCGAAATGCTCATCGGACAGCACTGGCGCGTGCTCGACGCGGCACGCTGCATGATCGAGATTCTCGAGACGGTGCCGGCGAACGCCGAGACGCTAAGCGCGTGTCAGGCGCTGCGCGCAGCGGGGTACGATGTCGCGCTCGACGACTTTGTTGCCGGCGACGAGTACGAGCCGTTCGTGAGCCTCGCGCAGGTCGTCAAACTCGACGTGCTCGGACAGACGCCGGAATCGCTGCGCGACATGGTGGCGCGACTGCGCAAGCATAGCGGCATCAAGCTGCTCGCCGAACGCGTCGAGACGCAGGAACAGCTCGCCGCCTGGCGCCACGCCGGGTTCGATTACTTCCAGGGCTACGTCTTTGCGCGCCCCGAGATTGTCACCGGCCGGGATCTGCCGCCGCGTCTCGCCGGCATTGTCACGCTGATGAATCGCCTGAGCAAGCCCGACACCAGCGACCGCGAACTCGAAGAGGCGTTCCAGACGGATCCCGCGCTCGCGCTGCGCCTGTTGCGCATTGCCAACAGCGCCGCGATGGGCATTGGCGGCGTCTCGTCCATTCGGCAGGCCATTCGTCTCGTGGGGCGCGGCATGCTGCACCGCTGGCTGGCGCTGCTGTTCAGCGCTTCGGCGCCGCGCGCCACCGACGTGGACGCCGAACGGCTGCTGAGCGCGGTGGAGCGCGCGCGCATGTGCGAACTGCTCGCCACCGCCGCGCACCGCACGAACGAAGCGTCCACGCTGTTTCTTACCGGGCTGCTCTCCGCACTCGATGCGCTGCTCGGCGTCTCGATGGAGACGCTCGTGGCGCGAGTCAACGTCGTGGACGATGTGCAGGACGCGCTCCTGCGGCGCGAAGGGCCGCTGGCCGACGTGCTCAGCTTGGCCGAGGCGTGCCAGCGTGGTGACTGGAACGCGGCGAGTGTGCTTGCCGCCTCAGAGGGCGTTACGAGCGCACTCCCGCCCATCACCAGCGAAGCCGCGCAGTGGGCGCGCGACGCGTTGCTCGGTTCCTAGCCTAGCCGGCGGAGGGACGCGCCGGCGCCGGTGGCGCCTGCGGGGCCGTGGCGGTGGAGGTCTCCAAGTTGGAGAACGGCAGCACCAGCGTGATGCGACGGTTCTGCGCCGCAAACGGATCGTTGGGCACGCGCGGCCGAGTGTCGGCCATCCCGCGCACTTCGTGGATGCGCGCCGCCGGGAAGCCCGTTTCCTCGAGAATGCGCCGCGCGGCGTTCGCACGGTCCGCGGACAATTCCCAGTTGGTGTAGCCGGCGGCCGCGCCGTAGCGCGTGGCATCGGTGTGCCCTTCCACGATCACCGCGTTGTGCAGCGGAATGAGTTCGGCGGCGATGAGCTTGATGCCCTCGCGCAGCCCATCCTTGACGGCCGCGGAGCCCGACGGAAAGAACGTGTCGCCGGCGCCATCCTCGATCATCTCGATGCGCAGTCCTTCGTCGGCCACCGTCACTTCAAATTTCGCCGACCCCAGGCTGCTCTTCGCGGCATCGAGCTTGCCCTTGATCTTCTGCGCGGCCTCGCCGAACGCTTTTTCCTCGGAGCGATGGATAATGACCTTGATCTGCGCGTCGGCCAGCTTCGCCGGCGAACTGCCCGTCGCCAGCGGACTGCTGCCCGAGCCGTAGCCCTGCTTGTAGCCCACCGGATTCGAGAAGTAACCCTCGACGGCCTTCTTGGTCTTGTCGTCCATGCCGAGCAGCCACATGACCATGAAGAACGCCATCATCGCCGTGACGAAGTCGGCGTACGCGACTTTCCACGACCCGCCATGGTGCCCGCCATGCCCGCCTTTCTTGACGCGCTTGATGATGATGGGCTTCGCGGTTTTCTTCGCCATGGCCGATTACGCCGCGCGGCGCCGTGTGAGATTCTCGAGCGCGGCAAATGACGGACGATCAAGGGGCTCGATGTTGCGGCGCGCAAACTCCACGGCCGACATCGGCGAATCACCGCGCGCAAACGCCAGCAGCGCCGTCTTGATGCACAGCATGTAGGCGGAATGCGCGCGCACGCGGCCTTCGATGGCCTGGGCGATCGGTCCGATCACGCCGTAGCAGAGCAAGATGCCAAGGAAGGTGCCGACGAGCGCCGCCGCCACCTTCTCGCCGATCTCCGACACCGCGCCGCCGATGGCCCCCATCGTCAGCACGACCCCAAGGACAGCGGCCACAATGCCGAAGCCGGGCATCGCGTCACCCACCTTCGTGATTGCGTTGGGCACGGCCATCGCCTCGTGATGCTGCTGCTCAAGGTCGGCGTCGAGGATCGCTTCGAGATGATGATCCTCGACCGCGCCGGTCAGCAGCACCTTGAGCGTGTCCGTCAGCATGGCGACCGCATCGTGGTGATGCATGAAGCCGGGGTATTTCTTGAAGATGTCGGACTTCTCGGGCTCTTCGATGTGCGCCTCGAGCCCCACCAGGCCGTCCTTGCGTGCCTTCTGGAACACGTCGTACAGCGCTTGCAGTAGCTCGCCGTACGCGGTCTCGTTGTAGGGGTTGGGCTTGAGCAGCGCCAGCGTCTCGTTCAGGGCGCCCTTCATGACGGCGGGCGGGTTGCCCACGATAAACGACCCAATGCCCGCGCCACCAATGATGATGAGCTCGGCGGGCTGCACCAATACGGCGAGGTGACCATGTTCCATGGTGTACCCGCCGATGATGGCGCCAAAAACGACAACTAGCCCGATAATAATAAACACAGCCGACCGTCCATCCGTGGAAGAGGGCTCCGATGCGGCTCGCGCCGACACTAGTTAGTATCGGACGCAACCCCGCAACTCCTTACGCCGCAATTCGATAAATGCCAGCACCCCCGCCAGCGGCTGCCGCCGCCATCTTCGAGGCCACCAACGGGTTGCACCGGGGGCTCAATCACGCCCTGTCGAATCGCATCAACACCCTCAACACCCTGCTTGCCGTCCTGCAGGAGTCGGCCGAGTACGACGCCGAAATTGTGGAGGCACTCGCCGCCGAGGAGGGCCGGTTTGAGCAGCTGCTGCGTCTCTACCGGCTGATGCCGGTGGAACTGGCCGCCGCCCGCGAACCGATGGTGCTGGCCGATCCGGTCAACGACGCGCTCGCCCTGCTGTCGCACCATCTGGACCTGCGAATGCTCCCCTGCCAAGTGACGGGGCTCGATGCCGCGCCCCCGGTGCGCAGCCAGCGGCAGCTGCTCACGCAGGCGCTTCTGGTGCTGCTCGTCGGCGTGGCGCGCGCGCTCGAGGGCGAGGAGGACGGGCACGGCATCGCCGTCGCACTCACCAGCACCGACGACGAGCTGTTCGTGCGCGCCACGACGACGCGCCCTGCGACACCAGCCGACGGAGCGGCGTGGCCGGCACTCGAGTGGATGAGTTCACTCTTGGGCGCCGTGACGACGCGCGGACAGGATGCCGCCGGCCACCCGTGGGCCGAGCTCGCCCTGCCGACCCTCGCCGCCGAACGACGAAAGGGGCGCTGACGCGCCCCTCGGAGTCTCGTTCCCGGTGTCCGGTCTACGCGTCCGGTTTTCGCGGCGCGGGCTTCGGGAGCTGATCGAGCAGCGGCTTGGCGCTCTCGCCCGTCGCCGCGCCCTTCGTGGCGCTCTCCACCTCGGCCACGATTTCCCCGCGCAAGATGCGCACATCCGGCGGCGCTTCGATGCCGAGCCGCACGCCTTTCCGATCGACGGACAGGACCACGATCCGAACTCCCCCGTCGATGTAGATCGCGTCTCCTTCGCGGCGGGTGAGAATGAGCATCCCTGGCTCTTATTGTTTGAGTGAGAGGAGCGTCTGCATCATTTCGTCCACGGTCTTCACGATTTTGGACGCTGCGGCATATGCCTGCTGCTGCCGCATGATCTGAATTAGCTCCTCGTCCACCGAAACGCCAAATACCGCGGTCCGCCGCTGCTCCGACTGGCTGGTCAGCGTGGTGTAGACCGTCGATGAATTCTTGGCCTCGTTCAGATGCCCGGCAATGCCGCCGACGAGGGTGCGGAAGTCGGCCGCGAAGTTGGTGTTGGCTGCCGACGGCGCGTTGTCCCGCAGTCCCGACATGGACAGGGCGAGCGAGTTATCGCCCGTTTCGTTCTGCGCGGTGCCCGCCGCAATGGCCTGCGCGTCCGCCTGCACCGCGGCCGACAGCTGCATGTGGGCCGCGTTGCCCGACGCCGCGGCACTGTCGAAGAAATCGACGTTCGAGCCCGTGGGACCAAGCGCGGCGTTCCAGTTGCCCGCCGCGCCCGCGGCCGGCGACCATCCCGTGCGGTGGAGCGTGTTCACGTCGGTGATGACGGCGTTGGCCAGCGCATCAACCCCTTGCTCGACGCCGGCGATGTCGGTGTTGTAGACATCCTGTAGTGCGCCCAGCTCGCCGCCGACCGAGCGAATCTTGTCGGGGCTGCCGACGACGTTGAAGTCCATCGTCGTCGTGTTGGTGAGCTGCACCTGCTTGGCGCCGATGCCGTCCACCAGAGAGATGGTGCCCAGCATCACCTGCACGCTGCCGTCGGTATGCTCGATGACGCGCACCGATGCGCTCTTGCTCATCGTGTCGAGCAGCACGTCGCGCTGGTCGCGCAAGTCGCTGGCGGTGCCGCCGCCGCTCTCCGTGGCCACGATGCGGCCGTTCAGTTCAGAAATCTGCGAGGCCATGCGGTTGATGTCGCCGACCGTGGAACGTGCGCGGTCCACTGCCTCGCTCTTCAGGCTGCTGAGCTGGCTGGCGATGCCGTTGAACGTCTGCGCCAGCGTCGAACCCGCCTGCTGCACCGCCGTGCGGGCGCTGGGGTTGTTCGGATCCGACGACAGATCGCTCCACGCGTTGTAGAACTTGTCGAGCGCATTCGAAAGCCCGTTGTCGGACGGCTCGGCGAAGACGTTCTCCACACGCTGCAGGTAGTCGGAGCGCATGCCTGCCGCGCCGGCTTGGCCGTTGCTTAGGCGGTACTCCTGATCGAGCATGCTGTCGCGCTGGCGCTGCACATTCACGAGGCTCACGCCGGTGCCGAAGATGCCCGCCGGTGTGTTCTCCGGTGTGCCTTCGCTGAGCACTTCGCGCTGACGGCTGTAGCCGGGCGTGTTGGCGTTGGCGATGTTGTGCGATGCGATCTGCACCGCCGCCTGCGAGGTGGTGAGCGCGCTGCGCGCGATGCTGAGAATTCCGCCGAAGCCCGGCATCAGACTTTCCGGTCGATGAGGCGTCCGCCGTTCGCGGGCACGGCCCCGGCGCCCGTGCCGCCGTTGGCGGCGCTGACGAGCATTTGCACCTGGCGGTCGCCCGCGGAAATGGCTTCGCGCAGCACGCGGCGGTTCACCGTCACTTCCTGCTGCAACGCCAGCGCGCTGCCACGCAGCGCCTCGGCGGCTTCCGCCACGCTGGTCGGCAGTTCGCCGTTGAAGAACTCTTCCAGCGCAACAACGCTCAGGTCATCGCCTTCGCCCAGCACGTGGTTGAGCGTACGGCGGCGGCGGCGCGCTTCCTGAAGCGTCACGAGTACGCGGTGCGTGGAGAAGACCGAATCGTCGACGCCCTGCAGGTCGTCGTGCGTCACCGATTCGCGCTGCCGGCGCATGATGGCCGCGAGATCGCCGAGGAGCCTCGCCTCGGTGCGCAGGGAATCGACGAGTGCGGCGACCGTGCTCGTGGCATTCACGAGCGACGCATCCACCGCATAAGGAAGGGCGCTGTTCACTTGGACTCCGGCCGCACGTGGTCCTTCAGTTCCTTCATGAGCGCGCTCGCGATGCCGCGATGCCATTGCGCCGGCACCTGGTCCGCGAGCTTCTGGTCGAACATGCCGCTGAAGATCTCTTCGCCTTGTCCGCCATCGGCGATGCCGTCCTGCGGCACCGTCTCGCGCATCGCCTTGAACAGCTGCTCGACAAAGACGCCTTCGAGCTTGCCGCTCGTGTCCTTGAGCCGCGCGAGGCGGTCGGGAACGGTCGGAAGGCCGCCAGCTGACGGTCCGTCAACGCGGGTCATCGAACGACGATCTCCGCGGAAAGCGCGCCGGCCGACTTCAGTCCCTCGAAGATCGCGGCGATCTCGGCGGGTGACGTTTGAATCGCGTGCAGTGCCGACGCAATGCGCTGCACACTGGTGCCGGTGGCGACGCGCACATCGCCGCGGATGCGTGACGTGTCGGCGGTTGGACCGACGGTGAGCGTGACGCCGGCGTGGCTGACCACGGCTTCGCCAACCGTGAGGTCGCCGCCGGCTACCACGGTGCCGTCGCGTGCATCGATGATGACGCGCGCGGCGCGGTCGGCGTGCAGACGCACGTCGCGAATGCGCGCGAGCGTGGACGCGTACGACGCTCCCGTGTCCTTGGGCGCAATGGTGATGCTTCCCGGATCATCAACACGCGCGGTGCCGGGCGTCTGAAAGACCGAATCGATCGCCGCGGCAATGCGCGTGGCGGTGCCGAGGTCCGGATCGCGCAACAGCAGCTTGTTGGATGCCGAGAGAGCGGGGCGGGGAATCTCCGCCTCGAGCACGCCGCCATCCGGAATCCGTGCCGTGTTGCTGGGTTCGCTGCTCGAGCGCGACATCGCCGACGGGCTGAGCAGCAGCGCGCCCTGCGCGCCGCCGACAGGGCGCTGCCCCGCGTCGGCCACCATCGGCGTCATCCACAGCACACCGCCGCGCAGCGACGCGGCATCACCAATGCTTGAGACGCGCACTTCAAAGCGGCCGCCCGGGCGCAGGTACGGCGACACCTCGGCGGTCACCAGCACCGCCGCGACGTTCTTGGTGCGCAGCAACTCGGCCGGCACCTCCACGTCAAAGCGGCGCAGCAGGTTCACGATCGAGGTGACCGTCTGTGCCGCGCCGGCGATGCCGCTCACGCGGTCGCCGGTTCCGGCAAGACCTGTCACGAGGCCATAGCCCATGAGCCGCACCGGCGGCACCGGGTCGCTGAGCACCAGATCGCGCACGCGCGTTTCCTGGGCGCGCGCTTCCATGGCGAACATCAGCATGGCCGCGAACATGCAAAGCCACGCGAGCACGTGGCGCACGCGGCGGGCGGGCAAGTTGGCCGGGTTGATCATGGCCAGATCGCCCCGACGACCTTCGAGAGGATGCCGCTGCGCGGCTTGCCCAGCGATCCCTTCTGCGAGACGACGATGTCGGCGTCGGCGACGCGCGTGGACTCCACGGTGTTGCTGCCGATGTCGATGTCCTGCGGGCGAATCCAGCCGGTGAGCGTCACTTCCTGCTGGTTCTTGTCGACGTTCACCATCTTGCGGCCGCGAATCTGCAGCATCCCCGTGGGCGACACCGCGATCACGCGCGCGCTCAGCGTGGACTGGAAGGTGTTGTTGCGGGTCGCCGCGCCACTCTGCTTGGAGTCGCCGTTGTTGTTGAAGCCGGCCTTGGCGGCAATCGCCATCGACGCCTTGGTCGGCGCATCCGGCGGCTTCACCGAAAAATCCATGTCCTTGGTGCGCTTGTCACTCGCCGAGTTGTTGGTGGTCGCGCTCGCCAGCGTCTGGTCGTTCACCATCACGGTGACGATGTCACCGACGCCAAGACGGTAGCGATCGGACGTCCACGACTGGCGGCCGGTGTACTGTGGCGCGACGGAGTCGACGGGCGGTGCAACGGCAGCGCCCTTGGCATTCTTGGGCGCTTTGGCTTGAGCCGCCGCGGACGACGCAGCGAACAAGAAGACGAGCGTGGTGGAGAGCAGACGACGCATGAAGTCGATCCTCACGGCAGGCGCACGACGCCGGGAGCGACGGCGGTGCCGGACAGGGAATGTTGGCCAAGACGAACACGCACCGGCGCGCCGATGCGCGCGGTGCCAAGTGCAATGCCGGCGCGAGTCACCGTAATGCCGTCCATTTCCACGCGCACGGTAATCGCGTCGCCGGTGCGCACGATGGCGGCCGGCGCAATGGCGGGGGCGCGGAGCGTTTCACCGGCGCTGATCACGCGCTGCGTCTCAAAGCCGAGCACGCTGGCGGCGTCACCACCCACATCGGCGGCCTGCAGCACCGTGCCTCGCGGCATCATGCGCAGCGCCACCGGTCCACCGGCGGACGCCAGCTCGTGCGGCCCCTGCACCGTCTGCGCCTTCAATGTCGAGGCGAGGGCGGCGAGCAGGCCGGCGGTGCCGGCAACGATGGCAACTCGGCGAAAGAGCGTCACGGAACTCAGCGCACCAGGTTGTTGGCGATGTCCGACATCGACTCGCTGTTCTTGATGGCCTTGCTGTTGATCTCGTAGGCGCGCATCGCGGCAATCATGTCGACCATCTCCTGCACGATTTCGACGTTGCTCGCTTCGAGGTGTCCTTGCAGCAGGCGCCCGACGCCTTCGTCACCAGGGAATCCCGGCGCGGCCTCACCCGATGCGGGCGTCGCCGAGTAGAGGTTCTCACCCAGCGACTCAAGTCCGCTTGGGTTCGCGAAGCGCGCGAGTTCGATGCGTCCGATTTCCACCGGTGCGGTCTGGTCGCCCTGCTTGACGCTGACGATGCCGTTCTGCGCGATGGTGATCTGCGACGCGCCGGCCGGCACCTTCACGCCGGGGAGCACCGTGAGGCCGCCCGACGTGACGAGCGTGCCCGTGTCGGACATCTCGAAGGCGCCGTCACGCGTGTAGCCCGTGCCGCCGTTGGGCAGCTGCACCTGGAAGAAACCCTCGCCCTCGATGGCAAGATCGAGCGGCCGGTTGGTCTGTTCGTCGGAGCCCTGCGAGTGAAGCCGCTGGATGCCGGCGAGCCGCGTGCCGCGTCCTACCTGCACGGCGGGTGTCGTGGCGGCGTCAGCGCTGCCCACCGCCGCCGAGCCCTGCACGGTCTGGTAGAGCAGGTCGACGAAGTGCGCACGGCTGCGCTTGAACGCGGTCGTGTTGACGTTGGCGAGGTTGTTGGCGATCACCTCGGTGCGCGTCTGCTGTGCCATCATGCCGCTCGCGGCGGCGCGGAGTGCGGGATCCATGCGGTGGCTCCTGAAAGGTCGGGCTTACAGCTTGCCGAGGTCCGACGACGCCATGCCGCGCACGGCGTCGAGGGCGGATATGGACTTCTGCACCGCGCCGTAGGCGCGCTGCACGGCGATCATGTCAACCATCGACTCGAGCGAACTCACGTTGCTCCCTTCGATGGCGCCCTGCCGCACCTTGGTCCGGTTCATGTCGGCCTCGGTGCGGGGAGCGGTCGTGCTGAACTGGCCGCCCCCTTCGTGCTGCAGCTTCGTGCCCGGCGGCACCGTCTCGATGCGGAACTTGCCGATGTCCTTGCCGTCGGCCCGAACGCGTCCCTGGCCGTCGATGGCAATGACCTTGGCTCCGGCCGGCACCGCGTCGACGCCCTGCAGCTGGTTGCCGTTGGCATCGATGATCCGGCGGTCGGCATCAATGGAAAGCGCACCGCCGCGGGAGAGCCGTTCGCCCTTGGGCGTCTGGACCACGAAGAACCCGTCGCCACTGATCGCCACATCCAGCGGATTGCCGGTGGGGCTGATGGAGCCGGTGCTGAAATCGGTGGCGGTGTCGACGACGGGGAGGTTGCCGTCAAGCAACCGGGCAAAGGCGCGTTCGCCCTTGAAGCCGTCCGTGTTGACGTTCGCCAGGTTGCTGGCGACCACTTCCTGCCGGCGCTCCCAGTAGCGGAGTGCGGCGGCGGCATTTTCGAGACCGGTTGGTCGAACGCTTGAGCCCACGGCAAAGTCCGGGTTGAATCCGGTCCGATGTAGCGCAACGACCGTGCCACCGAATTCGGCGGCGCGGGGGCTCAGGAATGCGTGAGACGGCGGATGAGACCGTTCAGCGACCCCGAACTCGTGGCAAGAGTTGCCGTTATGGGCCGGTTCTGCCGGGTCCTCGCCGGGGTGCTCACGGGCGAAGCAGGCTCACGGGTTTGGCGCAAGGCCAGCGCCACCACATCCTGCGACAGGCCGGTGCGGCGAGCGATCACCGGCACGCTGCCGGTGCCCATGGCCACGCGACGGCCCAGCTTCGTCCGCGGCGCGCGGGGGGTGCGCCCGGCCGTCGGCCGCTCTTCGTCCTCCCGCACGCGGAGAAAGAGCGCCACCTGCACCAGCACCGCCGCGATCACCATCGAGGCGGCCACGCGCGGATCAACCGTGCGGATGGCCGCCAGCAGCGGACGTTCCAAGCCGGCACGCACCGCCAGCACGGCGGCGAGCGCCAGCGCGAGTCCGGCCATGCTGGCGATCGCGAGGGGACGACGCATCAGGCGACGTTCTCGCGCAGCGCGCCCATCTGGGTGCGCAGGCGCTGCAGCGCCTTCGAACGAATCTGCGACACGCGTGATTCGGTCAGTTCGAGAATCTCGGCGATCTCGTGCAGCTTGAGCTCTTCGTAGTAGTAGAGCGAGAGCACCACGCGCTCCTGCTCCTTCAGCTTCATGATGGCGGCGCGAAGGTGATCGACTTCCTGCTCGTGGTTGAGCTGGTTCTCGATCTCATTCTCCTCTTCCGTCACGAGCTGTTCCACCGGCGTGATGCCGGAATCATCCTGCGGCGTCGTGCTGCGGTCGAGCGGCAGATGCACCGCCCCTTCCACGTCGGCCTGCCAGCGCCAGAGCGTTTCCACATCCACCCCAAGCCGGTCTGCGGTCTCTCGGTCCGTCACCGGCCGCGAGAGCTGACGCGACAGCGACTCGCGCGCGGCGTTGATCTCGCGGGTCTTGCGGCGGATCGAACGCGGCACGTGATCCTGGCGGCGCAGTTCGTCGAGAATCGCCCCGCGAATGCGCGGCGCGGCAAACGTGCTGAACGCGAGTCCACGCTTGGGATCGAAGCTCTCAAGCGCGTTCATCAGCCCGAGCGTGCCGGCGCTGACGAGTTCGTCGAAATCCATGTCAACGGCGAGTCCGCGGGCAACCTGGCGGGCGACAAAGTGCACCAGCCCGAGATGCTCGTTCAGGAGCTGCTGACGGGCGTCGGCATCACCGCCGAGATACTTCGTCCACAGCGCGTTGCTATCCATGGTTCAACGCCTCCAGGCGTATGCGGTCGGTGCAATCGAACGCCGCGCAACATCGTCCAGCTCGGCGATCACTCGGCCTCCCAGCGTGACTGCGGCGCTGACGGCCGGGGAGTTCGGTGCAGTGCCGGCAAAGGTGCCGCCCGCTGCGAGCCGTTCCCGCATGTGCACATCTTCAGGAATCGTGCCACCGTAATTCAGGCCGCGCCGAAGCCAGCGCTGGGACGCCATTTGCACGTGGTCATAGAGGGCGCGGGCGCGCCCTTCGTCGTGCCCGTTGGCTACGAAATCCACCGGTAGGCCCGGAATACGGCTGTCGATGGCCTTCAAAAGGGCGTACGTGGCTGCGAGGGCCACCGGGTCGGCGGCAGATACCGCCGCCAGGCGCCGCACCCCGGCAGTGCTTGCCGCTATGATGGTGTCGAGGCGGCACCCGCCGTCAATCACCACGAAGTCGTAGTCGGAATAGAGTCCAGCCACGCGGCGCCAGACCATCCGGCGCTCGCTCGTGGTCAGCAGCGGCTGCGCCGCGTCGGCCACACCGCCGCCCGGCAGCAGATCGAGCATTTCGGACGCCTGGATCACCGCCTCGCGCGGCTCGATGCCGCTCGTGCGCATCGCGCCAATGCCGATGCGCGGTTCGACGCCAAACCAATGATGCTGCGTGCCGGCTTGGTCATCGCCATCGATGAGCAGCGTGCGGCGGCCCTGCTCGGCGAACGACAGCGCGAGCAGTGCCGCGACCGTCGATGTGCCAATGCCGCCCTTGCCAGCGGCCACCAGCACCACGCGCGCATCACTCGGCGTCCATCCGTCGCCAAGTCCGCGCTCTACCACGAACCGGCGCAGTCCGTCCGTTTGCGAACTCATGCCGCCGCCATTGCGGGACAGGTGCCAAGTGCGCCGATAAGCGTCGGGCCAGCTTCGCGCAGGTCGGTGGGCACATCCTGTCCGTCGGTCACCCAGCGCACCGGCATGCCGACCTCGGCGGCGAAGACGGCGACCATGGAATCCAGCGGCACTTCATCAACCTTGGTGATGATCGCGTGCGACGCGCCCATCGAGGTGTAGTCCGAGCGCGCGGCGAGCAGCAAGTCGGTGCGCATCGTCGCCGGAACCACAAAATGCGTTTCGTCCGGATCGAGCCGGTTGAGCATTGCGCGCCACGCGGCGCCGTTGGATTTGGGGCCGCGCCCCGGCGTGTCGACGAGGATCACGTCGCACTTGGCCAGACGCGTCAGCGCCCCAGCGAGGTCGCGTGAATCGTAGGCCAGTTCAAAATCGAGTCCCGCGACATCGGCATAGCTCTGCAGCTGCTCCACGGCGCCGGCGCGGTACGTGTCGAGTGAAAGGAATCCGACCTTCAGCCCGCCAAAGGCATCGGGATGAACCGCCAGCTTCGCCGCCGTCGTCGTCTTGCCGGCGCCCGTCGGACCAACCAGTGCGAGAATGAACGGGCGGCCGTCGCTGCGCCGCGTGCCGGCGGAAAACCGGGGTGTCCCCGGACTCACGCGGCTGCGGAACTGAGACAACAAATCGGAGGTTGTGCAGGCCACCTCGACACCGGTGCCGGTGCCGTAGCGAATGTTGCGCGACCAGACGAGAATGGCGTCGTCGCCGAGTTCGCTGTTGGCGAAGGCGAAGGCGGTGGCATAGTCGGGACCGCGGAAAGTCTCAAGCCGCATGTTTCATTTCCCAATGGCCGACGCTGGTCAGCTGGATGGTGGCGGGCAGTTCGGCGAGCGATACGACGGGCAGGGAGGGCATGACAGGTTCGATGAGCCGGCGGATGCCGACGCGCAGTCCCGGCGGGACCACGAGCGGCACCGATCGCCCGTCTGATGCTCCAGTCGTGGCGAGCATGTTCAACTCACGCAAAAGCCCTGCCAGCGCATCCGGCGTCAGCAGCGACGTGCCGGGTAGCGAGGCGCGCGGGCTGAATAGCCCCATCAACGAGGCCTCGAGTCGCGCCCCGAGCGTGATGCCGCGCACCGTCCCGGAGTCGTCCATGTACAAGCGGGCGATGACGTTAGAGAGCGAACGGCGCACGTGTTCCGTGAGCTGCTCGGGGTCCTTCGTCTGGTCGGCGGTGTCGCCCAGTGCTTCGAGAATCGTGACGAGGTCGCGAATCGGCACCCGCTCGCGCAACAGGCGCTGCAGCACGCGGTGCAGCATGCCGAGCGAGACCTTGTTCGGAATGAGGTCGTCGACCAGCGCCGGATGTGACTTCTTGAGCGTCTCCACCATCTCCTGCACATCCTGGCGGCCAAGCAGCTCAGCGGCGTTCGCCTTGAGCGTCTCCATCAGGTGCGTGGCCACCATCGTCGTCGGCTCGACCACGACGTAGCCCAGCGACTCGGCTTCCGCCTTGCGCCCGGGGGCAATCCAGCGCGCCGGCATGCCGAACGACGGGTCGATCGTCTCCATGCCGTCGATGGCCTGGATGACGCTCCCGGTGTCGAGCGCCAGCGAGAAGCGCGGCAGCACTTCGGCGCGCGCCACTTCGCTGCCGCGGAGCTTGATGATGTACTCGTTGGCGGGCAGGCGTACGTCGTCGCGAATGCGAATCGACGGAATCAGGATGCCCAGCTCGATGGCCGCCTGCTTGCGCAGCAGGCTGATGCGCTCGAGCAGGTCGCCGCCCTGCGACTCGTCCACCAGCGGGATGAGCGCGTAGCCCACTTCCATTTCGATCGGGTCGATCTGCAGCAGGTCCTTGAGCGGATTCTGCGGCGCCGCGTCGGCAACGGGCACGATCTCCGCGTTCGCCGCGGCCTCATCGCGTTCGTCCTTGGCCGTCTGCGACATCCGTCCCATGACGGCCAGTCCACCGGCGAGCACGAGGAACGGCATCGTCGGCAGGCCCGGGATGACGGCGAGCGTGGCGAGCACACCCGCCGCGATCCAGACCGCGCGCGGATGCGCGCCGAGTTGGCGCGCCAGCAGGTTGCCGATGCGCGAGCCGCCGGCGGCATGTGTGACCATGATGCCGGCCGCGGTGCTGACAATGAGCGCCGGGATCTGCGCCACCAGGCCATCGCCGATCGTGAGAATCGTGTACGTCGACGCCGCCTGTGCCGCCGGCATGCCCTTCTGCACGACGCCGATGAAGATGCCGCCGACAATGTTGATGAACGTGATGAGCAGCCCGGCAATCGCGTCGCCCTTCACGAACTTCGAGGCGCCATCCATCGCGCCGTAGAAATCGGCCTGCTGCGTGATCTCGGAACGGCGCTTGCGGGCGGTCCCCTCGTCGATGAGCCCGGCCGACAGGTCGGCATCAATGGCCATCTGCTTGCCCGGCATCGCATCAAGGGTGAAGCGGGCGGCAACTTCTGCCACACGGCCGGCACCCTTGGTGATCACGATGAAGTTGATGCCGACGAGAATGAGGAACAGCACCACGCCCACGGCGTAGTTGCCACCAATGACAAACTGGCCAAACGCCTGGATGACCTGCCCGGCGTGCCCCTCCGACAGGATGAGCCTCGTACTGCTGACGTTGAGCGCCAGCCGGAACAGCGTGAGCAGCAGGATGAGCGCCGGGAACGAACTGAACTCGAGCGGATCGGTCGTGTACAGCGAGACGAGCAGCACCACCAACGAGATGCCGATGCTGAGCGATAGGCAGAGGTCGAGCACGAATGGCGGCAGCGGCACCACCAGCAGCGCGATGATGAAGACGACGGCGAGCGCCACGCCAATTTCGGCGGTGCGCGCGCCACGGGTCTCGACAGGGCGGGCGAGGGTGCTCATGCGAGGGCGGTTCCTTTCCAGCGCAGCGAGGCAAGCGCGCGCTGGCGAATGACGAAGGCAAGGACTTCAGCGACGGCGGCGTACAGTTCGGCGGGAATCATCTGTCCGATGTGAGCACTAGCTAGCAAGGCTCGGGCCAGCGGCTTGTTCTCGATGACCGGCACTTTGTGCTCGAAGGCCAGCGCCTTGATGCGCTCGGCGATCTTGCGCTGGCCCATCGCCAGCACAATCGGCGCCGGCGCCTGCACGGGGTCGTAGCGCAGGGCGATGGCGATGTGCGTCGGGTTCACGATCACGACGTCGGCCGTCTTGACGTCCGCGAACATCTGGCGGCGGATGCGGGCGCGGGCCAGCGAACGCGCCCGGTGCTTCTGCATCGGGTCGCCTTCGTCGTTCTTCGTTTCCTGCCGCACGTCCTGCTTGCTCATCTTCAAGCTCTTTTCGTGCTGCCAGAGCTGGTACGCGTAGTCGAGCGACGCCAGCGCCAGGTACGCGAGGCCGGCGTTCTTGAGCATCTGCACCGTCAGGTGTTGCACGATCGGGAACAGCGCGATGATGTCGCGGCTGCCGAGATCGTTCAGGTCGCCCCAGCCCTGCGTCAGCACGCCGGAGACGGCCCAGCCGACGATCCCCATCTTGGTCAGCGACTTGGCGAGGTCCACGAGCGGCTGCGTCGAGAACAGCCGCTTGGCGTTGGCAATCGGGTTCATCCGCTCGAACTTCGGCGCCAGCGGCTGCAGCGAGAGAAGTCCGCGCCCTTGCAGCCCGCCAACGGCCAGCACCGCGACGCCGAACCCCGACGCCAGCAGCGCGATGATCTTCATCGTCGCAAAACCGGTCGTGCGCAGCAGCACGACGGCGGTGCCCGGGTCCTTGGCGCCCGTGCCTACCTGCGCGAGCGTCGTGCCGAACAGCGACATCAGCTGTGTGCCGGCGCCGGGGCCAACCGCGTTCACGACCAGCGACGCCGTGAGGAAGAGCACCGCCGCATTCAGCTCGGGTGACCGTGGAACCCGTCCTTCGTTAAAAGCGTCTTCCCGTCGTTTCGGGGTTGGCGCTTCTGTTTTCTCCATGTCGCTGTCATCAGCCATCGTCAGCGACCGATGAAGGTGAAGCCGCCCACGGCGCGGGCCACCATGCCGTGGTACACGGAGTCCCAGCCCCCGAAGAACACCGCCATCGCGGGCAGCGCGGCCGCCAGTGCGAACAGGCCGGCGGCGATTTGCATCGGGAAGGCCACGCTCAGCACGTTGAGCTGCGGCGCGGCGCGTCCCATCACCGCCAGCGAAACGTTCACAATCAGGATCACCGCGATCACCGGCGCGGCAAAGCGCACGCCAAGCGCGAACATCGTCGCGCCCAGGCCGACCAGTTCACGCATGCCGTTGGCGAGGCCAAGCCCCGCGCCCAGCGGCACCGCGTGCAGCGATTCCGCCAGCGTGGTGATCATCACGGTGTGCAGGTTCAGCGTCAGCAGCAGCGTGATGGTGAACAGGCGCAGAAACGACCCGATCACCGGCAGCGGCTCCGATCCGGTCGGGTCGAGGATCGACATGCCGCTGAGTCCGGACTGAATCGCCATCGCGTCGCCGGCCTGCTCCGCGGCGCCGACGAGAATCGACGCACCAAAGCCGATCGCGAAGCCAACCAGCAGTTCCGACGCGAGCGCCGCCGCGGTCAGGTGCGGATGCCGCTGCGATGACAGCGCCACCGGTGTCAGCAGCGCGGTGAGCGCCACAACCACCGCCGCACGGATGCGATGTGGCACGATGATCGACGACAGCGATGGCGCGATAAGCATGAGACCGGTGACGCGCGTGCCGGTCAGCACGAGCGCGTCGCCGGTTCCCGGCGCGAACAGGTCGAGCCCGGCGTTCACGACACCAGCGTCGGGAGCGCGCGGAACAGCTCGGCGGTGTACTTCACCGCGGTCTGGATCATCCACGGCAGCCCGAGCAGGAAGACGCCCGTCACCGCCATCAGCTTCGGCACGAAGGTGAGCGTCTGATCCTGGATCTGCGTCACCGACTGGAACACGCTGATCGCGAGGCCCACGCCGAGCGCGACGGTGAGCATCGGCGCGGCGAGCGCGAGCGCCATCATGATGGCGTTGCGGGCAAGGTCAACAACGGCAGCGTCGGTCATGGCAGGGGCGTGTGGTTAGTGGAAGCTCTGCACGAGTCCCGTGACGATCAGCGACCAACCGTCGACGAGCACGAAGAGCAGCAGTTTGAACGGGAGCGAGATCATCGCCGGCGGCAGCATCATCATGCCCATGCTCATCAGCACCGAGGCCACGACGACGTCGATCACGATGAACGGCAGGAACAGCGCGAAGCCGATCTGAAAAGCCGTGCGCAGCTCGCTCGTCACGAACGCCGAGACGAGCACGACGAGCGGCACATCCTGCGGGCCGCCCACTACCGGCTGGCCGCTGATGTTCGCAAACGTCGTGAGGTCCGTCGGCCGCACTTGGCGCAGCATGAACGTGCGGAACGGCTTCACGCCTTCCGACAGCATTTGCGTCTGTTCGATCTTGCCGTCCATCCAGGGCTGCACCGCGGTGCGGTTCACCTCGGCCAGCGTCGGCGACATCACGAAGCCCGTGATGAGCAGCGCGAGGCCGGCAATGAGCTGCGCCGGTGGCGCACTCTGCGTGCCCATCGCCTGCCGCAGGAAATGCAGCACGACGAGGATGCGCGTGAAGCCGGTCATCATCAGCACCAGCGTCGGCAGCAGCGTCAGCATGCCCATCATCACAACGACGCCCACCGTGCCCGACAGGCGCAGGCCGTCGCCGCCGGCCACCTTCAGGTCGATCGTCGGCGCCGCGCGGCTGATCATCTCATCGCCGCGATCCCCGGCATCGCTCGCCCCGCCGGCGCCCTTCGTGGCACCCTTCGCCGCCGAACGCGTCCCCGCCTGATTGACCTGCTTTACCAGGGCCGAGAGCTGATCGGCCGCGCCCTTTGCGGACGCGGCCGTGGTGTTGCCCGGCGCGGACTTCGCCGCGCCAGTGCCAGGGCCGGTCACCATGCTGCTGGCCTGCGAAATCGCCTGTTGCATCTGCGCCGCGGTCGGTGCCGCAGGCGGCGCTGCGGGCTGCTGCGCGCGAACTGCCGCGGGAATCAGCACGGCGGCGATGAGGATCAGCGTCGTCGAACTGCGCAGCGCCGTGCGCAGCAAGTTGCGGAAGTCGGCAGGCAACGCACTGGCAACGACCGGCGCGGCCGTCGGCTGCGTGGTGAGCAACGAAGCCATCCGGCGCGGCGCGGCGGCGGAAGCGGCCACCGCGGCCGCGGCCGGCACTGCGTCAAGCTCCACGAGCGCGCGCACGCCGCCGTCGCCCATCGAGACGGCAACCAGCCGCTCGCCGATGCGCACGATCGCGATGCCCTGCTTGGGGGACAGCGAGAGGCGCTGCACGACTTCCAGCGGTACCTTGGTCGCGCTCGCACCGCCGTTCGGCGAGAAGCGCTTCAGGAACCGCAGGGCCAGCACGAGGAGCCCGAGCACGAGCGCGAGCACCCCGAGCACGCCGAGCAGCGATGTGGCCATTACGCCGCCACCTCGCCCGACAGCATCGCAACGAGCCGCGTGATGCGAATGCCAAAGTGCTCGCCGATGACCACCACTTCGCCCTCGGCGAATCGGCGGTCGCCAACGAAGACGTCGATGGGCTCACCCGCCAGCCGTTCGAGCTGGACCACGGAGCCGCGGCCCAGCCGCAGGATTTCCTGCACCGACATGCGCGTGCGGCCGAGTTCAATGGTCACCGGAATCGTGAGGTCGAGCAGCATCGACAGCGGCACTTCGCTCTGCGCCGCCCCGGTCGGGGCCAACTCGGCGAACTGCGGCGACGAGACATCGGGATTCATGGAAGCGTCTGGCATGGGTAGGAAGGCAGAGGGGAAGGCGAGTTCGTCAGGCAGGTGCGGTGTTACGGGCGCAGCAGCGGCGGCGGCGGCGCGGGAACACCCGGCGCGTCGAGCAGCCGCACGGCGAGCTTGCCGCCCACGCGACCGGCGGCTGCGTGGTAGCGCGTCTGGCCGCCCACCGTGATGTCGAGCTTGGTGTCGGTGGGGATGCCCGTCGTGAGCACCGCGCCCACGGGCAAGCCGAGCAGGTGGCGCATGGGCACTTCGAAGGCCGGCAGGCGCGCGGTGATATCCACTTGCATCTGGCGCAAGGAAACCTCGGCGAGTTCACGCGTGATCTGGCGTTCCTGCTCCGACCCCGTCATGCCCTTCACGCGCTGCTGCTCGCCGGACGCGAAGAACTTGTCGAGCACGGAGAACGGCAGGCAGATGAGGATGAGCGACGACGCATTGCCGGCATTCACTTCGATGCTGGCAACGAGCACGGGATCGTCACGGCTCGCGGCCTGCACCATTTCGGGAATTGATTCGAAGCTCGTGAGTTCGAAATCGAACTCGACGTGGTCCTGCCAGATGTCGCAGAGCAGGCCGGTGGTGCGCTCCACCATCATGCGCACGACGAGGCGCTCCACGGGCGACATGGCCCGCGTCGGCACCGATGCCATCCCCGATCCGCCGAAGAAACGGTCCACGAGGTAGTAGGCGAACTCGTGGCCGACGTCGATCACGCCTTTCTGGCCGCCGGTGTTCAGGATCTCGAATCCGAACGACGCGCACGGCGTCGGCAGCGACAGCGTGAACTCGCCAAAGCTGAACTGTTCCACGCTCTGCAGGCGCAGCTCCACCTGCCCGCGGATGCGGCTCAGCAGCCAGGCTTCCAGCGATTTCACCAACCGCTCGTACATGGCCTCGAGCGTGCGCAGGCGCTCCTTGCTGACGCGATGCGGGCGCCGGAAGTCGTAGAGCTGATAATCAACGTCACCGCCGGCGCGGGGCGCCGCGTGCATCGACGACGAACCCGAGCCGCCGAGCAGTTGGTCGATTTCGTTCTGGCTAAGCGTTTCGGAGGACATGGCGACTCTACTGGATCACGAACTGTGGGAAATACAATCCTTTCACGGCGCCAGGCTTCACGACCGCGTCGAGCGCCGTGCGCAGCTCTTCCTTGATGCGGTCGCGCTGCGAGATGTCGGAGAGTTCCTCGACATGCTTGCCGCCCAGCACACGCAGCAGGGCGTCGCGCACTTCGGCGTCGCGCGCCTTCAACTCGGCTTCCGTCTCGGCGTCCTTCAGGCGCAACGCAATCGAAACGAGCAGGAAGCGCTGTCCGCTCGAGCCGGCCGGGTTGAGCACCATGTTGTCGAGCAGGAAGATCTTGGAGTCGGCACTGGGTGCGTCGGCTTCGGCGTTCTTCGCCGCGGGCGCTTCCTTTGCGTCGGTCTTGGCGGCAACGACGGCGCCCGTGACCTTCCGTGCGACGGCCGGGCCGACCATGAAGAAGCCGGAGGCTCCGCCGAAGATCAGGCCGCCCAGCACGACGAGCAGGATGGGAACCATCTTCTTGCCAGCGCTCGGGGTCGCCGGTACGGTCTCTTCGTTTTCTGGGGCTTGCTCGTTCTCGGCCATGGCTCTGATGGAGGAGAGGGCGTGTACTTCACCTGTCTCCATCGCACAGACCGTACCACAGCACTATCACATCACGCGACAGCAGCTAACGCGCAGTCAGTGAACGAGTTGTGAACTGCTGTGGTGGTGTCGACCGGCGGCGGCGACGAAGCCCGAAGGCTCCCGCTGGGCGAACTCGGAAAATCGTGCCGCTGCTCGGCGCATTCGACCCGATGTGAGAGCCGACGACACTTTCGGGGAATTCAGAACGGGCCGGCGCACGGCCGGCCCGTCTGTTTACGGCGTTAATGCTGCGTCCGCTCCGCTTACCGCTTGAGGTTCACCAGCTCCTGCAACAGGTCGTCGCTCGTCGTGATCACCTTCGAGTTCGCCTGGAAGCCGCGCTGGGCCACGATCATCGACGTGAACTCCTGCGCGAGGTCGACGTTCGACATTTCGAGCGCGCCCGAGGTGAGCGTGGACTGGCTGCCCTGGAGGGCATAACCGAGCACCGCACCGCCGCTGTTGCCCGACTCCTGGTACATGTTGTCACCGATGCGGAGCAGGCCGGCCGGGTTGTTGAAGTCGGCGAGCACGATCTGCGCGAGCGGCACGTTGACGCCGTTCGTGAACGAACCCGTGATGATGCCCGTGCGATCGATCGTGAAGTTCTGCAGCGTGCCCGAGGTGTAGCCATCCTGGTCGCGCAGCACCGCCGTGGACGTCGAGGAGAACTGTGTCAGCCCGTTCACGCCGCTGCCGAAGTCGACTTGGATCGACATCGGGTCCGCGCCCGGAGGATCGAACGAGATCGTACTCGACGAGGCCGCATTGAGCGAACCGTCGGAGTTGAACGTGAGGGTGCCGGCGCCGGTGATGCTGGCGGCGGGAATGCCCGCGGCCACGAGTCCGGCCTGATCGACTTCCCAGTTCCAGGTATTCGCGCCCGTCTTGTACAAGTACGCCTTCACGTCATGCTTGGTGCCGAGCGAGTCGTAGGTCGTCAGCGACGTTTCGGTCCACGAGTCCTTGTTGGCGGGCACGGCGCGCGTGTCGGCGTTGAAGCCGCCGGTCAGCGGACCAGCGCCATCGGGATCGGTGATGTCGAAATCAGTGACCGACGCATCGATGTTGCCGGCGAGCTTGAAACCCGTCGTCGCCTTCGCCGCGGTCTTCTGCCCGAACGGGAGTTGAATGTCGGAGATGCCGTCCTGGAACACGCCGTTGATGGCGCTGCGCCCTTGGACGATAAATCCGTTGGTCGGCGCGACGAGCTTGCCGTTGGCGTCCACCTGGAAGTTGCCCGAGCGCGTATAGAAGCTCTGCCCACCTTTTCGGGCGACAAAGAAGGAGTCACCCTGAATGGCGACGTCGGTGTTGAGGCCGGTCGTTTCGAGATTGCCCTGCGAGAAGATCGTGTCCACCGACCCGATCTGCATGCCAAGGCCCACCTGAATGGGGTTGATGCCGCCCTGGTCTCCCGGTGGCCGGCTGCCGCCCTGCAGCATCTGGGCGAATCCTTCCTTGAACGTCACGCGGCCCGACTTGAACGCAACCGTGTTCACGTTCGAGATGTTGTTGCCGATGACATCCATCCGCACCTGATGGTTGCGGAGGCCGGACACGCCGGCGAAGAGTGAGCGCAGCATCGTGAACTCCTTACTGGTTTAGTTGCTGGCGACCCCGATCACGTTTCCGATCGGAACCGACCTATTGCCGGATGTGAGTACCGCACCATTCGTGCCAAAGCGAAGGCCGTCGATCTTGAACGTCTGGATCGGCGTCATCGCGGTCGCGGCGCCCGACGTATCCATGGACTCCACCTTGAGGGTGTAACTGCCATCAGGCACGGACTTGAGCGCCTTTGACAAGTCGAGTGTTTGCCGCCCGCTGGCGAGCACGCCGTAGTCGGTCGTGCCAATCGTCTGGCCGGCCGCATCAACGATGCGTACTCGAACATGCGCGCCGTCCGACGGCACGTCGGCCTGCGCACTCGGCGCGCTGTGCGCCGACACGGTGACTTCGTCCGAGACGGCCGTGACCGTCCGGCCAATCATGCCGAGCGCGGCGTTCCGGTCGAGCGCGTCGAGCATCGAGGCGTTGCCCGTGGATTGCGTGTCGAGCTTGGTGCTGATGTTCATCAGCTGCTCCACCGACGAGAACTGCGCCAGCTGAGACGCCATCTGCGAACTGTCCATCGGGTTCATCGGGTCCTGGTGCGTCATCTGCGCGACGAGGAGCTTGACGAACTGGTCCTTGCCCATCGGGCCGCCCGCTCCTGCGGTGAGCGCAGACGAGACGGACGGGCTATTGGTGGACGATGTAATGGGGCTGGTCATGGCTGCGATTCCTCGCGCTCGCGACGCGAGCGCTGGCGATGTGAGTCCTGCTCTTTCTGTGCGAAGCTGGCGTGCGGGTCGCGTGATTCGTCGCGATCACGCCGCGATGGCGTCGAGGCATCCGTGGTGAGAGCGGCGGCGAGTCCGCGCGGTGACGCGCCGTCACCGCCGCCGATGCCGCGCAGCAACTCGGCGCCGGCCGGCTGCCCCACGGCGCGCACGCGCACGCCTTCGGATTCGAGGCCGTGCGATTCGAGCGCGCGCGCGAGCTCACCGGAGCGATCGGCCAGTTGCTGGGCGCTCGCCTGGTCGCGCACGTCGATGGTCGATGCCACGCTGCCGCCGCGTACATCGACGCGAATGCGGTCGGCGCCGCCCTGTCCGTCATCGACGGTCAGGACCATGGAGGAGACGGGCTGCGCCGCGGCCTGTTCGTGGAGCGCGTCGATTTGCGCGACGCGCGACGTCTGATCTGGTCCGCTGGCGGAACTGGCTGCGCTGATCGCCGCGTTGCCGCGAGCGGCCTGCACAAACGGCGCCGCGGCGCTTTCGCCCTGCACCGTGCCCGCCTCGACAGGCCGCTGGGTCGAACGCGCGCCATCGTCGGTCATGCGGTCGCGCGTCGAAGACTTGGCGGCGCCGCTTCCCTTCACGGCAACGGCCGGCATCTCGATGCTGGCCGTCGCGCCGCGATCGGCCTTCGGTGTATCTGATGACGTCTTGAATCCTGGCGCGTCGGCCGGCGCAACGTACGCATCGCGCGCGTTGACGGCAGACGCCGCGCTCGACGACGACTGTGTGGATGCGCCGGCTGGGGCACCCGTGTTGACTGACGGCGCCGCGAATGCCGCTGAACCTTGGGCAGCAGACGGTGTTGGCGCGATGGTCGGCGCGGTTGCGGAAGCGGTTGCGCGCGCTGCGCCCGACGAGCCCGGCATCGCGATCCGCGCCACGTTTGCGACGCGCGCCACGCCAGCCGACACGGCGACTTCGGCCACCCGCGCCACGCGCGCAATGCGCGCCATCGCGTTCGATCCGTCGGCGATGCCTGCCGCCGGACTCGCGGCCTTGAGCATCGGCGTCGCGGACGTTGGGGTGCGAAGCGCCGGTTGCTGCGTGGCCACCGCACTGACCTTGGCGGTGAATCCGCCCGCTTGCGGCACGCGCAGTTCGAGGTGGCCCGCATCGCGCGACCCCAGCGTGTGCAGCCCTTCCTCGTGGGCAATGCGCTGCAATCGCTCAAACGCCGCCGCATTGTCGTACCCACCGTCGATCATGACGTCAGCAGCGAGCCCATCGGCGTGCCGCGAGTTGCGCGTCCACGTCACGACTTGGCCGGGCGCCGAACGCCCCTGCTCAAACAGCGCATCCTGGCGCGTCTGGCTGCGCACGGTCTCGACGATGGTGACCTTGTGGCCGTACTCCGCTTCCATGCGCTCAATCACGCGATCGAGCTTGGCGCGGAAGACGGGATCGAGCGCCGCCGTCTCTCGCACGATGGCCGACGGATCAACCGCTGCCGCATTGGATGCGAAGGCGTTCGTCTGCGAGGCGGCCGCATGACGGTCGTCATCGACGCCGGTTCGTGAGGCCGCGGTGTCATCATCGCGCGCATCCGCCGCGCTGGCTGCGTTCTTCGTGCGCGCGCTCTCCGTCGGTACTGTGACGACCGAGGCCGCCGGCGCAATCATCGCCGCGGCTCCAAGCGCCTGCGCGTTGACATCCGTTTGCGGAGCGGCCGCGACGACGCCATCGGCAGCCATCAGTGAAGGCGCGGTCGCGGCGCCGTTCCCCTGGCGAGCGACCTGCGCGAGCAGCGCCTTGATGGCCGACGTTCCCGCGTCGTTTGAACCAAGTCCTTCCGCCGGCGTCACGCCGTCGCTCAACGCCGACTCCAGTGATGCGAGCGCTGCCTCTACCATTGACTGGGCATCGGGCGTCGCCTTGCTCTCCGCCGGGCCCTGCAGTCCGACGATGCGTGCGAGCACGCCCGCAAATGGCTGCAACGCGGGATCAACGGGCGATGTGCCCGAAGCGCCGGCGCCCAGCCCCGCAGCGGAAGCCGGAGCGGTTCCGAGCAACTCAAACGGCGAGGCGGGCATCGCAGAGGCGATGCCACCGATGGCAGGAAGGGTCACGGCGCCTCTTTCGATTTGATCGCAGCCTTCGAAATCGCGGCGGCACGTTCGGCAGGGAAGACGGCGAGGATCTCGCTCGCTTTCCGGTCCGTGAGCTTCGCCAGGATGTGGGACACATCGTTGTCATCCATCTGCCCCAGCACCTTGGCCGCATCTTTGGCGGGCATGTTGCCGAAGATCTTCGCGAGCCGTGAATCGCGCAGCGCACTCGTCACGCTGCCGGCGGCAGCGCCCGAGGCTGCGCCCGCGGGCGTCGAAGCCGGCGAACCGTTCGCAGGCGGCGCCGAAGTCGGCGAGGTGAACGCGGACGCGTCGCCAACCGGTGCGGCATTTCCGCGCGGTGCGATGTTGGTGGCGACCTGCGTTGGGCGCTGCTGCGTCGAACGCTCCTCGGCGGCGGGCTGTGTCGGCGATGCGGCGTGCTTGCTTTCAGGTGACTTCGCCGGCGCGGCGGCGGACGCGGCCGCGGCCGAGTTCGTTGCGCTCGCCGCCGCCGGTGCGGCTGCCGCCTCAGGCTTCTTGTCGGCGGCTACGGCCGATGTCGGCGCGACCGGCTTGGCCGCAGCCGAATCGACGACAGCGGGCTTTGCCACAGAGTCCGTCGCGGCCGCCGTGGAATCCGTCGCGGTATGCGCCACTGCGGCGGCGTGTTTCTTGGCTTGTACGACAGCCAATCCTGTCGTCCCGCCCAGCGCGAGCAGGAAGGCAACAAGGAACGGAAGGGCAAGGCGAATCATCAGTCAGATTCGGGCTGAGGTTTTTTGCCATCGACAAACCGGGTGCGCGCGATCGCGTCCATGACCTCGCGCTCCTGGCGGGCATCTTCGGCACGCCACTCCACGGAACGTCGGTCCTTGAGCCGGTCGAGAATGCGGCGATCCCGCATGGCATCGCCCAGCTCACCCAGTTTCTCTTGCACACTCCGTTCCGCGGCTGTTGTGGCCGTATGGGCGTCCAAAACCCGGTCATCCAGGGCGCGCACAAGGAAAACGATCTCATGCAGCTTGGCCACCCGGACGGTTTGACCCGCCGCTGGGAGCAACTCTTGCCGGGTCGCGTCTCGGCGCTCCACCAGGTCCTCCTCGCGACGCGTGGCCGCCTTGGCGGCGTTGCGCGCGGCGGCCACGGCGCTGGCGGCTTCGCTCTCCTTCTTCTGCCGCAGGTCGAGCAGTCGCTGGAGGCGGAACTTGAACCGGCTCATGCCGCCGTGCGGCGGTTCGTCAGGGCGTCGATGCGCTGGCCCAGGCCAGCGAGCACTTGGCGTGATTCATCGAACGCCGACGGTTCGTCGGGACGCTGGCGGAGGAAGTTCAGCATTGGATCACGCAGCTGCAGCGACGCGTCCACCAGCGGATCGCTCCCCTGATGATACGCGCCGACCAGAATCAGGTCTTCCTTTTCGCGATACGCAGCCTCGAGCCGCGAGAACTTGGTGGCGTCTTGCTGCTGCGCGCGCTGCGTCACCGCGTCCTTGACGCGGCTCTTGCTCTCGAGAATGTCAATGGCGGGGTAATGCCCGTTGGCCGCCAGCTTGCGCGTGAGCACGATGTGGCCGTCGAGAATCGAGCGCGCCGCGTCGGCCACCGGCTCGTTGAAATCGTCGCCGTCCACGAGCACGGTGTAGATGCCGGTGATGCCGCCCTTCGCCGCGTTGCCCGCGCGCTCGAGCAGGCGCGGCAGCGACGCGAACACTGACGGCGGATACCCCTTCGTCGTCGGTGGCTCGCCCACGGCGAGACCAATCTCTCGCCACGCCATCGCCACGCGCGTGACGGAATCCACCATCAGCAGCACCTGCTGGCCCTGATCGCGGAAGTACTCCGCAATTGCCGTGGCCACCAGTGCGCCGCGCGCACGCACGAGCGCCGCCTGATCGCCGGTGGCGACAATAAGCACCGACCGCGCGAGCCCCTCGGGGCCGAGCGAGTTCTCAATGAAATCGCGCACTTCGCGGCCGCGTTCGCCGAGCAGCGCAATCACGTTCACGTCGGCCTTGGCGCGGCGCGCGATCATTCCGAGCAGCGTCGACTTGCCCACGCCCGAGCCCGAGAAGATGCCGATGCGCTGGCCGCGTCCAATCGTGAGCAACCCGTCGATCGTGCGCACGCCCGTCTCGAGCGGCTCGTCGATGACGTGACGGTGCAGCGGATTGGGCGGCTCGTTGGCGAGCGGCACGCGCTCCATCGCTTCGAACTTGGGGCCGCCATCAATGGGATGTCCCAGGCCGTCAAGCACGCGCCCGAGCAGCTGCGGTCCCACCGAGACGCCGAGTGAACGCCCAAGTGGCACCACCATCGATCCGGGGTGCACGCCCTCGAGTTCGCCGAGTGACATCAGCAGCACGCCCTTGTCGTGAAAGCCGCACACTTCGGCGAGCACGCTGCGTCCGTCGCCCAGTGAGGAGATGCGGCAGATCTCGCCAAGGCCGACGTCGATGCCCATGGCTTCGACGACCAGGCCCGTGATGCGAACGACGCGGCCGTAGCGCGCAAAGCGCGACAGTTCGGAGATGCGGCGGGCAAACGGCGTTTCACGCATTCTTGTAGGTCAGTCGGCGGTAGACGCGCTCGAGTGCGGTGTCGACGCGGCCATCGATGATGCGGTCGCGGCCTTCCACCACGCTTCCCCCGGGCGCAATGCGTGAGTCGGGGATCCAATGAGCCTCGCGCCCCGGCGTACCGGTGAGCGCGTCGAGCGCCGCCTGGCCACCGTGCGAGAGGATGATCTGCATGTCGGTGGGATTCACGCGCACACGCACCGGATGGTCGATCGGGAATTCACCGAGCGCGCGCTTGACGAGCTTCTCGAGGATCTCCGGGTTGTCGGCCACTTCACGGTCGATGATGTGGCGCGCAATGGCGACGGCGAGGGCGCAGATGTTCTCCTCGATCATCCCCTGCCAGCGCTCTTCGCCCGCGCGCAGCACTTCAATCGATTCCGCGGCGGCGGCCAGCGCGGTGCGCAGGCGCGCCTGCTCGGCGTGCTCCCCTTCGTGACGCCCCTCCTCGAATCCGAGGGTGTAGGCGTCGTGGATTTCTTTCTCGTGGCGCGCCTGTGCTTCCGCCACCGGATCGAGCGGCGGCAGCTCGTCGTCGACGAGCAGCATGGGCATCGCGGCGATTTCGCCGGGACGCCACGAGCCGCCGGTCGACGGCGCGAGGCCGCCACGGAACGCGCGGGCGCTACGAGACAACGACCTCGTCCCCGCCGCCAATCACGATCTCGCCCGATTCCTCGAGTGCGCGCACCTGCACCACGATCTGCGACTGGGCCGTCTCGACGTCGCGCATCCGCACCGGCCCCAGCATTTCCATTTCTTCCTTGAGGGCCGACACGGCACGCTGCGACATCTGCGACATGATGCGTTCCTTGAGCTCGCCGCTCGCTCCCTTCAGGGCGAGGGCCAGCGTCTTGGCGTCGATGTCGCGCAGCAGGCGCTGCAGCGCGCGGTCGTCGAGCGTCGAGATGTCCTCGAAGACGAACATCAGGTTCTTGATCTGCTCGGCTAGCGCGTGATCGCGGTCGGTGATCTTCTCGAGCAGCGTCTTTTCGAGCGCGCCCTGCAGCAGGTTGAGGACGCCGGCTACCGCGGCCGGACCGCCCGCGCGGCTCATCCCCGCCTGGAAGTCCAGTTCCGTCTCCGCGCCGAACGACCGCTCGATGAGGAGCAGCATCTCGGGCGAGACCTTTTCCATCTTCGCCATGCGAAACGTCACTTCGCCGCCGACGGAGGGATCGAGTTCCTTCAGCACGCCCGCCGTCTGCGGCACCGGCAGGTGCGCGAGGATCAGGGCGATCGTCTGCGGATGCTCGCCGCGCAGCATGTTGGCAATCTGCTGCGGATCGGCGTTGCGCAGGCGCTGCAGGCCGGCCGTGTCGGCCAGCTGGCCCATGATGCGCTTGAGAATCTCCTTCGCCTTCGACGGACCGAACGCCTTGTCCAGCACTTCGCGCGCGTAGTCGACGCCGCCCGTGGCCACCGCTTCGCCGGCCACCGCGATTTCGATCCACTCCATCAGCACGCCTTCGGCCTGTTCCGGCTCGACGCGGTTGATCTTCGCGATCTCCAGCGAGATCAGCTCCACTTCGTCCTGGCTCAGGCGCTGCGTGATCTTGGCGGACTGCTCGGCGCCCAGCGCCATGTAGAGGATCGCCGCCTTCTCGCGTCCCGACATGCGCTGATCACGGCGTACCAGTGCGGTGCTCATGGCTTACGCTTCCTTCAGCCACGACTTCACGAGCCGGGCTGCAACGTCGGGGTTCTGGTCAACGGTCGAGGCCACTTTGTCGCGCACTTCGGTGTTGGCCGTCGGCAGCACGATGGGTGCGCGCGGCGGCTGCTGCACAAAGCGCGACTGCGGCTGGCCCTCCACATGCGCGCCCGGCTGCTGCACCTGTCCCGGCAGTGCGGGCAGCGGCGTCGCGTACGCGAGCTGCTGCGTGGTCGGCGCCGGCGACTTGAGCGCGCGCAGGGCGAGCAGCGCGATGACGATGGCGGCAATCAGCCCCGCCGTCGTGATCATCGAGCTCTTGTTGTCCTGCAGCTTCTGCATCAGCGGCTTGACCTCTTCCTTGGCCTTCGCCACCGGCATCACCTCGGGCGTCGAGCTCTGCACGCTCAGCACGTCACCGCGCGCGGTGTCGATGCCGACCGCGCTGCGCACCAGGGCGTCGATGCGCTGCAGTTCGTCGGCGCTGCGCGCCTGGAACTTCGGAATTGTGTCGAGGCTGTCCTTCGCGATCAGGCGGCGGTCGCTCACCAGCACCGCGACGCTCAGCTTCTTGATGTTGCCCACCGTCGCCGTGTAGGTCTCGGTGCTCTTGGTGTTCTCGTATTGATTGGTCGTCTGCGTCTGGCCGGCGCCCGTCTGGCCGGCGCCTGGCACGATCTCGCTCTTGGTTTCGGAGACGATCGCCTGCCGCTCCGGATCCACCGCGTTGGTCGTGCGCTCCACCTTGTCGAAGTTGAGCAGCGCGGACACGCGCACCTTGGCGTTGCCGGCGCCGACGACGCCCTGCACCAGGTCTTCCGCCTTCTTCTGCAGGTCCGCCTCGACTTCCTGCTGCGTGCGCAGCTGGCGCGAGCTCAGCGCCGTGGTGCCGTTGCCGTCGTTCGGGTCGGTCCACTGGCGGCCCATGTCATCGTGGATGCTCACGTTGTCCGCGGGCAGTCCGTCCACCGAGTTGGACACGAGATGCGCGATCCCCTGCACGACGTCGGGCATCGGCGTGCCGTTGCCGCGCAGCGCGAGCAGCACGCTGGCCGTGGCCTGCTTGCCCTCCTGCTGGAACGTGCCCTGGTCGGGCAGCGCGAGATGCACTTCGGCGCGTTCGATGCCGCGCATGTGTCCAATGGTGCGTTCGAGTTCGCCTTCGAGCGCGCGGCGGTAGTTGACCCGCTGGGCAAACTCATTCATGCCCCACGACGGCCGGTCGAACAGTTCGAGGCCGGGGCGTGCGCCGCCGGGCAGGCCGCCCTTGGCCAGCGCCACGCGCGCCTTGGCGAGATCGTTCTTGGAGACCATGATCGAGCGGCCGCCCTGATCGAGCTGGAAGGTCACGCCGGCGTTGGTCAGCTTGTCGGTGAGTTCCGACGCGCTCTCGATGGGGAAATCCGAGATGGCCGGCACGAGGTCAGGCTTGGTCACGGCGCGCGATCCGACAAAGATCAGGCCGGCGATGCCAAGCGTAAACGCGAAGATGAGCACGCGGCGCGTGCCACCAAAACGTGAGAAGATGTCGTCGAGCGCGGAGGCCATGAGGCGGAGTGGGGTCAGGCGTCAGCGGGCAATCAGCCCTGCATCGTGGTCAGCGTGCGGTACGCGTCGAGAAACTTGTTGCGCACTTCGATCAGCATTTCGAGCGCGATGCCGGCTTCTTCACTCGCCGCCATCACCTGATGCAGTTCCACCGGCTCACCGCGCAAGAAAGCGCCCAGCGTGTCGGAAGACTTGTCCTGCGCCGCCGAGACATCATTCAGCGCGCGCTTGAGCGTGTCGCCAAACGAATTGCCGCCCGTGCCGATGACCGGTACGGCGCGCGCGCCGGTGTCGCCAATGCCACCGCCGATGCCAATGCCACCGATTGGGGCGGTCATGGTCAGGCCCGGAAGTCGATGCGGCCACCGCGAATGGCCGGCATCGCGGCCGAACGGCTCGCCGAAGCGGCCGCCATCTTCGAATACGTGAGCGGACCCGACGTGACGACGCGCGAGAAAAACGCGCGTTCGTCGCTCGTCAGCACGCTCCACAGCGCGGGATCGGTGCCCTCGGGCGCCTGCGCGGTGAGCGCCGCGTTCGCCGCTGGCTTGGCCTGCACCGCGGCGGCCGTGGCTGATCCGGCGGTCGTTGTGCGCTGTGCCTGCGTCGCCGCGGGGCCGTGCGCCTCAGGCTTTTGCACCTGTTCGCGGGCCGAGAGCAGTGACTGCAGCGAGGAAGGAATTCCGTTGACGTTCATGGCGGGCCTCAGATCTCGATGGCGCGGCGAAGCATCTGCTTCGCAGCCTGGAAGACGGTGACGTTGGCTTCGTACATGCGCTTGGCATCCATCATGTCCACCAGTTCATCGGTGATGCGGACATTCGGATAGCGGACGTAGCCGTTGGCATCGGCGTCGGGATGCGCCGGGTCATACACAAGCGGACCGGCCGTCTGGTCTTCGACGATGGCGCTGACCTTCACGCCCCATCCGTCGCCCTGACTGTCGGCGGCGTTCGCCGCATCCTCGGCGGCCTGGCCCGACAACTTGTCGGCCTCGTTGACGCGCTGTTCGAACTTCGCTTCGGCGGCGGCCATCGGATCGGCGCCGTCGGCCTGCTGACGGCCGATGATGGTCGGACGGTCGGCGGCGGCATCCTTGGCGGCCGAGAGCGACTTCTGGAAGTCGTCGGCGGTGGCCGCTTCCATCTGCACCATGCGACGGCGGTACGGGCCGCCGGCGGCGGTGTGCGTCGTTTCGGCGTTCGCGATGTTCGTCGCGATCGTTTCCATGCGCAGGCGCTGCGCCGAGAGTCCGCTGGCGGCGATGCCCATGGTGCGGAACATCGGACGCACCAGCGAGGGGCCGCTCGGCGAGGGATTGATCGGGTCTGGCATCAGGCTTTGAACGCGGAGCGCATCTGCTCGTACGTCTTCTGGAGCAGCTTGCTGGTGGCTTCGAAGCGGAGCTGTTCGTCGGCGAGGCTCACCATCTCGGCTTCGATATCGATGGGGCCGCTTTCCGAGGAGCCTGGTGCGGTCGGCGTGTCCGGGAGTGCGAAGCCCTGCTGCAGGGCCGTCGCGCGTGCGACGCGGTCGGCGATCTGCCGCGTGCGCTGGACCGAGAGGTCCAGGCTTTGCTTCATTTGGGTGGTCTGGCTGATTCTGCCAAGCATGTCAAACGGCATTCGGCCTCCGGAGTGCGACTTGTCCGCGATAGGTAAGGGCAAGGGTCGGGCCAGACCGAACAGCGACGTGCGTGCATATGAATTAACTTGTTGATTTATAATGTGTTAACAATGATAAATAGACATTTGTATGCCACTCGATGCGTCTATAATGTCGCGGTTCTCAGCGCTCAAGAACCCAATGCGGCACCTTTTTCCCGGCGCAATTCACCGGACCGTGGACCTCGGTCACTCACGACGACGACGAAAAGAGGGGACCTGATTTGCTCAGGTCCCCTCTTCGTGTTGTTCTACCAGCGGCTCACACGGTCAGCTCGTCGTCCTCGTCCGATGGCGAGTTCAGCTTGTTGCGCAGCGTGCGCACACTGATGCCCAGCAGCTCGGCCGCCTTGGTGCGGTTGCCGCCGGTGGCTTCGAGAGCCTTCTGTATCAGCACGCGCTCCGCGTCGTTCACATTGAGCGACGAGAGCAGCACCTCGCCGGTGCTGCGCAGTGGAGCGCCCGGTGCGGCCGGAGCGGGCGCGGCCGCCACGGGCGTCGCGGCTATTGGAGCCGCTGGCGTTGGAATAGGTGCGGCTGACTCCGCCACTCTCGGAGCCGGAATCGCGGCGAAACTGCCGGAAACTCTCGTGATGGTCGTCCCCGAATGCGGCGTCAGCCCGTACCGACTGGCGTCGAACGCGTGCAGTTGGATGATCGGGTCCTGCGTCAGGATGACGGCGCGCTCCACCGAGTGCTGCAGCTCGCGGACGTTACCCGGCCACGAGTAATCCTGCAGGTAGTCGATCGCCTCGCGCGAGAACCCGGTGACTTCTTTACCCATCTCGCTGGCGGTGCGCACGGCGAACCGCATGGCCAGCGACGGAATATCGTCCTTGCGCTCGCGCAGCGGCGGAATCAGCACGGGAATCACGCTGAGTCGGTAGAACAGGTCCTGCCGGAACGTCCCCGCTGCCGCCTCGGCGGCGAGGTCACGATTGGTCGTGGCGATGACGCGCACGTCCACGCGAATGGGGGTCGTGCCGCCCACGCGCTCGAACTCCTGCTCCTGCAACACGCGCAGGAGCTTGGACTGCAGGTCGAGCTTCATCTCGGAGATTTCATCGAGCAGCAGCGTGCCGCGATGCGCCCGTTCGAACGCGCCCTCCACCCGCTTTACCGCGCCGGTGAATGCGCCGCGCTCGTGACCGAAGAGCGAACTCTCGATGAGTCCCTCTGGCAACGCGGCGCAGTTGAGCTGGATGAATGGTCGGTCGCGTCGGTCGCTCTGCTCGTGAATGGCACGGGCAAACAACTCCTTGCCGGTGCCACTCTCGCCCTGCAGCAGCACCGTGGCGCGCGTCGGTGCCGCCATCGCCACCGTCTGCAGGATGCGCCGGATCGCCGTACTGTCGCCGATGATTTGCCGCTCGTTGCGGAACTCCATCACCTCGCGCCGCAGCGCCTCATTCTCTCGGCGCAGGCGCACATACTCGAGTGCCTGATCCACCGCGAGCTCGAGCTGTTGCGGCCGTACGGGCTTGGTGATGTAATCCACCGCCCCCGCCTTGATGCTCGCCACCGCGTGCTCAATGGAGGCATATCCGGTGAGCATGATCAGCGGGATATCGTAGCCGTCGCGCTGCAGGATGCTCAGGAACTCCAGGCCGGTGAGGCCAGGCATCCGGTAGTCCGAGATGATGAGGTCGACACCGCCGCGCGCCAGCACCTCCATCGCCTCGGGGACGCTGCGCGCGCCGACCGACTGGTGGCCCGCACGTTCGAGCGTGTCCTCGAGGATCAGACCAATCGATGGTTCGTCGTCGACGTACAGAATAGTGGCCATAAACCATCAACCGGATCGGGAGAGCAAGCTGGCGCGACTTTTGCGCCTCCATATCGAAGGAATAAAGCGCCAATTAGGCGACTCGGCAACTATTGCCGGGTTCTACGAAACTCCGTTTGGGAAGCCTCATGCGCCTGCTCGTCATGAACTGCCACGAACCGTGGATCTACCAACTCCGCACGCTCGATGCCGATCTCGACATCGTCGTCGGATTGTCGGGCCGAGATCTGAAGGCCTGGGATGAACGGATGCGGCCAATCCCCGCGCGCGCGCGGTTCCTTACGCTCGAGGACGTGCGTGCTGAACGCGGTGCGTCCTGGGACTGTGTCATCGCGCACAACATCTCGGACCTGATGGACCTCAAGGACGTCGACGCGCCAACCCTGCTGATGATCCATGTCTCGCTCGACTGGCGCATTGCGCAGAGCGGCGGTGGAGGCGTCACCGCCGCCGCGCTGCGTGAGCGACTGGCGCAGTATCTGAAGCTCCGCTCGGCGCACGTGATTGGCGTGTCGTCATTCAAGGCCGCCACCTGGGGCGTACGCGGCGAGGCCGTCACGTTCTACTCCGATCCGGCCGAGTACCTGACGCCCACGTATGAGCGCGCGGCCGGCCTGCGCGTCGCCAACCACGTGCAGGTGCGGCGGCAGTATCTCGAGTGGGATTTCCACGAAGCGGCGTTCGCGGGCCTGCCCGTGACGCTCATCGGCGAGAACAAGGAGTTCGGGACGACGGCGGCGGCAAGCTGGGACGCGCTCAAGGCGGCATTCGCCGAACATCGCTTCTTCATTCACACGGCCGATCCCCGCTACGAAGACGGCTACAACATGGCGAGCATCGAAGCGATGGCGGCGGGATTGCCCGTCATCGGCAACCGTCATCCGAGTTCACCGATCAAGCATGGCGTGAACGGCTATCTCGCGCGGACGCCGGAGGAGCTGCGTGGCTACGCCGAGCGTCTGCTTGCGGACGAAGCGCTCGCTCGCCGGCTTGGCACGGAGGCGCAGTCGACGGTTGCGCGGCACTTTACGCCGGCGCGGTTTCGCATTGGGCTGCTCGGCGCCATCGACACGGCGCGGCGGAAGTTCGCACGCGGCACGCGGCGCACGGCCTAACTGCCGTGCCGATCGACATCCCGCGGTCAGCCCGCGGCTAGCTGCGCCTCGGCGTCGAGCGTCGCGCAGCGCGCCTCGACTTCCGGGATGTAGTCGTAGTGATGCGGCTGCATCGACAGCCGATCCGGCGCCGCGTGCGACGGCAGATCCGCGATGAACAGATCGAGCCGCTGCTGCGGGTAGTTCAGGTACGTGAGAATGCGCTCGGTCTCGCGCTGGTAGAGAAAATCCGCTCCGTACTTGGCACGGTACCGCTCGAGAACGTCCAGCTTGCCCTTGCTGAAGATCGATCCCCAGCCGAGCAGCGCGATGCGGCTGTCCGCGTACTTGGCGAGATGCCCGGTCTTCATCGCGCAGGTGATGATCGCCGGATCGGCGGCCTGCGCCAACTCTTCGATCGGACAGATCGCGTCGTCGTCCTGGTAGTAGAGCAGGTCGTACTTGGCCTTGCTGAACAGCTCGTGCTTGCGGTGTGGCGAGTCGCAGTTGGTCAGGATGAGGATCTCTCCGAACTCAAACTGCGAGACATGATAGAGCAGGACCTCCGGATACCGGGGGTCCTTGGTGATGAGGCAGCAGGAAACGTCGCGAAGGTTGACCATGACGATGCGCTGCGTATCCGACGGGAAGGCCCGGCTGTGGCCGGCCTAACCGTTCGCCTGAAAGACGGCTCGCATGGTGACCGGAGAGCCGCCAGCGTAGGCGGCCGTCACCTGCGACGCGACGTTGATACTGGCGATCGCATGGGAAAGACGGTCGAGTTCGCGCGAGATGGCGTCGAGCAGTGCCTGATGGCGATCCGCGGCGTGCAGCGCGGCCGCGATCACGGTGTCGCGCGACTCGCTCGGCGACTTGCCGACGACTTCGAGCACGGGCGCCAGGAGGGCAAGCGTCTCCTCGAACGACTCGAGCATGGCCGAGATGCGCGACGGATCATTCGGAAGCACCCGGGTGGTCTCGTCGCACATGGCGGTCAGCTGCTGGAGCAGCGCGAGGGCGCGCGCGGCATCGCCGCTGGCAACGGCCGCCTGCGTCACGCGACCTCCGCCGTGGCCGGTCGCGCGACCGACGCCGAGGCGAAGGCTTCGCGCAGCTCACGCATGAGCGTCGCGTTGCGCTCAAGGCGCGCGACGTCATGGTTGCGCCCGAGTTCGGAGAGTTCGCCGAACTCGAAGACGTAGATGGAGCGCAGGCGATGCGCGAGTTCGCCGCCCTTCTCCATGTCCAGCGTCCCCAGCAGCTCGCCGATCGCCTGGCGCGCCTTGTCGAGCGCGGTGATCGTCAGTTCCAGGTTCTTCGTCTGCATGCCGATCTTGGCCCGCGCAAACTGCGCCAGCAGGAAATCGAACGTGAGCAGCAGCAGCCGGTGCGGTGAGGCGCTGAGCACTTCCGATTCGCGATACCGTCCGGCGAGCGTTTGATACGCCACAAAAAACCTCGTGACTAGAGCCTGAGTCCAGTATCGGCCACCGAGGTGGTTTCTGGAGCGCCTACTGCGTCTTGTTGTAGTTGAACAGGCCGTTAATCGACGATGTCAGCGAGCTGCCCATCGACTGCGCCTTGCTCATCGCAGTTTCCATGGCGATGAACTGCTTGGTCAGCGTTGCCTTCTTGGTGGCGAGGCGGTCCTGCGCCGCAAGGATGCGGTTGTCGAGGGTGCCCGCGTGCGTGGTGCTCGCGGTCGAGAGCACCGCGGCGCTGCCGGTCACGTCGCGGGCGATGGAATCGGCGGCGGTATACAGCGAGCCCCCGACGCCGGTGCGGCCAAACAGCTCCTTCACATCGTCAAAGGACGACTCGAGCGCCGACTGCAGCTTGGTCGTGTCCACGGACATGACGCCGAACTTGTCGCGGCTGAGCCCCACCAGTGCTGTGGTGCCGTACTGGCCGGAGAGTCCGGTCAGCGGCTTGAGCAGCGCAGAGGAAAGCGACTGCACCATCGAGCGAATGCTCGAGTTATGCGCGAGCGCCTTGCCGTCTGCCGTGTTGGTGTTGGCCCAGTTGCGCACCGCATTGTACGCGGACGCGAACGACTGCACCTGCTTGGTGATGTCGTCGGTGTTGCGGTCGATCAGGAGATCGGTGGTTGTCCCCGATTCGGCCCCGAGCAGATTCAGCGTTACACCCGAGATCACGTCATTCGCGGAGTTCGTGCGGCGCGTGAACGACTGGCCATCGACGAGAAAGCGGGCGTCGCGTCCGGCGACGATCTGCCGGCTGAGCCCGGCGGTTCCGTTGCTGCTGTCGATGGCGCCAAAGGAGACCGTGCCCGTGCCGCTGTGGGTGGCGGAGATGGACAGCGCAAGCTGCGAGCTGCCCGCGGTGCCGTCGGTCACCGTCACCTTGCCGCCGACGACGGAGACCGTGGCGGTCCGCGATCCGGCGCCGAAGCTGCCGACGCCGCTGTTGGCCGCGTCCAGCAGGTTCTGCAGCGTCGTCGCACCGGTGACCGTGAGCGCGATCGACACTGCTGAGCCGTCGCCGCGGCGCCCGCTCATCGTGACGACGTCGCCCGACTGCAAACCGAGGCTGGTGCCGTTGGCCGACAGATTCGTCACCAGCGTGCCGCCCGTCGCGGAGATTCCGCCGGCGGCATCATCGGTGAACGCGTTGGCGCTCTTGAGTTGTTGCGCCACATCGGCGCGGCCGCCCACGGAGAGACCGAGGGCGGCCAGCGTCGCGGCGCTCGCCGCGGCGTCCGAGGCATCCGCCGAGACCGGGAGCGTGATGTCGAGCCGCGAGTATGTGCGCGAGCCGCTCGTCTCTTGCACGACCGTCGCCGCGTTGGCCACACCCGTCGCCGCGTTGATTTGCGCGGCGATCGACGCCAGCGTGTCGGTGCTGAAATCCACCGAGATCGTCTGGCCTCCGACCTGAATGGTCGATGGCGACGGCAACGGGATGCCCCAGAGGGCGGCGAACGTCGCAGTGCTGCTGCTGACGCCGAATGACTGCGTGGCGCCGTTGGCCGCGAGATTCGCGTGCACGGTGCCGTCGGAGAAACCCAGCGAGGTCAACGCGCTGCCGGAAACATCCGCGAGTTCCACGCCGGACGATCCGGTCGCATCCGAGGTGAGCACGAGCCGCGTGCCCGCCCCCGACTTGGAGAACGCGGCGGACACGCCGCTCCTGGTCGCGCCGCTATTCGTCGCGTTGATCTTGTCGCGCACGGTGGTCAGCGTGTCGCTGCCGGTGATCGTGACGCGGCGGCCGTTGATGAGAAATGCGCCGGCGATGCCGAGGGCGGCCGACGTCGAGCCGAAGACGCCGCTGCCGACTTTCTCGGCGGACGCGAGCTGCTCGACGCCAATGCTGTAGGAGCCTGGCGTCGCGGTGGCAGACGCGGCGGCGCTGACGAGCGACCGGCCGGTGGTCGAACTGGTGCCGCCGCTCGCGGTCAGGCTGCCAAAAGCCGTGCCGTCACGCAGCGTCTTGGCCGCGTCGCGGAACCTGCCGACGACGGTCTGGAAGTCCTTCCACGCTGCGGCGGCGTTGGTGAGTGTCGTTTGCTGCGTCGTGAGCGGCGTGACCGTGCGCTGCGATTCAAGGGCGATGATCTGATCGACCATCGTCTGCCACTGAATGCCGCTGATGACGCCGTTGACGGTACTGGTTGGATCAGCCATCGTGTCCTTCCTTGGTCAGCCTTCTTTCGGGTGAGATCAGGCTCCCGGGGTCGAGACCGACCCCGGGAGCTGACCTACCGTACTGCTAGAGCCGTGCCAGTTTACTGCAGGAGCTTCAGGATGCCCTGGCCGCTCTGGTTCGCCTGCGCCAGCATCGCCGTGCCGGCCTGGGCGAGGATCTGGTTCTTGCTGAACGACACCATTTCCGTGGCGACGTCGAGGTCGCGGATGGTGCTCTCGGCCGACTGATAGTTGGCGATCGTCGTCTTGACGTTGTCGACCGCGTTGGTCAGGCGGTTCTGCAGGGCGCCGATGTTGCCGAACGCCGTGCCGACCTGCGTGAAGGCGAGGTCGATCGCTTCAAGCGCAGCCTGCGCGCCCGTGCCGTCATCGCCGGACACGTCGAGGCCGTCGACGCCGAGCGTCGTGGTGGACACGTCAAGCACCGAGCCGTCCATGTACAGGGCGTTGATCGTCGCGTCAGCCGCCGGCGTCACGCTGGCAGCCATATCCCACGTGGCGTAATCCGCATTGCGGGCGGCGCCGACGAGGAACGAACCGACATAGTTGCCGTCGAGCAGCGACTTGCCACCGAACTCGGTCGACTGTCCCACACGGTCGATTTCGTCGATCAGCGACGCGAACTCAACCTGAATGACGTCACGGTCCGTCGAGCCGACGGTGTCCGAGTGCGCCTGCGCAGCCAGTTCCTTCATACGCTCGAGCAGCTTCTGCACCGAGCTCACGCCGCCTTCAGCGATCTGCACGACGGCGCTGGCCTGCTCCGCGTTGCGCTGAGCCTGCGAGAGCGCGCGAATGTCAGAACGGAACGTGTTGGCAACGGCAAGACCAGCAGCGTCATCGGCCGCATGGTTGATCCGGAAGCCGGACGACAGCTTCTCAGACGACGACTGGATGGCGTTCTGGGTCTTGTTGAGGTTGTTGTTCGCGACGATCGCGGAAACGTTGGTGTTGATACGCATTTGGCCTACTCCTTGGCGATAAGTGAGGGAATCCGTTCCCTCGAGGGCGGGACCTTGGTGTCCCGCTTCAGTGATGTCTATCGGCGCGACCGGTGAATTACTTTACCGTCTCGCGAAAAAATCTTTGCCGGCGTTGCCCGCGCCCAAGTCGTTCGCGCCCAATTACATAGATGTGGGCGCCGACGCGTCAGCGAACGGCGGCCGCGTCGTCGGCCAGCAGCCGCGCCAGCGCCGCGGCGTGCCGCGGCGAGGGTTGCAGGGCGAAGAGCTGCTTGGCCAGCGGCAGGGAGGGCTCGCCGTGGGCGAGCTGTGCGACGATCGCATCCACGAGATCGCGAATGAGCCTGCGCCCGCTGGGCGTCGGTGCCAGCCGCTGCATGCGATGCGCGACATTGAGCGCATCGACGAGATCGCCGGCGTCAACCAACTGGCGGAGCGACGCCTGCAGCGCACCGGCCAGCGCGGCGAAGTCTGTATCGGTCCCGGTTCGCTGCAACGCCTCCTCGAACTCCGCCGGCCACTTGGCGCGCGCCCACTGATAGGCGTCCGCTTTTTCCATCCGTTCTTCGCTCGACGCGGCCTGGACCAGCGCTTGGTCAAGCGTCAGGCCTTTGCTGCGAGTGCCGGAGATGCCGCCGGTATGTGCGCGTGTGAACGCGACGTACGCGGGAACAAATCCAAACGGCACGCCCGCGCGCTCGAGCCGCTGATAGAACGTCCAGTCGGAGCCGTAGCGCATGCCCTCCGAGAACCAGTTCCCCTCGCCGGCCGCGGTGACCGCGCGGCGCGTGTACATCGTCGTCTGATTGTGCACATAGTTGCCCTGCGCCAGGTCGCCCGCGTGGAACCCGCCGCGCGCCGCGCGTTCCCAGAACGCGCCCTCGGGGCGCGCGCGCCGGTAGACCTGCTCGAACGGACCGCTGCCTTCTGAAAAAAGGAAGCCGTCGAACGACATGTCCTGCGACTGGGCGTGCACGAGCCCGACACCGGGGTGCGCGTCGAGGTACGCCGCCAGCACGCAATGCTTGTTCGGAAAGGCGAGGTCCTCGGCGTCGAGATGCGTGAGATAGGGGCACTCGAGGCGCAGCAACTCGCGGATTCCCGTGTTGTGCGCGACGGCAATGTGCTGGTTCTGTTGGCGAATGACGCGCACCATGCCGTGCGGGCTGCCCTCGAGCGATGTCTCCGCAATGCGGTCGTCAACGTGCGCGATGTCCGCGGCGAATTCGTCGAGCAGGTACTCCACGGTGCCATCGGTGGAACCATCGTCGACCACCACAATGACCGACGAATCGGCGCCGTCCTGGTAGAGCACGGACTGCAGCGTCGGCCCGAGCAGGTCGCGCCGATTGTACGTGGTGATGACCGCGCCGATCTTCGGTGGATGCAGCGGCATGGAACGCTCGGACGCGGCGCGCGGATTTTCTAGAGCAGCGCCGACATGGGAATGGGCGTGCGCACACCGAAGGGACCTTCGCCCAACACTACCTGCAGGCCGCGGCGCGCGTTGAAGTTCAGCACGATGGGGCCCTGCAGATTGGCGGTGCACGTCGGGTGGCCGGGTGGCGGCAGCGTGACGATCGAGAAGACCGCGATCTCGCTGGCGTCCTTGGCCTGAAGCCGGCGAAACTCACCGTCGGAAAGTTCGGCCGAGTAGCCGTCGACGAAGATGAAAGGATCGACGAGCAGGAAGACCAGCGCGGCGTGGTCTGCTGACTGCAGCCAGGCCGTTCCCGTCTTCGTGCCGGGAAGGAGCGCCCACGAACGGCACTCCGGGAAGCCCAGCAAACCGTCGCTGAACTCGATGATATCGCTGTCGGAAAGTTCGAGTGCGCCAAACAACTCCGAGCGCACCACGCGGCGTGCGGGCATCGCCAGCTCGACTGGGGAGGGAAGGGTCATCGCAGGTAGTCCGTCAAGTTCAGGTTCATCACCCGCGACGTGGCCGACATGGCGGCCTGATAGGCGGTTTGCCGGCCAACCAGTTCAGTGACCGCAGTTTCAAGATCGACATCTTGCAGGCTGGAGTTGAGCGCCACGAGGTTCTGGCTGAACGCCGAGACGTTGGCCGAGGCGATCTGCATCTGGTTCTGCCGCGCGCCAACCTCGCTCACGACGGTCTGCGTGTGCGTAAAGGCGGAGTCGAGATTGGGAATGACCGCGGTGACTGCCGCGGCCGTTCCGGTGTCGAGTGCCGTCGCGAGATCCTGGATGGTCTTGAGGACACCGGCGCTCGTGGTGCCAAAGACCTGGGTTCCATCGTGCGCCGTGTTCGCGCGCTGTCCAGCGGCAATCTCCACCTGCCGATTGCCGGCGCCGCCCGAGGCGGAGAACGTGTACACCGAGCCCGAGGTGTCCACCGTAAACGGCGGCTGGTCGCTCTTGGTGCCGCCGAAAAGGAATCCGGTGCCGTCCTGCGTGTTGGCAAGCACCACGGCCTGCTGGAGGATCTGATTGACCTCCGCCTTGGCAGCCTGCCGCGATTCCGGCGACGAGGTGTCGGTGGCCTGCGCCACGGCCAGTTCCTTGGCGCGGCTCAGCAAGTCGCTCAACTGGCTGGTGGCGCTTTCCTCGAACGAGAGGCGCGAGGTCGCCGAGTCGATGTTCCGTTTGTACTGGTCGAGCGCGCGCAGCGCGCCGTTGTTGGCCATGACCGAAACGGCGGCGGTGGGATCTTCCGAGGCCGAGCTGAACGACTTGCCGGTCGTGACCTTGCGCTGGGCCTCCTCGAGCTTCTGCCGTGAGGTGTCGAACTGAGACACCGCAAGCTGGGTGACCATGTTGTTGGTGATTCGCATCGGCGTTTCGTCCCCCCGGAGTCGCGGTCGTGACCGCTGTGATGGCCGACAAGGGTCGCACAATTCGTGCCACCGGCCTTCCTGATCGCCGGGTTGCCCCCCTCAGTATCGGTCCGTCCGGGCCCATCTCCACCAATCAGAAGAATTGTTTCGGCAAACGCTAAAGAATTCCCGGGGGACTGTCGATCACAGCGATAGGGGCGAAGTGTATCCAGCCCGAATTGCACGGGGGGGTCGGCACAGGAGGTGCCGCCGCTATGAACATTCAAGCACTGCTCGGAGCCAGGCCGGCGACAGGATCGTCGCGGCGTCCTGCCTCAACAGAGAAGTCGCGGGACCGAGAACGGACGCGGAGTGCCACGTCGGAGCCACAGGACGTTGTGGAGCTCTCCGTCGAGGGAAAGGGACGCGCGGCCGCCGACTCGCAGGATGGACAGCCATGAGTGTTTCCAAACACGAACTCACCCACCCGTCGTGGCGCCGCGCATCCGATGCGCCGGCCTCGCCGCGCGAATCACTGATGAGCCAGATGGTGCGGGCCCAGCTCATCTTTGACCGCCGGACGCCGCCGGGCGGCCTGCCTGCCTGGCGCGACGCCGAGCTCGACCCGGTCTGGTCGCATCTCGATGCGCGCGTGGGCCAGGGAGTCGGTGAGCTCCTTGCCGACGACCCGGCGCCAACTGCCGAGCCGCCGGCCCCGGCCGTGACCATTACGGGCCAGCCGTCGCGCTTTGCGGAAGAACTGGCCGAGCGGCTACAGCTGGCCCGCGACCGCGTGGAAGCCGAACGCGTGCACCTCGCTCAGGTTGGCACGGTCGCTGAGGCGTATCTGGGCCGTCCGGTCCTGAGGTTGATGAAGTGAAGCAGTCCTCCCGCCGAGGCGTGACGGCCGATGGCATGACGCGGGTGGCGGCAGTCGTTGCCGCCCTCGTCGAGTCGTCCGAGTCCGCGGAGGCCAATGCGGGCGGTCCATTGACCGACCTCATCGCCAAGGCGGCCCAGGGGATGGAGCGCCACGCCGGTGATGCACGCATCCTGCATTTTCGCGGGGCGGCGCAGCGGGAGCGGGCCGGTGAATCGCTGCGGGCGGCCAACGGCGGCATCGTGTCCGCCGCGCCGCACAAGCTCGACGTGATCCGCTAAGACAGAATTGTTGTAAGGGCTTGGCACAATTCAAGTTTCCGGCTCGCCAGGCCGATACGAAGTCCTATGGAGGAAGTACATCATGAAGATCAACGGAACGCCGTCGCCTGAAGTCCTTGCCGCCACGTCCTCGACGGTTCGTGAGGCGGGGGCAGCCGAGGCCATCAGCTCGTCCAAGTCGGCCAAGCCGGAGACCCCGGCGACGTCGGCCAAGCCGCGCCGCGACAGCGTCGAAATTTCCGATGCAGGGCGTGCATTGTCTGGCAGCGAGTCCATGTCAGCCGATCGCGTCACCGAAGTACGCGGGCGGATTCTTGCCGGCGCCTACAACGCAACACAGATCGTAGACACCGTCGCGCGCCGCATTCTGCAGCGCGGCGACATTTAGCACCGAACATCGCTGTCGAGGCTCCACCGCCATGAAGTTCCTCGTTGTTGACGACTCGGCCACGATGCGGCGCATCGTGATCAATTCACTGCAGCGCATCGGCATCAGCGACATCGTCGAAGCTGCCGACGGCGCTGACGCGCTCGCCAAGTTCGGCCCCCAGATCGGATTCGTCATCACCGACTGGAACATGCCGAACATGGGCGGCGTCGAGCTCGCCCGCGCCCTGCGTGCCCGCGACGACGGAAAGACAATTCCCATCCTGATGGTGACGGCGCGCTCCGTGCGCGAGGACATCATCACGGCCATGGAATCCGGAGTCAACAACTACATCGTCAAGCCGTTCACGCCGCAGGTCTTGAAGGAAAAGATCGACGCGCTGGTCGGTACCCCTGTCGCGAGCTGACCATGACCACACGCGTACAGCAGGTCCTGTATGATTCCGAGGCGACGCTTCGCCTTGTCGACAGCGAACTCGGCGAGCTGGGGGCTGTCGACACGGCCAAGCATCTCGGCTCCGCGCTCGGCGTGCTTCCGATGATTCTCGAGCAGGCCAACAAGGAGATCGTGCAGATCCTTGAGAGCCTGCGGAAGAACAAGACGCAGCTGCAATCGGCGGCCGTGGAGCGCCTGCAGCACACGCACTCGAAGCTCGAGGAAGTCAACACGACGACCGAGTCGGCGGCGACGGGCATTCTCGACTCACTCGACAAGGCGCAGAGCATCCTCGACACGCTCGACGCCGACGATACGGAAAAGACGGGCAAGAGCGCGGAGCTGCGCGATGCGATGCGCAACGAGCTGTTCTCCATCACGGAGGCGCTGCAGTTCCAGGACATCACCAGCCAGCAGATCCGCTACGCGGCCAACGTGCTGGTGGAACTGGAAGAGAAGCTGCTGTCGGTGCTGCACCTGATTGACGTCACCGGACTCGACGATGCGCGCGCGGCGCTGCACGGCACGGGCCGCGGGACGTATGATCCGAACGCGACCACCAAGGACCGCGACGTGCGGCAGCACGTGGCCGACGAGATCTTCGAGTCCGACGCGCCCAAAGAGTAAGCGCGACAACGTGTCCGCTGATGCCAGCCACCGGGGAGACCCGGTGGCTTTGCATTTTGCGCCGCCCGGGCGCGTGGCGCTCGCGGCAACCATGCACACGGCGGCGTGCGGTCGCTAACTTCACCCGACCATGCCGATTCCCGTGAAGAAGGCGCTGGCGCATCTCCGCGCCACGGATTCCGTACTCGCCGGCGTCATCGACCGCGTCGGGCCGTTTCGCGCGCGCACCTCGCGCGAAGCGTCGCACTACGGCGCGGTGCTTCACTCCATCGTCTATCAGCAGCTCAGCGGTTCGGCGGCGGCGACCATTCACGCGCGCGTGTTGGGGCTGTTCGGCGGGCGCGAACCGCGGCCGCGTGAGCTGCTCGGAACCGACGACGCGGCGCTGCGCGCGGCGGGCCTGAGCGGACAGAAGACGAAATACGTCAAGGATCTCTCCGCACATGCGATCAAGCGCGGGTTCCCCATGGAACGCCTGCACGAGCTCGATGATGCGGCCGTCATCGACACGCTCACGCAAATCAAGGGCGTGGGGCGCTGGACCGCGCAGATGTTCCTGATGTTCAGGCTCGGGCGTCCCGATGTGCTTCCCGACCTGGACCTCGGCATCCAGAAGGGCATGCAGCGCGCGTACGGACTGCGCCGGCTGCCCACGCCCACGCAGGTGCTGCGGCGCGGCGCCGTGTGGGCCCCGTATCGCACCGTGGCGAGCTGGTATCTCTGGAGACTGCTGGATCTGCCGGACGAGTAGGCCCGATTGCGACGGTGAGGGGCGATGCGCATTGGCGTGACGGGGGCCACGGGTCTCATTGGGCGGCAGCTGCTGCCGGCGCTGCGCGCGGCGGGGCACGACGTGGTGTGCATTGGACGCGGGCGTGACACCGACGTGCGCTGGGATCCGGCGGCGGGAGCGATCGACACCGCCGCATGCGCGGGCATCGACGCCTTTGTGCACCTCGCGGGCGCGAACGTCGGCGAACGATGGACGGCGGTGCATCGCCGCGAAATTCGCAACAGTCGCGTGAACGGCACCGCGCTCATTGCCCGCACGGCCGCGTCGCTCTCGCCGCCGCCGCGGGCGCTCGTGTGCGCGTCGGCCGTTGGCATCTACGGCGATGCCGGCGATGCCGTGCTTGATGAATCGGGCGCGACGGGACACGACTTCCTCGCTGACGTGGGCAAGGCGTGGGAGGCGAGCGCCGATGCCGCGCGCGCGGCGGGCATTCGCACGGTGCATTTGCGCTTTGGCGTCGTCCTCGACCGGCACGGCGGCGCGCTCGCGAAAATGATGCCGGCCTTTCGCCTCGGCGCCGGCGGACGGCTGGGAAGCGGGCGGCAGTGGATGAGTTGGATCGCGATGGAGGATGTGCTAGGCATCGTGCGCTTCGCACTCGAGCACGCGGTGCTCGACGGCGCGGTGAACGCCGTGGCACCCGTGCCGGTGACGAATGCGGAGTTCACGGCGGCGCTTGCCCGCGTCGTCCGGCGGCCCGCGCTCTTCCCCGTCCCCGCGTTCGCGCTCAACTTGATGTTCGGCGAGATGGCGCGCGGGACGCTGCTGGCGTCGCAGCGCGCAGTGCCTCGCCGGTTGCTCGCGGCCGGGTATGTGTTCCGGCACGCTGCCCTTGAGCCGGCGCTTCGCGCCGCGGTAGACGAATGACGCTGCGCACCGCCACCGACTTCCACAGCCACCTGATTCCGGGAGTCGATGACGGGGCGCAAGACCTCGCCGAGTCGCGCGCGGCCGTGGCAGCGCTGGCGCGCGACGGCGTGACGACAGCGATCACGACGCCGCATTTCGACGGATCGCTGACGCTCGCGCCTCCCATGGCGGCGGAGCGACTCGCGCGGCTTGACGCCGGGTATGCGGCGCTCCGCTCCGACGCCGAGGTGGCGGCAAGCGGCGTGCAGCTGTTGCGCGGCGTTGAGCTGATGCTCGATGTGCCGGACCCCGATGTCAGGGACGAGCGGCTGCGCTTGCACGGCGGACGCTACGTGCTCGTCGAGTATCCCGGCCTGCAACTGCCGCTGTCGCACGCCGACTACGCCATGCGCGCGCTGCGCGCCAACGGATACCAGCCGGTGCTGGCACATCCCGAGCGCTACCGCAACGTCGATGATTCACTTGAGCAACTCGTCGCGCTGCGCTATGCGGGTGCGTACTTCCAGGTGAACGCCGGTTCACTCATCGGCAATCACGGCGACGGCCCCAAGCGCCGGGCGCTGGCGCTGCTCGCGCGCGGGTGGGTGGAATACGGATCGTCCGATTACCACGGCCGCGGCGCGCCGGCGGTGTCAGCGGCGAGAACCGCGCTGGCACAGAGCGGCGCGGCTGAGATTGCGGAGCTGCTGTTCTGCGAAAATCCGGCGCGGCTCGTGCGCGATGAGTCGCCGCGTCCCGTTCCGCCAACGGGAGCGCGAACAAAAGAGCCGCGCCCGTGGTGGGCGCGGCTCCTCGGCTCGCGGTGATGCGAGGGCGCGCTTAGCGGCGCAGACCGCGCAGCTGCAGCTCGAAGTCCAGCGAGTTGGTGGCGAGGATGACCGCGACGTCGAAGGAGACCCGGCCGGCGATCACGAGATCCGCCAGATGCTGGTCGAACGTCTGCGTACCGAATTGCGCGCGCCCCTCGGCGAGCACGCCGCGCAGCTCGTGCAGGCGGCCCGGATCGCTGAGCACTTCGCGGACGCCGGGATTCATCAGCAACAACTCGGCGGCGAGCACGCGGCCGTTGCCGTCGGCACGCGGCAGGAGCCGCTGGGCGAGGACGCAGCGCAGTGTTTCGGCGAGATGCAACCGCACCTGGTCCTGTGCATCGGCCGGGAAGTTGGCGAGCAGCGCCTTGATGGCGCTCGTGACGTCGCCGGCCTGCGTCTTGGCGAGCACCAAGCGGCCCTGCTCGACGGCGCGGAAGGCCATCTCGATCATCTCGGCGCCGGACAACTCGCCCACCACCACAACGTCGGCGTCCTGATCGAGCGCAGCGCGCATGCCGGCCACGTACGAGTCGGTGTCGATGCCGACTTCGCGCTGCGTCACCGAGCACTTCTGGCTCTTGTGCAGAAACTCGATCGACGGCTCGACTGACACCACGTGACGACGCGCCGGCGCGTGCACGTTGAGATGGTTGACGAGCGCCGCCATGGTGCTGGTGCGGCCCGAGCCGGGGACGCCGCTGATGAGCACCAAGCCGAAGTCACTGAGCACGGTGCGGCCGAGCGACGCGGGCAGGCCAAGCGACTCGAAGGTGGGGAGCACGTCGGGGATGACGCGCATGACCACCATGTACGACGAGCGCTGCTTGAGGATGCTGATGCGAAAACGCGCGATGCCCGGTGCGCTCCACGGACCCGTGTAGTCGTGGACTTCGTCGAGCGTCGGCGCGTTGGGCGCGGTCGCGAGCATGTGCATCGCGAGTTCCCGCGTGTCGAGCGCGCCAAGGACCGGTGTGTCGAGCGGAACCAGTTGACCGTGAATGCGGGCGTAGACGACGTCGCCCGCCCGAATGTGCACGTCGCTCGCGCCGCGCTGAATGGCTTCCGTCAGGAACTGCCGCAGGCGTTCGATCTGCGCCGCGCTGCCGCCTGGGCGGAAGCGCCGTTCATCTCCCGGGCTGGGCGTCTCGTCAGTCTTCACGGTAGCAGACATGGTCACAAAGATGATCCGGGCGGTCGGGAGACTTGAACGAGGTCCGGCGATGTTTGATCAAAGACGACCGTCCTGTCCGTAATGACACGCAGAGCGGTAATCCGGCATCCTAACTGTACTGTTTCTTTATACTGGACGAAAGATAAACAATCCCGTAACTTCCTGTCAAGCGATGGACAGCGGCACCGAGGGGCACTCCTGACAACAACCTACTATATGATGTTGGGGGCTTTCGGTATCGACCTGAATTCCGTATGAACAGCTGATTCGCGCACAGTTCGAAGTCTCGGGCACCCCGCTGCTCGTCCCTGAACTCCTCCCGGTCCGACGCTCTCGCCATGTCCAGCCAAGCCCATCTCACGCGACTCGAGCTGCGCCATCGCGCGCTCGATTTGCAGCGCCGGCGATTTTGGCGCGAGGTGAGCTATGGCGCCATCATCGTCGCGGCAGACGTGCTGACGATGGCGGCGATCTTCACGGCGTTCGCGATGCTCCCGTTCGTGCGGGCGGAGCCGCTGCTTGGCACCGACGGCCACGCGTTTCTCACCGGACTTATTCCGATTGCGCCGCCGGCGCTCACGCGCCGTCTCACCTCACTCATCTTCTGCCTCGTCGCAACGCGCTGCTACAGCTACACGGAACGGCAGGCGATTCCGTGGCGGATGTTCATCGCGTTGCTGCTGGGTCTGGCGCTGCCGCGCTGGACGGAAGTCTGGGGTCCCGGCCTGATGACACGCTGGATTGCCGTGGGCGTGGTGCTCGTGACGCTGTGGCTGGCGCTGCTGGTGCAGCGGCGCGGCCTGTCGCGCGCGCTGAGCCCCATTGATCCCCGCCGGCTCGATGCGGCGCGCACGCTCGTGCTTGGACCGGCCGCCGAGATCGAACGGCTGCGCCGAGACCGTTCGGAAGGCGCGGTGAGCCGCGTGATGCCGGCGGTCTACGAACTCGCGCCGCACTGGGGCGAGGTGGGCAATGAGGGGATGTCGCACCTCTATGACCGCATCGCCGAATCCAATGCCGACGCGCTGGTACTTGTCGGCGCGGTGTCGGACGTCGCGCTGCAGAGCGTGATGATCGCGGCATCAAGCGCTGGGGCGCGCGTGTACGCGACGCGACGCGAAGCGTTCCGCAAGTTTGACGAACCATCGTTTGTGCTCCGGCGCTCGGAGCCGCTGATGCTGCTCTCGCGTCCGGCGCTGGTCGGGTCACAGCTCGTGCTCAAGCGGATGATTGATCTGCTGGGTGCCGCGTTTGGGCTGCTGGTGCTGTCGCCGGTGCTCGGGATCGTGAGCCTGTTCGTACGGCTGACGACACCCGGGCCGGTGCTCTTCCGGCAAGTGCGTGTCGGGTTGGGCGGCGACCCGTTTGTCTGCCTGAAGTTCCGCACGATGGTGGCCGACGCGGAGTTCCGGCAGGCCGAGGTGGCCCGTGACAATATTCACGATGGCGGGCACCGGATCTTCAAGATGCCCAATGACCCGCGGCTCACGGCGATCGGCCGGTTCCTGCGCCGCTCGAGTCTTGACGAACTGCCGCAGCTCTGGAATGTCCTGCGCGGCGAGATGTCGCTCGTCGGTCCGCGGCCGGCGCTGCCGTCGGAAGTGCTCCGGTACGAGCCGCATCATTTTGTGCGGTTCGAAGTGCTTCCCGGGATCACCGGTCCGTGGCAGGTGGGCGGCCGGAATGCCATTCGTGACTTCGAGGAAGTGGTTCGACTCGAGGCCGACTATGTGCGCGGCTGGACGCTCTGGCGCGATCTGGTGATCCTGATTCGCACGGTGCCTGCGGTGGTTTCCATGAAGGGCGCCTTCTAGTCTCGTGACGGTCCGTTTGTGCCAATCGTTATGTCTCGGATTCTCGTCTTTCACTCTGTGCTCCCAACGACCGTGCGTCTCCTCCTGAATCGAACCATGCGCCGCACCCTGCCCGCCGCGGCCTTGCTGCTCGCGGCGTGCAACCCGCGCACGCCCGTGGCGCTGGCTCCCCTGCCGGATCGTCCGTGGACCGTGCTGCCGGGCGATGAAGTCAAGGTGCGCGTCTACCGCGAACCCGAGCTCAGCGGACAGTGGGTGGTGAACGGGCGGGGCGAGGTCTTTGTCCCCGGACTCGGCCGCATCCTGGCAGCGGGACTGACCTCCGATTCTCTCTCCACGGTCATCACGGCGGGCTACACGAAACGCATCATCGACGCCATCGTGGACGTCGGGCTGGTGCGGTCGCTGCCCGTGCTTGGCCAGGTGAGAAATCCCGGCGTGGTGCAGATCGAGCCCACCATGACCGTGAGCCGTGCGGTGGCGATGGCGGGCGGCATTCGCGGCACGAGCCTCGAGACGCCGACCATCCTGCTGCAGAAGGGACGCGATGGCAGCCGGTATGCGCTGGCGGCCGATCTGCGGCTGGACCGCGTGGCGCTTGATGAAGGCGACGCGATTCTCGTGGTCGATCCGTCGTTCCTCGAGCGCTGGGCGCCGTGGATCATGACGTTCAACCAGTTCGGCGCCGCCATCAGCGTCTTGCTGTCGGTCATTCTGATTTCGTCGAAGAGGTAGGAACCCAGTGGAACAGCTGCCAATCCTCGCCGATCCGGGCGACGCGAATCAGGAAATCGACCTTCGGCGCGCGTGGCAGACGGTGGCCCGCAGCGCATGGATCATCGTCATCTGCATCGGCCTGGCCACGGCGGCCGCGATGCTTGCCGTGCGCCGCATCGACCCGGTGTTTTCGTCGTCCGCGACCGTGCGCATCGAGGAGAAGAACACGTCGAGCCCGTTCGGCATGTTCACCTCCGATTACACGAACGTGCTCGCGACCGCGACGCAGATCCTCACGAGCCGCCAGCTGGCCTATGACGTCGTGGATTCGCTGGGCATGCGCCTTGGGCTGTACCAGCCCGTGCGCCGGCTGAAGAGCGAAGTGGTGCGCGCCGCGCACATCAATCCCGATGCGCCGTCCCAGGCGTTCCGGCTCGACCGCACCGGCCGCGGCATGCGCGACGTGCGCCTGCTGCCGAGCGAGAAGTCGCTGGGCAGCTTTCCGGATTCGATGCCGATCCCGATTGAAGGGGGATGGATTCAGCTGGCGGGCGGTGCGTCGCGCTACGATCGCCTGGTGTTCACCGTCTTTCCTCGCAACGACGTGGCGTCGGCGCTGCGTGATGCCGTGCGCGTCGCGCAGGCCGGCCGCGACGCCAACGTGCTGCGCATCTCGTACACGGGCAAGGATCCGTTGGAGGCGATGCAGGTGCCCAACGTGCTGTCCCGTGCCTATGTGAAGCGCCGCATCGATCTGGCGGCAAGCGGCGCGCGCTCAACGGTCAGCTACCTGCAGCGGCAGGTCGCGGTCGTCGGCGAGCAGCTGAACGATCAGGAGCAGCAGATTCGCGACTACCTGCTGGCACGCGGCGTCTCGAGCATCGACGGCAAGATCCAGGACCTCGTCTCGGAGATGAACCTGCTCCGCGACAACATGACCCGCATCACGCTGGAGCGCGACGCGATTGCGCGCGCGATCGCCCCGCTGAGCGAGCAGGGACCGGCCGGTGCCGACGAGTTCTTGCGGCGTGCGATGGCGACGCCGGAGTTCCTTGGCATTGCGACCAGCGAAGTCAGCTCGCTGCAGCAGCTGCGCACGGAGCGCGACGCGCTGCTGCAGCGCCGCACCGCGGATGACCCCGACGTCCGGGCGCTGAACGCCCGCATGACGGACGTGCAGGAACGGATTCAGGATCGCGCCGCCGCCTTCCTGAGCCAGCGCGTGTCGCTGGTGGAGGACCGCCAGCACCGCGTGGATTCGCTGCAGCACAAGCTGGCGCTGATGCCCGAGGAAGCGATGGGCTTTCAGCGCCTTGAGCGCGACCGCCTGGTGCTGCAGGAAACGATGAAGATGGTGCAGGGCCGGCTGAAGGAAGCCGAGATTCAGGCGTCGGTGCCCGACTCCTCGGCGTCGATGCTCGACGACGCGGTGGGCGCGGACCAGCAGGCGAACTCCTCGCAGACGCTGATCTTTGCCGTCGCCATCTTCTCCGGCCTGCTCGTCGGCGTGGGCGTGGCCTTCCTGCGCGACTGGCTCGACACGACGATTCACGATGAGGGCGACCTGCGCAACATCGTGGGCGTGCCCGTGGTCGGCATCATTCCGAATCTCCAGCAACAGACGCGGTCGGGGGCGTACCGATTGCCGCCGACCGAGGCGGAGGCGCGTCCGGATGCGCCGCGCGATCGCGCGGCTTCGGGGGGATCGGCCCCGGGATCGGCGCGCGAGTATCACACGCCAGCCGCCGAGGCGTATCGTGCGCTACGCACCAACCTCAATTACCTGACGCCGCCGCGCGCGCCGCGAGTGATTGTCGTGACGAGCGCCTTGCCGGGTGACGGCAAGACGACGACGGTGGTGAATCTGGCGATCACGCTGGCGCAGCAAGGGCAGCGGGTGATCCTGATTGACGCCGAAACACGCCGCGGCACGGTGCACGAGGCGTTTGGCATCCCGCCGGCCCCCGGTTTCTTTGACCTGATGTACGGCCAGGCATCGCCCGGCGAGTGCATTCGGCGCGTCTCGATGGAGACGGGCGGATCGGTGGACGTGCTGCCGCTGGGCAGCCCGCCCAGCGTGAATCCCGCCGACCTGCTGGTGGCCACGCGGCTGCAGCCGCTGTTCGACCGCCTGCGCCAGCAGTACGATTACGTGCTTCTCGACACGCCGCCGCTCAACCTGTTCACCGATGCGGCGCTGATTGCGGCGAATGCCGATGCGCTGCTGCTTGTGGCGCGCTCGGACAAGACGGACCGAGATGAGCTCAAGTTCGCGGTGGCGCAGCTGAAGAATGTGCAGGTCGTCCTGGCGGGCGCCGTGCTCAACGACGTCGAACTGCGCCGCGGGTCGCGCTATCGTCAGGGCTACGGCTACTATTACGAGTACGGCAGGTAGGAACCCCGACTGAACGCGCCCATGGCCATACATTCAGAAACCGACCGCAAGCAGTCCGAGCTCGTTCCCGACATCTTCGATACCGGGACCGACCGCGTGCCGTCGTCGGGGCAGTTCAGCGCGGCCATGATCTCGGGCATCCTGCTGGCGGGCACCGAGATGCTCGTCGCGCCGCTGATCCTCGGCTGCACCATGCTCGTCTCGGTGCTGACGTGGTGGATTCTCGACGCTCCGTGGGCCGGACGCCGACGGCGGCACTCGTCGCGCACGCCGCGCAAATGGTACCTGCCGCCGCCGCGCGTGGTGTACCTGAGCACGCTGATGCTCATGGGACTGTGGCTGACGACGATGTTCGTCTTCCGCGCCAGCGACCCGCGCCTGAGCCCGGGCTTCAGTTCGACCCTGCCGAACATGATGCTTGGCATCGACGTCTCGCTGCTGGCGAAGATGAACGGCATGCAGGGACCGGTGGACACCGGCGCGCCGGATGCTTCCAAGCTGGTGGACGCCGGCGTGGCGCCGTTCTCGCTGTTTGCGCACGGCACCGCATCGACCATTGCGGTGGCCCTGCTGGCGTACGCGTTCCAGACGGTACGGCGCCGCATCCGGCGGGCGCGACGGAGCCGTGACGGCGACGAGCAGCGCACCCGACATTCCGGTGTGCCGCGTTAGCGGCCCGGGGGACTGATGGAAGCGGTGACGGCCAGGCCGTTGGCGCCGGCCGCGCAGCGCAGCGGACGCTCGACCGCGTCGGCGTCAACCGTCGCCTTCATCCTCTTCGGCATAGTGACGCTCGCCGGCCTCCTTGGGGCGGGCGGCGGACTCTATCCGATTCTGTTCGTGGCGGCCGCGGTGACGGCGGCGCTCGTGTCATACTACCGCGCGCCGAGCCGCTACGTGGCGTTCGTGTTCTTCCTCTGGTTCTTCACGCCGTTCGTCCGGCGCGTCATCGACTACCAACACGGGTTCAAGCCAGCCAACATCGTGCTGGTGGCACCGACACTGGCGACGATGGTGGCGATGCTGACGCTCCTCTATCGCGCGCGCGAGCTGCGCGGGGCGCTGCTGTACCCGTTCACGCTGACGCTGGCGGGCGTGGCGTATGGCTTCTTCATCGGCGTGCTGAAGGTCGGGATGTTTCCCGCCACGTATGCACTGATCACGTGGATCGGGCCGATCAGCTTTTCGATGCACCTGATCCTCAACTGGCGCATCCTGCCGGCGTTGCGCGAGTCGTTTCTCGATTTCCTGCAATGGGCGCTGCCGCTGATCGCCGCGTACGGCCTCTACCAGGTTGCCACGATGCCGGCCTGGGACCGCTACTGGATGGAGATGGCGGAAGTGTTTTCCATTGGCGTGCCGGTGCGATTTGGCTTTCGCGCGTTCGGGACGATGAACTCGCCGGGCCCGTATGCCGTGGCGCTGCTCGTCGGGATGATCTTCATGCTGGGTACGGCGCGCCGCGGGATGGTCATTTCGCTGACGCTGGGACTGCTGGCGCTGCTGTTGACGCGCGCCCGCTCGAGCTGGGTGGCGCTGATCGTGGGACTGCTGATCGTGCAGTTGATGGGTCCCGTGCGCCGGATGGGACGCAATTGGATCTTCCTGCTGTTCATGGTGGCGGTGGCGGTTCCCGTGCTGTCGCTGGACGTGTTCCGCGACACGATTTTTTCGCGCATCGCGTCGTTTGCCTCGCTCAATGAAGACAGCTCGGTGCGTCAGCGGCTCGTCCTCTCGAACCTGGCGACGCAGGCACTCGGCGCGCGCGCGGAGGGTGAGGGGCTCGGTGCGACGGGCGGCGGCACGAAGCTCGGCACGGCGACCGGACGTCAGGCATCGATCGACAATGGATTTCTTGAAGTCTTCTACGTTTTGGGGTGGCCGGGCGGGTCGCTGGTGATGCTGGGGTTGCTCGGGCAGCTGCTCACGCTGTCGCGGTTCAGGGACTCGCGCGAGGATTCGTTTGCGAATGCATCGCGCGCGGCCATGTGGGCGCTGTTAAGCGTGCTGTTCATTGGCGACATCTTCAGCGGCGCGATTGGCGCGATGTTCTGGGGTGCGTACGGATTTGCGTGCAGCGCGCACGCGTACAACTTCGCGACGGGCAAGGGGCTGCGGTCGCGCCGTCTCGTGCGCGAGTTCCACGCAGCGCCGCCGGCGACCAGACCGAGCTAGCGCATGCGTTCCTGGGGTGCACGCGTTGCCCGCAAGGTGCGGCGCCGGTCGTCCCGCGGTGTCGTGCTGTGCTATCACCGGGTGTCGGGGCCGCGCCTCGACCCGGCGCGGCTCGATGTGCCTCCGGCACTGTTCGCGGCGCATCTCGCGGTGCTGCGCGCCCAGGCGCAGCCCATGCCGCTGGCTGAGTTTGAAGCGGCTCGACGCGCCGGGCGGCTGCCCGCACGCGCCGTCGCCGTGACGTTCGATGACGGCTACGCGGACAACCTCTATGCGGCGCTGCCGCTGCTCGAGGTGAATCACGTTCCGGCCACGGTCTTCGTGACCACATGCGGCGTGGACGCGCCGGGCGAGTTCTGGTGGGACGTGTTGGCGCGCGCCGTCTATGCCGCACACGCGCTGCCGGAGTCGCTTGAGCTGAACGCCGAGGGCAATCGATTCACGTGGCGGCTCGATGAACCGGCGGGTGCTCCACTGCCTGGCGCCCGCGCCGAGGACACGCGGCGGCCACTCTACGCGGCGCTCTCGGCGTGGCTCCGACCGTTGAGCGCGGCGGCGCAGCGCGAGGCTGCGGCGCAGCTCAAGGCCTGGAGCGGCACGGACGATTGCGCCGCCGATGCGCACCGTCGGTTAGGCGTACACGAACTGCAGACGCTGGCTCGCTCGTCGCTCATTGAGATCGGCAGCCACTCGGTGACGCATCCGGTGCTTGGCCAGCGTTCGGCGGCGGAGCAGCAGACTGAATGCGCGGACAGTCGCGCGGCGCTCTCGCAGTGGCTGGGCGCAGCGCCCCGGTTCTTTGCGTATCCGTTTGGCGAGGGGGCGGCGGTGGGACGCCGCGCCGAGTCGGCGGTGCGGGCAGCGGGTTACGAGGCTGCGTTTACGACGGATGCGCGGGCGGCATGGCGGTGGAATCGCCGTACGGCGGTGCCACGCGTTGAAGCGCAGGCGTGGGACGGTGCGGAGTTCGCGCGGCGACTCGATGCATGGTTCGAGGCGTAGACGATGGCCATCGACGAGCGTTCGGCGGACCGCGACATCGCGCGCAACGCGGCGGCGTACGACCGCGTCGCGTCGTCGTACGATGGCAGGCATCCCGAGATCTTCAACGCCGTCGAGCAGCAGCGTCTTGCCGACGCGGTGCGCGAAGTGCTCACGGCGGCCGGTCATACCAAAGCGCATCCAGCGCGTGTGCTCGACATCGGTGCGGGGACCGGCAACCTGACGGCCCGCTTTCTGGAGGCCGGCGCACAGGTGGTGTCCGCCGACGTGTCCGCGGGATGCCTGAGAGAAGTCGCCGACCGATTTGGCTCGACGGGCCGGCACGGTACGCAGCGCATCGACGGACGATCGCTGCAGGTGTTTGCCGACGCGTCGTTCGACGTGGTGGCGTGCTACTCGGTGCTGCACCACGTGCCCGACTATCTGGCGCTGGTTGCGGAGATGGCCCGCGTGGTGCGCGGGCGCGGGCTCGTCTATCTGGATCACGAGCGCCACGATGCGTCGTGGGGTAATCCACTGCACGCGCAGTTTGCGCTCGAGGCCTGGGTCTTTCCACCCAAGCGCTGGACGCGGTTTATCACGCCACGCAACTACTGGAATCGCATTCGCCCACTGTTCGTCTGGCAGCGCTGGTTCAACCCGCGTTGGATGCCAGAGGGCGATTTGCACATCTGGCCGGATGATCACATCGAGTGGGGCCAGGTGGAGGCCACGCTCGCGCTGCGCGGGGTGACACGCGAAATTGTGCATGACTATCTGCTCTATGACGCCAACTACGACCGTGCGGCGTGGGAGCGCTGGAAGGAGCGCGTGACCGACTACCGCATGTGGGTGGGGCGGCGCGCATGAGCCGCGCGCCTGGCGTAGTGCGTGTCGCGCTGCCGTGCACGGGACTCGGACGGCAGTTCCGCGGGTTCGAAGCGGTCACGCGCGAACTGCACGCGGCCCTGCGCGGAACGCCCGGGCTTGCGCTCACCGTTTACGGGGGCGGCGGCGACTTGAAGCATGGCGAGCGTTCGGTGTGGAACCTGCCGCGCGATTCTACAGGTGCACGCGCCGCGGCGCGCATGGCGGGGCGGGGATCGTACTTCATTGAACAGGTGTCGTTCTTCGCCGGGTACCTGCCGCACCTGTTGTCGTGGCGGCCGGACGTGGTCTACTTCGCCGACCTGAACTTCGGCAACGCGTGCTGGCATTGGCGTCGCGTGAGTGGCCAGCGGTTTCGCCTGGTCTACTACAATGGCGGCCCGACCACGCGGCCGTTTACGCGCTGCGACTTTGTGCAGCAGATGACGCCGGCACACTTTGACGCGGCGATCGCGCGCGGTGAAGCGCGGGATCGGATGTTCGTGCTGCCTCACGGATTCGAACTACCCGCACTTCCTCGTGAGCGGAACGTGTCACGCGACGAAGCCACTCGACGCGTTTTCGGCGTGCCCGACGGCAAGCGGCTGCTGCTCTCGGTGGGGATGCTGGGCTCGACGCTCAAGCGCATGGATGTGCTCGTGGACGCCGTGGCGTCGATGGGCGACGACCGCCCATTCCTCGTGATGCTGGGCCAGGAGACGGCGGAGACGCCGGCACTGCGGGCGCGCGTGCGCGAGCGGCTGGGCGACGGCGCGTTCCTGGGGACGTGGCCCCGCGAGCGCATGGCCGATGCGTATGACGCGGCCGACGCCTTCGCCCTGCTGTCACTCGACGAAGGGTTCGGGCTGGTCTACGTGGAAGCAATGGCGGCCGGACTGCCGAGCGTTGCGCACGACAACCCGAACACCCGGTACATCCTCGGGCCGCAGGCCATGCTGGGCAACACGACGGACCCAACGTCGACCGTGGCGCTCGTGCGTCGCGCGCTGACCGCGTCCGCAAGCGAGAACGAGCGGCGTGCGCGTCTGGCGTGGGTGCGCGCTCGATTTGGCTGGGACATGTTGGCGCCGCGATACGCCGAGATGTTCCGCGCGTGTGCCGCGGGGCGCCGGCCCGAGTGGAGCGACGCATGAACGGTGCCCCCGACTGGTCGGTGGTCATTCCCACGCGCGATCGCCGCGACTCGCTGACGCTGTGTCTCGCGTCGCTTGCGGCCGGGGCGCAGTCCGTGGAGGCGGCGCGTTACGAGGTCATCGTTGCCGACGACGGCGACTTTGATGCGACCGACGCGTGGCTTCGCGCCAAGGCGCCGTGGGTGCGCCACGTGCGCGGCCCGCGCCGCGGCCCGGCCGCCAATCGCAATGCCGGGGCGCGCGCGGCACGAGGCGCGTGGCTCGCCTTTGCCGATGATGACGTGGTGCCGTCGAGGGAATGGCTGCGCGCCTACGCCGCGGCGGCATCCCGCGGCGACGTCCTGGAGGGAATGACCACCTGTGCCGCCGGAATGAAGTCGCCGCGCGAGCATGCGCCGGAGAATCTCACTGGCGGCGTGCTCTGGTCGTGCAACTTTGCGGTTCGCCGCGCGACGTTCGAGGCCATCGGCGGTTTCGATGAGGGCTTTCCGTTTCCGCACATGGAAGATGCAGACCTTCGCGAACGGCTGCGTGCGGCGGGTCACGCGCCAACGTGGGTGCCGGACGCGAGTGTTGATCATCCACCGCGCCGCCAGCCGCCGGGCACGCAGCTTGGCCGCTATCGCGCCGCCGAGGTGCGCTATCTCTACAAGCACGGTGCGCCGCGTCCAGTGCGCTGGCGGCTGCTGCGCGAGCTGGTGCTGAGCCGGTTGGTGAATATCCGCGTGCGGCCGAAGGGACCGGACACGCTGCGTGCCCTCTGGGCACTCAGCGCCGAGGTGTGGACGGTGATCCGGCGGGGCGCTGCGTGGGAGCGCACGAGCGCGGCCGAGTTTCCGCTGGAGCGCGGCCCATGACCTTTCGCGTGAGCGTGCTGGTTCCGAGCTACCGCCGCCCGGAATCGCTGACGCGCTGCCTCGCGGCGTTGCACGCGCAGACCCGAGCGCCTGACGAGGTGATCGTTGGCGTGCGCGAGGGCGACGCGGCTACGATCGCCGCGGCTGAGGCGTCACGCTTAGCGGGGCTGCCGGTGCGCATTGCCGCCACGTCGGCCAACGGTGTCGTGGCTTCGATGCAGGCGGCGCTTGACGCGGCGAGCGGCGATATCATTGCGCTGACCGACGACGACGCGCGTCCGTTCGAGCACTGGATTGCCGGACTGCTCGCGCACTTTGACGCGTCGCCCGACATCGGCGGCGTGGGCGGGCGGGATTGGCAGCCGTACGAACGCGGCAACGTGACTCGCGTCGGCATCGTCCAGTGGTTTGGGCGCGTGATTGGCAATCACCACCTCGGCGCCGGGCCGGCGCGCGATGTGGACGTGCTGAAGGGGGCCAACTGTTCGTTCCGCGCGCCACTGCTGCACGCCGTGGGTTTTGATGGCCGGCTGCTGGGCGAGGGCGCGCAGATGTACTGGGAACTCGGCGTCTGTCTTCCGCTGCGGCGCGCCGGTTGGCGGCTCATCTACGATCCGGCCGTGGCGGTGCACCACGACGTGGCGCCGCGCCACAACGATGACAACCTGCATCGCGGCGTCTTTTCGGAACCTCCGCTGACCAACGCGGTGCACAACGAAACGGTGGAACTGCTCGAGGGACGCGGCCCGATATCGCGCGCCCTGTATCTGACGTGGGCGATGCTGGTCGGCACCAAAGAAGGGCCGGGCTTGGCGCAGCACCTGCGGCGCGTGATCCATGGCGATGCGACGGCCGTGGGGCGCTGGCGGGCATCGCGCGCGGGGCGCTGGTCGGGCGCGGCCACCGCGCGGCGTTCGCCGCGGCATCTGTCGGTGCCGCCGCCCATCGGCCGATGATGCGCGGTCATTCCGTCCGGCGTCACTCCGGCGCAAGTTCCGGAGGACCATGACGTTCTCCCTCGCGTTCATCGCGCATCAAGTGCACCGGCATGGCGGCCAGGAGCGCGCCGCTGCCGAAATTCTCGCCCGCGTGTCGCGCCGGGTGCCGGTGACGGTCATCGCGTCGCGCTGCGAACTCTCCGATGCCCCGGTGCAATGGGTGCCGGTGCCGCCGGCGCCGCGGCCGCTCGTCGTCGGGTCCTATCTCTTTGCGCGTGCCGCGAGAGCTGCTGAGCGCCGCGCCGGATGCACGCTGAGCAACTGCATTGGCGCCTCCGCATTCGACGCCGACGTGATTACGGCGCAGTACTGCCATGCCGCGTTCACCGCGCGATTTGGCGGGCTCCGCGGCGGCAGCGCGATCGGACGCGCCTGGCAGCGCACCGCACAGCGGGTCTTTGTGCGGCAGGAGCAGGCCGCATACGGTTCGCGGCGGCTGCGGCGCGTCATCGCCGTGTCGCACGGCACGGCGCGCGAGTTGCACGAGTTCTACGGCGTGCCTGAACGGCAGATCACCGTCGTGCCGAACGGGGTTGATCACGCGGTCTTCCGTCCCGCGCCGAGTGCGGCGGTGAAGGGACAGCTGCGTGCGTCGTTGGACGTTCCGGCGAGCGCGTTCGTGGTGCTGTTCTGCGGCGGCGACTGGGAGCGCAAGGGACTGCGCGACGCCATTGACGCGGTGGCGGGACTGCCCGACACGCTGCTGTGCATCGTGGGACGTGGTGACGAGGCGGCGATGCGCACGCATGCCGCACGGCGCGGCGCCGCGGCGCAGGTGCGCTTTGTGGGGAAGACCACCACGCCGGAACGCTGGTACGCCCTCGCCGATGTGCTGATGCATCCGTCGCGGTATGAGGCATTCTCGCTGGTGACGCTCGAGGCGGCGGCCTCGGGACTGCCCATTGTGGCGCACGCCATCAACGGCACCGAAGAGCTGGTGACATCGGGCGTGAACGGATTTCTCACGGCGTTTGGCGGCGAACCGCTGCGCGCGGCGCTGGTGACGCTGCGCGACGACGGCGCAGGCCGCGCCGCGATGTCGGCGGCGGCGCTCGAACGCTCGCGGCGCTATGCGTGGGACCGCGTGGCGTCGGAGTACTTCGACGTGCTCGCCGAGGCGGCGTCGTGACAACGCGGCGGGCCTAGCCGATGTGCGCGATTTGCGGGCTGATTCGTGCGGGCGCCGGCGGCGAACGCGAGCGCATCGAACGCGCCAACGCGCGCATGGTGCACCGCGGTCCCGACGACGGCGGCACGTGGCAGGGCGACGGCGTCTGCCTCGGCGCGCGCCGTCTCGCGATCATCGACCTGTCGTCGGCCGGTCACCAGCCGATGGTGAGCGAGGACGCCCGATTCGTCATTGTCTTCAACGGCGAGATCTACAACTTCGAACGGCTGCGCGCGGCGCTTGGTGCGGGGACGCATTTTCGGGGGCGCTCCGACACCGAGGTGCTGCTGCAGGGCGTGCGCGCGTGGGGATTTGACGAGACCGTGCGCCGCGCGCACGGACAGTTTGCCTTCGCCGTCTGGGACGCCGAACGGCGCGTGCTGCGCGCGGCGCGCGATCGCGCGGGGAAGAAGCCGTTCTTCTACTCGCATCAGGGCGGGACGCTGGCCTTCGCCTCCACGTTGAACGCGCTGCTCGAACTGCTGCCGCACCGCCCGAGTGTAGACCCGCGCGCCATCGACGCGTTCCTCACGTATCAGGCGGTGCCGGCGCCGATGTCGGTGTGGCAGGGTGTGCAGGCGCTGCCGCCGGCACACGCGCTGTCGTTTGACGCAAACACCGGTGTGTGCCGCGTGGAGCGCTACTGGGACGTCTCGTACGCGCAAAAGACCGCGATGAACGAGACTGACGTCCTCGACGAGGTGGAGCGTATCGCGCGGCGGGCGGTGCGCGACCGCCTGGTCGCCGACCGCACAGTCGGAATTTTCCTTTCCGGTGGCGTCGATTCGTCGCTGCTCACGGCGCTCGCGGCGCAGGAGACCTCCACGCCGGTGGAGGCCGTGGCCGTTGGCTTCGATGACCCCGAGTTTGACGAGCGTCCGTTTGCGCGCCGCGTGGCGACGCATCTGGGGGTGAAGCTTCACGAACGCCTGCTGCGCCCCGATGCGGTGAACGAACTTCCCGGCATCGTCTGGCATTACGGGCAGCCGTTGGCTGACGTCTCCATTGTGCCGAGTCACGACCTGTCTCGGGTTTCGCGCGACATCATGGTGGTGGCACTCAATGGCGACGGCGGCGACGAGCTGTTTGGCGGGTACACACGCCCAATGGTTGCGCGTGCCGCGTCGACGTACCGCCGGCTGCTGCCGGCGGCGCTGCGGCAGCTGGCGGACGACGCGCTGCGGTCGCGAACCACCGGACCGCTGAAACGCGCCATGCTGCTTGCACGCGCCGGCCGCGGTTCGGCGATCGACAGCTTCACGTACGACCGCGGCTTCCGCGACCTGCGCGCCGCCGCCTACGCATCCGGTTTTGTCTCGACGCTCGGCGAATTTGACCCTGACGCGATGTACCGCGCGGTGTGGGAGCGTGCCGACGGCACCGATGATGCGGACCGCGCACTCTTCGGCGACTTCAGCACGTATTTTCCCGACCAGCTGCTCGCCAAGGCCGATGTGGCGTCGATGGCGCACTCACTCGAGGCGCGGTCGCCGCTGCTCGACACGGAGATGATCGAGTTTGCGGCGACCATTCCCACCGCGCTTCGTCTTCGCGGATGGGAGACCAAGCACCTGCTCAAGCGCCTGGCGTCGCGCTTTGTGCCGCGCGACGTGCTCTACCGCCGCAAGCGCGGCTTCGTGATGCCCGCATCGCGCTGGCTGCGCGGCGCGATGGGACCGTACGTGCGCGCCGCCCTCGACAGCGAGTCGTTCCACGACCGCGGCTGGGTGCGGCCCGAGTTCACGCGGCGCCTGCTGGCCGAGCATCAGAGCGGCGCCGGCGAGTGGGGCGATCAGATCTTCACGCTGCTCGTGCTCGAGATCTGGTCGCGGCTCATGCTCGACGGCACGCTCCAGCGTGAGGACTCACTGGACGCGCTGCGCGAGGGCGGCGGGGCGCGAGGCGCGCTCGCCGCGCCGATTCGCACCATCCAGGTGGGCATGGAGTGGTTTGGCGAACGGCCCGGCGGGCTCAACCGGGTGTATTTCGAGCTCGTGCGACACCTGCCAACGGTAGGCGTCGACGTGCGCGGATTGGTTGCCGGCTCTGACCGCGTGATCGCCGAATCCGGCGGGCGCGTGCTCGGTGTTGCGCCGTTCCGGGCGGCGCTGCCGCAGCGCCTTCGCCGGCTTCGTGCGGAAGCCATCGCACTCGTCGCCAACGATCCCGACGCGCTCGTCGTCGCGCACTTCGCGTTGTACGCGGTGGCCCTGCTTGGCATCCTGCGCGATCGCCGGCGCCGATTCGTCTTTCACTTCCACGGGCCGTGGGCGCAGGAGACGGCGGCCGAGCACGTGCACGGCCTCACGACGCGCATCAAGGCCGACGTCGAACGCTATGTCTATCAACGCGCCGATGCGTGCATTGTACTGTCGAGCGCCTTTGGCCGCATTTTGCACGACGCGTTCGGCGTGCCGTGGGAGCGAATTCACGTCATCCCCGGCGGCGTGGACTGCCAGCGGTTCGCCATCGAAGCCACGCGCGGAGAGTGCCGCGAACGCCTGGGCTGGCCGGCCGACCGTCGCATCGTGCTCGCGGTGCGGCGACTGACGCACCGCATGGGACTGGGGCAGCTGATTGCATCGGTGGCCGCGCTGCGCCGGCGCGTGCCGGAGGCGCTCGTGCTGATCGCGGGGACGGGGACCATCGAGGACGAACTGCGCACGCAGATCCAGCGCGCGGGGCTCGAGGAGCACTGCCGGCTGGTCGGCTTCGTCTCCGAAGACGACCTGCCGGCGGCGTACCGCGCGGCTGATGTCACGGTCGTGCCCTCGGTGGCGCTGGAGGGCTACGGGCTCATCGTTCCCGAATCGCTCGCCGCGGGGACGCCGGTGCTGGTCACTCCCGTTGGCGGGCTTCCGGAAACCATCGAGGGATTGAGTTCGGAACTCGTGCTCGCCGACACGTCGTCGGCCGCGATTGCACAGGGGCTCGCCGATGCGCTCAGCGGGGCCATTCCTCTGCCAACGGCCGATGAATGCCGCGCCTTCGCCCGCAGTCGCAACGACTGGCCGGTCGTCGTTGAGCAGGTGCGCCGCGTGTACGATGGAGTGCGGCGCCCGTGACGGCGCGCATCCTCGCGCTCGATCACACGGGGGTGTTGGGCGGCGCCGAGCTGTCGATGCTCGACGTGGTCGCCGGACTCGGCGAGGACGTGCGGGTGCGCCTGTTTGCCGACGGTCCATTTCGCGAAGCGCTCAGCGCGCGTGGCGCCGACGTGCGCGTGCTGCCGATGGGCGCGCTCGCAAACGTGAAGAAGGGGAGCCGCGTGCCGTCGCCGCGCGCGCTGGCGGCCGCGTGGCGGCTGGCCGGCGAGGTGGCGCGTGAGGCGCACTCGGCCCGGGTGCTCTATGCCAACTCCGAGAAGGCGTTCATTGTCGCGGCGCTCGCCGCCGGGCGATGTCACCTCCCCGTGGTCTGGCATCTGCGCGACCTGCTCGGGCCGCCGCACTTCAGCGCGCTGAACACGCGCGGCGCGGTCATGCTCGCCAACTGGCGCGCATCGCGCGTCATCGCGAACTCGCGCGCCACGGCCGACGCGTTCGTGGCGGCCGGAGGCGATGGCGGCAGGGTGCGGGTGGTGCACAATGGAATTGCGGCGGCGTCGTTCGATGACGTGCCCGCCGGTGCCGCACGCGCGCTGCGCGCCGAACTGTCGCCGAACGCTGCGTACGTGATGGCGATATTTGGCCGGCTGCATGCGTGGAAGGGCCAGCAGATTGCCATCGACGCGCTCGCGCAGCTACCCGCGGACTGCCACCTGTGGGTGGTCGGCGCGCCGCTGTTCGGCGAAGACGAGTTCGCGGCTGGGCTGCAGTCGCAGGCCATGCGGCGAGGCGTGTCGGACCGGGTGAAGTTCCTTGGATTCCGTCATGACATCGCGCCGCTGATGCACGCGTGCGACGTGGTGGTGCACGCCTCGACGCTCCCGGAGCCGTTTGGCCGTGTGCTGGTGGAGGGCATGCTGGCCGGGCGACCGGTGATTGCGGCGGCGGCGGGCGGTGTCGGCGAGATCATCACCAATGGAACCACCGGCGTGCTCGTACCGCCGGGCGACGCAGCCGCGCTGGCGCGCGCGGTGGCCCGTCTGCGTGCGGAGCCGGTCCGCGCCGCAGCGCTCGCATCGGCGGGCGCGGTCCACGCGCGCGCGGCCTTCAGCCTGGAGGCCATGGTGCGCGGTGTGCGCGCGGTGCTCGACGAGGTGGCCGGCTGATGCGCGTCGCCATCGTGCACGATTATCTGAACCAGATGGGCGGCGCGGAGCGCGTCGTGGAGAGCTTCCACCGGCTGTGGCCCGAGGCGCCGATCTTCACGACGATCGCCGACCGCGACGCGATGCCGGCCTCACTGCGCGATGCCGACGTCCGCGTGTCGTGGATGCAGCGCCTGCCGGCGTGGCGGCGCCATTTCCGCGCGCTGCTGCCGCTGTACCCATTCGCCATTGAAAGCGTCGACCTGCGCGGCTACGACGTCATCGTCAGCAGCAGCAGCGCGTGGGCCAAGGCGGCGCGTACGCCGCCGGGCGCCGTGCACGTCTGCTACTGCCATACGCCCATGCGCTGGGTGTGGGACTACGACCGTTACGTGGCGCGCGAAGGATTCGGCGCGCTCACCCGTCTGGCGCTGCCGCCGGTGATCGCGGCGCTGCGCGCGTGGGATGTGCGTACGGCGTCGCGGCCGACGCATATCGTCGTGAACTCGCGGGTCGTGCAGGAACGCGTGCAGCGCTGCTGGGGCCGCGACAGCGAGCTGCTGCATCCGCCGGTCGATGTCGGGCGCTTCTCCGCGGGGAGCGGCGCGGGGACGAGTCATCTCGTCGTGGCGCGCCTCGCGTACTACAAGCGCATCGATCTTGCCGTGGCGGCCTTCACGCAGCTTGGCCTGCCGCTGGAGATCATCGGCGACGGGCCGGCTCGTGCGTCGCTCGAAGCACTGGCTGGCCCGACGATCACGTTCCGCGGGCGGGTGGATGACGAGGGTGTGGCGCGCGCGATGCGCGAGTGCCGCGGGCTGATCTTCCCCGGTGAAGAGGACTTCGGCATCACGCCGCTGGAAGCGAACGCGAGCGGCCGTCCGGTCATCGCGCTGCGCGCCGGTGGCGCCACGGAGACCGTGCGTGACGGCATCACTGGCGTGCTGTTCGACGAACCGACGGCCGCGTCACTCGCGAAGGCCGTGCAGCGCGCCGCGTCGATCGCGTGGGATGCATCGATCATTCGGCGGCACGCCGAGTCGTATGCGGTGGGAGCGTTCGAGTCGCGATTTCGCGAGATTGTGGAGCGCGAAGCGGCCGGGGAAGGGCGCCGCCAGGCGCGCGGCGAGGGGCGCGCCTAGGACCTGCCGACCGCGGCAAGCGCGTTCTTCACCGTGCGCCGCACCAACGTATCAAGACGCCCCAGCGCCGCGAACATCGGCGCGAATCCGAGGCGCAGCAGAAACACGCGCCACCGCACGCGCGCTCCGTGGTCGAGTCCCAGCAGCAGCGGAACCAGCTCGGTGCGCTCCTCGTCCGTGATCCACGGCATGAAGATCGCCGTCGCAAAGTTCACGGCCACTCGCGTGCGCGCGCGGCGCACCTCGGCCACGTCCCATCCGCGCCGTTCGTACGCGGCGACAAACGACCGGTGGAAAAGCTGCGTGAGGCCGCGCAAATGCTCGGCTTTGCGGTGATGCCGCGTGCCCTGCGCGTCGCCCCAGACGCGGTACTGCGCCAGCACCTCGTTCACGAAGACGTTGCCATACCCGAGGTCGGCCAGCCGCACCGACAGATCGTAGTCTTCCGCGAAGTTCGGTCGGCCGTGATAGAAGTTCGCGCGCCGCAGCGCTTCGGCGCGGAACATCAGGATGTTGGCGACGGTCTTGTAGCCCTTCAGCGATTCGCGCAGCGCCGTGTCGGCGTCAACGTACTCGCGGGGCCGGAACATGTGGCTTTCGCTCTGTATCACGTCGTGCTGATCAATGACGGCGACCGCCGAATGCGCGTAGCCGGCATCGGGGTACCGCATGAGACGGTCGTGCAGCACGCGCAGGTAATCGGGAAGCAGCAGGTCATCGGAGTCGAGACGGACGACGATGTCCGCCAGCGGCTGCTCGAGCACCCACGATGCGTTTTCGGCGATGCCGAGATTCTTGTCGTGACGGTGATAGTGCACGCGCGGATCGCGCGCGCAGAGCGCCGTCATCACGGCCGCGGTGTCATCGGTGCTGGCGTCATCGGAGACCCACACCTGCACCTGCGGGAAGTCGGTCTGTCGCAACGCGCTCTCGACCGCGCGCGCGACGAACGCTGCCTGATTGTACGTTGGAATGCAGACCGCGATGTCGGGCGACCGCCGTGCGCCTGTCATGTCGTGCTCGCGCGGCGGCGATTCAGGACGTGGCGGCGAGGGCCGGCATCTAGCGCCAGCCGATCCCCGCGGTCAGACGGAACCACATTCCGTCCGGGCCAAGATCCGGGCCGCCGACCACCTTGCTGCCGTCGAGCTTCCAGGCCGCGCGATTCGGCGAGTACTTCTTGCCAAGCCGTGCACCAATCGTGAGTCCCATGCGATCGGCGACCGAGCGCAGTACCAGCCAGTCGGCGCCGATAGCCGGCTCGAACAGCAGGTACGTGGCGTCGAGCTTCGAGGAGAAGTTCGGGTGCAGAATGACGTCGGTGAAAGTTGGATCGCCGCCGGCTGCCGGTTTGCCGCCGCCCAATCGGTCAGAAAGCGTCACGACCATCGTCCCCGCGCCGACGCCGAGCATGGGATAGACGTTGAGGTGCCGGCCGGCCCACCAGGTGTACCCGACCTGCCCGAGGTAAAAGCGGCTGCGCAGCGCTGATGTCTTGCCCGAGGCAGGGTCTCCTTCTTCGCCAAAATCGGTCATCGCGACTTCACCGCCCAGAATCATGCGGCCCCACTTCACGCGACCGCCACCGCCATAGGAAATGGCATCGTTCGACACGGCGAAATACTTGGCCGTGTCGAGGCGCGTGTTGAGGTCGCCCGTGCTCGACGTGCTGCCGCCGGTGGAGAGGAAGATCGAGGTAAACGGAAACGTGCCGCCGGCGCCCACTCCTTCTCCGCGGGCACCCTGCGCCTGCAGCGGTGCGGCGGCGATCGCAATGAGTGCCACGAGCGCGGCGGCGCGCTGTACGTCGGGGTTCAGTCGGATCGGCATTCCACGCTGGCGCTGAGGGTGATACCCCGCCTCTGGCGGGTCGCACTTAAGGTAGCGAACGGACGCGACTGGCGCCGCCCCATGGGACCGCCCCATGGGACCGCCCCATGGGACCGCCCCATGGCGCCGGCCACCAACCGCGCGGCGAGCCCGCCGACGCCGAGTTGTGCGCCTCGCCCGCGATGCGCTACGCGTTCACGCGCCGCTCGGTCAGCAATTGCACGGCCGCGGTCACCGCGTCGTGCGTGCCGGCCAGCGCGAGCACGTCACCGGCGCGAATCTCATCGCCGCCGCGCGGAATCAGAAGCCGCTCCTCGCCGCGGGTGATCGCGAGCACTCCGGCACCGGTACGGGCCCTAAGGTTCAGCGCGCGCAGCGTGCGTCCCGCGGCAACATGGTCGGCGGTGATCGCCACACCCACGGGAGCGCCCATGCCGGGGAGCAGTTCCTCGGCGTGCGGAATGGGCTGGGCGTCGGCGTGCAACGGCGCTTCGCTCATTTGATGGCGCAGCGCCGACACGAGCAGCTGCGCCCCCGCCTCGGCGTGGCCCTGCAGGTTGGCGGCGCTGCGCCAGAGCAGTGAGCCAATGATCAGCACCAGCAGCAGCAGGGCCGCCGCACCGCGCAGCGGCGGCAAGAACGGCTGTGCGACGGCTGCCACCGGCACACCCGCGAGCAGGAGGATGGCGCCTTGCAATGACACGGTGAGTGCGCGCCGCGGGGCATAACCAAAATCCGCGCCGCGCGCCGGGAGCGGCACCGCACGCTCGGCGAGCAGCGCGCCAAGCCATCCCGCAGAGCGAAAGAGCCCCAGTGCGAGCGGCGCGGCAGCGAGGGCGGCCAGCGCGAGCACGAGCAGCTGGGCGACCGCCGGAGTGGCACCGACCCAGCGTTGCAGCAGCGCCGTGCCGCGGGGAAGTTCGACGGCGGCCGCGATGACGATGGCGAGCAGGACGGCGACGTCCACGCCGATGAAGCCGGTCAGACGCCGGGCTCGCGACTGTTGCTGCGGGGCGCTGCTGCGGCGCATCGCCTCGTACCACGAGCCATAGAGCGCGACAAACGTCTGCAGTGGCGCTGGGAGCGCGCGGTCGAGGCGGGCTGCTGTCGCGGCAGAGACGGCAATCATCGGCGATGTGGCCAGCGTCGTCAGCGCCGACGCCGCGACGGCCACTGGCAGCACGTGATCGCCAATCGCCCCCGACGCCGCGCCCACGCCCGCGATGATGAACGAGAACTCGCCGATCTGCGCCAGGCTCATCGCGCTGCTCACGCTCGTGCGCACGCCGCGCCCCGACAGAAAGACGGCGACCGTCACGGTGACGATCTTCCCCGTCATCACGAGGGCGACGATGACGAGCACGGCGCCGCCGTGTCGCACCACCAGCGCCGGTTCGATCGACATGCCCACCGCGACAAAAAAGATCGCCGCGAAGAGATCACGCAGCGGCGCGATCAGCGCCCCGACCGCGTGATGCGTCCCGGACTCGGCGACGATGGCGCCCATCAAGAACGCGCCGAGCGCCACGGAGTAGCCGAACGCCACCGCGAGCAGCGCAGCGGCAAAGGCAAGCCCGACGGTGGTGACAAGCGTCGTCTCGTCGCGCCGCAGGCGCACGACGGAACGCATCAGGCGCGGAACGACGAGCAGGCCGGTGCCGATCAAGGCCGCGAGAAAGGCCGCGAGCTGCAACACCGTGCCGCCGATCACGCGCGCCGTCAGCGCGTGCCCGTTGCCCACCGCGGACAGCGACGCGAGCAGCAGGATGGCGATCAGGTCTTCAAAGACGAGAATGCCGTAGACCGTTTCGCGCACGGCGGGTTCGACGGGTCGGTCGCGGAAGGCGCGCGCGATGATCGTCGTGGATGAGATGGCCACGATGGCGCCGGTGAAGATCCGCTCGAGCGGCGTCCAGCCCAGCAGCTGCGCCGCCGCGACGCCGAGCAGAAACATCGCGCTGGTCTCGAGCAGCGCGACGAGACCGGACACGGGCGCCATCCGCAGCATGCGACGCAGCGAAAACTCGAGGCCGATGGAGAACATCAGCAGCACGACGCCAACCTCGGCGAGCGACGACACCGTCGCGGCGTCGGCGATGAGCGGCAACGGGACATGCGGCCCGACGATCATCCCCGCCAGCAGATAGCCGAAGACCACCGGCAGGCGGACGCGCTGGCAGAACACCGTCGTGACGGCGGCGACGCTGCAGACGACGGCCAGCGTGTAGAGAAACGAACTCGGCGCGTGCATCATCCTGAGATTGAGCCCGAGAGCACGGCAACGCAACCGAGGCGCGGCCGCGCGATGCCGGCGTCGCGAGTGGGTGGCCGACCGAAGTCACGCCCGATCGCCCAGAGAGTGGTGCGACCCGCGACGGCGTGCAAGATTTGAGCGCACGCCCCGTTCGAAACGGACGCGCGCGTCCCTCTTCCGGTGCACCCTTCGATGACGAACCCCGCTGCTGCTTCCGCTTCGATGCGCGGCGCCACAGTGCTGGTCACTGGGGGGGCGGGCTTCGTGGGATCGGCCGTCGCGCGCCGGCTCGCCGCGCCTGATGTCGGTGCGCGAGTGGTCGCATTCGACAACCTGCGGCGCCGCGGCAGTGAACTGAACGTGCCGCTGCTGGCCGAGGCCGGCGTGGCCTTCGTACATGGCGACGTGCGGCACCAGGATGATCTCGCGCTCGGCGGACGTCCCATCGACCTGATTGTCGAGTGCGCGGCGGAACCGTCGGTGCTCGCCGGTTACGGCGGCGGTTCGCGTTACGTCGTGGACGCGAACCTCGGCGGGCTCGTCAACTGTCTCGAACTCGCGCGCGAACGCGGCGCGCGCATGATGTTCCTCTCGACAAGCCGAGTGTATCCGGTGGAGCGGGTGAATGCGCTCGCCGTCCGCGAGACCACAACGCGCTATGCGCTGACCGACCAACCCGGGGTGCCCGGAGCGTCGGCCGAGGGCATCGCCGAGGATTTTCCACTCGGCGGCGTGCGCACGCTCTACGGCAGCACCAAACTGGCCGGTGAGTTGCTGCTCGCCGAGTACGCGGCGCTTGGCGTCGAGTACGTGATCACCCGGTTTGGCGTGATTGCCGGACCGGGACAGATGGGGAAAGTGGATCAGGGCGTGTTCTCGCTGTGGATGGCGCGCCATGTGTTCGGCGGCGCGCTGCGGTATCAGGGGTGGGGCGGCGCCGGCAAGCAAGTGCGCGATGTCGTGCACATTGCAGATGCCTGTGATCTGCTGCTGGCGCAGTTGGGCGCGTGGTCGTCCGTGAACGGGCGCACGTGGAACGCCGGCGGTGGGCTCGCCAACAGCCTGTCGCTTGCCGAGACGACCGCGCTGTGCGAGGAGATCTCCGGTACGCACGTTGAGATGTCGTCGGATCTCGCCACGCACCCGAGCGACGTGCGCGTCTACCTCTCCGACCAGCGCGCGCTGATGCATGCGCTGTCGTGGCGGCCCTTGCGCGCGCCGCGGCAGGTGCTCGAGGACCTCCACGCCTGGATGACGTCGAATGCCGCGACGCTCGCTCCGGTGTTCCGCGCATGACAGCCGCTGCCGCGCCGCGCCGCCCGACGATGCTCACGGTGCTGATCCCCGCGCACAACGAGGGCGCGTCGATCATCCCGACCGTGCGCGCCATCGAAGGCGTGCTGCGGGGTGCCGACATTGCGCACGAGATCCTGATTTCGCTCGATCATTGCACCGACGACACGGACGAGGTGCTTCGCGAGCTCGCCCTGCAGGTGCCGACGTTGCGCGCGTCGGTGAATCCGGGCCCGGCCGGATACGGCTTTGCCGTGCGGCACGGTCTCGACGTGTACGCGGGAGACGCCGTTGCCGTCGTGATGGCCGACGCCTCGGATGATCCGCGCGACATCGTCACCTATTTCCGCAAACTTGAGGAAGGATTCGACTGCGCGTTTGGCTCGCGCTTTGTCGATGGCGCCGCGCTGCGCAATTATCCGTGGAGCAAGCTCGTGCTCAACCGCATCGCCAATTGGCTGGTGCGCGTGCTCTTTCGCGAGAAGTACAACGATTTCACGAACGCCTTCAAGTGCTATCGACGCGAAGTGATCGACGGCTGCCGTCCCCTGCTGTCGAACCACTTCAACCTCACGATCGAACTCCCGCTGAAGGCGATCGTCCGCGGCTACTCGTGGACCGTGGTGCCGACCAACTGGTACGGACGCGAAGCGGGCGAGTCCAAGTTCCTCATCAAGGAGATGGGGAGCCGCTACGTGTACATCATCCTGTATGCGTTGATCGAGAAGTACTTCTCTCGGGGCGACTATCGGCGCGCGGGGGCGTCGTAGGGCGCCCACGCGCTCAGGCCCCAGTGTGGCGGGACCGAATTGTCCTAGTGCGCTGACTGCAACGCCGCGCACGGCAGCGGAGCGCCCGCCGCAGCATAGACGACCACGCGCGGTGTCAGCCTGCACGGCACTCGGCCGGGAAGCCAAATCGTATCGGCCGCCGCCATCGTTGCGTCGCGCACGAGTGCCACGGCCGCTGTTGCGCGCACCTCACGGGTCGAGACGACCGTGGGGAAGCCGAACTCGGCGTGCGCGGCGCGGCCGAAGTCGCGTTCGACAAGCAGGATGTCGCGCAGCATGCCGGGGATGCGCGCCGCTGCGGCCCGCTCGAGCAGGGAATCGGGCACGTCAATCCACGCGACGTCGGCGCCGGACTGGCTGTGTTGATAGGCGTCGTGGCGGAACGGAGCCACGGTGCGAATGCCGTGAGCGGCGAGTTGGCGCACCACGCTGGCCTCGCCCGCAGCCAACGCGCTGACGTCGCGCGCGCCAAGCGCCGCCGAGTGATACGAAAAATGCGCGGCGCGCACGAGCAGCACGACGGCGGCCCATCGCAGCAGGGCCGGGTAGCGTTCCACGGCGAAGGCAACGAGGGTGGCGACCGCGAGCACGGCGGGCGCCGAGTAACGCAGCACGAGCACGGGCTTGTAGGTGATGCTCACCAGCACAACCATCACCGGCACGAGCGCCGTCGAGAGCAGCGCGACATCGGTGACGCCGAGTGGCGCGCTGTCGCCGCGCGGCAGCCGCGCGGCAATCCAGCGGCTTCGGCGCAGTACCGTAACGAGCGCTCCCGCCACCACGAGCATCAGGGCCGGCCGCCAACCCCAGGGGAAACGCAGGAAGTCGATTACGGCGCCCGGTGTCGCTGGCGTGACCCAGCTGCGGCCGTGGGTCGCGGCGAGCTGCGCACGCGCCAGTGGGAGGAGCAGGAGCAGCACCACGCCGCCCGCGGCGAGCGGCGCCACCGCCCGAGTGGCCGCGGTCCACGTGGCGCGGCGCACCGTCAGGAAATACAGTGCCGCGCCCAGCGCGAGCGCGGCCAGCGACAAGACGCCGAAGTAGTGCGTGGCACACAGCACGGACGCGGCGGTCGCCATCAGCAGCCAGCGGGCGCGGCGTCCCTCGCGCAGGCTCTCGGCGGTCAGCGCGGTGGCGAGAATCCACAGCGCGTACGGACGCGCCTCGAAGGCCTGCGCAATGAAGAGCGGATGCGCGGCGAGCGCGAGCGCACCGGCGAGCGACGCGGCCAGCGAGAACGTCGTGCGCAGCATCGCTGCGACGACGAGCACCGTGAGCAGCGCGGCAACCACCGATGGAAATCGAGCGGCGGCGGGAGACGCGCCACCGGCCAGCGCGTCGGAGAAGCGCACAAGCAGGTAATGCGGCGGCGGCTGGAAGTCGACGCCAGCGCGCATCGCATGCAACAGCCCGCGCGGCGCGTGGGCGATCAGCTGCGTGACAATCTCATCGAGCCAGAGCGGGCGCTGTACCGCCTCGGATGCGCCCGCGAGGAAGGCGATGGCGACCACGAGCCCTGCGGCCGCGACGGCCGCGATCGCGGGTGCGGGCCACCGGAGGCTTCGTCCATCAGAGCCCTTCGCGCCGTCTTCGACGAGTGGTGTGGACGTGGCCATGCGGCGCGTGGGAGTGGTCGGTATCGAGTGCGGGGGTGCTGCCGAAGATGTCACGGTGCAGCGATGCGGGCGAGGGGAGCGACGCCCCGCGCTGGGACCCGGCGCGCTGGTGCCCGCCACGATGCGAACGGTGGCTGACTGACGCGGGTCGCTCCGTTAGAATTCACCTCTGTCTCCAACGCTGCACCCCTTCATCCGTCGAGGACCGTCCCATGCCCGTCGTCCCCTTCGCCGAGCTGCCTGACGACAGCCGCGTCTGGCTCTTTGGGTCGGCCGCGCCCATCGACGAGGTGGACATGCAGCGGGTGCTGACCACCGTCGACGGCTTCCTCGCCAAGTGGGCGGCGCACGGTCAACCGCTGTGGTGCGCGCGCGACTGGCGCGACGAGCGCTTTCTGGCGGTTGGCGTGGACACATCGCGTGAAGGGGCGTCCGGCTGCTCGATCGACGGACTGTTCCGCGCGCTGAAGGGCATCGAGGAGGGCATCGGTACGACAATGCTCGACAGCTCGCTGGTCTACTACCGCGACGAACTCGGTCTGGTGCACGCGCTGTCGCGCGAAGACTTCGCCCTGCTTGGGCGCGGCGGCCACGTGGGGCCGGCGACGCCGGTGATGGACCTCGCCCTCACGGACGCTGCCGCGTATCGCACGCGGTTCGAGCGGCGCGCCAGCGAGAGCTGGCACGCCGCCCTCCTGCCATCGCGCTAGGCGGCCGTCAGGCGCGCTGCCAGTCGGCCTGCCAGTCCTTGATGGCGGCCTTGATGTCCTTTTGCGCCACCAGCTCACCCTTGAGCACGCGCTGAACGAGCGCCGGCAGTTCGGCATCGCTGGCGAAGCGGAGCGCGACCATTTGGCGAACGGACAGCCGATAGATGTCGGCCTTCATGTCGGTTGGCAGCAGTTCGCGGAGCCGCAGCCGCATCTCAAGACGAATGAGACGGTCCTGTACCGTGACGGCCATTACCCGGGCCGAGAGGACGATCATCACGAACCCGAACGCGAACACCACATTCCACCAGGCGTACCGGCCGCCGGAGTACCAGGCATGCCGCACCTGCACGAACAGGTTGAGCACGGAGATCGGGCTGGCGATGAAGTGGTACATCGGGTCCCAGCGCGTGTGATGCTTGAAGTCCTGCGCCTTCTCAGCCATTGGGTACCTTGCGTGTGATGGGGGACCTGCAACAACACGTTCAGTTCGGGGACGGCATGTCGGCGAGCATGCGCCGCAGATCAGCGAGGCGATACGGCTTGGCCAGCACCGGAGCGTTGCACGAGGCGACGAACGCGCGCACATCGTCGCTCTCGACGTCGCCGCTGGAGAAGATCATGCGCGATGCCATCGCCGGGAGCTGGGCGCCCACGCGCTGATACAGTTCCATTCCTGAGCCGCCCTGCATGCGGAGATCGCAGAGGACGGCATGCACGGGGGTGCCCGACGCGTAGAGCGACTCCATCAGCGTCCACGCCTCGCGTCCGCTCGACGCGACCAGCACCGTCGCACCGTACCGCTTCAAATACGTCTGCATCAGCGCGAGCAGGGCTGCATCATCGTCGATCACAAGGACGAGACGCTGCGCGAGCGCGTCGCGTGCGGAGAGGTTGAGCGGATCAGAGAGCGGTTCCATAGGCAACATCTAATCCTACCGGATCGTTCAACGGCGGGCAAACGCACACGCGGAGGACGCAGCCCGCGGCATTTCCCTGACATCGCCATCGGCGCCGTCCCTGGCACACGACGACTTCAGCGGCGTTCTGCCGGACGGCCGCCGCGCGCCACGGTATCCACCACGTACAGCGGACGATGCTTGACCTCGGCGTAAATGCGGCCCACGTATTCGCCGACAATCCACACCGCGATCAGCACGAGACCCGCGAGAAACGTCATCACGACGATGAGTGCGGTAAAGCCCTGCGGCACCCGCCCGAGGACGAGCCGCACGAAGATGGAATAGATGCTGAAGAGGATCGCGAAACCGAAGGCGATGAACCCGACGGCTGCGCTCACCCGCAGCGGAACCAGCGAGAACGAGAACGCACCGTCCATGGCGAGCGAGATGAGCCGGCCGAGTGAGTACTTGCTGGTGCCGCCCGCACGCTCGGCGCGCGGCACGACCACCGATGTCTGGCGGTAACCCACCCAGCTGCGCAGGCCTCGCAGGTAGCGCTCGCGCTCCGGCAGCGCGCGGATGGCGTCCACCACGCGGCGCGTCATCAATGCAAAGTCGCCGGCATCCACCGTGAGTGGTATGTCCGACATGCGGGCGATGAGCCGATAGGCCGTGTGATAGGCGACGCGCAGCCACCACGATTCCTTGCGCGCCGCGCGCCGGACGACCACCACGTCAAAGCCTTCGTCGAGGCGGCGCAGCAGGTCGGGGAGAATCTCGGGCGTATCCTGCAGGTCGGCATCCATCGCGAGCACGACGTCGCCGGTGACGTAGTCGAACGCAGCCGACAGTGCTGCCTGATGGCCGAAGTTCCGCGAGAGCGCCACGACCGTGATGCGCTGATCGCGCGCGGCGGCGGTTTCGAGCAATGCCTGCGAGCCGTCGCTGCTCCCGTCGTTGACGAAGACGACCTCGTGCGGGCCGCCCGGCGTCTGGTCGAGGATGCCGGCGACGCGCGAGAGCAACTCGGGGAGCACCGCCTCTTCGTTGAAGACGGGAATGGCCAGACTGACGCAGCGTGCCGGGTTCAACGCGGCACCCCGCGGCAGTAGACGAACTCCCACATGGCGAAGGGCCCGACACCGAGCGGGTACTTGATGAACGCTTCAATGGCGAATGCTTCGTTGAAGAGTTCGTGCCAACGCTCCACCGGGCGCGTGAAGCGCCCGCGGTCGAGCTGCGCCATCAAGCGCGGCAGGCCGACGTTCGGCGGCTTCACGAGATCGATGATGTAGAGCTTGCCGCCATCCGCGACCAGCCGCGGCAAGTGCGCAAGCACGTGCCGCGTCTCGTCGTCCGACAGGTGGTGCATGAGCGAGTTCGCCAAGACGCAGTCGAACCGCTCCGCGGGAAAAACGGACGGGTCGGTGACGTCCCCAACGAGGAATCGATTACCCATGCGGCGCTTGGCGCTCGCGATGTAATCGGCGTTGATGTCGATGCCCGTGTAGCGCGCCTTGGCAAAATGCGCGGCGTTCGTGCCCGGGCCACAGCCGACATCGAGCACCGAAACGTCCGGACGGTCGGGCAGGTCGCGCAGGCACGGCGCCAGCTTTTCGTCGGCCCACGGCGCCTGAATGGCGCGATAGACGATCGGGAGCTCGAAGGCGCGATCCGCGATGCGGCGAAGACTCATGGGCTCCGGAATCAAGACTGCGACAACGTAGTCCGCGCCCTGCGGCCGGGCAAGGAAGCCTCTCATTCGCTGTTCTGCATCTCGCCGGCATCGAGCGGATCGGGCATCTTTGCCTGCATGAAGACGCCCTGGACGACGTCGGACCGCATCGCACTTCCGGCATCGATCGCAGCGTCGCTCGCCTGTGTCCTGCCCGTGCTGTATCGCGGCTGGGTGCCGTTTGACGAGGGTTGGATTCTCGAGCAGGCAACGCGCACGATGCGCGGTGACCTGCCGCACCGCGACTTCGTGGACCTGTGGACCGGCGGGTGGAGCTTTATCCACGCCGGACTCTTCGTCGTCTTTGGGCCGTCGATGGCCGTAATGCGCACGGTCATCCTGCTGGCATGGCTGGCGGGGTTGGTGCTGGTGTATCGCATCGTGCGCCGATGGGCCGAGCCGGTCCTGTGTGCGGCGGCGGTCGTCGTCACGGCGCTCTGGACGCTGTGGGCGTGGCAGATGCCGCTGCTCAACTGGTTCTACGCACCGCTCGCGCTCTTCGCCGTCGCGGCGCTGCTGCCGCATGAAGGGCGCTCGCCGCAGCGCGGCCACGTCATCGCTGGCGTGGCGGCTGGCGTGATGTTTACGCTCAAGCTGACCGGGCTCTTCCTGCTGGCGGCCATACTGCTGTGGTGCGTGCGCGCGGCGGCCCGTGACGCGCGCGCGGCCATGGCGGCCCGTGCGTCACGGCCAGCGCGCGATTCAACGACGGGCTTCACTTCCGCCGCCAGCGTTGCATCACCGCGCTTCGACGGACGCTGGCTCGCGGTCACCGCGTGTGCACTGTACGCGGTGCTGAGCGTGCGGCTGGTCTCGGGAATGGCCGGCGCCGAGAGCGCACTGGTGCTCATCGGCGGACCCAGCCTGTTGCTGAGCATCGGGCTGAGCGTCGGGCTGTGGCGCGATGGTCGCATCGATGGGCTTACCTTCTCGTCGCTGCTCCTCCGGCGCGTGGCATGGGTGCTCGTCGGCTTCGCCATTCCGCTTGCGGTGCTCCTCGCCCCGTACGCCGCCACCCACTCGCTGGGCGACTGGTATCGCGGCGTCTTCGTGACGCCGCTGCGCCGCCTGACGGGCGTGTCGTTTCCGCCGCCGTGGTGGCGGCTCGCCGTGAAGTTCGCGGGGCCCGCCGTGCTGCTCTGGGGCGGCGTGTCGCGCGCACGCTGGTTCGATTCAACCCGCATCGTGTGGAGCGCGGTCGGACTTGGCGTCGTGCTCGGTGCGGCGCAGGCGTTGCTCCCCGAAGGGCCGGCGTATCTGCAGGTGCTCCTGAGCGGCATTCCACTCGCGATAGTCGGCACGTGGTGCTGGACGCAATGGCGTTCGCGTTCGTCAACGAACACGACCGGCGCACTGTCGAAAGCGGACGCCCTTGGCGAACAGGCCACGGCGGACAGGGCCAGTGACGTGGCGCTGCTCGTCGCCGCGGCCGCCACCGCCCAACTCATCCAGGTGCCGTACGCCACGCTCAACTACCTGCTGGCATCAACGCCGCTGCTGGTCGTGGCGGGGCTTGCTGTAGCGGCCGGCGCGAACCGCCGCGCGCCCGTACTGTTTGCGTTGGCCGCACTCGGGACTGCCGGCGCACTCGGCGCGCGGCGCATTCCCGTGATGAACGAGGAACTCAAGATCAGCGGAGACGCCCGCGTGCCGAGTGGCGATGCTCTGTGGATTCCGCGCGCCGACAGCATGCGCTACGCGCAGGTAACGGTCGAGATCACGCGCCACCTCAACGGCGGCGGCCTCTACGTCTTTCCGATGCACAGCGAGTTCTACTACTTCACGGGCACGCGGAATCCCACGCGTCAGCTCACGGCACTGCTGGCGACCGACGATGATCTCGATCCGGTCGCGCTGGTGTCACGCTTGCGGACGGCGCACACGTCGGTGGTGGTCCTGTTCCCCGCCGGCAGCCAGGAGTGGCCGATCACGTGGCAGCGTGCGCAGCAGGCACTCATGGATGAGTTCCCTTGCGAACGGCGCGGGCAGCGCTGGGCGCACGTGCGCTGGCGGCGCGCACCAAATGCGCTGACCTGCGGCGACTGAGTACCGGGCGCCGCGACCACCCCGTACGTCGCGTTCGGCTACGCTCGCGTCACGCCGTAGCTGTAATCCTCGGCGTACACCATGTAATCCGGGCTCCACTCGTAGTCCGGACGCGTGAGACCGTCCATCGTGACCTCGAACGGGCACAAGTTGGTGAGGTGCTCGAAGATGTTGTGCGTCGCGCGGTCGGTCACCCAGACGGTGATGGTGTAGCGCCCCATCACCAGGCGGAACTTCGGCACGTCGATGCGCACGTTGAAGCGGCCCGTGGCGTTTCGGAACGAAGGCCCATCGCCATAGATCCAGAAGTGGCACACGGCGCGGTCTGTCTCGTCCATCACGTGCACGGAGAAGCAGAGCTGACTCACCGGTTCCGGCACGTCGAGCGTGAAGTCGAATGCGAGCGGCTCGCCGTGGCGCTGCTGGCCGTCGCTGATGGACGTGACGACACGCCCGTCCACCAGATGGACGCCCGATCGGCCCGAGGGCGCGCGATACGCGTGCGCCGAATCCGCCCCCGCCGCCTGCAACGCGCGGTAGAACGCCAGTCCGTCCGTGGTCGTGCCATCAAAGGCGATGCGGCCGCCGTCGAGTACCAGCGTGCGCGAGGTGAGCGTGGATATCGCGTGCAGCGAGTGGCTGACGAACAGCACCGTGCGGCCGGCGCCCGCCACCTCGCCCATCTTGCCGAGGCATTTGCGCTGAAACTCGAGGTCGCCCACCGCGAGCACCTCGTCGATGACGAGAATCTCGGCGTCGAGGCTTGATGCCACCGCAAATGCCAGGCGCATGTACATGCCGCTGCTGTAGCGCTTGACCGGCGTGTCGATGAAGCGCTCGATGCCGGCAAAGTCGACGATTTCGTCAAAGCGACGCGTCACCTCGTGGCGGCGCATGCCGAGGATCGCGCCGTTCAGGTAGACATTCTCGCGCCCGGTGAGCTCGGGATGAAATCCTGTGCCGACCTCGATGAGCGATCCGACGCGGCCGTGCAGCTCGGCCCAGCCCGTGGTCGGCGTCGTGATGCGGCTGAGCAGCTTGAGCATCGTGCTCTTGCCGGCGCCATTGCGGCCGATGATGCCCACCGCCTGTCCGCGCGGAATCTCGAACGACGCGTCGCGCAGGGCCCAGAAGATCTCGCCCGCGCCGCGTCCAAACGGATGACGCACCGCATTGACCAGCCGCTCCGCCAGCGTCGTCGCACGCGGCCCGCCGCCAATGCGGTATGACTTGCCGAGTCCGTCGGCGCGGATGGCGACCGTGTCAGATTTCATCGGCGAAGCTCTGCTCGATGCGGCGGAAGATCCACGTGCCGGCCAGCCATAGCGTGAGGGCGGCGGCAATGCTGTACGCCAGGTGGTTGAACGCGGGCGCGGGCGTGCCGAGCAGCGACCAGCGCATCAACTCGATGGGTGCGGCGAGCGGGTTGAGATAGTAGAGCTGCATCCACCTGGCCGGCACCGCCGACGCCGAGTACGCCACCGGGCTCGCGTACAGCGCCATTTGGATGGCCACCGGCAGCAGGTACTGTACGTCGCGGTAGCGCACGGCGAGCGCGGCGGCGGCAAAGCCGGTGCCGAGTGCCAGCGCGCCGAACAGCAGCACGACCAGCGGCAACGCGATGAACGTCGCGACGGGCGCACGTCCCTGCGCGAACAGGATGACGACGAACGCGGCAACGGTCACCAGCAGGTCCACGAACGCGGCGGGGACGACGGCGAGTGGCAGGATGAGCCGCGGAAAGTAGACGCGCGTGACGAGCTGTGGATTCTGGATGAGGCTCGTGCTGGCGCGCGTCAGCACGCTCGAGAAGAAGTTCCAGCCGATCAGCGCCGCCAGCGAAAAGAGCAGATACGGCTGCCCGTCGGTGGGGACCTTGGCGATGCGTCCAAAGACGAACGAAAAGATGCCGGCGGCCAGCAGCGGCTGCAGCACGACCCACGCGACGCCGAGCGCCGTCTGGCGGTAGCGCAGCCGCAGGTCGCGCACGCCGAGCGCGCTGAAGAGGTCGCGGTACATCCACAGCTCGCGCGCGGTGCGCAGCGGCGACGCGTCACCCGCGCCAATGCGCACGACGGGAGCGTCGCTCACGCCGTGCCTCGCATCGAGGTCACGGTCGCGACGCCGGAGGCCAGCGTGATGCCTTCGCGCTGGAACGCGGAGTAGACGCGCAGCAAGATCGCCTGCCGGGCGTCGAGCGCGATGGCCCACTCGGGGTGCGTCACATAGAACGCGGTTTCGAACTCGTGCCCCGCCGGCGTCGTGCCGATCAGATGTGATCGCTGCAGCGTGACGTACGGCTGCCCCTCGACGGCCTGCCTGAATATTTCCGGAATGCGCGACAGCAGCACCGCGTCGGTGTTGAGCGCCACCGCCGTATGCACGACATACCGGCGCCCTTCACGCCGCGCCATGTTGCGAATGCGGCTGCGCAACAGGTCGGCGTTGGAGAAGATCACGAGCTCGCCGTTGACGCTGCGAATCCGCGTGGTCTTCAGCCCGACTTTCTCTACGGTGCCTTCGATCTGATCGACGGCGACGAAATCGCCCAGCACGAACGGTTTGTCGAGCACGATGGACAGCGCGGCGAAGAGATCGCCGAGGATGTTCTGCACGGCTAGGGCGATGGCAATGCCGCCCACGCCGAGGCCGGTGATCAGGGTCGTGATGTTGACGCCGTAGTTCTGCAGGGCAAGCAGGACGAGCAGGCTCCACAGGACCAGCCGTACGCCGAAGCCAAGCGCGGCGATGGTGGTGCGGTCGCTCTGCCTCGGGTTGTTGCGGGCCCACTGTTCGAGCCAAAACGTGACGATGACATTGGTCCACGCAAAACCCTGCAGCACCAGTGCCAGAATCTTGATGATGCGCACCGCCTCGTCCGCCGGCGGCGGGAAGACGATGAACGCGTCGATGCCGACAAGCGCGACGAAAACGAAGAGCGACGTCTTGATGCCGCGCACCAGCTCGATGGCAAAATCGTCGGCCACCGTGTCGGTCTGCGCGGCGAGCTTGGCGAGCCGGTGTTCCGTGACGCGGCGGAGGAGCCACAAGATCGCGACACCCGCGAACGCCGCCGCCAGCGCCTGCAGCCAGCGCTGCGGGGAATTGCCAAGGAAACTCCCGCCCGCCAGCAAGCGCACGGCGGCGGACTGCGACAGAGTTCCCGTGGTGTCGGCGACTTGCATCGGGTGGCGGGCGGGTGCGGGGCGACGGGGACGAACGAGCGGGACGAACGATCGGCGGTCGGCGCGCGTTCTTCGGGTCGCGGACCAAGAGGTTGCCCGCGGCCTGTCCCTGAAGTTACGCTCATCGCACGGACCCGTCAGCCCGTCGGCGGGTACCTCGGTGAACGTTCACGGCATTGCCGGCTCCCCAACTCCACGCGCATGCTGATACGCCCTTCCGTCCCCAGGGATCTCCGTTCGTCCGAGATCACCCCCGAATCGCTGTATCTCTCCCGTCGCGAGTGGCTCGCCGCCGCGGGACTGACCGTGGGCGCCATCGCTGGCGCCAGTGCGCTGCTCGCGAAGCGGGCGGACGCTCAGCAGGCCGTCGGCACGCCGTTCGGGCTGCAGCCCGACGACAAGCCCACGCCGTGGATGGATGTCACGAGCTACAACAACTTCTACGAGTTCGGCACGGGCAAGGACGATCCCGCCGTCGAAGCGAAGGGCTTCAAGCCGCGCCCGTGGACAGTCAAGATCGACGGCCTCGTCAAGAAGCCGGGCGACTTTGCGCTCGACGACTTCCTCAAGGGGTCCAAGGTCGAAGACCGCATCTATCGCCATCGCTGCGTTGAAGCGTGGTCGATGGTCATCCCGTGGCGCGGCATCATGCTCGCCGACGTGCTCAAGCGCGCCGAGCCGGCGCCGAGCGCCAAGTTCGTGGAGTTCACGACGCTGTACGATCCCGCGCGCATGCCGGGCCAGCGGTCGTCCGTGCTCCGCTGGCCATACACCGAAGGGCTGCGGCTCGACGAGGCGATGCATCCGTTGGCGCTGCTCGCCACCGGTGTCTACGGGCGCGATTTGCCCAACCAGAACGGCGCGCCGCTGCGGTTGGTGGTCCCGTGGAAGTACGGTTTCAAGGGCATTAAATCCATTGTGCACATCCGGCTGACCGACCGTATGCCGGTGACGGCGTGGAACACGTCCGCCCCCGACGAATACGGTTTCTACTGCAACGTGAACCCCACAGTCGATCATCCGCGCTGGAGCCAGGCCAAGGAACGCCGCATTGGCGAGTTCCTGCGCCGTCCGACGCTGATGTTCAACGGCTACGCCGATCAGGTGGCGTCGCTCTACGCAGGCATGGACCTTCGCAAGAACTACTGATGCAGATGATGGCGATATGGACCCGCGTGCGCGCCGTGCAGCGCCCGCGGTGGTGGAAGTGGGCGGTCTGGATTTCGGTGATCGTTCCCGGCGTGGCGGTAATTGCCGGCGTCCTCTCGGACTTCCTCCTCGGCACGCGATGGCTTGGATCGAATCCGGTGAAGGACGGGGAGCAGATCCTCGGCCAGCTCACCATCAAGTACTTGGTGACGGCGCTCGCGGTGACGCCGGTGCGGCGCATCCTCGGCTGGAACTGGGTGCAGAAGGACCGCCGCACGTTCGGCCTGACGGCCTTCTTCGTCGGGCTCACGCATTTCTCGTGGTATGTGCTGCTCGACCTCCAGTTCGATGTGGCGCAGCTCAGCGACGACCTCACCAAGCGCAAGTACATCATCGTCGGCTTCTTTGCGCTGCTCCTCATGGTGCCGCTCGCGCTGACGTCCACGCGGGCATCGATCGCCCGAATGAAGAAGCGCTGGGTGACGCTGCATCGGTTGGCGTATGTCGTGCCGCTGCTCGGCGTGACGCACTGGTGGATGTCGGTCAAGGCGGACATCGAAGAACCCATCATCTATACCGTGACCTTTGCGGCGCTCCTTGGCTGGCGCATCTGGTACGCGCGGCGCGACACTTCAGTGCATGCCACCTCGCCGCGAGAGCGCCCCCGCACCGCGTGACGCCCTGATCATCACCGCGCCCGGCCTCGAGCCGCTGGCGCGGCAGGAACTCGCGGCGCTCGACATCGCCGTGACCGGCGAAGAACCCGGCGCGGTGTCGGCGCTGCTGACGCCGCGCGATGTGATGCGCGCCAACTTGCATCTGCGCACGGCTAGCCGCGTCATCGTGAGGCTGGCGCACTTCAAGGCGCTGACGTTCGGCGACGTCGAAAAGCACGCGCGACGCATTCCCTGGGAGACGGTCGTCACGCCGGGACGCTCGGTGCGCTTTCGCGTCACGTGCCGAAAGTCACGGCTCTATCATTCGGGTGCCGTGGCCCAGCGGCTCATGGACGCGCTTGAGCTCCGCGTGCCGGGCGTGCAGGCAGCAAACGCGGCGCACGACGACGACGCGGCGGGCGCAGATGCGGCGGGCGACGACACGGCGAGCGAGGCGGGGCAGCTCTTCATCGTGCGGCTGTTCCGCGATCACCTGTTGCTCAGCGCCGACACCTCCGGTGAGCTGCTGCATCGCCGCGGGTATCGGCTGGCCACCGCCAAGGCACCGCTGCGCGAGACGCTGGCCGCGGCCATGCTGCTCGGCGCGGGCTGGGACGGACGCACGCCGCTGGCCGATCCCATGTGCGGCTCAGGGACGATTCCCATCGAGGCGGCGATGATCGCGCGGCGCATCGCGCCAGGACTGCATCGCGAATTTGCCTTTGAACAATGGCCCGGCCACGACAAGGGCCGTTGGCGCAAAGTGCAAAAGGAGGCCGCGGACGCGGTGCGGCCGAATGCCGGCGTTCCGATTCTGGCAAGCGACCGCGATGCGGGTGCGGTGAGCGCCACGCAGGCCAACGCCGAGCGCGCGGGCGTGTTGGGCGATCTCACCATTGCGCAGCAGTCGGTGAGCGCACTGCAGGTGCCGGCAGGGCCCGGACTGATCGTCGTCAACCCGCCGTACGGGTTGCGCGTGGGCGACAAGCAGCCGCTGCGCAACCTCTTCGCTCAGCTCGGCAATGTCGCGCGGGCGCACGCCATCGGCTGGCGGATGGCGATGCTCAGCGCCGACCGTGACCTGGAGCGGCAGGTGAAGCTGCAGTTCGGAGCGCAATGGAAATCGACGAACGGCGGCATTCCCGTTCGTCTGATCACCGCGGAGGTGACCGCAGATGGCCGGTGAACGGGGTGTGATAGTATCGATCAACGTGTCGCGAGGCGGCGTGCCCAAGCTTCCGGTGGACGCCGCGCGCGTCAGCCCGGTGGGACTCGACGGAGACGGCCAGCGCGATCTGCGGCACCACGGCGGCCCCGATCGCGCGCTCTGCCTCTATTCGATGGATCTCATCGAGGCGCTGCAACGTGAAGGGCACGTCATTGCCGCGGGGACGACCGGCGAGAATCTCACCATTCGCGGCCTCGATTGGAACGCCGTCGTGCCGGGCGCGGTGCTGCGCGTGGGAGACATCGCGGTGGAGATCACCGCGTTTGCCTCACCGTGCACGAACATCCGGCCGTCCTTCGCGGACGACGATTCCAACCGCATCTCGCAGAAGAAGTTCCCCGGCTGGAGCCGCGTGTACGCTTGCGTGCGCGGGGACGGCGACCTGCGCGTCGGTGACGAGGTGACGTTGCACGCCACGCCGCGAGTCGCCGGCTAGCCGAGCAGCCTAGAACTCGAAGCCCGCGCCAAAGTTCAGGTGGTCGTTCGCCCACGACCGCGTCGTAAGTGTCGTAGTCGTGCGCCGCCATTCAAAGCTGAACACCAGCGGCCCGCCGGGATGCACGATCGAGTGCAGTTCGCTGGTGACGTTCTTTAGCCGGCCCGACGCGGTGAGATCCGAATCTCTGGGATCGTCGTAACCATAGCCCGCGCCCACCAGCACTCGCGGCGACGGCTTCATGTTCAGCTGCCCCCACCCGCCGCTCCCGCGCACGACGACGCCCGCCTTTCCAAAGAGCTGGCCAACGGCGCCGCCGCCAAGCACGCGCGTGCCGTTGCCGCTGAACCACTCGCCGCGGAACTCGAAGATCCGGCCGAAGGGAACGAGCGCGTCAGCCGTCACGAAATGGTGGGAAATCATCGAGTGCAGCGCCGGAGCAAGCCAACCCTGATGCACGCCGATGCCAATGTCCGCCTCGTGGTCGCCCTCGCCCCAGCGCACCCGCGCGCGGCCCTCGAAGAATGGACGGCGCGACCGCTCCGCCACATCGAAGTCGGTGTCGAACGAGCCCACATTGTCGCCGGTCATTGGCCCGAGGATGGCGCCCGATACGCCGAATCGCACCTTGCCCTTCTGTTCCACCGTGACCCGCACCTGCGGAATCCAGTACCACAGGTTGCCCGACGCGGTGAAATCGGGCGTGCCAACGCCGGCAAGCGAGATAGGGTTCAGGTTTGACACCAGCGGCTGCTCCTGTCCCAGCAGCAGTTCGACGCCCGGCCACGTGAGAATGGCCCGTGCCGTGCGCAGGCGGAGCACCGGCATCGTGCGGCCGCCGAACGTGGACAGCTGCCCGCCGAAGAAATCGAGATCGAGGTCGCCAAGGAACTGCGCGCCGAGCACGTTGGCAGATTTTACGGCCAAGCCGAGGGTGGTTTGGCGGATCTCCATGCCGGCGCCGCCGTTGGGCAGGCCGTTCGCCGTGTCCGCGCGCACCGTAGTCGGCACATCGGAGTTGTTGGTGCGACGCGTATTGGAGAATGCGTTCATCAGGACGCGGCCATTCCACTCGAGCGTCATCCCCGACTTGGTCTTCACCGACGACTCATCCTGCGCCGCCACCTGCTGCCGGAGCAGGTTCAACGCCTCTTCGGCGCGCTCAAGCCTGGCGGTCAGGGAGTCGATGGCTGCTTTGGTGCTATCCGGCTTCTGGGCAGCCGCGGGGCTCGCGGCAGCGAAAACGAGCGCTGCCATCGCCGCAATTCGCGCCGCGGAACTTGACCTTGATGTTTGCAGTGTCATAACGTGACCGTGTCGACTTCCGGATACTGAACATGCGGCAGGCAAAGCATCCTCGGCAATGGCTATTGATGGCCTGTGCAGCGATGGCGGTGGCGCGGCCGTGCAGCGTCGGTGCGCAGGCGGCCGTCAGCGGCCGGGTGGCCATGCAGGAGCGCGCTGGCGTGACCACGAGCGACATCGCGAATACGGTTGTTTACCTCGTTCCCACCGACGGCCGCAAGCTGCGGGCATCCGAAGTGAAGGTCCCTATTGCGATGAACGGCAAGCAATTCACGCCGCACGTGCGCGTGGTGACGCCCGGCAGCGCGGTGGAATATCCCAATCAGGATCCCTTCAGTCACAACATCTTCTCCACCGCATCAGGTGCGGCATTCGACCTCGGCACCTATCCGAATGGCGTGGCCAAATCGGCCACGTTTCGGAAAGTCGGCGCCTTTCCGATCTATTGCAACATTCACGCGCAGATGACGGCGTTCGTTGTGGTCGTGCCGACACCCTACTACGGTATGGCCGGCGCGGACGGCCGTTGGTCGATTGCCGGCGTTGCGGCGGGGCGGTACGACGTGCACGTCTGGCACGAGCGCGCCGCCGAAGCGGTGACGGCGGTGGACGTGCCGGCCGCTGGCCTCGAGAACGTATCGACCACGCTCGACGCCCGCGGTTTTGTGGCCGGCGCACACAAGAACAAGTTCGGCAAGGAATACACGAGCACCGGCAAGGACCGGTACTAAGCCGGTCCCTCGATTCCCCCACCGCGCATGAACCGCCTCTCGCTCACCTGGAAGATCTTCCTCGGCACCGCGCTCGTGGTGACCGTCGTGCTGAGCGTCACCCTCGCGCTGACCGCGGTGGAAGCGACGCGCACCGCTGACGCGTCGGTGGACAACGCCCTGCGCGCCGCGCGCGAGCAGGCGTCGCAGTCGCTTTCGGCCCGCACCCGCGCGTTGCGTGGTGGCGCCGAAGTCTTCGTGCAGAACCCCACGTTCCGGGCGCTGGTGCAGAAGCGCGATCTCGGCAGCATGCTGGACCAGTCGCAGGAAGCGGCCGCGCAGCTCGGTGCGCGCTGGGTGCAGATCACGGACGATCAAGGCGTCCGCATGGCCAAGAGCGACGACCCCGGCGCGGCCGCCGATACGCTGTCCGGCTCCCGGCTCATCGCGTCGGCGCTGCAAGGGACCGAAGCCGACGGATTCATCGTCATCGGCGATTCAGTGCTGGCGCAGGCCATCTCGGTGCCAATCCGAGGCGCGGGCGCGATGGCGGGCACGCTGATGGCGGTCACGTCCATCGATGCCGAGGTCGCGGAACTGATTCGCTCTAATGCGCAGGGAACGGTGGACGTCGCGTTCTTCATGTGGCCGCAGTCGGGTCCGGCTCACCTCTTCACCACCACCCTCCCGCGCAGTGCCGAATTGGAAGGCGTCATTCGGGCGATGCCGCGCGTGCCCGACGTGAACCCTGCCGACAGCGCCGCGCCGCAGTCGGGCGAGGGCCGGGCCAATCCGATTCTCGGCGGCGTGCACTACGTGTCGCTCACCGAGACGCTGCGCTCGGCGTCGGGCACCGCGTTTGGCGGCCTCGTCATTCTCCGAAATCGCGATGCCGAGTTCGCCGCCTTCAACCGTCTGCGCAATACGATTGTCTTCGGTGGCTTCGCCGGCCTGCTCATCGCCGGGCTGCTGTCGCTGGCCATCGCGCGGCAGATCACCAAACCGGTGAACGTGCTGGTACTGGCGACGCGCCGCGCCGCCGACGGCGACTACGCGGCCGACATCGAGGTCTCCGGCTCCGACGAAATCAGCCGGCTGGCTGGCGCGTTCAAGGACATGTTGCGCGACCTCCGTGAAAAGCACGCCATGGTGGAGTTCCTCTCGGGTGCGGCGCATTCGGAAGAGATGACGGTGCAGCTCTCGCAGATGCGCGACTCGATGCAGCTCGCCGCCCGCGAGGCGGGTGTCACACCCGGCACGCGGTTTGCCATGCGCTACGACATCAAGGAGGTGCTCGGCGTCGGCGGCATGGGCTCCGTCTTCAAGGCGCTGGATGCGGAACTGGGCGAAGTCATCGCCATCAAGACGCTGCGGCGCGACTTCCTGTCGTCCGACCCCAACGCCCTCGAACGCTTCAAGAGCGAAATCCGTCTCGCGCGCCGCATCTCCCACCGCAACGTGGTGCGCACGCATGACCTCGGCGAGCACAGCGGCGTGTACTACATCACGATGGAATACGTCGAGGGCACGCCGCTCAAGAAGCTCATCCGTGACCGCGGGCGCCTGCCGGTGGCGGTGACCATCGCCGCCGGCAAGCAGCTCTGCCGCGCGCTCGAGGTCGCCCACGAGCAGGGCGTCATTCATCGCGACATCAAGCCCGCCAACATCGTCGTCGAGCCCGATGGCGTGCTCAAGGTCATGGACTTCGGCATCGCGCGCCTCCAGACGGCGAACGCGGGGATGACGCAGGCCGGCATGCTCATCGGCACGCCCGCGTACATGGCGCCCGAGCAGCTGATGGGACGCGAACTCGATGCGCGCGCCGACCTCTACGCGGCCGGTTGCGTGCTCTACGAGTGCCTCACGGGTCATCCGCCGCACGAAGCGGACAATGCCATCTCGCTCATCGCGAAGGTCTTCGAGGAGGCCCCAAAGCCGCCATCCGCGTGGAACGAGGAAGTGTCGCCCGCGCTCGACGCCGTCGTGATGCAAGCGCTCGCAACCGACCGGGATAACCGTCCGGCAAGCGCCAATGAGCTGCACGACCTGCTGGCCGCGCTCGGCTGATCGTCGCGCCGCTCTCAGGCCGCGACTGATCCGATTAGATTTCCCCTCCTATGAGCCTCCCAGTTTCCTCCGTTTTCAACGACGGTTATATCGCCGAGCAGTTCGAGGCGTTCCGCCGCGATCCAAACTCGGTTGAGGAGTCCTGGCGCCAGATCTTCCGTCTGGCCGAGTCGCTCGGCGGCGGCGCGCCCACCGGCCCTCGAGACGAGGATCAGCAGGCCTTTGCGCACAAGGTGGCCGGCGTCGCCCGCTACACTGCCGCCATCCGTCGCTACGGACATCTTGCTGTTCAGCTCGATCCGCTCGGCACGCCTCCGCCGGGCGCCGTGGAACTGACGCTCGAGCACTACGGCATCACCGACGCCGACCTCGATCTCGTGAGCGGCGCGTCCATCGACTTTCCGCATTTGGCCACTGGGCGCGACGTCGCCGCGCGGCTGAAGTTCCGCTATACGCGCAACCTCGCGGTGGAGTTCGTGCATTGCGGTTCGGAGGAGGAACGGCAGTGGTTCCGCGCCGTCTTCACCGCTGAACAGCTCACGCGGCCGCTCACGCCCGACGAAAAACGCGCCGTGCTGCGCCGCCTGTCGCAGGTGGACGGCTTTGAGCGGTTCCTCGGAAGGGCGTACGTCGGCTACAAGCGATTCTCCATCGAGGGGACTGACGCGCTGGTGCCGATGCTCGATACGGTGCTGGAGGAGTCCTCGGCGGCCGGCGTGCATCACGTGGCCATCTCGATGGCGCATCGCGGACGGCTGAGCGTGCTCACGCACATCCTCGGCAAGCCGTTCGAGCAGATTTTCTCGGAGTTCGAGGGACGGCACGGCCACCTCGGCGGCACTTCGACGGGCGACGTGAAATACCATCTCGGATTCGAGGGCAAGACGCACACGATCAGCGGCGCAGAGATCGTGGTGTCGCTGGTGCCGAATCCCAGCCACCTCGAAGTGGTGAATCCCGTGCTGATGGGCCTCACGCGCGCCGAACAGCGCGTCGCCGAGCATCCGCTCGAGCGCAATGAACTGACGGTGATCCCGGTGTGCATTCACGGCGACGCCGCATTCCCCGGTGAGGGCATCGTCGCCGAAACGCTCAACCTGTCGCGCCTCGCCGGCTACTCGGTGGGCGGCACGCTGCACATCATCGTCAACAACCAGGTGGGCTTTACCACCGATCCCACCGACTCGCGCTCGACGCGCTACGCGAGCGATCTGGCCAAGGGCTTCGAGATTCCGGTGCTGCACGTCAACGCTGATGACGCCGAGGCCTGCGTCATCGCCATGCGCATCGGCGTGGCGTACCGTCAGCAGTTCAAGCGCGACTTCCTCATCGATCTCGTCGGCTACCGCCGTCACGGCCACAACGAAGGTGACGAGCCCACCTACACGCAGCCGGTGCTGTACGAGCGCATCAAGGCGCATCCGACGCCGCGCCAGGTGTGGGGACAGCGGCTGATTGCCGAGGGCGTCGCCACGCAGCAGGATGTCGATGTTGCCGAGCGCGAGGTCGCGGAGTCGCTGCAGCGCATTCATGCGGCGATGCCGCGCAATGCGTCCGATGCCGACGCGCACACCGACGGTCCGGAACACGAGGTGCCGTCGTTCCCCCCGGTGACCGACACCGCCGTTCGCGTCGAAACGCTCGCGACCATTAACGAGCAGTTGCTGCAGTACCCGGCCGATTTCACGCCGCATCCACGCCTCGCCAAGCAGCTCGAGCGCCGCCGTGAAGCGCTCGGCGACGCCGGCGGCATCGACTGGGGGCACGCCGAAGCGCTCGCGTTCGGGTCGCTGATCGCGGCCGGTACGTCGGTGCGCATGACAGGGCAGGATGCCGAGCGCGGCACGTTCTCGCACCGGCACGCGGTGCTCAGCGACGTGAAGACCGGCCGCAAGTTCACGCCGTTGCAGCATCTGCCCGGTGCCACGGCGACGCTCGAAATCCACAACTCCGCGCTGAGCGAGATGGCGGTGATGGGCTTCGAGTATGGATTCAGCGTGGCCGCGTCCGATACGCTCACGCTGTGGGAAGGACAGTTCGGCGATTTCGTGAACGTCGCGCAGAGCATGATCGACCAGTTCATTGTGGCCGATCGCGCCAAGTGGGGACAAGACAGCGGCCTCGTGCTGCTGCTGCCGCACGGTCAGGAAGGCCAGGGCCCCGAACATTCGAGCGCGCGCCTCGAGCGATTCCTGCAGCTCTGCGCCGAGAACAACATGACGGTGGCGTATCCGTCGTCGCCGGCGCAGTACTTCCACTTGCTGCGCTGGCAGGCGACGCGTCAGCCGCGTCGTCCGCTCGTCCTCATGCAGCCCAAGTCGCTGCTGCGTCTGCCACAGGCGGCGTCGCGCCTCACCGAACTTGCCGCCGGCACGTTCCAGCCGGTGATTGATGATCCCCAGGGCGAGTCGAAGCGCGAACAGGTGCGCCGCCTCGTCTTCTGCACGGGCAAGGTGTACTACGACCTCATCGCGAAGGCGCCGGGACCGCACGTGGCGCTGGTGCGAGTCGAGGCGCTGTATCCGTGGCCGCTCGAGGAGGTGTCGCGCATCGTCGACCGTTATCCGAACATCGACGAAGTAGCGTGGGTGCAGGAAGAGCCCAAGAACATGGGTGCGTGGAGTTACATCGCGCCGCGTCTGCGCGTGGCGGCGGGCAATGCGCTGGTCATCCGTTACATTGGACGGCCGGAACGCGCGAGCCCGGCGGAGGGGTATCCGAAGGCGCATGCCGACGAGCAGGGCCGTATCGTGCAGGAATCGCTGGACGTGCCGCCGCCTCGCGGCGGCGCGGGGGTGCGGCGCTCCGCCGCGCTCGCCAAGTAACTGGAGTTCCCGGAGGAACCCGCATGAGCATGCATTCGCTGCGCACGCTGCTGGCGTGCGCCGTGCTGCTGTCGTTTGCCGCGCCGCGAACCGCCGTCGGGCAGGAGCGCGGCGCGGCCGCATTGGACCGGCTCGTGCACAGCCTCACCGTCACGCCCCGCGTGCTCGTCATCGCCGCGCATCCGGACGACGAAGACACGCAGCTCATCGCGTGGCTGAGCCGCGGGCGCCAGGTGGAGACGGCGTATCTCTCCCTTACGCGCGGCGACGGCGGCCAGAACCTCATCGGCAACGAACTGGGCGACGCGCTCGGCGCCATTCGCACGGAAGAGCTGTTGGCCGCGCGGCGCATCGACGGCGGGCACCAGTACTTCACGCGCGCCTATGATTTCGGTTTTTCCAAGACCGCCGAGGAGACATTCAAGCACTGGGACCACGAGGAAGTGCTGCGCGATGTCGTCACCGTCGTGCGCTCGTTCCGGCCCAATGTGATCGTCGCGGTCTTCTCGGGAACGCCAAGCGACGGCCACGGGCATCATCAGGTGTCGGGGATCGTGGCGCGGGAGGCGTACGATGCCTCCGCCGACACGGTGCGATTTCCAGTCGCGAAGTACGGTCCGGCGTGGGAAGCGCAGAAATTCTATCGCGGCGCGCGCTTCACGGGCGTGCCGGCGACGCTGTCATTCAACGTGGGCGAGTACGATCCGATCGCCGGGCGCAGCTATTCCGAGATCGCGGGCGAGAGCCGCAGCCAGCATCGCTCGCAGGGCTTTGGCGTGCTGCAGCGGCGCGGCGTGGCCATGGACGCCGTCTCGCGGCAGGGCACACGGGTCAACGAAACGACGCCGCCCTCGAGCGAGCACTCGATCTTCGACGGCATCGACACGACGGTCACGCGATTCGCTCCGGGTCTGCCCGAAGAATCGTGGCGCAGGCTGTCGGCGGCACGCGCGCATGCCGACACGGCGCACGCGCAGCTCGATTTCGAACATCCGGAACGCATGGTCGGCCAGTTGGCCGCGACCGCCGCGTTGATCGCGTCGGCCTCGAACGTCGCGGGTGCGACGTGCGTGCGCGCGGTGCGATACAAGGCGCCGGCGTCGGTGCGCTGCACGCCCGCCATGCTCGATGCCGATGCGTCACTCACGCAAATGCGTGAGCGCAGCGCGGCCGCCCTGCTTGCCGCCGCCGGCATCGCGGTGGAAGCCACCGCCGAGCGTGAACTGCTCGCCTTCGGCGATTCGATGCCAGGCACGATCACCGTGTACAATCGCGGCACAGAGCCGGTGACGGTGCAGGCGGTGACCATCAACGGCTTCACGACGCCGCTGGCGAGCCCGGTGGTGATCGCCCCGGACAGTGCGTGGCGCACATCGCGGATGCTCGTTGGCCTCGTCGATACGCGCCCGTGGTGGGTGGGCGGGCGGCAAGGCGACATGTTCGCCGATCGCCAGTCGCCCGCCGACGGGCTCGGGCGTGTCTCCGCCATCTCCACCGGACTCGTGCGCGGCGTGGCGTTGCGCGAGGATGAACGCCGTGAATCCGAAGCGAGCGTCGACGTGACCGTCGCTGGCAGCACGGTGTCGTCGCCGCGCGAGCCGTTCGTCTATCGCTTTGCCGATCCCGTGCTCGGTGAACAGAACCGCCCGGTGGGCGGTGCCCCCGCGGTGTCGCTGTCGTTTGACCGTGGACTCGAGTGGCTGCCCGCGGGCAAGCCGATTGACCGCCTGCTGCGCCTCACCCTGCAGTCGTACTCGACCGCCGCGCGCACCTACGCACTGAATGTGCTTTCGCCTGCGGGCATTTCCGTGGACTCGGCCAAGCGCACGGTGTCGCTCGAGCCGCTCGAGACGCGCGAACTGTTCGTGCACATTCGCGGCACGCTCGCCGAGGGGCGCTACGAGTTTGGCGTGGTGGCCGAGGGCGAGATGGGGCGCTACGCCGAAGGCTTTCGTACCGTCGAGTATTCGCACATTCAGCCCATTCGCTTGTATCGATCCTCGGGCGTCTGGCTGCAGGCCGCCGAGGTTTCGGTGCCGGCGGGGATGCAGGTGGCGTACGTGCAGGGCGTGGGCGATCTGTCCGCGGCTGGATTGCGACAGTTGGGCGTGCCGCTGACCGTGGTGACGCCGCAGGAATTACCGCTGCTCGACCTCAGCCGCGTGACAACGGTGATCGTCGGGCCGCGCGCGTATCAGGCGTCGCCGGAGCTTCGCGCCTACAATCGTCGCTTGCTCGAGTGGGTGAAGGGCGGCGGCACGATGCTTGTGCAGTATGGCCAGCAGGAGATGGCGCGTCCGGGGCTGATGCCGTATCCCATCGCGCTCGCTCGCACGGCGCAGCGCGTGACGCTCGAGGACGCGCCGGTTACCGTGCGCGATCCGAAGTCGCGCCTCCTCACGTGGCCCAACAAGATCGGCGAGCGTGACTGGGCCAACTGGGTGCAGGAGCGTTCCCTGTACATGCCCAGCACCATCGACCCGCTCTATTCGACGCCGCTCGAGATGCACGATCCCGGCGAGCCCGCCAACAACGGCGCCATTCTGATGACGCAGTACGGCAAGGGGACGTACGTCTACACCACGCTCTCGCTCTTCCGACAGTTCCCGGCTGGCGTGCCGGGCAGCGCGCGACTGTTCCTGAACCTGCTGTCGGCGGGCCGCGGGCCGCAGCCCAAGGCGGCGCCGCGCGTGCAGCCGTGAGCACGCCGTTCCGCCGCGTGCTGCTGCGCGTCCTCGCCGCCGAACTGGTGGCGTGGGCGCTGCTCTTCGCGCTGCAGCACCGATACACGGGCTAGCCCATGCATTGGCTGAACTGGGCGATCGTCCTCGGCTATCTCACGTACATCTCGGTAGACGGCATCCGCCGCGCCAAGGGCACGGCCAAGCTCGAGGGCTACTTCCTCGGCAACCGCAGCCTGCCGTGGTGGGTCGTTGGGCTCTCCGTGATGGCCACGCAGCTCTCGGCCATCACGATGATCGGCACGACGGGGCAGGGCGCGACCGACGGTATGCGCTTCGTCCAGTTCTACTTCGGACTGCCGGTGGCGCTCGTGATCCTCGGCGTCACGCTCGTGCCCTTCCTGCACGGCGCCAAGGTCTACACCGCGTATGAGTTTCTCGAGCGCCGCTTCGACGCGCGCACACGCTCGCTCACGAGTTTCCTCTTCCTGCTCTCGCGCGGCTTGTCGTGCGGCACCATCATCGCCGCGCCGGCCGTGGTCTTCTCTTCGATCTTCGGATGGCCGCTGGCCTACTCCGTGGCGCTCATCGGCGTACCGACGGTCATCTATACGATGATTGGCGGCGTGCAGGCTGTCGCGTGGACCGATGTCAAGCAGATGGTGCTCGTGATCACCGCGCTGGTGGCGATGATCGTCGTGCTCCTCACGCGCATTCCCGTGGGAGCCGACGACGCGCTGCGCATTGCCGGCGCCGCCGGTCGCCTGCGCATTTTCGATTTCTCGTTCACGCTCACCAAGCAGTACACATTCTGGAGCGGGATCATCGGCGGCACGTTCCTGATGCTCTCGTACTTCGGCACCGACCAGAGCCAGGTGCAACGCTATCTCACCGCCAAGTCGGTGGACGAAGCGCGCAGTTCGCACCTCATCAGCGCGTACTGGAAGATTCCGCTGCAGGCCATGGTGCTGCTCGTCGGCGTGCTTGTCTTCGTGTTCTACGTCTTCACCGCGCCGCCGCTCTACTACAACCCGGCGCAAGCCGAGCGCGTGCGCGGCGCGGATCCGGTGGCGTACGCCGCCGTGAATCAGCGCTACGGCACCGCACTCGCGCACCGCGCGGAAGCAGCGCGAGCGCTGGCGCGCACGCCGCGCAGTGACGATGCCGCGGCCAAGCAGGCGCTGCGTGAGGGCGACGCGGAGGTCGCGGCGGTGCGCACCGACGCGCTCGCCGCGGCCGCCAAGGCAACCGGAAAGCCGGCGACCGATGTCAACTACATCATCCCGCACTTTGTGCTCACCGAGCTGCCGCTTGGGCTCACCGGCATCTTCATCGCCGCGGTCATCGCGGCGGCGATGTCGGCGGTCGCGGGCGAGCTGGCGTCGCTGTCGAGCACGACCGTGATTGATCTGTATCGCCGATGGGTGCGCCCCGAAGCCGACGACGCGCATTACCTCAAGGTGTCGCGTGCCGCGACCGGCGCGTGGGGACTCTTCGCCTGCATCATTGCCACCTTCGCGGCGAGCCTCGGCTCGCTCATCGAAGTCGTGAATCGTTTTGGGTCGTACTTCTACGGCTCCATCCTCGGCGTCTTCCTGCTGGCGATGATCCCGCGCACACGCGGGGCCGGGGCGTTCTACGGCCTGATCTGCGGCATGGCGGCGGTGGGCGCCGTGAACTTCTGGGCGCCATCGGTGGCCTTCCTGTGGTACAACGTCATCGGCGCTGTCACGGTGGTGGCCATCGGCGTGCTGCTGGGGCGCACCCCGCCTGAGGCCGCCGAGTGATCGCACCGCCGCGCGTCGTGATTGTCGGCGGCGGATTTGCCGGCTTGCATGCGGCGCGCGCCCTCAGGAACGCGGCGGTGGAGGTCACGCTGGTGGATCGCACCAACCACCATGTCTTTCAGCCCCTGCTCTATCAGGTGGCGAACACCTCGCTCGCTCCGAGCGACATTGCGGCGCCCATTCGGTGGATTCTCCGCTCGCAGCGCAATGTGTCGGTGCTCCTCGGCGACGTCACCGCGGTCAACACGAGTGCGCGGACGATCGACGTCGCCGGGCACGGTGTCATCGCGTACGACGCGCTGATTGTGGCGACGGGATCCCGCCATGCCTATTTCGGGCGCCCCGAGTGGGAGCCGCTGGCCCCGGGCCTCAAGACCATCAACGATGCGCTCGAAATGCGGCAGCGCATGCTCCTCGCGTTCGAGCGCGCCGAGTGGTCCACCGACGACGACGAGCGCCGTGCGCTCCTGACGTTTGTCATCGTGGGCGGCGGTCCCACTGGCGTCGAGCTGGCGGGCACCCTGCCGGAGTTCGCGCGCGCCGCCCTGCGGCCCGACTTTCGCCGGTACGACGCCGGTGCGGCGCGCGTGGTGCTCATTGAAGGCGGTCCAAGACTGCTGCCGGCATTTCCGGAACGCGTGAGCGCCACGGCGTGCCGTGATCTCGAACGGCTGGGCGTCGAGGTGCGCACGGGGACTGTCGTGAGCGACATGACAGCGGACGGCGTCACGGCGGGCGGCGAACATCTGGCGGCGCGCACGGTGTACTGGGCGGCCGGCAACGCCGCGTCCGCACTCGGCCGGTCACTCGGCGGGCAGCTGGATCGCGTCGGCCGAGTGCTCGTGGCCGACGACCTGTCGGTCGCGGCGCATCCCGAGATCTTCGTGGCCGGTGACCTCGCCGCCATCAAGTGGGACGCCGGAACTTGGGTGCCGGGCGTGGCGCCGGCGGCGATGCAGATGGGGCGGCTGGCCGGCCGCAACGCGCTGCACCGGCTGCACGGCGAGCCAACACAGGCATTTCGCTATCGCAACAAGGGGGAGATGGCGACGATTGGCCGCAACAAGGCCGTGGCCGTCTTCGGCCAGCGCGTCGCGATGACGGGGCGCGTGGCATGGTTCTTCTGGCTTTTCGTGCACATCATGTATCTCGTGGGCTTCCGGAATCGGCTCAGCGTGCTGCTGCAGTGGGCGTACGCCTACTGCACGTTTCAGCGCGGCGTGCGTCTGCTCACACCGCGGGAGACGGCGCGCGCACCGGGAGGTCCGGCGTGACGCGGCGCGCGCTCGGACCGCTGTTCGATGGCCTCACGCCGCGTGAGCAGCGGCTTGCGGCGGGTGGCCGCGTGGCCGCCGGGATGCTGCACGATATGCGCAACCAGCTCGGCACCATCTCCAACCTGGCGTTTGTGCTCGAACACGTCGCTGACGACCCCGAAAAAGTCAGGGACCTCGCCCGCCGGCTCGCCGAGCTGGCGCACGTGCGCACGCGCGTCATGGACCGGCTGCGGGATTTCGTGCGTCAGGACGCGGCGCGATTTGCGGACGACGCCGTGATTGATCTGTCGGCGGTGGTGCGCGAGGCGGCGGCGTTGTGCGCGCCGCTGGCGGCGGCGCAGGACACGACGACGCAGATCGTGTGCGACGTACCAGCGCCTGTTCCCGTTGCGGGAGAGGGCGCCGATTTGCGCGCCGCCGTCTTTGAACTCGTGCTGAACGCCCTGGAGGCGAGCCCGCATTCAGGGACCATTCAGGTATGCACGCGCTCCGACGGCGTCCGCGCTGTGGTCGAGGTGCGTGACGAGGGAAATGGTCCTTCCGATGGGATGGCGGAAACCGCGTTCGACCCGTTCATTTCATCAAAAGAGGAGCCCGACGCCGGGCTCGGTCTCTCCGCGGCGTACGCCATCGCGCGTCGCCACGGAGGTGATCTCACGATTGGGCCTGGTGTGTCCCGCGGTACTGTGGTGGTGCTGTCGCTGCCGCTGTTGACACGGGACGCTTGAGCAAAGGTTGAGTCATCCATGATTGGTACTGTGAATCCTGTGTCCTCCCCTGGCGCGCGCGTGCTCGTCGTTGACGACGAGCTAGCCGCCCGCGAGTCGCTGAGTGAGCTGCTGACCACGCTCGGGCACGCGGTCGTCGGAGCCGTCGAGGATGCCGCCTCGGCGCAAGCGCGCGCGATGGAACTGCACCCCGACGCCATCCTGATGGATGTGCTGCTGCCAGGGGCCAACGGCATCGAGGCGGCGCAGGCCATCTCGCGTGCGCTGCCCGGCACCGCCATCGTCCTCATCAGCGGCGACGACACCATCCAGCTGACGGACGCTGAAGCGGACGCATCGGGCGCGGTTGCCTTCCTGCCAAAGCCGGTGCCGCCGCGCATTCTCGATTCCACCATTCGGCTCGCCGTCGCCCGCGCCGGCGCGCTGCGCCAGGCACGACAGGAAGCAGCCGACCTCAAGCAGATGCTCGAGGACCGCAAGATCATCGAGCGCGCCAAGGGCATCCTGATGCGCCGCACCGGCTGCTCCGAGCCCGAAGCGTATCGCATCCTGCAGCGATCGTCACAGGACCGGTCGAAGCGCATGGTGGACATCGCCCGCGCGGTGCTCGACGCGGAGCCGCGTGTGACAGCGTAGGCGAACTGCTTCGTGGTGAACCGTCGCAGTTGCACTACGAAGCAGCCGCTGTCTCCTCTGTCTTTCCGTACGACTCCATGTCGAGTCCAAGCCCGATGGTAAGCAGCACCACCACCGCCGCCGTCAAGAACGGCACGCGGTGGCCCAAGTGGTCGTACGCCCAGCCGAAGTAGAGCGGCCCGCCCACGCGCGCGATGCCTCCAAACGTCTGCTGCACGCCCATGTAGAGTCCGCGCTCGTGCGACGCCACGACGCGGCTCAGCAGGCCGGTGACGCACGGGAATGTGAAGGCCGTACCGAGTGGCACCAGCGCCACGGCAATCGCCAACGTCGGAACGTTCCACGCCAGCGTCATGCCGCCGAGTCCGCACGCGAGCAGCACCATGCCCAGTCGTGACAATCGCGCCTCGCCAAACCGGTCCACCATCTTCCCCAGGATCAGCGCGCGCGTGATCACCGAGATGATGCCGATGTACGTGAAGAAGAACCCGATGGTTGTCGCCGTCACGCCAAACCGCCACGACAGGAACAGCGCGAGCGTCGTGGTCATCGCCTGAAACGAACCCATCGTGATGGCATAAATCCAAATCAGCCGTGACGAGGGCTCGGCGCCGTGCGAAATCACGCGGCGCACGGCCTCGCTCGATTTACGTACCGTCTTGCCTGCCGCCTTCGCCGCCACGGCGTCGTGCGATTCGGTGAGATAATGGAAGGCGAAGAGCATCGTGATGCACGACATCAGCGCCGCCGCGAGACCCGGCCCGCTCTTGCCGAGGAAGTGCATCGCACCGCCGCCGATCACCGGACCGAGCGCCACGCCCGCGTTCGTGGCGGCGGACAGCCAGCCGAGCGCCTTGGCGCGGTCCTCCGGCTTGGTGGAATCCGCAACGTACGCCTGAATCACTCCCACCGTCCCGCCACCCGCGCCCTGCACGATGCGGCTCAGAAACAGCCAGTCGAGCGTCGGCGCGTAGGCGAAGACGAGATACGCGAGCGCGGATCCGCCAAGCCCGATCATCATCGCGGGCCGCCGGCCAAAGCGGTCGGAGACGCGCCCCCACTGCGGCGCACTGACGAGTTGCACGATGGCGAACGTGGCCACGAGCAGGGACACCACCGCGCCCTCACCGCCCATGCCGATGGAGCTGAGCACGCGCGCCATGACGCCAGTCTCGTGCATATCCTTGGCGTAAAAGGGCATGAGCGGATTCACCATCAGGATCCCCACCATGTCCATAAAGGCGGTGACCATGAGTACCACCAGCTTGCCCTTCGCGTGTCGTTCGTCGTGCGGTGCCGTCACTGAAAGTCCTGGTCAGCCAATGGGTGCGGTGCCGACCAGCACCGCGGTAATGACGAGCACCAGCAGCGCAAACGCGCACTCCGCCGCGAGCGTTCGGCGCACGGCGCCGAGCGCCGCCACGGGCACTTTGCGCGTCGCGAGTTTCGAATGCCCGGCACCAATGAAGCCGGTGATACCCACCAGAAGCAACTTGGCGACAAAGAGTCCACTGTACGTGGGCGACGCGATGCCCACCGGCACGCCCATCCGCAGCCACGCCGTGATCAGCCCGGTCACGAAGACGGTGGGAGCCGCAATCACGGCCACCGGATGAAACGCGCCGAGAATCGCGATGGCGCGCGCCGGTGCGTCAGCACGCGCCGCCGCAATCGTCACGATGGCGAGTGCGCCGACCCACCCGCCCGCCGCGGCGCCGTGCAGCAGATCCACAAACACCGCCGCCGCGCGCAGCTCGCTCGCCGACCCGGCGTGCGCGAGAAACGGCGGAATGAACGCGAGCAGTGCCACGCCGCACTCACCCGCCAGCGGCCAGGCGCGCACCGGCGCGCTGCGCAGCAGCACGGCGAATGTCACGGCCGCGACGATTCCCTGTGCCAGCAGCGCCTTGCCCCACGGCGTTCCGATCGCCGCGAGACCCGCCGCGCCGCCCACCGCGCCGCTCACCGCGTCTGGCACTGACGCCACGGGAAGACTCAGTCGCGCGAACGCCGAGAGCGCCAGCATGGCGAGGCACCACAGCGCCGCGTGCCGCGCGAGCGTCCGCATCGCCAGCCGCGGCGCGGTGTTTCCCTCGGCGTCGAAACGCGTCGCCACGAGCCGGCTGACGGCCCACGCGCCCAGCGTCCCCGTCGTCGCGGTCAGGGCGACGAACCGGAGCACGATGGCCAGCACACCGCCCGCGGACTCAATCATGGCCGTGCGGGACGGGCGTGGGGGACGCGAGTCACGAGCATCCGCTAAATGTCGCGCTCGCGCGTCCGCCTGCCAACCGCTCCGGCCCGCGGGCTTCACGCGCGGCCAGCAAGATGCGAGCATTAGGCATGTCCCAGCGCATTCGAACTCGCTTCCTCGTCATCGGCTCTGGCGTGGCCGGCCTCCATACGGCGTGGCGCGCGTCGGCGCACGGCGAGGTCTATGTGCTGACCAAGCGCACGCTCTTCGACTCGGCGACCGCCTATGCGCAGGGCGGTATTGCCGCGGCACTCGGCGCGGGCGATTCGCCTGATCTGCATCGCAAGGACACGCTGGCGGCGGGCGCCGCGCTCTGCGACGCCGCCGCGGTGGAAGTGCTCACGTCCGAGGGGCCGGCCCGCGTGAAGGACCTGGCCAAGGCGGGCGCGCGCTTCGACACCGACCTGCGTGGCCGTCTTTCACTGGGCAAGGAGGCGGCGCACTCGCGTCATCGCATCGTTCACGCGCACGGCGACCAGACGGGAGCCGAGGTGGCGCGTACGCTCATTCAGCGCGTGAACGAGACGCCCAACATCCACGTGCTTGAAAGCGCGCGCGTGCTCGACCTCATCGTCCACGCCGGGCGCTGCTGCGGCGTGCGGGCGAGCGTGATGGGCGGTGCGGTGGAGATCATCGCCGACGCGACGGTGCTGGCGGCCGGCGGCTGCGGGCAGCTGTTCCGCTATACGACGAATCCCGTCGTCGCCACCGGCGACGGCTATGCGATCGCGCACCGCGCGGGCGTGAAGCTGTCCGACATGGAGTTCGTGCAGTTTCATCCAACCGCGCTCGACACGCCGGAGAATCCGCTGCAGCTCATCTCCGAGGCGGTGCGCGGCGAGGGCGCGACGCTGCTGAATGACGCCGGCGTGCGATTCATGCTCAAGCACCACCGCTTGGCGGAACTGGCGCCGCGCGACGTCGTGGCGCGGGCGATCTTCCGTGAACAACAAGCGGGACGTCTCGTCTTTCTCGATGCCCGCACCATCAAGCGCACGTTCACCAAACGCTTTCCCGGCATCTTTGCACTCTGCATGGCGCGCGGCATCGATCCGCGGCGCGATCGAATTCCGGTGACGCCGGCCGCACACTACATGATGGGCGGTGTCGTGACGGATCTTGCGGGACGCTCCTCGCTCGACCGGCTCTACGCGTGCGGCGAGGTCTCGTGCACCGGCGTCCACGGTGCCAACCGCCTGGCGTCGAACTCGCTGCTCGAAGGCCTCGTCTTTGCCGAACGCGTCTCGCGCGACATCGGGACGCTGCCGCACCTGCCGCGGCTGCCGCGCAAGACTGAATGGCGCGTGCCGGTGCTGCGCGACCGCGGCGCGGCGCAGGTGGCGGCCGACGCCGTGCGCATGCTGATGTGGGAGTGCGCCGGCATCGACCGGTCGGCGAAGGGGCTGCGCACGTGTGTGGAGCGGCTCGATGCGCTCGTCTCCCGCCTTCCCGATGGCGCTACCGAGGAAGCCAACATGATCGAGACCGCGCACCTGATTGCGATGGCCGCCCTCATGCGCCGCGAGTCACGCGGTGGACACTACCGGCGCGATTTCCCCCGCCCCAAGCACAAGTGGCACGGACGGCACATCGAGCTCTAGCCTGCCGGCGGTGGGTGCGCCGGTACCCTAGTGCTCCATCTCGACGTCGTTGGCCTCGATGGAACCGCGCGGCGCACCCCGGAACACCTCCGCGCGCACTTCGTTGGCTCCCGGTGGCTGCGCATCCACGAGCAAAACGGTGAGCGCCAGCACCAGCGCGATGAGTCCGGCCTGAAAGCGCAGTGAATGCACCAGATGCGGACGCTCATCCGTGCGCGCCTGACGCTCCGCATGGCGCCGGTGATACTCGTTGAACGCCATCAGGATCACCACGATGCCCACCTTGCCCACCAGGATCCGCCCATACTGCGTGCCCTGGATGTCGTCAAAGCCGGTCAGGTGCGTGGCCGAACTGAAAAGCCCGGTGAGCAGCACCACCGAGGCAAGCAGGCCGGAGGCGCGAAAGTAGCTCTCAATCATCGCCCCGAGCGGATCAGTCCACGGCGAGGCCGTGTGGGGCGCGACGCGGCGCTCCGCCAGCACCAGCACGAAGAACGACCCGAGCCAGCCACCCACGCCCACGGCGTGGATGCCGTCGAAGATCGGTGCCGCCGTCAGGCTGGAAAACGCGTCATTCGGATGGCCCTGCAGTCCGGAGCCCACCGCCAGCAGCGGCACCGCGACCAGCACCAGCGGCCATCCGAGCGCGTGGCGCCGCCGCACCAGCAGAAATCCAGCCAGCGAGAGCAGGCCGGCCAGAACGACCCCGGCAAAACCGATGCCCCATTCCGAACGGAGAAGCACGCCGAGGCGCACCGCGAGCGTGTAGTGGGCGTCGAGCAGCGTCGACACGCCCGCCGCGCGCGGGAGTACCAGCAGCAACAGCGCCACCGAACTCCAGACGCCGCAACGCGCGACGTGGGCGTGCATCAGTTCGTCGGTGGCGGTGCGCACCGGCCCTATGGGCAGCGACGCCTTCCGCCACACGAGAAAGTGAAAGGCGGTCGCACCGACCAGCATGACGATCGACGTCACGTACAGCATGGCGACCAGTTCGCCGCCGAGCGCGAGGAGAATCTGCACGGCTTGATGATCGCGGGTGTGCGCGCTTGGCGCCAGCACCCCGCTCGCAACGGCGCGGGGCTACCGCTATTTTTCGCGCATGTCGATTGACCAGCCCGATGCGGTGGCGACAGCCGCGCTCCTTGAAGAGATCCGATCGCTCGCCCGCCAGCGCCGTGCCGTCATCCTGGCGCACAACTACGAGCGTCCGGAAATACAGGATCTCGCCGACTACGTCGGCGACTCCCTGGGGCTTTCGCGCGAGGCGGCGCGCACCGATGCCGACGTCATCGTCTTCTGCGGCGTGCACTTCATGGCCGAAACCGCGGCCATTCTCTCGCCGTCCAAGGTCGTGCTCCTGCCGGACCTCGCGGCGGGCTGCTCGCTCGCCTCGACCATCGATGCCGCGCAGCTGCGCGCGTGGAAGGCCGAGCATCCGGGCGCGGTGGTGGTCTCGTACGTGAACACCTCGGCCGAAGTGAAAGCCGAGACCGACTACTGTTGCACGTCCGGCAACGCCGTTGAGGTGGTGAACGCGATTCCCGCCGATCGCGAGATCCTCTTTCTCCCCGACATGTTTCTTGGCGCGCACGTTCGCCGTGTCACCGGCCGTGCCAACATCCACGTCTGGATGGGCGAGTGCCACGTGCACGCCGGCATCGATCCGGAGAACATCCGCCTGCAGCGCGCACTGCATCCGCAGGCCGAGTTTCTCATTCATCCCGAATGCGGCTGCGCCACGAGCGTTGTCGAAGCGGTCTCGGCGGGTGACGTCGATCCGCGCGGCGTACACATCCTCTCCACCGAGGGGATGATGAAGCGGCCGGGCGAGAGCGGCGCCGAGTCATTCATCGTCGCGACGGAGGTCGGGATCCTGCATCGCCTGCGGCGGTCGTATCCCGGCAAGCAGTTCTTCGCGGCTAACGAGCGCGCCTCGTGCGCCTACATGAAGGTCACGACGCTGCCCAAGGTGCGCGATGCGCTGTTGCACCTGCAGCATCGCATCACGGTGCCCGACGACATCGCCGGGCGTGCACGCCTGGCCATCGAGCGCATGGTGGCCATTGGCGGCGGCGCTCCGGTGCCAGCCGGCGAGGGTGTGGACCCCGGCGAATGACACCTGACCGGCTGCCCCCGCGGCGCATCACCGCCAAGGACGCACCGGCATTTGCCGGCGGGGTGCCGGATTTTCCGTTGTCCGAAACCGTCGTCGCCCGGCTGGTGAAGGCGGCGCTCGACGAGGATCAGTCGTCCAACGACATCACCACGCTTGCCACCGTGATTCCCACGCGGCGCGCCCGCGCCGCACTCGTGGCGCGTGAAGCTGGCAGCATCTGCGGCATTCCCCTCGCCCTCGCCGCCTTCTGCCAGTGCGACGACAAGGTGGAGATTCGCGTTGACGTCGAGGATGGCCGGCGCGTCGAGCGCGGCACGACCGTTCTCTTTCTGACGGGCCGCGCGCGCGGCGTGCTCGCCGCGGAACGCACGGCGCTGAATTTCCTCCAGCGGCTCTCCGGCGTGGCCACGCTCACGGCGCATTTTGTTGACGCGGTGCGAGGCACGCGAGCGCGCATCGTGGACACGCGCAAGACCACGCCCGGCTGGCGCCGCCTCGAGAAATACGCAGTGCGATGCGGCGGCGGCACCAACCACCGCGGGACGCTCGCCGACGCCGTGCTGGTGAAGGACAACCACCTCGCGGCGCTCGACGGCGACGTCGCGCTGGCCGTGCGGAAGTCGCGCGAACTGACGCCTGCGGGAACGTTTATCCAGATCGAGTGCGATCACCTCGATCAGGTGCGCGCCGCCGTTGACGCCGGCGCCGACGCCGTGCTCCTCGACAACATGAGCCTCGAGATGATGCGCGATGCCGTCGCCATCGCTGCCGGCCGTGTGCTCACCGAAGCGTCGGGCGGCGTGCGCCTCGACACGGTGCGCGCGATCGCCGAGACGGGTGTTGACCGCATTTCCGTCGGTGCGCTCACGCACTCGGCCCCCGCGCTGAACCTCGCACTCGACTTCGAGTAGCGCGCACGCACGACGCCCCGGCTGATTCCAGCCGGGGCGTCGTGCGCTTGCATCGTTCGTCCGGCCGTCGCCGGGTCAGAACGTCACGGCCTGCGTGCGGCGGCCGATGCGCAACTGCCTCTAGAAGTCGGCGAGCAACCCTTCGCCGTCATCATCAAATGGAATGACCTTGGCGGCGGATGGCGCGCGGACGGCGCTGGCGCCGTTGCTGCCCGACGGCCGCCGCGTCACGGACGGCGGCACCGAGTGACGCCCGGCGGCGCGCGGCGGCGCCGCCTGCACGGTGCCCGTCGTCATGCGGAACTGCGACGCCAGCGCCGTCATCTCGCCGGCCTGCGCCGAGAGTTCGGTGGCCGCGCTCGCCGATTCCTCGGCGTTGGCGGCCGTCCGCTGTGTCAGCATCGACATCTGGTCGACCGCCGAGGCGATCTCCGTCAGGTCGTGCTCCTGCGCCGACGCATCCTCGGCGATGGTCGTCATCACTTCGGCGGCGCGCTGCACGCCACCGTTGATCTCGGTGAGCTGCGCGCGAACGCCGCGGTTCAGCTCCACGCCCGTCTCGGCGGCGTGCACCGATTCCTCGATGAGTGCCGCCGTGTTGCGCGCCGCGTCAGCCGCGCGAATGGCGAGGCTGCGCACCTCGTCGGCCACGACGGCGAAGCCCTTGCCCGCGTCGCCGGCCCGCGCCGCTTCCACGGCCGCGTTCAGCGCCAGCAGGTTCGTCTGGAACGCGATCTCGTCGATAGTCTTGACGATGCGCGCCGTCTTGTCGGCCGCCGACTTGATGCCTTCCACGGCGGTGGCGAGTTCGTGCATGCTGTCGGCGCCCTTCTGCGTGCTGACGCGCGCCGCCGCGACGATCGTCCGCGCTTCGGTGGCGTAGTTGGCGCTGCGCTTGGTGCGGTCTTCCACCGTCTTGATGCGCGCTGTCACCTGATCCAGCGCCGCTGCCTGCTGGCTCGCGCTCGACGCCAGCTCCTGGCTGCCCGACGCGATTTCGTGCGACGCGCTGCTCACCTGCGCGATGGCCGCCGAAATCGACGTCAGCGTCGTGTCCACGTTGCTCATCGCCGCGTTGAAGGCGTCGCGCACCTTGGCATGGTCACCCTGGTAGTCTCCCGAGATGCGCGTGCGGAGGTCCTTCGTCGCGAGCTGCTCCAGCGCCGCGCGCGTCTCATCCATGGGCTGGCCGAGGGCGTCGAGCATATCGTTGATGCCGGAGATGAGCTCGGCATACGCACCCTTGAAGTTCTCAGGGTGGCCGCGCGTGCCCAGATCACCGTGCTGCGCCGCCTCGATGAGCGCGTGCGCTTCGCCGACGATGGCCTGCAGCGTGTGGGTCGCGCGGTTCATGTTGCGCGACAGCACGTCCTCGGCCGAACGCTCCTTCACGGTGGCGGACATGTCGCCGACGGCCAGCCGGTCGGCCGCCTGGGCGATCTCGCCGATGTACTCGATCATGTCGCGGAATGCGGCTGCGAGCTGCCCCAGTTCATCCTTGGCGTCGTGTTCGACGCGCTGATCCACGCGCCCCTGCGCGATCGCCGATGCCGCCTTCGACATCTGGCCGACGACGCCAATGATGTCGCGAACGATCGTCACCGCGGCGAGCCCAAGCACGAACGACAGCAGCACGAGGACGCTGACGACCGTCCACATGCTGATGCGCTGCAGCCGCGTCGCCGTGGCGAAGCCGGCCGCCATGTCCGCCTTTTCGTTCTTCGTGGCGGCCACCAGCGTGTCCCTCAGCGTGACGTACATCGTCTTCATCTTCGACATCGCCGGCAGCATGTCGTCACCCAGCGTGCCGGCCACCATGCCGATGCTCGTCTTGCGCGCGTGCTGATGGTACGCGTCGTACGCAGTCTGGATCCGATCCAGCTGGTCTGGGTGCGAAGTCGGGAGCTTGCGGTACTCCTCAACGAGGGTCCGGAAGTGCTTTGCGATCGTATCCGTCGCGACGACGGCATTGGTGTCGCTCGTCCCCACCGCATCGCGCATCGCGCGCTGCAGTGTCTCGAGGCCGAGTTCCATGTCGCGGCTGATCTGCAACGCCGGTGCGTGACCGGTTTCGACGAGGGTCTGTGCTGCCTGGGTGCGGGTGCCGAGGATCACGGTCGTGGCGAGCACGACGAGGAACCCGACACCGGCAATGACCGGCAAGGACAGGATCTTGGCGCGAAGCGAGATGTTGCGCATTTGAGGCTGGCAGGTGGAGGCCTGAAGGAACGCCGCGGCTCACGGGCATCCGTGAGTGGCACAATCAGGATTATCGAACCGTGACCCGCCCTGCTTGAATTGCCGCCCCGAATTCCTACAGCAGCCCCGACTTAGAGTGGCCGCTTGCAGTGAGTTGAGCCGCCAGTTCGCCGGCGTCCGAGGTTGGCGCATCGCAGCGAAAACCCTGGCAAACGTAGGCCAGCGCCGCGCCCTCCCGCACACTCTTCCCCACCAGCAGGGCGGGAGACGCGCCGCGGCCGCCGGCGAGGACGAGCGACGGCACGTACTGCGCGGCAACCGCCTTCATTAGATGAGCGAACTCCGGAGTTCCCGGGGCGCCAGCGATGGCGACGCTCACGGCGCCATCCGCCTCAAAGTCCGCCGCGCCCAGCAAGTGCCCGAATGCCAGTGGCACCTGCTCCATGCGCGCCGCCTGCGATGACAGCACACGACTCGCCCGCGCCGCGCGTGCCGCGTCGCCGTCAAGCGCCGCCAGCCGCTGAAGCAGCTCCACGGCCATCGACGTGCCCGACGGGACGGCGTTGTCATGGATGTCGCGCGGACGAGTCACCAGCGGGGGCGCGTCCGATGCGGCGTCGAAGAACACGCCCGCTTCGTCATCCCAAAAGCGCCGCTCGCACTCGAGCGCCATCGCCTGCGCCAGCGACAGCCAGTGCGTGTTAAACGTCAGTTCATAAACCGAGAGGAAGCCGAGCCCAAGCGCCGCGTGATCCTCGAGGAACCCGCCGATGCGCGCTTCGCCGCCGGCATGCACGCGAAACGCTCGGCCGTCGCGCACTAACGTCGTCGCAAGAAATTCCGCGGCACGCACCGCCAGCGCATGCCAGTGCGCATCACCGAACACGCGGGCGCACTCCGCGATGCCGCGCAGCATCAGCCCGTTCCAGCTCGCGATGATCTTCTCGTCGCGTGCCGGCCGCGGGCGGCGCGCGCGAACATCATGCAACGCCTGCCGAGCGCGTTCCACCTGAGTGCGCAGCGCATCCTCATCGATGCCGCGCTGGCGGGCGAAGTCGACGGTCGACTGCGGCCGCCAGAGGATGTTTGCTCCTTCGAAATTCCCGTCGGCGGTCGCACCCCAGTATGCGCCCGCAACCTCGGCGTCCGCACCGAGCACATCGCGCAACGCGGCCAACATCCAGACGTAGAATCGCCCCTCGTGTCCTTCCGAGTCGGCGTCGAGTGAGGCGTAGAAGCCGCCCTCCGGCGACGTCATCTCGCGTTCCACCCACGAGAGTGTCTGCTCCGTGGCGCGGCGTACCTCGGTGTCGCGAGTGGCCTGCCACAACTGCGCGCCAAGCCGCACCAACAGCGCGTTGTCGTAAAGCATCTTCTCGAAATGCGGCACCAGCCACGTGCCGTCCACCGCATATCGATGAAAGCCGCCCCCGAGCTGATCGAACAAGCCGCCGCGTACCATGCGGTCCCACGTATGCTGCACGGCCTGCAGCAGCGCGTTGTCGCCCGTGCGCGCCCAGCGCCGCAGCAGGAAGTCGAGCGTCATCGTGGGCGGAAACTTCGGCGCGCGTCCAAAGCCCCCGTGCACCCGGTCGTACTGTGTCATTGCCACATGCGCTGCGCGCTCGAGCAGCCCGGCATCGACGACGCCCTGCTCGGCGGCAGGTTCCTCTTCATATATGCGCAGGATCGACGCCGCTCCGCGGGCGATGTCGTCGCGTCGCGTCCGCCACGCCTCCGAGACACTCGCGAGTACGCGCCGGAATGACGGGATGCCGTGCCGGTCCTCGGGCGGGAAATACGTCCCGCCGTAGAACGGGACCCCCTCGGGTGTGAGAAACACCGTCATTGGCCAGCCGCCGTGGCCGGTCAGCGCCTGCACCGCGCGCATGTAAATCGCGTCCACGTCAGGCCGCTCCTCGCGGTCCACTTTCACGTTGATGAACAGGTCGTTCATCATCGCCGCCGTCGCCGCGTCCTCAAACGATTCGTGCGCCATCACGTGGCACCAGTGGCACGCGGCGTAGCCGACGCTCAGCAGCACGGGCTTGTCTTCGGCCCGTGCGCGCGCAAACGCCTCGTCGGTCCACGCGTGCCAATCCACGGGATTCTGCGCGTGCTGTCGCAGGTACGGCGACGTTTCGAGCGCGAGACGGTTGGGCACGATGGCGTTGGGGCGGGGGGGCGTGCGAACGCGTAGATTCTCCAAGCTAATGCGATGGTCCCTCGTATCCGCGTCATGACCAGTTTCGCCTCCGCCATTCCCTCTGCTCCTACGTCCTGGAAACGAGCCGTCCAGGTTCTCGTGGCCGGCACGGTGGTGCGGCTCGTCATGGCGACGCTCGTGCCGCTGACCAACGACGAGGCGTACTACTGGGAGTGGAGCCGCCGGCTTGCCGCCGGCTACTTCGACCATCCGCCCGCCGTCGCGTGGCTCATGGTCTACTCGGGTACCAGCGTGCTCGGCGTACGGCTCGGCGCCCTCATCACCGGTTTGCTCGCCGGCTTCGCACTCCTGCGCACCGCACGCCGTCTTGGCGGCGACGACGCGGCGCTCTGGGCCTCGCTGATCTTCGCCTGCCTGCCGCTCGCGGCGGCGGGTTACGTGCTGGCCACTCCCGACGCGCCGCTGTTCTGCGCCCTCGCGTGGACACTGCACGCCGTCGTTGAAGCGCTGGAGTCGCCGCTCGGTTCGCGTGTCTCGCTCGGTTGGTGGGCCGCGGCCGGCGTCGCCATCGGCTGTGCAATGCTCTCCAAGTACACAGCGGTGCTCGTGCCGGCCGCCATCGCGCTGTCCTGTGTGCTGTATGCGCCGCTGCGTGTGCGATTCCGCGAGCCCGGGCCGTGGGTGGCGGTGGTGATCGCCTCGCTGGTGCTGTCGCCCAACCTCTGGTGGAATGCCACGCACGACTGGACCTCGTTCGCCTTCCAACTCGGGCACGGACTCGGCGCACCCAAGAAGACGGGAATCGCCGCGGTGCTGCAGCGCGAACTCAACTTGTTTGGCGGACAGGCCGGATTGGCGTCGCCGATTCTCTTTGTTCTGCTCGTCGGTGCGGTCTGGCGTGCGCTGCGGCAGCGTGCCGACGCGGTACTACGGCTGCTCGCCACCGTCAGCGTTCTCGTGCTCTGCTTCTTCGCCTGGAGTGCGACGCGCAAGAACGTCGAGGCCAACTGGCCCGCCGCCGCGTGGCTGCCCGCGACGCTGCTGCTGTCCGTTGAAGGTTCACACGGGAAGGGCACCGCATGGTTGCGTCGCGGACTTTGGCTGGGTGCGGCGCTCGTCGTGCTCGTCTACGTCGATGCCGCCACGCTCCTCGCGCCACGGCTCGGACTGCGCCCCGGCCGCGATCCCGTGAGCCAGGCGTACGGCTGGGAGAGCGTCAGTGGCGACGTGGTGGCGGCCATCGGCTCCGCGCAGTCAGCAGGCCGCGCCGAGGCGCATCCGAGGCACGTTTGGGTTGGCGCTGACCGTTATCAGGATGCCGCGCAGCTCGCGTGGGTGCTCCGCCGGCGTCCGGACACCGATACCATCGGCGTCTTTTCGACCAACCTCGGGGGACGTCCCAACCAGTACGACCTGTGGCAAGGCTTCCGTCAGCGCGCCGCCCCCGGCGATGCGCTGGTCCTTGTTCTCGAAGAATCTGCTGCCGAGCCCGCGCCAATCGTGGCGCTGGCGCCGTATTTTCAACGGATAGATGAAGGTCCACCCGTGGTGCGCAGCGCCCACGGTCTCCTGCTCGGCCGGCAGCGCGCATGGCTGCTTCGCGACTGGCGCGGCGGCTGGCCCGGGCATTCAACGCCGTCCATACCGGAGTCCCGATGACTTCCATTTCTGCAGACCTCGAAGCGCGTTTCGCCTCCCGTGAAGCGCAGCTGCTCGATGACCTCTTCGCCTTCCTGCGCATTCCTAGCGTGAGCGCGCGTACCGAGAACAACCCCGACACGCAGCGCGCCGCCGCGTGGGTGCACGAACGCCTCGCGCGCATCGGCTTTGCCGTCGAGACCATTCCAACGGCGGGACATCCCATCGTGCTCGCCGAGTGGCGCAAGGCGCCGGCCGGCGCGCCGACGATTCTCGTGTATGGCCACTACGACGTGCAGCCGCCCGAGCCGCTGGAACTCTGGACGACGCCGGCGTTTGAACCGACGGTCCGGGACGGCAAGCTCTACGCGCGCGGCAGCGTGGACGACAAGGGCCAGCTCTTCGCCCATGTCGCGGCGCTCGAGACGCTGCTGCAGGTGCGCGGCAAGCTGCCGGTGAACATCATCCTCATCGCCGAAGGCGAGGAAGAAGTCGGCAGCGAGAACCTCGCGCCGTTCATCGAAGCCAACAAGAAGCGTCTGGCCTGCAACGGCGTTGTCATCTCTGATTCGTCGATGTTCGCCCCCGGCATTCCGAGCATCCTCAGCTCGCTGCGCGGTCTCGCATACTTCGAGATCAATGTGCGCGGCCCGGCCAGCGACCTCCACTCGGGCAGCTACGGCGGCGCCGTGGTGAATCCGGCGATGGCGCTCGCGCGCATCCTCGCCACCATGCACGACGCCAACGGCAAGGTCACCATCGACGGTTTCTACGATGCCGTGCGCCCATTCCCGCCGGCGGTCATCGCCGGAATGCGAGACCTGCCCTTCGACGAAGAGGAGTTCCGCAAGGAGGTCGGCGCGCCGGCGCTCGGCTATGAGCCGCAGTACACCGTGCTCGAGAAACTTTGGACGCGTCCCACCTGCGAAGTGAACGGCCTGCTCAGCGGCTACACCGGCGAAGGCGCCAAGACCGTCCTCCCCGGCGTCAGCATGGCCAAGGTGAGCTGCCGTCTCGTCCCCGATCAGGATCCCGCACAGATCGAAGAACTCATGAAGGCGCACGTCGCCAAGGTCACGCCCAAGGGCGTGACGGTCACGGTCAAGCATCTGCACGGCGGCAAGCCGTGGCGTGCCGATCTTGAGGGACCGCTTTTCGAAGCCGCCAAGGTCGCGCTCACGTCCGCCTTTGGCCGCGAACCCGTCGTCACCGGCGAAGGCGGCTCGATTCCCGTCGTCGGCGATTTCGAACGCATCCTTGGCGTCCCCGTACTGCTCATGGGCTTCGGACTCCCGGGCGAAAACGCGCACGCGCCGGATGAGTGGATGAGCGTCGACAACTTCAACCGCGGCATGCGCGCCATCGCGGCGCTCTTCGAGCAGCTCGGCGCGGCAAAATGAGTCAGACCGCCGGGTCGCGGGTCTTTGACGCGGCCGCGGGCATCACGCGGGCATTACCGCATTTCTGGGGCAAGTGGCAGGTGGCGAACGTGCTGCGCCGCCTGCTGCTCCCGCTGCGCGGAAGCGCCGATCCGCTCTGCACGGTCCGCATGAAGGATGGCAGCACCATGACCTGGGACGTGCGCGATGCGGCCGAAGGGCGCGCCGTCTTCCTCGGCCTCTGGGATGAGTTCATTCGCAACGCCGTGGCGGCGCAGCTGCCTGCCGATGCCGTCGTGCTCGACGTTGGGGCGAGCGTCGGCGCGTGGACGGTGCCGCTTGCGCGTCAGCTCGGGCCCGGTGCGCGCGTGATTGCGTTTGAGCCGGTCCCCGCCAATCGCGAGCGGCTCGAGCGGGTCATCACGATGAACGCGCTGCACAACGTCACGGTCTCACCGCTCGCGTTGGGCGACGCCACGCATCCGGTGGACATGTGGCTTCGATCGTCCGTCACGGGGGCGGGGTCAGGAACCGCCGCGGTCGTCGACACGGGCAAGGGCCATCTCACGGTGAACATGTCTCTGCTTGATGACTGGGCCGACTCGTCAGGCCTGGGTCGCGTTGATCTCATCAAGCTGGACGTCGAGGGCGCGGAACTGCTGGTGCTGAACGGCGCCGTCCGCACCGTTGCGCGCTGCCGGCCGCTGATTCTCGCCGAGTTCGACACCTACTGGATGTCCACGCACTCGCACACCGTCGCCGATGTCCAGCAGTGGGCCGCGGCGAGCGCGTACACGATGCGGCATTGGAACCGTCACGCCCGCTGCTTCGAGACAACCAAGCGCATCGGCAGCGACGAAACACTGCTCGTGCCGAACGAGCGAGCATAAGAAACGAGGGCACGAGACGCCGGTCTCGTGCCCTCGCGGATATTGCCGACGCGGTTTCAACCGGTCCGCAACAACAGTCCCCTACAACAGGCCGGCGAGCAGCGTGTCGTTGTCCGCCGTGCTCGCGATGCGCTTGATCAGCCACTCCATCCCCGCCTGCGGCGGCATCTGCTGCAATCCGCGTCTCAGGCTGTAGATCGCGTCGAGCTGGCCGGTCTTGTAGAGCTTCTCCTCGCGCCGCGTCCCCGAACTCGCGATGTCGAACGCGGGGAAGATGCGCTTCTCGGAAAGCCCGCGATCGAGCTTGATCTCGCAGTTGCCGGTGCCCTTGAACTCTTCGAAGATCACGTCGTCCATGCGAGAGCCCGTCTCGACAAGCGCCGTGGCGATGATCGTCAGCGATCCGCCGCCAGCCTCCGTCGGGATATTGCGCGCCGAACCAAAGAACGCCTTGGGCTTGGCCATCGCGGAGGAATCGAGGCCGCCCGACAGCGTACGTCCCGTGCCGCGCTCGGCCGTGTTGTGCGCGCGTGCCATGCGCGTCAGCGAGTCAAGCACGATGACCACGTCGCGTCCCAACTCCACCAGACGCCGCGCGCGCTCGAGCACCATTTCGGTGACTTCGACGTGACGGCGTGCCGGCTGGTCGAACGACGACGCGATGACCTCGCCAACTTCCCACGAGATCGCCTCGCTCACTTCCTCCGGACGCTCGTCGACGAGAAGGATCAGCAGCGTGGCATCGGGATGCTTGAGGGCGACGCCCTCGGTGATGGCCTGCAGCAGCATCGTCTTGCCGGCACGCGCCGGCGCCACGATGAGCGCGCGCTGGCCGTAGCCGATGGGCGCGATGAGGTCGATGCAGCGGCGGGTGAGTTCGGGGCCGGCCTTCGCCGGACGGCCGGTTTCGAGCGTCAGTCGACGCTCGGGATAGCTCGCCGTCAACGACGCAAAATCTGGGCGTCGCGCCATGTCCGCCGGATCGCGGCCGTTGATCGACAGGATGTCAACGGCGGTGACGCGTCCCCGATGATCGCGCCCGGTGGTGGTGCGGACTTCGTCGGACTTTCTCAAGCCGTGCTGTCGGGCGAGCACGCCCGGCACATACGCATCACCCTGTTCTTCGAGGTAGCTCGCCCCGGGGCGGCGGATGAAGCCCGCGTCGCGCGAGGGATCGTACCAGCCGAGTGTCTCGCCGTCCACGACGATCGGTTGCGGCGGTGCACCTCCGCCTCCGCCACTCTGTGCATTCGGCTCACCCCCGCGGGTGCGACCGCGGTGGCGACGGCCGCGGCGGCCGAACCGTCCTTCTCGTCCTTCTCGTCCCTCGCGGCCCTCGCGGCCCTCGCGGCCTTCGCGCCGGGGTTCGAATGAACGCCCGTTGCCGTTGGCTTCGGGAGCGCCGGCCTCAGCTGGCGCTGACGGATCGGCGGTAACCGCCGACTCCGGTGCTGAAGGCGCCTCTTTCGTCGCCGGCTCCGGTTCAGGTGCGGGCGCGGCTTCCGTCTCGGCCGGTGCCTCGGCTCCGGAGGAGTCAAGGTACGGATCGGGTTCGGACGATGTGGACTCGGGGGCGGACTGCCCGCGCGAACGCGCAGGGCGCCCGCGGCGGCGAGGACGACGATTCTCGCTCATGCGTGGATAAATGGTGTTGATTCGAAACAACAGGGGCCAAGACCGCGCGCACGCGGTTCAGCTGTGCAAGGAGTGCACACTCCGACTGCTTCCTCAGGGACAAGGGTCCGTGACCTTCACGGACTGCGCGCGCCGATGGCGCGCAAAAAACACATCACTCGCTGAAATCGGACGAGACGCAGCGCTCTAGGCGCCTCGGCATCCCAGGCTTCGGTACGTCACGGAGCCCGGCAGGATCGAACGGACGCACCGACACTTGCGGCGTCAGCGCCGAAGTCGCGTGCCGCAGAACGGCAGAGGCGGAAGGGTGCATTCATCGGGGTGCGCAACGCGCAGACCGAGTGGCGTTGAGTATGGCGGGCGCGGAGGTTTCGCGCAACCCTACCGTCAGCCTGCCGTGGTACCGGCGTTGGCGGGCTGGGGTGGCCGCAGCAGGTCGCGAAGGCGCCGTGCATGCGAAACGATGCGATCAACCCCAATGGCCTGGTCGGGCGTGAGTGCGTCCATCTGCAACAGCTGCGCTTCCGCAAGCAAGGCGGCCAGCACGTTGTTGATTTCGTGGCGTTCCGAGGGAGTCATGGCTGCTTCGGGTCACGGGGCCGCTTGGCCCCGCATAAATTGGATGCAATGAATACTCCACGCGGCCGCGCCCTGGCACAACTCACGTCCGTCATCGAAGAGTATCGACAGCACGCCGATATTGCACGACTGCTCGAGGCGCTGCAGGCGATGGCGGAGGCGACGCCGACCGACGAACTGTTCGACGCGGCCGACGCGCACGCCGCCATCCCCGAAGTGCTGGGGCCGCTGATGGAGGTGGTGGTCGCACGCGAGCCGCAGCACGCGCGCGCCCTCGTACGCCTGGCCAGTGCGTACTGGCTGAGCGGGCGTGGACCCGAGACGGTTGGTGAGCTGGCGTCGCGCGCCATCGCCGCCGATCCCTCACATCGCGGCGCATGGCACCTGTGGGCGCTCACCGAAACCGAGCCGCGTTCGCGCATGACCCGCTGGCTGCAGGTCACCGAGCGCTTCCCCGATGATGACCTCGCACGCGCCAACCTTGCCGACAATGCCGCGACGGTAGGCACCGCCGAAGACGATCCCGTGGCGCTCAAGCTGGCGATTGACACATTCGGCGCGCTGCGCCGCACCGCACCGCACCCCGCGCAGCGGGACGCGCTCGACAAGGCCATCGACGCGCTGCGGAACCGCCGGTAGGCGGTTCCGCCCTGCTCACGCAATGCGCACGTCGCGCGCGCTGGCGTGCACGGTCAGGTCGCGCAGTGAGGTGAGTAGCGTCGACGCGAGAAACGGCTTCAGCAGCAGGGGACAAGCCGTGGACGTGATGGCGTCATTCGCGGGCGGCGAAAAATCGCCGGTGACAAACACCGTGCGCTGCGCAATGGACGGCTGCATTTCACACGCCCGGTGAAAGAAGGCGTCGCCGCGCATGCCGGGGAGATGGAGGTCGAGCACCATCGCGTCCACGGCGCCACGGGCCAGTTCGGCCTCGGCGGCGTCCGCGTTCTGCGCGGTGATGGCGTGCATTCCACCCGAACTTTCGAGCAGCCGGCGCAACGCAAAGCAGACGCCGGGATCGTCGTCAACAATCAAGATTCGCAACGGCACCATCCTGGCGCTCCGGTTCCGCAGGGCGTCCGTGCCCTGTCCTACTTGACCATATCGGGCGGTCGCCGCCGGACTTGAATTAGCGTGAGCCGCCCGCCGTCGTTTTCGCCGCCGGCACAAAACGCACCGGTTCCATCCGGTCGAGCAGCCCGGCGAGATTCTCGCCGATCACCTGATAGCGGGGAATCGCCAGCGGATTGAACGCGGGCCCGTACGCCGTGCCGGACTGCGCCGCGCTCACTTCCAGAATCGCGTCAAAGCGATACTCGACGGCGCGTCCACTGCGTGCATCGATCCATCGGCCGGCCGTCGCGAGGGCGCGGTTCTTCGGCCAGACGCCGAGCGGCAGCGCGAAGGTGCGCACGCGGTAGCCCGCGACCGCGGAATCGATCGCCAGCACGCCGCGCGCAATCTGTTCCTGCACCATCACGTCGCCGTATCGGTTGAGCGTCGCATGCCACAGCGTGTGATTGCACAATTCGAAGCCCTCGTCGGCGAGGAACTTCACCTTACGCAGCCGCCACTCGGTCTTCTGTCCGTCGATGCCCTTGTCACCGAAGAACGCGTGACCGGCGGCGGCCGCGGGCAGCATGCAGAATGTCGCGCGGTTGCCCCAGTCGGCGTGCGCTGTGTGGAACGCCAGCCAGATGCCCACCGCGCTGTTGGGATCGATCTCCAGCGCGCCGTTGTGCTCGATGTACGAGAACTGACCCGGCGACGCGTCGTCAAAGGTGAACACCACCGGCGACATCCCGGCGGGAATGTCGAAGTGTCGGTCGACCAGCTGTGCCACGGTGATCGGGCGGTATCCGCGGCGGTAGAGCAGTTCCAGGTCGCGCCGGAATCCGTCGCGCGAACGCCCCCACCGGCTGTCCTTTTCGCCGATGAGATGGTATTCGAGCACCGGGATGCGGTGCGGCGTGCCGGGGGACGGAACCTGCGCGAGCGCAGGAAACACGAAGGTCAGTGCGGCAAGGGCAGCGAAAGAAGCGGAGCGCATGGCGTGAAATTTACCCGCGCGCACGGCGAAACAGGTACCGCGCGTCGCGGTAACAGTAACGCTCTATCCCAGCACGCCTGGCAATGAACCAGGCGCGAACCCCGGGAACAGCGCCTCAATGCCGATTGCCCCAAGATGCTTCGACGCGACCTCCGCAAACACCGCTCGAAAATCTGTGGTCAATGCGAGATCGCGCCCCTCGTACAACTGCTCGGGCGCGAGACCCGGCCAGCGTCCGTGCACCTTCTGCCCCTTCACGCTGCCACCGATGACGAACATCGCGCCGGCGTGCCCGTGATCAGTGCCGCCATTGCCGTTCTGCCTCGCCATGCGGCCGAACTCCGACATCGTCAGGATCACCACATCCTGCATGCGGTCGCCCAAATCTGTCGTGAGCGCCGCAATCGACGCGCCAAAATCGGACAGCCGCTGTGCCAACTGCCCGGTGGCACCGCCCTGATTCACGTGCGTGTCCCACCCGCCCATATCAGCAAACGCGACTTCAAGCCCGACCCCGGCTTTGATGAGCTGCGCAATTGATAGCAACCGCTGGCCGAACTGCGACGCCGGATACTCCGCGCCGTGCTCGGGCTGATATCGCTGGGGATTGGCCGCGCGCAGCATCCTCACCGCCTCGAACATCTCGGTCCCCGTACCGTGGATCAGATCGGCCGAGCCGGTACGATACAGCGCCTCGAGTTCCGCGGCCTGCGTGCCGCCGCTCCGCACCGTGAACTCCGCCACCGAGTTCATCGCGACCGTCGGTGCGCTCCCCTGCAGCACACGCGGCGTCTGCGGTGTCATTGCCACCGCGCGGAACGGCGTCGGTGTGCACGCTTCGCACGTGCGCGACGTCGCGAGATAGCGGTTCAGCCAGCCGTCGCTCGTTCCCTTGTTGTCCGGCGTCGCGCTCTCCATGTAGTCCTGCGCGTCGAAGTGCGAACGCGTCGCACTCGGGCTTCCCACGGCATGAATCGGCGCCAACAGGCCGCGGTCCCACAGCGGCTTGAGCGGCGCCAGTGCGGGATGCAACCCGAAGAACCCATCAAGGTCAATCGCGCCCGCGCCTCCCGCCGAGCGCACCGGCGGCGCGATGGCGATGGCCGGCCGCAGTGCGTAGTACGAGCGATCACCGTGCGGCACCACCACGTTCAGCGCGTCCGCTGCTCCACGCTGGAACAGGCAGATCAGCACTTTCCCCTTGGCGGCGCGCGGCAGCTCCATCCCGAGCGCCGTGCGGCGCAGGAACGTCGGGCTGAGCCCCATCGTCACCAGCGCAAAGGCGGAGTTCCGCACAAAGATTCGGCGTTGCATCGCGCTTACCTCCGCTGGAACTCGGGACTGCCGAGCGCGAGACCCAATACCTGGGCCAGCCCGCGCAACGGCGGCAACGGGGCGTTCGCTCGCGCTTGCGCGAACTGCTGCGCGGGGCGCATGGCCGGCGGTAGTGCGCCAGGTGCACCAGGCATCACGTTGGCTGGCGGCGCTGCGGGCTGCGCATTTGCCGGCGGCGTCGCGGGCGGCATCATCATCGGCTCATCAGCTGGCGGCGTCGCCGTAGGCGCACCACCCGCCGCGTCGAGCAGGGGATTCTTGCCCGTCAGCAGCACCGAACGCGTCACGCTCGACACGTCGCCGCCAAGGAACGCGCCCACTACGGCATCCACCTGCTGATCGCGCGGTGCCTGGCGCAGCATGTCAACGCCCGGGAACGTCATGGGATTGGCACCCGGCACGCGGCCGCTGGCCAGCACCAGTCCGAAGTTGATGCGATTCAAAATCGCTCCCGTTCCCATCCATTTCTCACCCGTCTCGGGCCAGCCATCCGGCGTCTGGTGTCCGAAGACTGGCTGGCCAAGTCCCGCGATCAACTGCGCCGTGCGCGGCGTCTTGTCGGGTTGCGCATTGAGTGCGCGCAAAGCGCTCAGCACCACCTCGAACGGCGTCTTCACCTTGGCGCGGTACGATTCGCGCGCGAAGAACTCGGGGCTCGTGATGATCGTCCGCAGCACTTCGCGAATGTCGCCATCCGTGCGCGTGAACGTGGCCGCGGCGCGCTCCACCAGCGCCGCGCTCGGTGTGTCGCTCACGAACCGGCGCGCGAGCTTGAACGCAATGAAGCGCGCCGTGCTCGGATGACGCGCGACGATGTCGAGCAGTTCCTCCCCGTCCTCGATGCCGCGGCCGGCGCGCATCGTATGGCCCAGCAGCGTCTTCTCACCGGCGTCGTGCATGTACGCCGCAAACTGAAAGCCGCCGCCCTGCCGCGGGCCCGCAATCGTCCATCCGGTCAGCGCACGCGCCGCGTTGATCACGTCCTGTTGCGTGTAGCCGCCGTCCACGCCGAGGGTGTGGAGTTCGAGCAGCTCTCGACCATAGTTCTCATTGAGTCCGGCGCGCACGCGGCGCTGCAGCTGCTGTGCGGCTGGCGACTTCGGATTGGCAACCTCCGGGAAGCGCTGCTGCACCGCGCGCCGCACGGCAGGCGCGTTGACATTGACCAGGCGCGGTCGCGCGCTGTCGGCCGCGCTTTCCCAGTTGTCCAGGTAGAAGAGCATCGCCGGACTCTTGGCCACCGCGCCCAGAACATCGCGGAACCGCCCAAGCGCGTTTGGGCGAATCACGCGGTTCTCATAGTCGGCGAGATAGAACTGTTCGCGGATTCCCTTGCCGGCGAAGACCGTGAAGTGGTTCAGCCAGAAGTCGGTCATGACTTCCTGCAGCTGCCGCTCCGAGAGCAGCGCGCGTCCCACGTGCGACACCTGCACTTCCTCGGCGATGCGGCGCAGGTTCTGCCGCGCCTGGCGCAGCTGCGCCGAGTCCTCGCGGGTCAGGCCGCCGTTGTTGCGCGCCGCCAGTTGATTCACGAGCGCGCCCGGATTCTGGTACTCGCCCTCAAGCTGCGCCGCGGTCCGCTGCACGACTTCGAACTGTCCCGCCCACGCCTCGGCCTTGGTGTCGTCAATGCGCTCCGGGTGCAGCTGCTCATCGATCCATCGGTCCACGCCCATTGCGCGGAGGCGCTCGAGGTCGCCGGGACGTGCACCGAACGTCAGTCGCGACAGCGCGTGCACGCCCTGCTGGTCGGCGGTCTGCGTGCGAGGGGCTGCGGCCGTGTTCGCCGGCATCGGCGATGACGTCCGATGCGGGGCGTTCGAACAGCCGGCAATGACGAGGGCAACGAGGGGGGCGAAGCGTCGCATGGGCAGCTCGTGAGGGGACTGCAAAGGGAGACGTCAGCGGCGTCTCCCTGTTAATCCCGCGCGCCGCCCGCCTCTCGTCAAGCATCCGTGCGTTGTGCCGGAACCGTCGCATGGTGCCTTGGGGTATCAGTGGCAGGCGAACGGCGCGCCGTGACCTCACGCTTTCTCAGTCGGTCCGTGTTATGAACGGGAACCGAGCGGCCGATTCTTAGAGCAGGGGATCGTGACAGCTCCGTGACCAGAGCGATGTGACGCGGCCCGGTACTTGCAGGTAATCATCGGTGTAGGCGTGTCCCAAGGAGGTTTCATGGATGTTCTCGTGATGGTAGAGGAGCAGCCGCCCGAGCACTCAAGCGTGCTCGCGCATGTCAGCTCCGTACCGTCGCCCCTTACGATGGAACGTCCGTCGCGCGATGTCGTGACGCTGTATGGCATTCCCAGCCCGGAGTCTCTCGCGTTGGCGCTGGCAGCGGCACTGGAATCCCGGCGGTCGGCCGACGATCGGGCCGACACGGTACGACATGTAGGAGTGTGGCCCGAACGTGGGGCGGTCGGTGATGCCGCCTGGCGGGACGAAAATACCGGGCAGCTGGTGACCAAGGACCTGCAGATTCCGCTCGCCGTGCTGGCCGAGACGGCGCAGTCGTTGCTGCTCGAGTGCGGTCAGGTGATTCGTCGTCTGGTGGGCGGCCTGCTGATGGCCGACTGGCCCGAAGGCACGCGCCGCGCGGTCTCGTTCTCGTTCACGCCCATCCCGGCGCTGGCGACAAACGCGGTCAGTTCCGAAGCGGTGCTCGCCGTGCTGCGCGAAGCCGAAGGACTCACGTACGATCTGGATCTCGAGGAGAACTAGACGAACTCTGTTCCGTCAGACATAGGCGCTTCGGCGCCAGTGGGGTCCGCCTACAGCGGGCCCCATCGTTTTTTCCGCCTCGATTCGGCACACATCGCCGACCCCCTACAAACGAGTCAGGAAAGTCCCGCCCTTGACGTTGCTTGGTACTAATTCGAAGCTCCGGAACCCAATAAAGCGTCGCCGTCAGAAACGGCGGAGGGCCGGATGAAAGAGTACAAGAGTGAGGCAATCAGAAATGTCGCTGTAGTGGGGCACGGGACGAGTGGCAAGACTACGCTTGTAGACGCCCTCGCCTTCGTGTCCGGAAGCAGCAAGCGACATGGCCAAGTCAAAGACGGAACCGCGTTGACCGTAACCTCTCCCGAGGAAATCGAGCGCGGTTTTTCCATCTCCATGGGCTGCGCCTTCGCCGAATGGCGCGACACGAAGATCAACCTGATCGACACGCCAGGGTTTCTTGACTTCCAGGGCGATGCAATCGCCGGTCTCACCGCGGCTGATGGCGCGCTGGTGACGGTGGCTGCCGCCGCCGGTGTCGAAGTGGGAACCGAACGCATGTTCCGCGAAGCGCTCACGCGCCGCGACCCGGTGCTCTTCGTCGTCACGCTGATGGACAAGGAGCACGCCGACTTCGACAAAGTGTACGAGGCCGTCAAGGAACAGCTCACCGCCAAGGTGGTCCCGGTGGAGATTCCCATCGGCGCCGGCGCGGGCTTCAAGGGCATCATCAACCTCTTCACCAAGAAAGCGCACATCTTTGCCCCCGGCACCAAGGCGGGTGAATACACCGAGACCGAGATTCCCGACTCGGAAAAGGCGCGCTTCGAGAAGTACCATCAGGAAATGGTCGAGGCGATCGCCGCCACCGACGACGCGCTGCTCGAGCGCTTTTTCAGCGGCGAGGAGATCCCCGGCGACGAAGAGATGGCCGCCATGAAGCAGGCGATGAAGCGGCAGGACCTCTTCCCGCTCCTCTGCTGCTCCGCGCAGCTCACGTGGGGCGTCCGCACGGTGCTCGACTTCCTCGTCCAGCTGATGCCGTCCGCCTACGAGATGGAAGAGCAGAAAGCGTTCAAGGGCGCCGAAGGCAACAAAACGGTCGAGATTCACCCCAACGAAGACGCGCCCTTCACCGCGCTCTGCTTCAAGACGACCGCCGAGCCGCACGTGGGTGAAGTCACGTACTTCCGCACGTTCAGCGGTATCGTCGACAACGGCGCCGAAGTCTTCAACGCCACGCGCGACGTCGGCGAAAAGCTGGTGCACCTCGCCATCCCGCAGGGGCGCGAACGCATCGAGGTGACGCGCCTCTTCCCGGGCGACATCGGCTGCATCGCCAAGCTCAAGAACACGCACACCAACGACACGCTCTCCACGCGCGAGCATCCGGTGCGCTTGCCGCAGGTGGAGTTTCCGTCGCCGCTCGTCACCTACGCCGTGCGCGCCACCGCGCGCGCCGACGAAGAGAAGCTGCAAGTCGGGATGCACCGTATTCACGACGAGGATCCGACCTTCGAGACGCACTACGACTCGGAGACGCACGAGACGATCCTCAGCGGCATGGGCGAGCGCCACATCGAAGTCGCCATGGCCCGCCTCAAGCGGCAGTTCAATGTCAGCGCCGAACTCAAGACGCCGCGCATCGCCTACCGAGAAACGCTCACCGCCACGGCCGAAGGGCAGGGGCGGCACAAGAAGCAGTCGGGCGGCCGCGGCCAGTTCGGCGATTGCTGGGTGAGGCTCCGTCCAGGGCCGCGCGGCAAGGGCTACGAATACGTCGACGCCATCAAGGGCGGCGTGATTCCACGCCAGTACATTCCCGCCGTCGACAAGGGCGTGCAGGAAGCCTCGGAGCGCGGCATCCTTGCCGGCTATCCCGTGGTCGACTTCATCTGCGAGTGCTTTGACGGCTCGTCACACTCCGTCGACTCCAACGAAGCGTCGTTCAAGATGGCGGGCATCTTGGCCTTCAAGAACATCGCGCCCAAGTGCCGGCCGGTGCTCCTCGAGCCGCTGCACGAGGTGGAGATCCTCACCCCCGACCACTACCTCGGCGACGTGATGGGCGACATCTCCGGACGCCGCGGGCAGATCCTCGGCTCCGACGCCATCGAGGGCGTGGGCACCAAGGTGAAGTGCGTCGTGCCGCAGGCGGAGTTGTATCTGTACGCCACCAAGCTGCAGTCGATGACGCACGGACGTGGCACCTTTACACATCGCTTCCACACGTACGACCTGATGCCGCACGAAGCCGCAGCCAAGGTGATTGCGGAATCCGAGAAGGAGAAGAAGGAAGAAACGGAGGAGTAGGCGGTTCGTCCAAGGTGACGAACGATCAGCGTGCGCAGGCACGCGGCTCCTCGTTCAACGGCACGGAGGGCTCCACGGTCTCGCCATCGCGAACGCCGTGGAGCCTTTCGTTCGCTACGGCTTCTTCTTCGTCGGCGCTTCGTCCAGCTCCGTCCAGTCCACGCCGCCGCGCACGCCGCTCCAGGCGTCGAGCGGGCCGACGACCAGACGTCCACCGAATCGGTCATCGCCCTCGAGATGAACAAAGACGCGCGACGTACTGACTGGCGCGCCAGCCGACACGATGGCAAAAGGGTGGCCGTCGATGGCCACTGCACAGCGCCCATCCGGGAGCATCTGCATCCGGACCCGATGCCACGAGCCACTGTACAACGACGGCGGCATACGGCGACTCACCTGATGGGAGACCGCGCCAAGCGTCAGGTCGTCGCGCCCCAACGCTCCTTCGTCTCCGGGAAAGTGCACTTCGCATGGACGCGGGGCGCTTGAGGCGGCCTTACCAGTCCGATGATCCCATCGATTGAGCGGGCCAAGCACCTCTTGCTGCATGAGCACAATCGACAGCGTCTGCCACTGCGAGGCGGTGATCGTCATGCTGAGATCGGCTTCCACGCCCGCACCGGTGGTCGCCGCGATGAGCACAGGTGAGTAGGCGCCGGAAGGGTAGGACCCATCGCCATTCGGCAGCAGCGCGCGGCCGCGGTCAGTCTGTACCACCATCCCCATCGGAGTCCCGAAGGGGCGCCATCGCGTCTGCCAGTCTACGTCCCACCGCTCGTGCAAGACTGTCCGCGATGACGGCGGCACAATGTGCGCCAGCGCCGAGTCGGTGCGCCAGCCACCCGCGGACACCACAATCCACACGCTTCCGAGACGGCGTGGGCGCAGCCGTCCGTCTGCGCCCACCGTCGCCACCGACGTGTCACGCGAAGTCCAACGAAGATCATGCAGCCATGCGGGAGCCCCGTTGGCGCGTCGTCCGTCCACCTGAAGCCGGTGCACATTGTCCACCGCCAGGCCGCCCGCCGGCAGTCGAAGTCGCAGCGTGTCGAGCCATTCACCGGTCGCCGCGATGGGGGCGGCGTAGCGAAGAGCGCCGCGCAGAGGCCGGCCATGGTACATCACGGGGCGAGCCGACGACAGATTCGCCGTCGGAACAAGGTAGGCGGACGGATCTCCGTCATCCGAAAGACGGCACGTGCAAGCTTGGATCTCGCCCTGCGCCCAGGCGACCGTCCCTCGAACAGCGTTGATCGCCGTGACGCTGCCGCTCGATTCATCGAGGGTGATCATCGACGACCCATCGTTCTTGCGGAACAACATTCGGCGTTCGTCCACCCAGCCTATCAGTTCCTGAGTCCCACTGAGTTCGGAGGCGAGACAGCGTTCGTTCGAACCGTCTACGTCAACCAGGCAAATGCGATCCGCGCTCGGCGTCGTGTAGTAATGGCGCACAAACGCTATCTGCGTGCCGTCGGGACGCCATGCAGGAGCTCGCTGGTATTCCGCCGATCCTGTCAATCGGCGTAACGGCCCACCTCGTAGTGGTGCGGTCACCAACGCCATGTGATCCGTCAGTGTGTCGAAGCGCGCCGTCGAACCCACGAACTGTCGTCCATCCGGCGAGATGCTTGTGATCGCATCATCGTAGGGACTGCGGAGCGGCAGGTGCCGAACGCCAACCGAGTCGATGAAGATTCCCTCGTCGCCGAGACCCGGCACGACGGCGTGCGCCCACCACTCCTTGCCATTAGGAGAGCGGTACAGGACTCCATCCATGTCCCGTGACCGCAGCGGAAAATCGGTGGAGTCGAGTGCCACTGCTTCAATCGGCTCACCAGCCGTCCACTTCTCGTCGTGCTTGAGCCGCACGCCCACCAAATGCCCCGCACCAGACGCGCTGTCCACCACCCACCACGCAAAATCGGAAGTGAGCTGCCGCGGCGGCCGGTGCAGCATCGCGGGTGCGGCGCCCAGCACCGCCGCTAACACGACACCGGCAGCCGCCATCCACCGCGTCCGCCGCCGCTTGAGCATCGGCGTGGCCGACACGAGTTGATCCACCCGCGGCGATGCACTGTCCATCCCCAGCAGATCGACCGCGAGCGTGCGCGTCGCGCGTTGGTCCGCCGCGCGCCGCCGCAAATCAAGGAAGAGCCGCCAGGCGTGCAACATCAACGCGTCGTTACCGGCCTGCAGCGCATGCTCCGCCGCGCGGCGCAGTGCGTGCTCGTCATCGCCGTGCGCGAGCAGACGGTTCGCAATCGCGGTCTGCACGTCTCGGCGCTCCGCATCGGTCGCCGCCGCCACGGCCGCGTCGGCAATCTCGTCGTGCGCCACCGTCAGCTGCATGCCGCTCCGCACGACGAAGCCACTGCGCTCCAGTGCATCGACATGCTCCTGAGCACTTTCCCACTCGCCGCCCGTCATCGCGATTGCTTCGTCGATCTCCACCGGCCGGCCAACGACAGCCAGCACCAGCAGCACGCGGCGCGCACACGGCGCCAGGCGCAGCACTCGCTGTCGCACCGCGCTGCCGTCGCGCAACGTTTGCGTGATGCGCTCGGGATCGCCGCACTCCCACAGTCCGGCGGTCGACACCGTCAGCAGACGCTGCTCCATCGCGTCGTGCAGCGACTCGACGAGCAGCAGCGGTGACCCGCCCGTGGCGAGCAACAGCTGCTGCGGCAGTAGCTCGGCCCATGGCACAGGTGGAAGCTCCGCCACGTGCGACACAAACGCCGTGACCGCCGACAGGTCGAGCGGCGGCAGCTCCAGACGGTCGAACGTTGCCAGCAGCCCGCGCGGATCCGCGGCGGGACGGCGGGCGATCAGCACCAGTAGTCGCGCATGCTCCAGACGAGACAGCGCGGCGGCGAGAACGCGCGCCGAATGATCGTCCGCCCAGTGCAGGTCATCAAGCAGCACCGCCACGGGGTGCTCGTCACTCACCGCGTGCGCCAGATCGACAATGGCCAAGGCACGGCGGCGCACTGCCTCCTCGCCGTCACTGCGATCGGGGGTTGCCGACGAATACACCGAGGCAAGCGCGGGTGCCAACGCCACGAGCACGCCCGCCGAGCCCGTCGATATGGCCGCTGCGCCCGCCAGCGCCGCAAGTTGCGATGCGACTTCCGCCGCGAAGCCGCCGCTCAAGTGCCGATCGCCCGGGTTCGCGCGTACGAGCACGCATCGCGATCGCGACGCACGCAGCCGCGCCTGCACATCGCGCAACAGCCGGCTCTTGCCGAGCCCTGCCGCCGCCGTGATGACCATGACGCGCGGCGCCCCGCTGCGTACCTGCTCCCACGACGACAGCACGTGGCTGAACTCCGACTCGCGCCCCACCAACTCGGCAGCGATGGAGGGCGACGGTGCGGTCCCACTCGTCGTTGGCGCGGACGGCAAGCGCCGCGCCATCCGAATGACAGCGAGCGAAGCCGCTTCGGGCTCCGCTTCCTCGCGCGCGAGAAATGCCTCGAAGTGCTCCGCCTCGCTCGCGGCGCCCAACCCGTCGCTTCCGGCGACGAGCGCTTCGAGCAGCAATCGCCACGCGCCCTGATCCAACGGCTCCACGTCGCGCGCCCGCGCGGCCAACTCCTGCGCGTCACGGAACTTCCCCTCACTCAGCCACTGGCGCGCCAGTGCATCGGCGCAGCGAAGAAACGTGACCGTGATGCGCCGCCGTTCGAGTTCACACCACTGCTCGAACTCCGACGCGCCGGGCGCCGCGAAATCGGGAATGAACGGTCCGCGATGCTGCTGCACCGCCGCCGCGAAGTCCGCCCGCTGCGCCGCTTGCAGAAAGTCGTCGCGATCGCACGTGAATGCCGCCGCCAGGCCGACAATCTCGCTGGTGCCGTCCAGCACACCGTCGCCGAGTTTCTTCTTGAGGTACCAAAGCGTCTGCCGGAGATTCTGCCGCGCCGCGTCGCTCTCGACATCGCCCCACAGCAGGGACGCCAGATGCTCGCGGCTCGCCTTGTGCCCCGGGCTGCACGCCAGGTACGCCAGCATCGCCGCGGGCTTGCCGCGCGCAAGAACGCGCACGGTGCCTTCGGCGTCCTCGCTGGAAGCTTCGAGTGTGCCGAGCGTCTTCAGGGTGAGCTGCATGCAAATCCGGTAAGCGCGGGACGCACGGGCACCGGCCGGCATCATCGCAAGCCGCGATACCTATTGGAGCCCTACCGGGGGGCAGTGGCGCTGCACGAGCATCGGGCCAAGTCGTCCGCACGGCGGCATTCACGCCCGCCGCGCAAACCAGGGCGCCGGCACACGAATATACACCACGTCACGCGTTTGCGTTACACCATGTAACGAACGGAGCCCACCGGTCGCAACCGGCGGCGGTGTCTACACCTTGTGGTAGGAAATCCGGGCCGATTCCACACGGTCTTCGGCCGTGTACACCTCGAAGTCGGCGAAGAACGCCGGCGCCTCGGCCTGCAGCGTGCGCAGCACCAGCACGCCCAACCGGCGAATTTCCTGCTCCGCCCCCTCGCCCGTGCGCAGCTCGAGCATCGTGCGCCACGCCCGCGCGTTGGCCGTCACGACAATCTTCGTTTCCGTGGAGTTGGGCAGCACGCCGCGCGCCGCTTCCCGCGCCATCTTGCGGCGGTGCACCTTGTCCGCCACCCAGCTGTAGCGCTCCATCAGCTTCTCAACGAGCGCGATGTACGTCGCCTGCGCGCCTTCCACCTGCGCCTGCCACTGGGCGACGAGCGCGTCATCGCCAAGGATCGCCGGCGGCACCACAAACGCCGCGTCGCTCTCGTCCACATAACGCTGCGAGAGCTGCGAATACGCAAAGCCGGCGCGGTGGCGCACCAGCTCGTGCGTCAGCGAGCGGCTGATCCCTTCCAGCAGCAGCGAATAGTTCGCGTGCTCGAGCACCGAGCCGTGCCCCTGCTTCTTGATGTTCTCCAGATAGTCGTGCGTCGTCCGATGCGCGGGGTTCTTCTGGCTCATGTAGCAGAGCCGCCCCGCAAACTCGGCAAGCCGCTCGCCGTCCGTGCCGTTGCCGTTCCACTGCACGGGAAGGTGCGCGGGTTCGGCAAACGACGGGCGCGCGAGAACGGAGACCTTGGGCTCGGTGTAGAAGTGCGGCATCGGCGAGGTGGTGAGGGTTCCGCGGAATTTATGCGCGGCAACACGTTCGCGTGAGGTCGGACGTCGCGCGCCAATCCATGCGGGGCCGGCCCGGCCGGATGGCGCCCCTCGTCACGTCAGCCCGTCAGGCCCAGCAAGGGTGTGAAGGGGCGCTCCCGCACGGACTGCACCAGGCGCCGCAACAGCGCGTTGCTGGCCAGCGCCGCGAGCCCGGCGATCATGAGTGACTTCACTTCACGGCGGGAGATCTTGACGACGGCACCCGGGCGCAGCATGGCGTCGGTGCGGCTGAGTTCGCGCAGCGTCGCATACGCGTAGAGCAGCGGCAGCACGCAGAACGCGCGGATTGCCAACGCGCGGCGTGGCAGGAACAGCAGGTACTCGAACGCCTGGTCGAGGTCCGTCCACGCCAGCGCGATGAACTCGCCGACCGCTGCCCGGTTGTTGCCGATGTTCGCTTCATCGAGCAGCGAGGCCTGCGAACCGCCGTGCGCCTGCAGCGTGCGTTCAGGCACGTAGATGGCATTCTCGCGCACCGCGTCCGCGGCAATGTCCTTGAGAATGTTCACCGTCTGCAGCGCTTCGCCAAACTGTGTGCATCGCGACCAGAGCGCCTCGTACCGCGAAGGCGAGAGCGCGAGGCCGTGCTCGCGCCACAGCTCGGTGACCATGCAGCCCACGGTGCCGGCCACATAGTAGCAGTACTCGCGATACTCCTCCATCGTCTGAATGCGCAGGCCGCGCGGATGTCGCAGCACGAAATCCGCCATCCCACGACCCATCTCGCGCACCCAATGCGCCACGCGGTCGCGCGCGCCGGGCGTCAGTGACCGAAACAGCACGCACACCAGGTCCGTGCGGCGAAGCAACTCCACGTGCGTCGCATCGCCCTGAATAGCGCCCACGCGTGATGGAAATGCGTCGGCCGCCGTCGCATCATCCAGGCACCGAAGGAACTCGCGCAGCAGCGCCGCCTTGTCGTCTGGCGACGCATGACCGTCGTCCTCGATCGTGTCGGCGATGCGGCACAGCAGATACGCACACAGCACCGACCGCCCGAGTTCGCCGCGCAACAGTTCCACGGACAGCGCGAACGTGCGCGACACCGCCGGCAGCACGCCGCGCGCAAAGCGTTCGGCCTCACGAACGCGGGCAGGAGTGTCGGCGGCCGTCATGCGGCAAATCTACCGGATGCGCCGCTGCGACTGCTACCACGAACCTACTTCGGCGGCAGCAAGCTCCGCGTGATGCCGTCAATCAGCTGCTGTGCCGGTGACGGCTTGTCGGGGTACTCGAGCTTGTCGAGCAGTCGCTCCAGTGACACCAGCGCTTGGCGGCGCACGGACCGCCACGCGCCGCGCGCCCACTGCCAGCCGAGCCAGCCGAACACCAGCGGCGGAACGGCCCCAAGCCACGGATACAGCGTGAGCACTATCAGCGGCGCCCCCGCCAGCGCGCCGAGCACGAACAGCACGATCGGCGTCGCGAGCTGCTTGCTGCGCGCTGGCCGCAGGTCGGCCGCCAGCGCCACGTGCGTGCGCTGCGCATCCACCGCGCCCACGCTCACCACCACCTCGCTCGCGCGCGACAGGTAATAGCCCTTGCCGCCAAAGTCCATCGCGCGTGCCAACTGGTCGGCGAGTCCGCGGCGCGGCTCCAGCACCAGACGGTCGGGGAATCGCCGAATCACGCCCAGCGATTCATCGTGTGCCAGCAGCGCTTCGAGCCGGCCGAGCAGCTCCGGCGCCGCGCCGCGCAGCACGCGCGCCGCCGCAACGGTCGGGTCGCCGAGCATCGCGTCGCTCTCGCGCTGCGCCTCGGCCAGCGGCGAGCGTGCCCGCTCCTCCGCCATCGCCTGTCGCACCGCCTCCGGCGCGATCCCGACCTCGCGCGCGATGTCGAGCACGCGCGATTCACTCAACTGTTCGCCGGTTTCGTCCGACTCGTCGCCGCGCACGTGCAGCTCCATCGCACGAGCGAGCACACGCTCGAGCGCGGCGCGGTCAAGCGCACGGCTGTCCGTCGGCAGGGGTCCGGGGCTCATCATGGTCTGGAATGTCCTCAGCGCGTGCAGACGCCGGCGCACCTGACGCGAGTCATCGCGTCGACTGTCCGCGTCCTCCGCTCCGTACGGTGCGGTGCGCGTCCGGGTTCCGGGATGCGCACCGTCAGCCGCTCGCGCCGGTCGCCCGTCCGCACGTGACGCAGAACTTCCACGCGGGTTCGATTTCGGCGCTGCAGCCCGGACAGCGGCGCACTTTCAGGTTCTGCCCGCAGTGCGGGCAGAAGGTGACTTCGCGCCCCTCAGGCAGCATCTGCCCGCAGAACCGGCAGCCGGGCCGCGGCGCGCGCCCCGAAGATTCCGCGGTCGGATCCGGTATGCGTGGACTGTGCGGCTGGAACGAGCCTCGCGTTCGCCCCTCGCCCGCGGCGCCCATCGCCTCATTCAACTCGGCAAGCGTTGGTGGAAGCTGCCGCTGCAGCGTGTCGAGCGCCGCCTTCACTTCGCTCTGCGTCGGCGCGCGCGTCGCCGGTGCATGTGACGCCGGTGCATGTGACGCCGGTGCATGTGACGCCGGTGCGTCGCCCGCGTCGTGGGTGCGCTCGATCGGCGGAGGCCCAGGTGCACGCTCCACCGCCGCGACCACGCGTCCGTCGGTGTCGCGCGGCACCGACGGCGCCGCGTGCTCCGTGGGCGCGCCTGCGTCCACGGGCGCCGCGGCGGCGACGGCCGCCGGTGACGACTCCAGCACCTGACGCATGGCGTGCTGTGCCAGCGTGACCTTCGCCGTGCCGTACGCATGCAGGGCGCGCAAGTCAGGATTGCCAGAGTCCAGCTCGCGGCGCAGGTCGTCCTGCATCGCGTCGTCGGCAAAGACGAAGCCGCGCTCCCCCGACAGCAGCCGCAGCACGAGCACTTCGTAATCCTCAGCCGTCTCCACGCCGACCTCGGCGCGCGTCGCTCGGTACGGCACGAACGTCCGCAGGATCTCGGCCACCTCGAATGGTCGCGACAAGTGCTCCGGACGCACGTCACGGACACGGCGCACCAGCGCCTCGAACAGCCGTTCGAGATGGTCAGTCATCTTAGTGGGTGGCCTTCATGATGAGGACCTGCATGCATTCTCCCCGGCGTCGAGGACATCAGACACGAGGCAAAGATGCGTTCGGCTTGAAGCCGGCGCCATCGGGAAAGCCATCCGGTTCACCGGCGCGACCGCCGCGCGTGCGGTAAGCCGCGAGCCATTCGTCGAAGCCCGATTCCACCAGCCCGCCACTCGCCGTCTGATCCGCCGCGGCGCGCGTCGCGAGATGATTGGCGTACTCGTTTTGCGCGTGACCGTCGTGGCCGCGCACCCAGCGCCAGGCGATCGCATGCCCTTCGCACGCCTCAACGGCGTCGTGCCACATCTCAAGATTCTCGATGGCGCCGCCCTTCCGCTTCCAGCCGTTCCTCGCCCACGCATGCACCCAGCTCGTCATTCCGTCCACGATGTAGCGCGAGTCGGTGGTGAAGCTGACACGGAAGCGCCCGCCTTTCGCGCCGATGGCGCGCATCGCCTCCGTCACCGAGCGCAGCGCCATGCGGTTGTTGGTCGTCGCCGGCTCGCTGAGCCACAGGTCGAGCCGCACCAGCGCGCCGTTCTTCCGCTGGTACTCCACGAGCACGCCCGCCGCCCCGGGATTGTCGCCCGCTTGCCCGTTGCCCAGGCACGACTCGTCGGCGTAGATCGCCACCAGCTCGCCGCTCATCGCACCACCTCCACCGCATCGAGCTCATCGAGCCAAAGTGTCAGATGATCGCCCGTGGTCGGGTGCCGCGCCTCGATGCACTCACGGCGGTTGCGCAGCACCAGCCGCTCGGGAATCACCAGATACTCAGAGCCGCGACGCTGCACCGCGACGCGATGTCCGCGGGTGATTGCCTGCTCGAGCGCGTCGTATTGCTTCACGGTGAGCTGCACCTAGCGCGACCCAAACCAGTCGATCGCCGCCTGCGCGAGCACCGCTGTCGCGCGCCGCACCTCGGCCACCGGCACCCACTCCGTGGCGCTGTGGGCCAGGCGGATGTCACCGGGCCCGTAGCAGATGGCGGGTATCCCCGCCGCCGAAAGGAGCGCGGCGTCGGTCCAGTACGACAGTCCTTCGATGGGCGCGTCGCGCCCCTCGAGTGCCGCGACGGCGCGGGCGAGCGACTGCACGATGGGTGCATCGGCGGCGACATCATTGGGCGCCTGCACAAAGGTCACCTCGACATCGGCACGGAAGCGCGCATCGCGCTCCGCCACGCGGTCGCACGCCGCGCGCAGCTCGGCCGCGAAGCTCTCCCCTGTTTCGCCCGGCAGCGATCGGCGCTCAAACTCCACGCGGCACGACGCAGCGTACGTGGAAAGGCCGCTGCCGCCGCTGATGCGCGCGGCGTGAAACGAGCCGCGTCCGAGCAAGGGATGCAGCCGCTGCGGGAGCACCGTGCGCTGGTATTCGTCGAGTTCCGCAAGCAGCAGCGCGGCCATCGTGTTGGCGTCGACGCCCACGTCGTAGCGCGATCCGTGGGCCGCCACGCCGTGCACGGTGACCACGGCCCACGCGAACCCTCGGTGTGCGGGACCGATCGAGAGGCACGTCGGTTCGGTCACGATGGCGGCGTCGGCACGCACGCCGCGCGCGAGCAACGACGACGTGCCGAGCGACGTCCACTCTTCGTCGGTGACCGCCGCCACGACGATCTCGCCGTCGATGCCGGTGTCGGCCGCCAGCGCCGCCGCCGCACACATCGCGGCCACGCCGCCCTTCATGTCGCAGCTGCCGCGGCCGTACAGATTCCCCTCGCTGATCTTCGGCTCGAACGGCGGGTGCGTCATCCCCTCCACGCCGACCGTGTCGATATGCCCGTTGAACATCAGCGTGCGGCCGCCGGCCCTGCCGATCCGCGCGACGACGTTCGGCCGGTTCGGCGCGCTGTCAACGAGGGCCACGCGAAATCCCCACGCGTCGAGCACGTCGGCGAGCGCTCGGGCGCAGGCGCCCTCACCCGGCGATGTCGCGGCCAGACTGGGATTGCGCGAGTCGATGGCGACCAGCGTACTGGTCAGGGAAATGGCGTCGCCGCGGGGCGGCGGTACGAGAGTCACTGAAGACGGGGAGAAAGAGGAAACGGGCGCGCACCTACCAAGGTGCGCGCCCGTCGCGCTGCGTGGAAGCCGCCAATGACTACTTCTTCGGCGCGGGCTTCTTGGCCGGTGCCTTCTTGGCGGAAGCCGGCTTCTTGGCGGCTGGCTTCGGTGCCGCTTTCTTCGGCGCCGGCTTGTGCGCGGGCTTTGGCGCTGCCGGCTTGTGTGCGGCCGGCTTGTGCGCTACTGGCTTGTGCGCCACTGGCGCGTGCGCCGGCTTGTGCGCCACTGGCGTGTGCGCTGGCTTTGCGGCAACGGGCTTCGGCGCGGCCTTCGCCACGGTCGCAATCGGCTCCGCCCTCAGCGGCGGCTTGGCGCCCTTGTGCTTCTTGCTCCACGCTTCCTCGACGCCGTGCAGCAGCTTGTCGGCCTCGTCCTGCGTCATTTGGCCACGGCGCACCATAAACTGCACGACGTCGCGTGCACTCTCGATGGCAAATCCGGTCAGCCCGGCCGCCGCATTGATGACATCTTTCATGGCCGCCGCCATCTTGCTGCCGGCTTCCATGGAAATTTCAGCGGCCTTCGCGGCCATCTCGGCGACGGCGTCACGCACATCCTGGCCGCGGTGGCCAGGGTGACGGCGCGGCAATACCGTGCCAGTCCCTTCTGGCTTCGCCGGGGTCTTGTCGGTCATTTTGGTGCTCCTTGCTCGAGCCGCCGGCTTACGCTCCCGGCGTCAGGTCCTACCGCATCGAGCATCACGCAGTAGGGGAAAGGGGGCGCCGCAGAAGTTCTCGAATGGCGCTGTCCCATGGATCGGCGCCAAGTATATGATTTTTGTAGAGATAATCAAGGTGACCGAAACAACTGATTTGATGTGAACTTCTAGGGCGATAACCACAGTATAGACTGACAATTAGCTACATTAACAAGCCATAATAACGCTATTATAATGACATTTCCACTAACTGGCATCAGAATTCTCGACCTGAGCAGGGTGCTCGCCGGGCCACTGTGTACGATGATTCTTGGCGATCTCGGCGCCGACGTGCTCAAGGTCGAGCGGCCGGGCAGCGGCGATGATACGCGCGGGTGGGGACCGCCCTTCGATGCGGAGGGCCGCAGCGCCTACTTTTTATCGGTCAACCGGAACAAATTGTCGGTTGCGCTGGACCTCGCGACGCCGGAAGGTGCTGCGCAAGTGTGCGCACTGGCAACGCAGGCTGATGTCGTGGTCGAGAACTTCAGGCGAGGCACACTGCAGCGCCGAGGGATCGACGCAGGCCAGCTGCTCGCCGCCAACCCGCGCCTGCTCTGGTGCTCGATCACTGGATTTGGCGCGTCGAGCGACCGCCCCGGCTACGACTTCGTCGTGCAGGCGGAGTCGGGATGGATGTCGATCACTGGCGAGCCGTCCGGCCCGCCGATGAAGATTGGCGTGGCCCTGGCCGATGTGATTGCCGGCAAGGATGCCGCCATCGCTATTCTCGCCGCACTCGCGTCGCGGCATCGACTGGTTGACGTTGCCTCGCGAAACCTCACCATCTCACTCGCGCACAGCGCGGCCGCCGCACTGGTGAACGTCGCGCAGAACGCGCTCGTGTCTGGCAAGGACGCCACGCGATGGGGCAACGCGCATCCCAATCTCGTACCGTATCAGCTCTTCGATGCCAGCGACCGTCCCATCGTGATTGCGGTGGGAAGCGACGGGCAGTTTGCGAAGTGCATGACGGCGCTCGGGCTGGAGGCACTGGCGGCCGACGACCGGTATCGCACGAATGCGGGGCGGCTGGCATATCGCAGCGAACTCATCGCCGCAATTCAGGAGCGCGTGCGCTCGCAGCCGTCCGCGTCGTGGTTGGCGGCACTCGATATGGCCGACGTACCGTGCGGTGTGGTGAAGCCGGTGCTCGAGGCGCTGCGCGACGTGGACGCCTCGCCGCTCACGGGAGTGGCGCCGCTCGCTCCGGGCACCGTGCGCCGGCCGCCGCCGTTGCTCGACGAGCACGGAGAGTTGGTGCGAGCGCGAGGCTGGGCGGCGTTTGCGGGGTAGCAGCACGGGCGCCTTGCTGTGATTCGCCCTCTGCCTCGCCCATATTGATGCGCATGCGCGCCCGTTCTCTCTCGCTGCTGATCGTTGCGGCCGCCGCCTGCGGCGGCAGCGAGCGCGTCACGGCGCCTGCCGGCGCGTCGGCGTTCCATCGCTTTGTTTCGATGGGGACGGGCTTCACCATGGGCGAGCAGTCGGCGGGCGTCGTGTACGAATCGCAGCTCACAAGCTGGCCGGCGCAACTCGCGGCACGGATGGAGGCGACCTTCCGCGTGCCTGCTCTCAGGTCGCCCGGCTGCTCGCCGCCACTGGTCGCGCCGCTCTCGATCTATCGCAATCTCGCCGGCACCGTTGTGGCCGGCGCCACGGGATGCAACGGGCGGCTCGGCAGCGACAGCCTGCCCGCCAACAACGTCGCGATGAGCGGCGCCACCGCATGGGACGCGTTGCACACAACGCCGCGCTCCTTTGTCACGCTGCCGTCGTCGCTCGACCAGGTGCGCTATCCGATGGTGCTGCCCGCCGTGCAGACGCAGCTGCAGGCGATGCAGTCGCAGAAGCCGACGCTAGTTGCTGTCGAACTCGGCGCGGGCGAAGTGCTGCGCGCGATGACCACGGGTCTCGTTGCGGTTGGCACGAGCTACACGCAGAAGACCGCGTGGACGCTGATGCCCGCCGCGGTCTTTGCGCCGGTCTTCGATTCCATCGCGGACAGTGTGGCGGCGACGAAAGCGAAGGCGGTGTTCCTCGGCATGCCGCCGCTGATGTCACTCGCCGCGTTTCAAGGCGGCGACGACCTATGGCGGCAGCGCACGGCCCTGGCCACCATTGGAGTCGAGGTCGACGCGGATTGTCAGGAGACGAGGAATCTGCTCAATGCTGCCGTCTTGCTTCCGTCGCTGGTCGCCGCGGCGCGCTCTACGGGCAAGCCGGAAGCGCTCTCATGCGCTGACCGGCCTGGTGTGGTCGATTACATCCTCACGCCGGCGGACGTCGTACTGATCCAGCAGACCATCACCGCTCTCAACGGCACGATCAAGGCTGCGGCGGAGAAGCGGCGGTTCGCGTACGCCGAACCCACTGCGTACTGGCTTGGCATGCCGTATGGAGTGGCCGCATTCGTCACAGGCAGCCTGCTCAACAGCGATGCGCCGTTTGGCCAGGCGCTGTCGCTGGATGGTGTGCACCCATCAGCGACCGGCCAGCGTGTCGTCGCCGATGTCGTCGCGCGGGCGCTGAACCAGCAGTACGGGTGGGCGATCCCAATCAGCGCGACGGTCCCGTGATCCGAGAGGCTACGAGTGGCGCACGCAGCGATGCCGTTACCCTCCGCGCGGCGCGTCGTCTGAATTGTGCGATGCCCCGGCGTGGCCTGATCGGCTGCGGTGGGGGTGGGTCTGTCCTCGGCGCGTGTGACACATTACACTAGCGTCGTGAAACTGACCCAGCCCACGCTGCCAGAGGAACAGGCCGACGCGGATCAAGCCGTTATTGACCGCGTACTCGCCGGGGACCGGAACGCCTTCGGCATTCTCATCCAGCGCTACAGCGATCCGCTGTATCGCCACGCGGTGGGAATGACGGGGAGTCCCGACGTCGCCGAGGACATTTTGCAGGTCTCGTTCATCAAGGCGTACAACCACCTCAGCGAGGTGCGCGGACGCTTCGACGCATGGGTCTTCCGCATCGTCGCCAACGGGTGCAAGGACTGGCTGAAGAACATTCGCCGGACCCACCTGAGTTACGAAGAGGACGATCAACCGTCTGGATACGAGAACCCTGAAGAAGAGCTCGACCGGGGGGAACTGCGATCCGACCTGGACCTCGCGCTGTCGGCGCTGCCCGCGTCTCTGCGGGAAGCGTTCGTGATGAAGCACGTCGAGGGTCGGTCGTACGAGGAGATGGCCGAGTTGCTCGACACGACCGTGGGAGCCCTGAAGATGCGCGTGCACCGTGCACGCGAGGCGCTTCAGGCGCTGCTTGAGGAGCGATACCAGTGATGATGCACGACAACCTTGATCCGCGCGACGGTCTCGAACCGACGCCCCGCACGCCGAAGGAATCGCCGATGGCCGATCAGGAGCTTGCTCCGACGGGGCGAATCTCGGAGGCCGTGCACGCTTGGCTCGATGGCGAACCAGTGAACCAAGCCGCGCTGAACGCCGCGCCGCGCGAGGTCGCCTTCTGGCAGAAAGTCGAAGCCGAGACGTCGTCGCGCCGCCGCATGGTGACGCCGGCGCACGTGCCGGCGCAGATTCTCGGTCAGCTGCCCGACAAGCGCTAGCACGTCCGTCAGGAAGAGCGGGGCCGTCCGGCGAACCGGACGGCCCCGCGTGTTTGCGGTGCGACGGCTCGCGATCAGCGCAGCGCGACGGCCCCGCACGGAATACCCGCACTGCGCAGCGCGTGTCCTCCCGTGTTGTCATCGTCCGCCCAGAACGCAGGCTTCCTGTTGGCCACGCATTCGCTGCGCGGCGCGAGGGCGAAGCCCTCGTTGTTGATGTCGGGGAGCGACGACGGGCGCGTGAACTGCGCCGATAGCCGGAACTTCCCGGCGGGACCCGAGGCGGCGGTGCCAATGGACAGGACGCCGGAATCGTTGGCGCAGTGATTGTCGCAGATGATCCAGAGCAGGCCGGTGTCGCGATCGTACTCCATGCCCATTACCGCGGTGAAGCCGGTGACGATCGTCGCCACGCGAGTGGCGGCACCCGTCGCATGGTTAAGCGCGTACGCATACACGTTGCCGTCGGCCTCCAGCCCGACGAAGAACAGTCCCGTGCCGTGGCTTGCGTAGCTGCTGACGCGATACGCCTGGCCGGTGGATTCATCGACGAAGCCGTTTGCCACCAGCATGCTGTCGGGGATCCACGTGATCGCCTCGACGCCAAGATTGGCGTCGGTGCGCGGCAGGTCGTTGGTGAGATCCCACTCGTGGGTGGCGCGCAGCGACGCTGAACCCTGCGAAATGTCGTATCGCAGAATGCTGTTGCGACTCGTGGATCCCGCGGAGTTGTTTCGCTCAGCGACGACGTACACGCCGCCCAGGGCTCCGCCATCCGCGAGCGTCACGCCCTCCGCGTCCGGATTGCCGCTGTTGTCGGGGTAGCGCAGCGCCCGACCCGCCGACCATCCGCCGTTCGCATCGAATCCCCACACGCCGCCCGAGGCGACGAGGCGGATGAGCGTGCCCGGATCATTGCGCACGGCCCAGAGCACCGCGGGCGAGGCGCCGGCCCCCTCGTAGGTGAGGCCGCTGACATTGCCGCCGAGCGCGCTCGTTGCATCGACGGTGCGCACATCATCGCTGCCCGGCCATGCCGCGCGCGCGCCACTGGTGCATGCCGCCGCCGTGCTGTCTGCCGCGCAGGCGTGGTTGGGATCGGAAGGCGACGAGCACGCCAGCATCACGCTGGCCAGCGTCAGGGCGGATATGGCGAGACGACGGAAAGAACGCACTGGTAAGGACCGGCGGTGGTGAGTGGGCGCGCGCTGACGCGCGGCGCTGCACATGCTGACTGCATGAAAACTATGTCGCCTCGTTGACACACAACATGGCCGTGTGAACGCGCGCGTTCGGCACGCGATTTGGAGGATGCTGGCTCGCAACGGTTTGGCGCGAGTTCTATCTTTCGGGGGAGCGTGACGCGGCGGTGCTCCGCGCGGCGTGGCGCATCCTGAGGTGCTCTGAGTGTCCGAGAAGTTCCGTGGCGTCGCCTGGATTCTGGCGGCCGTGCTGGCCTTTGTGGTTCCGACGGTCTTCGTCTATCAGACCGTCGTGGACCTGTCGTCGCCGTATCCGGCGAGTGTCACGGCGCCGGCGGCCGTGGCGGCGGCGCCCCGCGACACTGTCTTCGTCGGCGTCATTTCGCGGTATCCGTCGAGCGTCATCTTCCGCGGCTACCAGCCGGTGATGGACTATCTGTCGGCGACGACGGGCCGCTACTTCGCGCTGCGGCTCGGCGGATCGTACGAAGAGACCGTGCAGCAGCTCGTCCACGGGCGCGTGACCGCGGCCTTTCTCGGCGCCTACCTGTACGTGAAAGCGCACGATGAGTACGGCGTGGTGAGCGTGGTCCAGCCGCTCAATGAGGACGGGGTGCCGAGTTTTCGCTCGGTGCTCATCACGAGGGAAGGATCGGACATTCGCGGGCTGAAGGACCTGGTGGGCCGACGCGTGGCGCTCCCGCCGGAACTCTCGTACTCGGCGCACTGGCTGATGTCGCGAGCCATGCCGATGGCCGGGCTCGACTTCAAGTCGATCGGATCCGTGCGCTATCTGCCGCATCATCATGCGGTGGTGTATGAGCTGCTGCGCGGCAACGCGGACGCCGCGGTCGTGAAGGACCGCGTGGCGCGCGAGTTCCTCGGACGCGGTGTGCGCGTCGTTGTCACGTCCGATCCCATTCCGGGCGCTCCGATCGTCGTCACGGCGAAGCACGATGAGCAGCTGGTCGCCGCGATCACCAAGGCACTCGTCGGGCTCACGCCGCGCGACCCGGCCTTTGCGCGCATCACGGCGAACTGGGATCCCGAGTTCGCCTACGGTTTTACGCGGGCGCCGGACGCCGATTACGACCGGCTGCGCGCCATGCTCGGCTTGCGCGTCCGATGATGCGCGACACGCACTCCGGCCGTTCGAGCCTGCGCGTGCAGGTGGTCACGACCGTCGGCGTGGTGGTGGTGGCGCTCATGAGTCTCATCTCGCTGGTGGTGCTGCACCGGACGCGCAGCCAGATCATCGAGCAGCAGCGGCAGGACGCGGTGGCTGTCGCGCGGACCTTTGCGATTCCTGCGGTGGATGCGATGATCGTGGGCGACCAGACGCAGTCGGCCGCCGCCGACGTGCTCGACAACCACGTGCGCACCTTCATGGCCGCGACGGACGGGGCCGTGTCGGTGAGCATCGTGGATCCCGCGGGGCGCATCCTGGCACACAGCAATCCGCGTCTGGTCAATCGCGTGCTCACCGACAGCATGGCGCTGCGGACAAGCCGGAGTGCCGCGCCGGCATCGGCCGTGTTTCAGGACGACGATGCCCGCTGGGTCATTGAAGCCGCCGTGCCGCTGCAGGTCGGGGGCAAGCGCTGGGGGGGCGCGCTCATCCGCTTTGACGCGGAGCCCATGCGCAGGGACATCCGCCGGCTCTTCGTGCAGCTGCTCCTCATCACGTTGATCGTCACGTTTGCCACGCTGGGGCTGCTGTACATGCTGGTCGACCGCATCACGTCGTCGCTGGCGGCGCTCGTCTCCGAGGTGGACAAGATCGACTTCGAGAGCGACCAGCCCTCGACGCTGGAGGCGCCGCGCAACGAGATCGGCTACCTGATCCGGCACTTCGATCTGCTCAAGAGCCGGTTGGCGCAGTCGCGGCGGCAGCTGACGGCGGCGCAGCACCAGGTGTACCAGGCGGAGAAGCTCGCGTCGGTTGGCCGGCTCGCCTCGGGCGTGGCGCATGAAGTCAATAATCCGCTGAACGGCATTCGCTTTTGCGTGCACGGCATGCAGAGCGATCCGCACAATGCCGAGCTGACCGAGCGCTATCTTGGTCTCATCGATGAGGGCATCCGGCAGATCGAGTCGGTGGTGCAGAAACTGCTCGGCTTTGCCCGCAGCCAGCCGGCGACCTTCGAGCGTATCAGCATCAACGAACAGCTGCAGGTGGTGCTCGACCTGCTCGAGTTCCAGCTGCGCAAGAAAGAGGTGGTGACCCAAGTGGCTTTGCCCCCGGACCTCCCCGCCGTGCGCGCCGACGCGACGCTCATGAAAGAGGTGTTCATGAACCTGCTGATGAACAGCATCGACGCGGTGGAACAGGGCGGCAGCATTCGCGTGCAGAGCGGCGAAGCCGAGGGCGATGCGGTATTCGTGTCGATCACGGACAACGGCAGCGGCATCCTCGAGGAGCACACGTCGCAGATCTTCGAGCCGTTCTTCACGACGAAGGAAACGGGGCGGGGGACCGGACTCGGCCTGTCGGTGACGCTCGGCATCGTCGAGCTGCACGGCGGGACCATTCGCGTGCACAGCGCGCCCCACCTGCAGACGACATTCACGGTCGTGCTGCCGAGGGAGCGTGCGGCATGAGAGTACTGCTCGTTGAGGATGACCGCATCACCCGCGTGTCGCTGGCCGACGCGCTGACGCGCGAGGGCTTCACGACCGAGGCCGTGGAGGATGGCACGAAAGGCGTGGCGCAGGCGCGCACCGGTGCGTACGACGTGGTCGTCACCGACCTGCGCCTGCCCGGCCCGAGCGGACTCGACGTGCTGCAGGCTGCGCGGCAGTCCAATCCCCGGTGCGAGGTCATCGTCATCACCGCGTTTGCGACGGTGGACACGGCGGTGAACGCGCTCAAGCTGGGTGCGTACGACTACATCACGAAGCCGCTGTCGCCGGAGAAGTTCCTGGGGATGATGCGGAACATCCGGCAGTACCGCTCGGTGCTGGACGAGAATGCCGATTTGCGGCGGCGGCTCGAGCTGTTCCAGCATCGCACCGTCATTGCCGGGTCTCCGGCGATGCTGAAGCTGCTCGAGACGGTGCGGCACGTGGCGCAGCACAGCAGCACGGTGCTCATTCGCGGCGAGAGCGGCACCGGCAAGGAGATGATCGCGCGCACGCTGCACTTTCTGAGTCCGCGCCGCGACCAGCCCTTCGTGGCCATCAACTGCGCGGCCATCCCGGAGTCGCTGCTCGAGAGCGAGCTGTTCGGGCATGAGAAGGGGGCGTTCTCGGGCGCGGTGCAGCGGCGCAAGGGATACTTCGAGCGCGCGAACGGCGGCACGATCTTCATTGATGACATCGACGATCTGCCGCTTGGACCGCAGGTCAAGCTGCTGCGCGTCCTGCAGGAGCGCAGCTTCGTCCGGCTCGGCGGCACCGAAGACATCTCGGTGGACGTGCACGTGATCTGCGCGACGAAGGTGGATCTCCGCGAACAGGTGGAGCGCCGGCTCTTCCGCGAAGACCTGTTTTACCGGCTCAACATCGTGCCGTTGCGCATCCCGCCGCTGCGCGAGCGTCCGGAGGACGTGCTGGCGCTGACGCAGCATTTCTTTGAAAAGCACGGCGGCCGCGAATGGCTGTCGCGGCTCGAGCCCAGGTTCTACGAGCTGCTGCTGGCGCATTCGTGGCCGGGCAACGTGCGAGAGCTCGAGAACCTGGTGCAGCGCATGATCGCCACCGGAGAAACCGACCTGACGTTCGGCGACTCCGCCGCTCCCCCCGCGACGCCCGAGCGAGAGGGCATCGCCGACGCCGCGGACTATCCATCCTTTGACGAGTTCATGCGGCTGCGGGAGCGCGAGATCATCACATGGGCGCTCGACCGCTCCGGGCGCAACGTCACGCGCGCGGCGCGCCTGCTCGGCATGCCGCGCGGTACGCTGCGCAGCCGGCTCGTGAAACTGGAGATGGAGATCCCGCTCGACTAGCGGCGGGCGTTCGCCCATTCGCGGGCGAGATCTCGCCCTTTCGGCGGCCAGCGGCCGCCGTTCGCCAGCCCCCCAAGACAGCGGTGCCCGCAGCCAACCCGTTGGCGCGCTGGCGGTTGTCCGTCTCTGTGCCGGGTGCGGCCGTGATGGCACAGCAATTGAGATAGAGACGGGCCAGTTGGCTCCGTAGCCTTGCTACACGCACGCCCTTTCACGCAGAAGGAACTACAAACCATGATGAGACGAATCCAGTCCGCCGCTGCCGCACTGCTCGTGCTGCTGCTGGTGACGCCGATCGCCGCCTGGGGTCAGGCGCGGGTCGTTACCGGCAAGGCCACATCCAACGTCGACGGCCAGCCGCTGACCGGCGTCAGCGTGCGCCTCCGCGGCGCCGTGCTGCAGACGACGACCGACAACGCCGGGCAGTATCGCCTCGAAGTGCCGGTCGGCTCCGCCGAGATCCTGATGTTCTCAAAGGCCGACTTTGACAACATCGAGAAGGACATCGCCGGCCAGAGCAAGGTGGACGTTGTGCTCGTGTCGAGCGTGCGGTACAACCAGTACGGCGTGAAGGTCGACCGCCGGCCGGTGTATGGCGAAGATCGCGACGGCATTCTCGTGTTCGAGAGTCCCGACCTGAACTACCGTTTCTGGTTCGACATGCGCGTCAACGTTGATGGCGCGCTCGTCTACGACGACAAGCTCAACGCGACGGGCAGCGGCGTCGAGATTCGACGCGCGCGCATGGCCATGAAGGCGCAGTTCCGCAAGAACTGGTATGGCGAAGTCGACATGGACTTCGGCAACTCCAACGCGAACCTCGAAGACGCGTACCTGATGTGGTCGCCGAAGGACAACCTCGACATCCGCTGGGGCAACTTCAAGGAAACGTTCTCGATGGAGCAGACCACGTCGAGCCGCTACAACACGTTCCTTGAGCGTCCGATGTCCACGTCCGCGCTGTCGCCCTCGCGCCGCGTCGGCACCGAAATCCGGTGGCGCCCGTCGAAGTTCCTTATCGCCGGCGGCGTGCACTTCCAGGATATCGGCGATGCCGACGTGACCCTGGCCTCCAAGAACAACAACAAGGATCTGGGCGTCGACGAAGGCTTCGCGCTGACGGGCAAGATCGTGTTCATGCCGATGAAGGGCCACGAAAATTCGGGGATTCACCTCGGTCTCGCCGCCTCTCGCCGCACGCCGATGACGGAAGACGTGGCCGGCCAGCTGCGGTTCAACACCCGCGTCGTGAGCCACATCAACAAGAAAAAGTACATCGACAGCGACTACATCAAGAACATCGACCACGAGTTCGTGACGAACGCGGAGTTCGCGGCCTTCCACAACGGGCTGAAGCTCTCCGCCGAAGCAACCAACGCCGACGTGCTGCGCACGGGCGGGCTGTCGACGGCGAGTTTCGGCGGGCAGTTCGTCCAGGCAGCCGCCCTGCTGTTCGGCGGCAAGTACATCTACAACAGCGACGAAGGCGAGTTCACCGAGAACAAGCTCGGGCGCTCCTGGGGCGACGTCGAAGTGGCCGCACGCTACGAGTACCTGGACATGAACAGCTCGAAGGCGGCCATCATGGGCGGCTCCGGCGAAGCGTGGACCCTCGGGCTGAACCTGTTCCCGAACCGCAACGTCAAGTTCATGCTCAACTGGTCGCTCGTGAACAACGACCGCTACGCGAACGGCCGCGGCAAACTGTACGTCGGCCACGACGCCAAGGGCCTGCTCACCAAGAACCCGCTGCTCGTCGTCGAACCCGACAACAAGGGCGGCGAGGACTTCAAGGTGCTCGGCGTGCGCGTCCAGGTGTCCTTCTGATGCCCGCGAATCTGCGAAACCAATACGAGACTTCCATGAAACGCTTCCTGCTGCCCTTCATGATCGGAGCCCTCGCGCTCTCGACGACCGCGTGCGTTGACGACATCGCCGCGCCGCCGCCGCCGCCGGTGCTCTCCGAACTCATCAACTACTGGCACTTCAACGCGCTGCCCGCCGGCACCCTGACGTCGGTGCCAGCCGATTTCAGCAAGTACACCACCGCCGCGATCACGTATCCGGGCACCGGGCTGGGCTACATGGATAACGTCGATCCGGGGACGACAACGAACGCGCAGCAGAACGCGCCGGCCGGCCTCGGTCTGCGGCCGCGCAATCCGTCGAACACGCGTGAACTCATCATCGCCGCGCCGTCGACCGGCTACGAGAAGCTGACGGTCTCCTTTGCCGTGATGAAGTCCTCGGCCACCTCGGGCGCCGACCAGGAGGAGTTCTATTACTCGGCCAACGGCGGCACGACCTGGACCATCGTCGGGGCGGCGTACACACCGGACCTCGACTACACGGTGAAGACGTTTGACCTCACGGCGGTGACGGCGGTGAACGACAACGCGAACCTGCGGTTCCGGGTGTTGTTTACCGGACCGCTCGCTGCGGGCGCCTCCGGCAACCACCGCTTCGACAACATCGCCGTTATCGGCTTCAAGAAGTAGCACAGACGCAGTCACTGTGGCTCTCGGGTCTCCGGCGCATGGCGCGCCGGGGTTCCGAAGCCGAGTACGGTCCGCCACCACACGTCACCACGCGAGGAGAACCACCATGGCGAACGAGATCGAGCGGAAATTCCTGGTGACGGGTTCGTTCCGCGAACTGGCCCAGAAGTCAACGCGCATCACGCAGGGCTATCTGTGCTCCGTGCCGGAACGGACGGTGCGGGTGCGCATCAAGGGCGACAAGGGCTACATCACCGTGAAGGGCATCGGCAGCGCCTCGGGCGCCACGCGCTACGAGTGGGAGAAGGAGATCACCTCCACCGAGGCCGAGCAGCTGATGCAGATCTGCGAGCCGGGGGTCATCGACAAGGTGCGCTACCTCGTGCCGGTCGGTGCGCACACGTACGAAGTGGATGAGTTCCACGGCGAAAACGAAGGTCTCACCGTCGCCGAGATCGAACTCGCCGCCGAGGATGAGTCGTTCGTGAAACCGGCGTGGCTTGGCGCCGAGGTCACGGGCGACGCCCGGTACTACAACTCGATGCTGATGAAGCAGCCCTACACGCGCTGGGCCGAGGGGACGTGATGATCCTCGCTGCGACGGGAGCTCCGGCTCCAGACGCCGGCCGGCCCGATCCGCTGGACATGCGGCAGTACCGAATCGAGCAGTTGCCGGTTCGGGCGAAGGGGAAGTTCGAGCGCACACTGGCGGTCATTGGCATTCCGCTCGCCATCGTGCTGTTCATCCTCTTCGCGTTCGTCATCAAGCTGCCGTTCCTGCAAGGCATCGATCCGGCGACGCTCTCGTCCGACGCCGCCAAGAAGGAATTCGCCGCCATGGGGAGCGCGCTGTTCAGCCAGCACAACGGCGCGATGCTTGCGATCTTCCTCGCGTCGATGGCGCTCTGGGTGACCGGCGCGCTGCCCAACTACCTGACCAGCCTGATGCTGATCGTCGCGCTGGTGCTCACCGGCGTGCTCACCGAAACGCGCGCCTACGCGCAGTTGGGCCACCCGGTGATGTGGCTCAATATCATGTCGTTCGTCCTCGCGAGCATGCTCGTGGCGACGGGCCTCGCCAAGCGGCTGGCGCTCTGGCTCATCCTGCGCTTTGGCCACACCGCACGGTCGGTCTTTCTCGTGTTCATCGTGCTGAACCTGGCACTCTCGGCGTTTGTCTCGGCGACGACCGCGAAGGCGGCCATATTGCTGCCGCTCTTCATGGTGATCGCCGCGATCTATGGGGCGCGGCCGGGCGGGGGCCGGACGAACTTCGGACGAAGCATCGTCCTCCAGAACCTGCTCGACATCAACCTCGGCGCCAGCGCATTTCTCACCGGCTCGGGGGCGAACCTCCTCGCGGTGGCGATCATTACCGGCGCGGTTGGCGCGAAGATCTTCTTCACCGATTGGATGCTGGCGATGTTCCCGGTCGCCGTCGGATTGATGCTCATCGGGTACGTGCTGGCGTTGCGGGTCTTCTTTCCGCTGGCGCCGGAGGAGCGGGCGCCGCAGGTGGAAGGCGGCATGGCCCGGTTGCGCGAAGCGTACGATGCGCTGGGTCCGGTGACGCGCAAGGAAGTGCGCGCGATCGTGCTCTTCGTGCTGATTCTCGCGCTGTGGGCGACCGATCGGGTGCACGGCGTCAGCCCGACGGCCGTCGCGTTCCTCGGCGGCATCGCCGCGCTGCTGCCACGCATCGGCATCGTCGAGTGGAATGAGGTGGACATCCCGTGGCACCTCATGCTCTTCTCGGCGGGCGCCTATGCACTCGGGGCCGGCCTCGACGCCACCGACCTGCCGTCGATTTCCGTGAACGCGTTCTTCAACCATCTCGGCATCGGACAGCAGACGCCGTTCTGGGCGCTCTACGTGATGCTGACGGGCTTCATGCTCTTCAGCGCGCTCGCCTTTGAGTCGAAGACGATGCGCGCGATGATCTTCGTGCCCATCGCCATCGGCGTCGCGAACCGCTTTGGGTACACCGCCCTCAGCCTGGCGTTGCCCGTGGCGTTTCTCATCGAGCATGTCTACGTGCTGCCGTTCAACAGCAAGCCGGCGGCCCTGCTGTACGAGACCGATCGGTACAGCCTCGGCGACACGTTCAAGTACGGATTCACGATGATGCTCGTGTCGTGGGTGACCATCATCGTGGCCGGCGAGACGTGGTTCAGAGTGCTCGGCATTACCCCGCACGGCGTCTTCGGGCTCTTCTAAGCCGGCCGCCGTGCCCTGACGGAGTGACCACCGCATGCCCGTGCTGTTCCGGAATGATGAAGCGCTGAAGGTCCAGGTGAATGACTACCTGGACCTGCTGGTGCACGGCGGCGTGCTCTTTCGGTCGGGGCTGAGCCTGTACCTGCAGGACCGACCCGATGAATTCCACGGGCGGCTCAACGAACTGTCGGCGCTGGCGCAGCAGGCCGGCGAGATGCAGCGGGCGATGGTGGGCCGAATTCGCGAGCCGGCGCTGATCGCGCGGTCGCGGGATCCGCTCGCACGGTGCCTTGAACGAACGGACAAGATCGTCCGCTTGATGTCCACGACGCTGCTCGAGTACGCCGTGGAACAGCCCGAACCGGTGCTTGAGGGCAACGCCCTGCTCGTCGAGCTGGCGGAATCCTCCAAGCTCGTCGTCGATGCCATGGCGAGCGCGCTGCGGGCGCATCTCACGGAGGCGTCCGATGAGACCGACCGCGCCAATGCGGTGCGGCAGGCGCGGGAAGAGACGTGCGCGCTCGGCGAGCGATACAAGCGCATGATCTTCCGGCTCGACCTGCGGCTCAGTCACAAGAACCAGCTGCGCCACTTCGCCGATGCGATGGAGTCCATCGCCAGCGCCGCGGCGGAGGCCGCCGACCGCGTGATCGCCTCGCGCGGCAGCCGGTCGGTGAGCTTTGGCCGTTGGGCCTTTGGATGGACGTCAGCGAGTTGGCTGGCGCTCACGATTCTGGCCGTGGTCGTGGGTACGGTCGTGACGCTCACGGCCGGCTAGCGCTCACGGCGCCACTCACCGGCAGCCCGCAGTGCCCCCGCGTGGCGCCAATTCGCGCACGACATCAGCCCGTCGTGGGCGCACACCCTTCTTTCCCACCAGCAACAGGAGCGCGCAGATGAGCAACGTGTTTGCCAACAACCAGGCGACGTCGGCCGACGATGCGGCCAAGATCGTCCCGCGCGCGGAATTCCGCGTGTTCGGCAAGGACATCATCGAGGCGGTGAAAGCCAAGATGTGGAACGGAAAGACCGTTCTTTTCCAGGCCCGCAGGATGCCCGCGGAAACGTATTTCCTCTCCGCGAACACCAACGAGGCCAACGTCAAGGTTCGCGACGGCCTGCTCGACATCAAGACCAAGATCGGCGACACGCCGGAAGGCTACGAAATCTTCCAGCCCAGGGGGAAGTTCCAGTTCCCGGTGAAGCGCGAGGACCTCGCGACCATTCTCTCGCACCTCAAGGTTGACATCGCGCTCGATCAGGACAGCTACACGATTGATGCGTTCATCGCGATGGCGCGCAAGCACGCGGAGCTCGTGCCCGTGACGGTCGAGAAAATGCGCTACGGCTTCACGGTCGACGGCATCATCTGCGAGTACGCGCAGGTCTGGTTCAACGGCGCGATGGTGGAATCGGCGTGCGCCGAGAGCGAGAACTACGCCGGCATGAAGCAGGTGGTTGAGGGACTCGGCATCGCCGGAATGCCGAACACCAACTATCTCAGGGCGGCCAAGCAGGTCGTCGGCCTGCTTTGACCGACGCCGCCGGACGCGGCTCGTTGCGGGGCTTAGCCGCACAGGCGCCCTCTCCCGGTGACTTCTGGGGAGGGCTGGCCGCCATGCTGGTGGCGCTGCCTGCGTCCATCGCGTTCGGAGTTACGGTCTACGCCGCGCTCGGTCCGGAACATGCGGCGCTTGGCGCCCGTGCGGGGATCATCGGCGCGACGGTCATTGGGCTCGTGGCCTCCTGGCTTGGAGGGACGGACCGCCTGATCAGTGCGCCGTGCGCTCCGGCCACGGCGGTGCTCTCTGCGTTCGCCATTCAGCTCGTACAGCACGGTGTCGCGTCAGGGCATGTCGTAGCCCTCCTGATGCTCGTTGGAGTCCTGGGCGGGCTCGTGCAGCTCGCGCTGGGCCTGCTCGGAGTGGGTGGGCTGATCAAATACATCCCGTCTCCCGTGGTGAGCGGATTCCTGACCGCCGTCGGTCTGATTATCATCGGCAGCCAGATTCCCAAGTTCCTCGGCGTTCCAGGCGGCGTGCCGTGGCAGGTCGCCGTGCTGGCGCCTTCACGGTGGGACTGGCGCGCCATCCTGATCGCGCTCGTCACCGCCGGCACGGCCACGATTGCGCCGCGATTCCTGCACCGCATCCCGGGCATCATCGTCGGCATCTTGGCCGGGGTACTGACGTATTTCGGTCTCGTGCTCGTCAATCCGGCGCTTCGCGAACTCAGCGGCAACCCGTTGGTCATCGGCCCGCTGGGCATCCACGGCGGCGGGCTATGGGCGGGTGTAACGGGTGGCTGGGCGCAGTCTGGCCAGATTGGGCTGAGCTATCTGCTCAGCGTGTTCGGCACGTCACTCACGCTGGGAGTGCTGCTCTCCATCGACACACTGAAAACCTGCGTCGTGCTCGACAAGATGACACGCAGTCACCACGACTCGAATCGCGAACTGAAGGCGCAGGGCGTCGCGAACGTCGTGGCCAACGTGGCCGGCGGCATCTCCGGCGCCGGTACCATGGGCGCGACACTGGTGGGGCTGAACAGCGGGTCGAGCTCACGCACCGCCGGCAAGGTGGAAGGCGTGCTCGCGCTCGTGGCCGCGCTGCTGCTCAGCCAGTTCATTGCCTGGATACCGGTGGCGACGTTGGCCGGCATTCTGATCGTGATTGGCGTCCGCGTCATCGACCGCGAACCGCTGCAGTTTCTCGAGTCCAAGGAGACGGTACTCGATTTCACAGTGGTGCTCGCCGTCGTGGCCGTGGCGCTTACCGTCAGCCTGATTGCTGCGTCCGCCGTCGGCGTCGGGCTGGCGATGATTCTCTTTGTGCGCGAACAAGTGGGCGGCTCGGTGGTGCGGCACAAGGCTGACCTGGTGCAGACGTCGTCGAGCTGGCATCGCCCCGAGCGCGAAGTGGACCTGCTTGAGGAGAAGGGCGGCGAGGCAGTGGTCTTCGAACTGCAGGGGAGCCTGTTTTTCGGCAACACGTACCAGCTCTACGCCGATCTGGAGCACGAGATCAGCACCCGCAGCTACGTGATCATCGACCTGCGGCGGGTACGCTCCATCGACGTCACCGCCGCCCAGCTCTTCCGGCAGATTCGCGACGCCATCCGGGAACGCGGGGCCAAGCTGGTGTTCAGCGGCGTGCGCGAGAATCACCGCAGCGGCCGCAACCTCCGCGAGTTCCTCGGCCAGAGCGGCGTCTGGCACCCGCAGAGCAAGACGGTGCGCATCTTCACCGATCTCGACGCGGCGATCGGCTGGGTGGAAGACCGGCTGCTCGGCGGCATCGAGAGCGCCGCCGACGAGGAGCCGCCGATGGCGCTGGACGAGATGGAGCTCTTTGCGCAGCACCGCGACGAGACCATCCGCGAGATCGAGCGGCACATGGAGATTCGCCGGTTCGACGCGGGCGCCACGATCTACGAGCGGGGCACGCCGGGCGGCGAGCTCTTCTGGGTGCGTCGCGGCACCGTGCGTCTCGTGGCGCGCCTTGAGGCCAGGAAGACGCGCCCCGTGGCCAGCTTTGGCCGCGGCGACTTCTTTGGCGGCCTCGCCTTCATGGACAACCAGCCACGGCCGCACGACGCCATCGCGCTCACCGCGACGGAAGTGTACGTGCTCACGCGCGAGCACTTCGAGCAGGTGGCGACGGTGCACCGCAAGCTCGCATTCAACCTCGCGAACTCGATGGCGCGCACCTTCGCCAAGCGCCTGCGTCGCGCTGAACGCAAGATCGCGATGCTGCAGGAGTACTAGCGGTCCCACCGTGGCGCGTCGGACCGGCTCTCTCCCAGTCGCGTCCGCAGGGCGGCCACGGCATATTCGGCGCACCATGCGCCGCTTACTTGCTGTCCTCGCCATTGCCGCCGCGCTTCCCGTGGCCGCCACTGCTCAGACCATCGCCCCGTTTGACCTCGGCCGCTCACCCATCGCGCTCAGCGGTGATGCCCGGCCGGGCCAATACCTCAGCGCCGTAGGGCGGCGCGCCATTGCGATGGGCACCGAAGACGGGTCCTTTGAGATGTGGAGCTGGCCGTACAAGTGGATGCACGACTTCAAGCTGAGCTTCCGCGTTCCCAAGTACACGCAGGCCATTCCCGGCAAGGACGTCGCCCGTTCCGTGCTTGTGCGCCCCGAGGGCGTCACCATCACGTACGCGTACGAGACGTTCACCGTGAAGCAGACGGTGTTCGCCTCGGTGGACCTTCCGGCCGTGATGATGCTGCTCGAAGTCGATGCGATCCGGCCGATGGAAATCATCGCGTCGTTCGTGCCCGACGTGCATCTCGCCTGGCCGGCCTCGCTCGGCGGGCAGTACGTCGCGTGGCACGCGGGGGCCAAGGCGTTCGTTTTCAGCGAGAGCCGACGCAAAGTGAGCGCGTTCCTCGGTTCGCCCGCCGTCACGCAAGCGAGCGACGTGCCCGCGCACATGCTCTCCGCCGCGCCGCCCGAGTTCACGATTGGTGTGGGGAGCTCAAACGAGCGCTACACGGAACCGCGGCTCGGCGAGCCACCAGGCGGCAACGTCAACATCCACGCCAAGTACATCCCGATCGTCATGGCGGGCGGTGAGATGCCGCGCGACTCGGTGCTCGCGCTGTACCGGCGCCTGCTCGAGCCTGGTGCGATCGAACGCGAGTGGAAGAAGCGCGTGGCGCACGCCGACTCGATTCGCACGCAGCAAGTCTCGGTCGTGACGGGCGACGCCGTGCTCGACCGCGCCGTCGAGTGGGCCAAAGTGAATCTCGACGAATCGATGGTCTGCAACCCCGACCTTGGTTGCGGGCTTGTCGCCGGCTACGGGCTGTCAGGCGCGGCCAGCGATCGTCCCGGCTTTGGCTGGTTCTTCGGCGGCGATGCGTCCATCAACTCATTCGCGATGAGCGCCGCCGGACAGCACGAACTGGTGCGCGACGGCGCGCTCAAGTTCTTCGCCAAGTACCAGCGCGCCGACGGCAAGATCACGCACGAGATCTCGCAGGGAGCGGGAAAGATCGACTGGTTCGGCGCGTACGGGTACGCGTACTACCACGGCGACACGACGCCATTCTGGATCTTGGCGTTCGGCGAGTACTGGAAGCAGACGGCCGACACCGCCACGGTCCGTGCGCTCTGGCCGAATGTGAAGAAGGCGTACGAGTGGTCTCGCAAGTGTGACACCGACGGCGACGGCCTGATGGAGAACACGTGCGCCGGCGCCGGCGCGCTCGAGGTTGGCGACCTGCAGGAGGGGATCGTCAGCGATGTCTACCTCAACGGCGTTTGGGCCGCCTCACTCGAGCGCTTTGCACGCATGGCTGAGGCGATGAATGAGCCCGCGCTGGCCACCGAGGCGCGCGCGGAGCGCACGCGCGCCATCGCGGCACTCGACGGCAAGCTCTGGATTCCCTCCAAGGGACAGTACGCCTTCGCCGTGCTGGAGCAGGGCAAGATCAACGAGACGATGACCGCGTGGCCCGCAACGGCGATGGCATTCGACGTCTTCAACAAAGCCAACGGACGACTGATGGCCGAGCGGATGGCACGCTCCGATTTGATGACGGATTGGGGCGCGCGTCCGCTGTCGACGACGAGCACGCTCTTTGATCCCCTGCATTACAACAATGGCGCCGTGTGGGGCTTCGTCACCGGATGGGTGTCCACGGCGCAGTTCCGGTACGGCAACCCGAACGCGGGGTGGCAGGCCCTGCGCGCCATCGCGGGCACAACGTTCGACGAAGCGCGCGGCCGCAATCCCGAAGTGATCAGCGGACGCGTGTACAAGCCGCTCGACACCGCGGTGCCGCAGCAGTTCTTTGCCACGTCGATGATTCTCACACCGCTGCTGCGCGGCATGATGGGGCTCGAGGTCGATGCCCCCGCCGGGTCACTCACCGTGGCACCGTGGGTGCCGCTGGGCGAAGACGGCGTGCGCGTGGACCGTCTGTGGGTGGGGCGCATGCAGGTTGACCTCAAGGTCACCGTGCGCGCGTCGGTTGTCATGCTCGACGTGACGCGCGCCGGCGGCGACACAGGACGCATGCTGCGCGTCACGTTCAACCCGGTGGCCGGCGCGCGCCCCGTGCGCGGCGAGCTGCAAGCGGGGCAGACGGTGTTGCATCTGGAGACGGCGCGCGGGACGGCGCCGGAGGTGCGTTTCGTGAGCCCGAACGCGGTGATCGGTGCACGCTCGAGGGCCGTGCGCGTGGTGTCGTTGCGTACCGAGGGCGATTTGATTCGGCTGTCGATTGAAGGCATCGCCGGTGATACGGCGATTGGATTCGTGCGTGGGGCACGTAGCGTCGTCGGCGCACCCGATGTCGCCTATGCATCGATCCCGATGGGGAGCAGCCTCGGCAATGAACAGCAGGCAATCGGCGGTGCGCTGGCTGAGCGTCTCGTGCGCGCTGGTGCCGTCCCGATCACCATCCCGCTGCCGCGCGATGGCGCCGACGCAGATGGGTACGTGCGGCGGGAAATCGTGTTGCGAGCGAAGTAGCACGGCGGCATCAACAGGGCGCACAAGGAAACGGAGGAGCGCGCCGAATGTGGCGCACTCCTCCGTTGCCGTTCGAGTCTCCTCTGAGAATTCGAAACTCGATGGCCTTAACGTGAGTCGCGGTAGGTCAGCGGTGAACGAGCCAGTGACGGCCCCCCGGCGCACTGTACGCGCCCCACGCTGTGCCTACCGCGACACGCTGGGTCGCCGAAGCGACCCTGCGTCTCCCACTATATTTCTGACCAGTGCATCGCCGCAGTTGTTCAGCGCGCTACTGATCGCACAGGGAATGTCTGGTGTGGGGCATCGCTGCGGAATACGGTGCAATTATGGAAGTTTTGTGAGGCATTTCCTCACGAAACCCTTACACGGGCCAAATTCCATTTAAAGTGGGCTTTCACAGGGGGATTTGCATGAGTGCCGAATCGAGCTACCGCCCTGCTGCTGACGAATTTGCGCCGTTCTACGCCGGCTACGTCGCATCCGTCCCTGACGGCGACGTCACGCGCACGCTCGCCGCGCAAGGCGAGTCGATGCTCGCACGCCTCAAGCACCTCAGCGAGGAGCAGGCAGCCTTTGCGTACGCGCCAGGCAAGTGGACTGTGAAGGAAGTCATTTGCCACATCGCCGACGCCGAGCGGATTTTCGCGTATCGAATCCTCCGGATCGGGCGCGGTGACACCACGCCGCTCTCGCCGTTCGACGAGAACGCCTACGCAGTCACCTGCGGCGCCAACGAGCGCTCGCTCGACACGCTGCTCGGCGAATTCGCCGCCGTGCGCGGCGCGACGCTGGCGCTGCTGCGCTGGATGCCCGATGCAGCGTGGACGCGACGCGGCACGGCCAGCGGCAAGGAAGTCAGTGCCCGCGCGCTCGCGTGGATCGCGGCGGGGCACGCGATGCACCACGAGAAGGTCCTGGTGGAACGGTACGCTCTCTAGGTGACGGTGGCTGCCACCTAGACGTGGATCGCCCGGCCCAGCGCCGCGAGCGCCGCCTCTTTCACGATCTCCGTCAGCGTCGGATGCGAGTGCACCGTCGTCCCGATATCCTCGGCGGTGCCTCTGTATTCCATCGCGAGCACGACCTCGCTCAGCAGGTCGCTGACGTTCGCGCCAATCATGTGGCAGCCAAGGATCTCGTCGGTGCCGGCGTCGACGACGAACTTCACGAAGCCGTTGGTCTCGCCCATTGAACGCGCGCGGCCATTGGCGGAGAACGGGAACTTGCCGACGCGGTACGAGCGGCCGCTGGCCTTCACCTCGGACTCCGTAAGACCGCAGGTGGCGATTTCCGGCCACGTGTAGACGACGCCGGGCATGTTGTGGTAGTGCATGTGCGCGCTCTTGCCGGCGATCACTTCGGCGGCGATCACGCCTTCCTCCTCTGCCTTGTGCGCGAGGAGCTTGCCGCCGACGGCATCGCCGATCGCGAAGACGTTCGGAAGATTGGTGCGCAGCTGATCGTCGACCGCGATCTCGCCGCGCGGTCCGAGCGTGAGGCCCAAGGCCGCCGCGTCGACGCCGTAGAGCGCGGGCTTGCGTCCGATGGACACGAGCACGCAGTCGGCGGTGAACGTGCCCGGCGTTCCCTTTTCCTCAACCTCGACGATCACCGATTCGCCGTCGCGCCGGCCGCCGGTCACCTTGGTGCCGACGTGCAGGTCCATACCCTGCTTCTTGAAGATGCGCGCCGCTTCCTTGGTGATGTCGTCGTCATTGCCGGGGAGAATCGTCGGCATGAATTCGATCACCGTGACCTGCGCCCCCAGCCGGCGCCAGACCGAGCCAAGCTCGAGGCCAATCACGCCGCCGCCGATCACGATGAGATGCCGCGGCACCTCGGGCAGCTTGAGCGCGCCGACGTTGGAGATGATCCGCTCCTCGTCGAACGGCAGGAACGGCAACTCCACCGGCACCGAACCCGTGGCGAGGATGACGTGCTTCGGCGCGTACGTCGTTACCGTGCCATCATCGGCCTTCACGTCGACCACGTTGCCGGCCTTGAGCGTCCCGAAACCCTTGGCCCACGTGACCTTGTTCTTCTTGAAGAGGAACTCCACGCCCTTGGTGTTCTGCGCGACCACGTCGTCCTTGCGCTGCATCATGCGCGCGAGGTCGAACGTCACACCCTGATAATCGATGCCGTGCTCGGCGGCGTGCAGTCGAGCGAACTCGTAGTGCTCCGTGGAGCTGAGCAGCGCCTTGGACGGAATGCAGCCGACGTTGACGCAGGTGCCGCCGAGGGTGCGGTCCATTTCCACGCACACGGTGGACAGGCCCAGCTGCGCCGCGCGGATCGAGGCGACGTAGCCGCCCGGTCCACCGCCAATGACGAGGACGTCAGGAGTCAGATTGTCAGTCACGGTTGGTGCGGTTGAGGATTCCCGAAGCGATTCCGGAACCCGTGATCCCTGTCAATCAATCAGCATCGCCGCTGGATCCTCGAGCAGTTCCTTCATTTTCACGAGGAAGAGCACGGCCTGCTGGCCGTCGATCACGCGGTGATCATACGAAAGCGCCACGTACATCATGGGACGGATCACCACGTGCCCGTTGACCGCCACCGGGCGGTCCTGCGTCTTGTGCAGTCCGAGAATGGCAACTTGCGGGAAGTTGATGATCGGCGTCGAGATGAGCGAGCCGAAGACACCGCCATTGGTGATCGTGAACGAACCGCCGATGAGATCTTCCATAGCCAGCTTGCCGTCGCGCGCCTTCTTGGCCAGCGCCGCGATGTCGCGCTGAATCTCGAGAATGCCCTTGCGGTCGGCGTCCTTCACGTTCGGCACCACAAGCCCCGCATCACTGGCCACGGCGATGCCGAGGTGCACGTAGTGCTTGAAGAGAATGGCGTCGCCGTCCACCTGCGCGTTCACCGTCGGAAACGCCTTAAGCGCCTGGCACGCCGCCTTCGCGAAGAATGGCATGAAGCTGAGCTTGAGGCCGTGCTCCTTCTCCACCTTTTCCTTCATTCGTTCACGGAGCGCCGACAGCGCGCTCATGTCGATCTCGTTGAACGTCGTCAGGTGCGCCGTCGCGTGCTGCGCCTGCAGCAGATTCTCGGCGATGCGCTTGCGGCGCGTGGACATCTTCTCGCGGGTCTCGCGAACGCCGGCGACAATTGCAGACGGCACCGGGGAAGTGGCGAACGGGGCAGGGGCGGGAGCGGATGCCGGCACCACCGGCGCCGCAGCGGGCGAAACCACAAGCGCCGCTGGCGCGCTCATCGCGGCAATCACATCTGGCTTACTGACCACGCCGCCGCGCCCGGTGCCTGCCACCTGCGACAAGTTGATGCCCGATTCCGCCGCGAGCCGAACAGCGCTAGGCGCCGCGCGCACATCGGTTGCCGGAGCGGCGGGCGCCGCCGCGGTCGGAGTCGATACTGGTGCTGCCTCGGCCGCCGGGGCTGCCGCCACGTCCTCCACGGCGCCCTCGGCAAGATCTCCCAGCACCTCGTCAACCTTCACGACGTCACCTTCGCGCTTCGCGCGCTGCGTGAGCACACCGCTTTTTGCGGCCGGCACTTCGACGGTGATCTTGTCGGTCTCAAGTTCCACCAGCGTGTCGCCCAGCTTCACCGCCTCGCCTTCGCGCTTGAGCCAGCGCGAGATGGTGGCTTCGGTGATCGATTCGCCAAGGGGGGGAACGCGGATGAGCATGTGAAGGGCAGGCGATGGAGGGGAAATGCAGGCGGCACACAGCGGATGCAAAACGGCAGCAGCGGCACGCCGGAATCCGCTGTGCAACGTAATATATTCGGTCGCGACGGGCTTCAGTCGATCGGTCGTCCGCGGTCGGTCGTCCACCGTCGTGCGTTGGCGGTCTTCCGCCGTTCCTCTGCCATTTTCCCCTCGTGCGCGCCCTCACCATCTCTGCCACCGGTTCGCTCGACTGCGTCGAGTTTCGGACTGACATCGCCGCGCCAGCGCTCAACGCGCCGGGCCTCGTGCGCGTGCGTGTGCAGAGTGCGCCGCTCAACCACCTCGATTTGTGGACGGTGCGCGGCCTGCCGACATTCGCCGCGACGTCACCGTGGATCATCGGAGCGGACGCGTCGGGGATAGTGGCCGAGGTGTCGGATGGCGTTGCCGGCATACGCGTCGGCGACCGCGTGGTGGTGAACCCCGGTCTCTCCTGCCGCCAATGCGACTACTGCCGCGCCGGCGAGCATCCGCTGTGCGTGAAGTTCCGTGTGCTGGGCGAGCATGTTCCCGGGACCTTCGCGGAAGAGATCGTCGTACCGGCGACGAACGTCCGCTCCGTTCCGGCGAGTCTTCCCGAGGCTGCGGTGCAGAGCTTCGGTCTCGCGACACTCACCGCCTGGCGCATGCTCGTCGCAAAGGCCCGCGTGACGGCCGGCGACGAGGTCCTCATCTGGGGCATCGGTGGCGCGGTGGCGCAGGCGGCGCTGCTGATTGCGAAGGCGCGCGGTGCGCGCGTATGGGTGACCTCGGGATCCGACGCCAAACTCGAACGCGCCCGTACGATGGGCGCCGACGAAGTGATCAATCACACGGGCATCGACGTCGGGCGCGAGGTGCGTGCGCGCACGGGCAAGCGCGGCGTGAACGTGGTCATCGACAGCGTCGGCGCCGCCACCTGGGAGCAGTCGCTCGGCGCACTCGGGCGTGCAGGGCGTCTCGTGACGTGCGGTGGCACATCGGGGCACGCGCTGCAGACCGACGTGCGCCGTCTGTTCTGGAATCAATGGACCATCATGGGTTCGACGATGGGGAGCGACGCGGACTTCGACGCCGTCGTCGGCGAACTGGTCGCCGGGCGACTCGCGCTTCCCGTGGATTCCGTCTTTCCGCTCGAACGCGGACGCGAGGCGATGGAGCGGCTGCAGTCGGGAGCGCAATTCGGAAAGGTCGTCCTCCAGGTTGGCGCGTGATGCCACGCGACGAGGCGCCGGACGACGCAGTGCCTGACGACTCGCGGGCGCAGTTCACCGAGGAGGAACAGCGCGTGCTGCGCGAGGCCTTCGCGGCCGGCGCGCCCGTGCGGTGCCCGCGCTGCCTCGCGACGATGACGGCGCGCGCGATCGGCGGCGGCAGTTTCGGACTCGGCTATGCGCGTCGCCGAGAGTGGCTCATGTGCCCGCGATGCCGTCGCTCGGCGATGTTCGACGTGAAGCGCGGGACGCGCAACTAGGCGCGTTCAGCCGCCGGCGGGGGCGCGCACCAAGGCAGGCGAGGGAACCGCGAAACAAAGCGCCGTGTCTGACAGTCTTTAGGAAAACTCCTCAAAGACTCCGCATGCGTTCTTTCGCGCTCACGCTGATGCTCGCGCTTCCCCTCGCGGCGCAATCACCCGCTGGCCAGCCCAAACCGCGGCTCGAACTCGCGGACTCCGCGCGCCGCGTGCGCGCGCCGGCCGACACGGCGCCCCGCGTGCAGGCGCGGGTGGACGTCCGTCAGCCGCCGCCGCCCGCCCGCGACACCGGCGTCGGCGCCGTGCGGCGCCTCTTCCACAACTCGTTCGTGCGCAAACAGGCGCTCTACGGCCTCGCGCTGTACGGCCCGTCGTTCGCGGCGACCGTCGCCGACGGCGGCGTGCAGTACACGGCCGCGTATCTCGTGATGGCCGGTGGGAGCTTCTTCGCTGCCGCCGAGATCGCGCGCGACATGCAGATCACCGATGGTATGGACGTGCTTTCCACGCACGTGCCACTCCAGGGCGCCGTAATCGGCGCGGCGCTGCAGTATGCAATGACCGGCAAGAATGAGTACGCGCCCGGCATCTTTCTCGGCTCCATCCTCGGAACAACGGGCGCGCTGACGCTCGGCAGGCGGCTGAGCACGGGCGGCGCGATGGCCGTCGTCCTCGGCGCCGATGCCGCCGCCGCTCTTGCGATGGGCACGATGTATGCGTTCGATGCCAACTACGGCGGCGGACGCACGCGAGCCGCGGTTGGCGCCGGCGCCGGCATTGCCGGGATGCAGCTGGGCGCGATGTACGCCATGTATGCCCGCTACAACGTCACAGAGGGGGACATCTACGCCCTGACGACCTCTTCGCTCATCGGCATGGCGGGCGCGAGCGCCTTCGTGGCCAACGGCCACCCTGGGCACAAGGTAAGCACTCTCACGGCACTCGGTGGTGCGCTGGCTGGACTCGCCATCGGCGACCGCTTGCTGGTGCGTCGCATCGATCACTCACCCGGCGAGGGAATGCTCACCGGGATGGCCGGCGTCGCTGGTGCGCTCATGGGCGGCGGCGTGGCGGTCATCGCCGGCGCCAGCGGACGATTCAACGCCGCGACGGCGGGACTTGGCGCGGCGGGAGCGGCGGGCGGTGTCTGGCTTGCCGAGCACTGGATGGGCGCGCGTCCCGACGCCGGCCGCCGGCTGGCCGAGCGGCTCTCGGTCACGCCGCAATCGTTGGCGTTCGCGGCGGCGCGCCTGCCGGGCACCTATTCGCTCGTGAGGTTCACGTTCTAGATTACAGTGACCCTCTCCGAGTCCCTGCTCCGTGAACTTCGTCCAACGTCTTCAGGAAAGCTTCTCCCAGTTCTGGGAGTACATCCCGGCACTTTTCGGCGCGGCAGTGGTGCTCGTCGCCGGCTATCTGCTGGCCAAGCTGGTGCAGAAGGGAGCGGCGCGCGGCCTTCGCCGCATGCATCTCAATGACGTGCTGAAGAAGGGCGGCGTCGTGCCGCTCGATCGCGTCGGCACGCATCTCAACCCGACGCTCGCCATCGCCAACCTGCTGTTCTGGCTGGTGATGTTCAGCGCGATGCTGCTGGCGGCCAACGCGCTTGGCCTCGATTCACTTGCGTCGCTCTTCAGTGAACTCGTGGGCTACATCCCCAGCGTGGTGGCCGCGGTCGTCATCATCATCGTCGGCATCGTGCTTGGAGATTTCGTCGGCGGCCTGATTGGAGCGAGCACGAGTTCGCTGCATGGCGGCCCGACACTGGCGCGGGTCGGCAAGGGCGGCGTGGTGCTGCTCGCCGTGTTCATGGCGCTGCAGGAGCTGGGCGTGGCCACGGAGATCGTGACCACCGCGTTTGCGATCATCTTTGGCGCCATCGCGCTCGCGCTGTCGCTCTCGTTCGGGCTGGGCAACCGGGAACTCGCTGGCGAAGTCACGCGCGAGTGGTACGACCGGTACAAGGCCGAGCGCGAGGCGATTGACCGTGAGGTGGAAGCCGAGGAGGCAGATGTGCTGTCGGACACCGCGTCCCACGGCGCGGCGTCCAAGGCTGGCCAGGCAGGCGCCTCGCCGAGTGGCGTCACGCCGCCTCCGGGAGCCTAGCGAGTGCTGGCGGCATGGCTGCTCGCGGCGTCGCTTGCTGCGGCGCCGGCGACTGAAGGGCGCGAAGAGTCGCGAAGCACAGCCAACGGCGGGCCCACTGGGCCGCCGTTTCTCGCTCGCGTGACTCGGCAAACTCCGCGCCCATTCGCGCCCTTTACGCTTGGCGACGGCAAGTTCAGATTCGCCAAATGCAAACGATTACAGAACAACGACTTACATCTGTAATTTGTTATTGCTTTTTCGGGGTGGTTTCGGTAAATTTTCCAGATTGGTCGAGGGCCTTTTTCCACCCCCCTGACACCGCACATGACCGCACCGAACAATCGCGAGCGAATTCTCCCCCGATTGATCGACGAAGAGATCCGGGAATCGTTCATCAACTACTCGATGAGCGTGATCGTGTCGCGCGCCCTGCCGGACGTGCGCGATGGCCTCAAGCCCGTGCACCGCCGCGTGCTGTACGCCATGAACGAACTCGGCCTCGTGCCCGGGCGCGCGTACAAGAAGTCGGCGACGGTGGTCGGCGACGTGCTCGGCAAGTATCACCCGCACGGCGACCAGTCGGTGTACGACGCGCTCGTGCGCATGGTGCAGGACTTCTCGCTGCGCTATCCGCTGGTGGACGGGCAGGGCAACTTCGGCTCCGTCGACGGCGACCCCGCGGCGGCCTATCGCTACACCGAGGCGCGCCTCACGCGCATTGCGGTGGAGATGCTCGCCGACATCGACAAGAACACCGTCGGGTTCGCGCCCAACTTCGACGACCGGCTCGAAGAGCCCACCGTTCTCCCGTCGGGCGTGCCCAACCTGATCGTGAACGGCTCGGCTGGCATTGCGGTGGGCATGGCAACGAACATCCCGCCGCACAACCTGCGCGAGGTGACGGCGGCGCTGTTGCTGCTCATCGACCACCCCGAGACCGACGCGGCGACGCTGCGCACGCACATCAAGGGGCCGGACTTCCCCACCGGGGCTTTCATCTACGGGCGCGAGGGGATCAAGGATTACATCGAGACCGGGCGTGGCAAGATCGTGATGCGCGCGCGGGCGGTCATCGAGGAAAAGGAAAGCAGCAACAAGCAGCAGATCGTCGTCACGGAGCTGCCGTACCAGGTGAACAAGGCGCGGCTGGTGGAGCACATCGCCGAGCTGGTGCGCGACAAGAAGCTCGAGGGGATCAGCGACCTGCGCGACGAATCGGACCGCGACGGCATGCGCGTGGTCATCGAGCTCAAGCGCGATTCCATCCCGCGGGTGGTGCTGAACGGCCTCTACAAGCATACCGCGATGCAGTCGACGTTCGGCGTCATCATGCTCGCGCTCGTGCCCGATCCGGTGACCAAGCGCCTCGTCCCGCGCGTGATGGGCATGCGCGAGGCGCTGCTGCACTACATCCACCACCGTCACGACGTCATCGTCCGGCGCACGCAGTTCGACCTCGACAAGGCGCGCGACCGCGAGCACATCCTCGAAGGCCTCAAGATCGCGGTCGACAACATCGATGCGGTCATCAAGGTCATTCGGGCGGCCGAAGACACGGAGTCGGCGAGCGCCGAGCTGCAGCGACGCTTCAAGCTGTCCGAGAAGCAGGCCGAGGCGATCCTCAACATGCGGCTCGCCAAGCTCACGGGTCTGGAGCGCGAGAAGCTGGAAGAGGAGCTGGCGGAAGTGCGCGCCATGGTCGAGCAGCTCGCGGCGCTGCTGGCGAGCAAGCCGGCGCGCATGCAGCTGGTGAAGGACGAGCTCACGCAGGTGGCCACGACGTACGGCGACGAGCGCCGCACATCCATCATTGCCGACGAGGGCGAGTTCTCCATCGAGGACCTGATTGCCAACGAGGAAGTGCTCGTCACGATCTCGCACGCCGGCTACATCAAGCGCACGTCGATCGCGACGTACCGCAAGCAGAAGCGCGGCGGGCAGGGGCTCAAGGGCACCGAGCTCAAGCTGGACGACTTCGTAGAGCACTTCTTCACGGCCAAGACGCACGACTACCTGCTCGTTTTCACCGACGACGGCCGCTGCTTCTGGCTCAAGGTGCACGAAATCCCCGAGGGCGGGCGCGCTGCCAAGGGCAAGCCGATCCCCAACCTGATCAACGTCTCGCCGGACACGCAGGTATCGGCCGTCGTGCAGGTCAAGAAATTCAGCGACGACGAGTTCCTGATGTTCTGCACGCGCAACGGCACCGTGAAGAAGACGGCGCTCAGCGAGTACGCCAACGTGCGCAGCACGGGCATCAAGGCGATCAAGATCGAGGATGGCGACCAGCTCATCGACGTCCAGATCACGAGCGGCACCAACGACGTGGTCCTGGTGGCGCGCCACGGTCTGAGCATCCGCTTTCACGAGCAGGACGTGCGCGCGATGGGGCGCGACACCACCGGCGTGAAGGGGATCTCGCTCGGCGACGGCGATCACGTCGTGGGCATGGTGGTCGTCAAGCGCGAAGCGGCGCTGCTCGTGGTGACGGAGCACGGACTGGGCAAGCTGACGCACATCGACGAGTATCGCGTGCAGGGACGCGGCGGAAAGGGCATCCTGACCGTGAAGCGCACCGAGCGCACGGGCGATGTGGTTGGGCTGCTCGAGGTGCTGCCCGAAGACGAGATGATGCTCATCACGCGCGGCGGCCAGACGCTGCGCTGCGCGGTGAAGGACATCCGCGAGACCGGGCGCGTGGCGCAGGGCGTGCAGCTCAAGAAGCTCGACATGGGCGACGTTGTTGCCGCCATCGCGAGATTGGTGATCGATGACAAGGAGCTGCCGGCCGAGGTGGGTGAAGAGGGTTCGGCCGAGGCGCAGATGGAGCTGACGGAGGGAGACGAGGAGTAGGGTTTCGGATCTCGGATGCTGATAACGGATGGCGATGGCGGATGGGGACCTACGATTGGCCAGGTCAATCGTGCGTCTCCATCCGCGTTCCGTATCCAGGATCCAGATTCGAGATCCGAGAGCTGCAATCCCCTCGCTGGGCCTTTCTTGACGCTGATCTGACGCTGGACGGCGAGGTTACCGTCCCCGCCCTGTTCTGACGCAGGGCTCAGCAGCGAGGTCCATGCCCCAGGCACCGGAAGCCGAACGCCCGGTTCTCGTGCTCGCCGAGCACGTGGTGATGAAAGTGCGCCTTCGTGACGCGGTAGCGCCCCACGCTCCCGTCGCGTTCGCGTCGTCGGAACACGAGCTGCTGCCGTTATTGCATCGGCCGGCGCGACTTGTTCTCGTGCATGGGGCTCCTCCGTTCGACGACCATCGGCTGCCCACCCGCCTGCGGCATGTGATGCGTGATGCACCGGTCCCGATCGTCATCGTGGCGAGTTCGCGCGAAGCGGCCTGGAGCGATGCGGCGGCCCTGATTGAGGCGGGACTGGTGGAGGACGTGATTCGCCCCGATACCGAGGGTCTGGACGCGCTGGTGGCCGCGTGGAGCCTGCACGGCGACCGTTGCCGTCAGAAGGCCGCCGCACTTCGGCTAGCCCACCAAAGCGTGCCGGCGAGCCTGCACACGTTTCTCGAGGACCTGCTGCTGCGAGACAGCGCTGACCTGACGGTTACGGCCTGGGCGTCGCGTCAACACGACCACTCGCGGTTCGCCCTGCACCGGGAGCTCGCGAAGCGTGGGGTGTCGCCATCGACGCTGGTCGATGTGGCACGGGTGCTGAACGTCGTGACACGGGTGCTCGTGCGCGGCGGCACGCGCCTCAAGGGGCGGCTAGCCGCATTGCCCGACGTGCGCTCGGCGCGCCGGCTGCTCGCGCGCACGCTGGGCATGTCGCCGAGCGACATGACGCAGCTCGTGCGCGATCAGGGGCCCGATGCAGTGCGCGATCGCACGCGGCAGGCCGTGGGCGAGATGCTGCGCAGAAAAGAGAGGCGAGTGAGGTAGGACGAGATCCGTCATCTCGGTGGAACACTCGCGCGTCTGAGCGCCTCGATCTCCTCAAGAATGTCGAGCACATGCGCCTCGACGTACTGCCGCCCCTTCTCGCGCGTGGCGAGCGTGGCGTCGCCGAAGATCCCCGTGCGTGAGAAGACCTTGTTGTCGCGCGCCGCCACCAGCGAGTCGCGGGTCAGGCCGCCGGCGCCGGGGTGATAATCGGCCGCGGCTTTGGTCATGTCGACGAACTGCGGATACATGTAGAGCAGCATCGACGTCTCCATTTCATCGGCATGCGTGCCGCCCGGCTGTCGCGCGATGGCTTTCTCCACCGAGTCGGCGCGGTGGCCGCCGTTGGTGAATCGCATCACGATGCCGCTGGCGGCGAGCGAGTCGCGCGCGGGGCCCAGTATGCGCAGTGTGCTGACTCCCGTATTGAGGATGTAGAAGCGGCGGGGTCCATACCGCGCGAGCGAACGGCAGATGTCGATCACCATGTCGCGCGCTGTTTCGAACCGCAGCGTGGTGCTCCCCGGATACTCGACGAACGCCGGGTAGAACGAGTAGTTGATTGTTGGCGCGAGCACGACACGTGACGCCGCGACGATGCGATCGGCGTAGTAGGTCGCCTCGAGAAAGTCGTTCTTGAGCCGGAGATGCGGGCCGTGTTCCTTGGACTCCGCCCCGAGCGGAATGACGATCACGGTGGACGAGTCGAGCAGTCGCGCGGCGTCGGTCCAGGCGATATCGCCCAGGCGAATGCCCAGGGCCGGCTGCTGTGCGCCGGCGATGGAGCCCAGCGCGATGGACATTCCGCCGGCAGCCAGCCGAAGCGCGCGGACCGCGCTCAATAGGAACGGACGAAGCAAACGACGCAAGCAGAATCCTCGAAGAGGCCGGTGCCAAGTATAGGACTTGCTTGGAGATGCCGCACGAGGGTCTCGCACGGCAACCTGCAGGGTTCACGAGCGGGGGCACCCCCTCTCTGACGTTGCGGAACTCGTTGCGCCAGCGCAGATTAGTCGCGATCCACATCGCTTTCCGCACTCTTCCGCAGCACCTTCGCCATTTATAGTTGGAGATCCGTTCATATGGCGCGTGACTCCCGCGAGTCGATTCACACGCGAGGCAGCAGCAGCTCACGCATGGCGCGCGGCATCGCTCGCGCTGCCCTTGGCGTCGTTGCGATCCTCGGATTGACGGCTGCGCTCAGCGCACAGGGCGGCGACAAGGCGAAGGTGAGTGAGGCGGTCAAGGCCGACCTCTCACGTCTCGCCGAGCTCCAGCGCGGCTGGTACGACAAGAACCGCACCTTCACCACGGACTTGCGCGCGCTGGGCTTCACGCCGGCGAGCGGGGCAAGTGTCACGATGTCGTACGCGTCGGCGCGTTCGTGGGCAGCCAACGCGACGCATCCGACGCTGCAGCCGACGTCGTGCGTGATCGTCGTGTCGCAGCCGGGAAGCGGCGGCGCCAACGACCGGCCGTTCTGCATGGAATCGGCGGATGGCAAGCAGGTCGTAGCGGCTCCGAACCCGGCGCCGCAGCGCCCGCAGGCAGCGGTGGCGAAGCCTGCCGAAGCCAAGCCAGCGCCCGTCAAGGCTGAACCGAAGGGTGCCGCTCCGAAGACGGCGGCTCCGGCCGGACAGCAGGTGGTGATCAACAAACGTCCGGGCCGACGCAGCGCGCCCGCCGGCGCTCCGGTGCCAATGACGGTGGTGGAGCTGCCGGCGCGCGCGCCGTCAACCGGCGTGGCGCTGGCCAGCACGCGAGCGGCGGGCGGCACGCCCGACGCTGGTGTGACGGAGGCGGTGACGCCGTCCCAGTTCACTGAGCGGCTGAATGCGTTTGTTGCGTCGGCGCTCGAGATGACGAACGCCAGGATGCCGGAAGTCGCCCGCGATCCGTACGAGAGCACGGCGGAGTATCAGGCGCGCGTGGCGCAGGCGTTTGCCCTGTTCCAGCGCCGCGAGGCCGATTTCTACGCGCGCAACTCGCGGTCGTACGTCGTGGCGATCCCCGTGAAGGGCGTGAAGTACGACGCGGACCGCGAGATCGTCGAGTTCGTCGCCGATGCCATCAGCTTGCCGACGACGCGTTCGTTCTCGGCGGCGGAAGGCGCGCGGCTCAGCGTGGCGTGCTACACGCGTCCGTATTTCTGGTGCAGCCCCGATTCGGGGATGTCGTATGATGGCACCGACCTGTGGCGCATCCCGCGCACGACCGCCCGCACGGCGGATGTGCTGGGTTCGCCGCTGACGCTCGTGGCCAAGTTCGTGATCGGCCGGCGCGACGACGCGCGTTCCCCCGCGGTTTCCCTCCTCTCGATGGAACTGCAGGCCAAGGGCGCCGCCATCTCGCGTTGGGACTCTGGCGCGCGGTAGGATCGCGCGTGCGGCGGTAATGCGTATGCCCCTGCGCCTATGACCGCCGAGGCCTCACTCGTCGGAATCGAGGACGTTCGCCGCGCCGCCGCTGTGCTGCGCGGCGTCGCCGTTCGGACCCCCTTGCTCGGGTCGGACGCGCTTGGCGCGCAGTGTGGCTGTCCCGTGTGGCTCAAGCCGGAACAGCTGCAGCGCGGCGGCGCCTTCAAGTTTCGCGGTGCCTACGCGTATCTCGCCGGGCTGAGCGAGGCTGAGCGCGCCCGGGGCGTGGTCACCGGGTCAAGCGGGAACCACGGCGGCGCCGTGGCGCTGGCCGCCAAGATGTTCGGTGTTTCGGCCACCATCGTGATGCCCACGACGGTGCCGCGCGCCAAGCGCGCGGCCGTCGAGCGACTTGGGGCGCGCTGTTTCTACCTCGGCACCACCACCGCTGAGCGCATTGCGAAAGCCGAGGAGCTGCAGCAGACGGAGGGCCTGATGTTCATTCCTCCGTTTGACGATCCGCGCATCATTGCCGGCCAGGCCACGGTGGGGCTGGAGATTGCCGAGGATCTGCCGCGCGTCGGCACGGTGCTGGTGCAGGTTGGTGGCGGCGGATTGTCCGCGGGCGTGGCGATGGCCATCAAGACGCTCGCTCCAACCGCACGCGTGATTGGCGTGGAGCCGGAAGGATCTCCTAAGCTCACGCGGGCCCGCGAGGCCGGCATGCCGGTGACGATTCCGGCCAATCCGGGCGGCCTTGCGGATGGTCTGCTCGCGGTGAAGATCGGCACGCTGAACTTTGCACACCTCGCCGCGGCACTGGATGACGTGGTGACCGTGCCGGACGCGTCGCTGCCCGATGCGATGCGCTTTCTGCTCGACCGCCACAAGCTGGTCACCGAGCCGAGCGGCGCCATCACGGTGGCGGCGCTGCTGTCGGGGCGGGTGAAGGGACAGGGCGACACGGTGTGTGTGCTAAGCGGCGGCAACATCGACTGGGATGGACTGCAGGAGCTGCTGGGCGATGACTGACGCGCGTGTGCTCGTGGTCGATGACGACGAGTCCGTTCGCCGGTCGCTGGCGACGGCGCTCGGTGACGCCGGCTATGAGGTGCACGAAGCGGCCAGTGCAAAGGCCATGCGCGAGGCGCTCGCCGACTGGCCGCCGGATCTGCTGCTGCTCGATGCGGTGCTGCCCGATGCCAACGGCGTGGAGCTGCTGCAGGAGCTGAAGGCCAGCGCGAACCCGATGCCGGTGATGATGATCGCGTCGCGCACGCCCGATGAGATGACGGAGCTGGCGCTGGGTCTGGGTGCGGCGGACGTCGTGCGCAAGCCGTTCCGGCCGCGCGAGCTGGTGGCGCGGGTGCAGGCGCAGCTGCGCGCGCACGCCATGCTGCGATCGACGCTGGTGGCGCTGCGGGACGCGGAAGAAGAACTCGACCGTGTGCGCGAGGACTCCGAGAACCGGCGCAAGCTCGTGGACATCTTGCACGAGGTCACCGGTGACCTGTCGTCGGACGAGATCTACCACATCCTGTCCCGGCGCGTGGCGCGTGCGCTCGCGCTGTCGCGCTGCTCGGTGATTCTGGCGCGCCCGGGCGACCGGGTGGGCGTGGTGGCGACGGCGTTCGACAATCCCGCACTACGCAACTACGAGATCAATCTCGACGCGTATCCCGAGATTCGGGCGGCGCTCGAGCACGGGCATCCGGTGCTCGTGGAGGACCTGCACACCAGCCCGCTATATGCCGACCTCCGCCGCGAGTGGGCGGCGAACGGCACGCAGGTGCCCATTCGCAGCGTCATCGCGCTGCCGTTCACGCTGGGCAAGGTGCAGGCGGGCGTCTTCTTCCTGCGGCGCATGGTCGACGAACCGCCGCTCACCAACGAGGATGTGGAATTCGCCGATGCCGTCATCAAGGCGGCGGTGGCGGCCATCCACCGCGCGCAGGTCATCGAGACGACGAAGGCCGACAATGCGCGCCTTGAAGTGCTCGCGCACACGGACCCGCTGACCCAGGTGCTCAATCGGCGGGCGCTGACGGTGCGTCTGGCGTCGGAGCTGGAGCGCGCCCGACGGTACGACTCGGTGATCACGCTGCTCATGGTCGACCTTGACCACTTCAAGATGGTCAACGACACCTTCGGCCATCTCGTGGGTGACGAAGTGCTGCGCGAGGTGGCGACGCTGCTGCAGAACGAAGTGCGCAGCGTGGACGTCGTGGCGCGGTACGGCGGCGAGGAGTTCGTCGTGGTGCTCCCCGAAACGTCGCTGGTGGGTGCGACGACGTTCGCCGAACGCATCCGCGAGCACGTGGCAGCCACGCCGTTCGCCACCGCGCTCGGCGAGCCGGTGCGGCTGACGGCGAGCATCGGCGTGAGTTCGTATCCTTCAACGACCATCACCACCGTGGACGATCTTTTTGCCCGCGCTGACGAGGCGCTGTACCGCGCCAAGGCGGACGGGCGCAACAAGGTGTGCCTATGAGCATGCGATGCCCGGCTTGCGGTACCCTCTTCGGCGATGAGGCCAAGTTCTGCACGCGAGACGGCACGCGGCTGCAGGCGCAGGCGGCGCCTCCCGCCGCGGCGCCACTGGGTGGCGCCGGCACGCCGGCGTCTGGAACGACACCGCGCGCGATGACGCCGCCGGTTGGCATTCCCAAGCAGTTCAATCCGGCCGCGCTGACGGGGCAAGTGCTCGAAGGGCGCTACAGCATTCTCAAGAAGCTCGGCGAGGGCGGCATGTCGTACGTCTACCTCGGCGAAGACATCGCGACGAAGGATCAGTACGCCATCAAGGTGCTGTCGCCGCAGCTCGTCAAGGACAACAACGCCATGGCGCGGCTGCGGCGTGAAGCGTCGCTGGGCATGCGGCTGGAGCACCCGAACGTCTGCCACATCGTGCGCCTTGGCGAAACCGAGGACGGCGTGGTGTACGTCGTGATGCCGTTTGTGCAGGGTGAAATCCTCAGCGACCGCAACAACCGCAAGGGACAGCTGCCGCTCGCCGAAGTGATCCCGTTCGTGCAGCAGATCGCGGCCGGACTTCAGGTGGCGCACGAACTGAAGATCATCCATCGCGACCTGAAGCCCGAGAACATCATGATCACCAAGAATGCTGACGGCACGGAGAAAGCGGTGGTGATGGACTTTGGGCTGGCGAAGGAGCGCAAGGCGGGGGGCGAGCTGGAGAAGCTCACGGCGACCGGCATCATTCTCGGCACACCGGAGTTCATGAGCCCCGAGCAGCTGCGCGGCAAGCCGCTCGATCCGCGCACCGACGTGTACTCGCTGTCACTGATGACGTACGAGATGCTCACCGGCAAGCTGCCATTCGAGGGAAAGAACCAGCAGGAGATGATGATCGCGCGGCTGCGCAATGAACCCATCTCCATCCGCACGCGGCGGCCCGACATTCCGGAAGCCGTGGACAAGGTGCTGTACAAGGGCATGGCGAGAAACGCCGATGATCGGTATCAGACGACGGTGGAGTTTGCCACCGAGCTGACGGCGGCGGCGGGCGGTGCCGGTGGTGGCGGCATGCTGGGCCGATTGTTCGGCGGATAGCCCGTCATGCCTCGGGGTTGGCCACGGATTCACGACAAGGGATTGAACGGCACAAGCGATCGGCGGGTGATCACAGGGAGAGGAACGTGAACCGATGGCATCCTTTGGTTCGGGGCTTCTCCCTGCTGGCGTTCGTGGCATTGGACGCGCTGCACTTCCCCGGAGCCTCCGCCCCACTCGCGGCGCAGCAGGCGGCGCCGTCCGCAGCGCCACCGGCCGCGGCGCAGCCTGTCGTGGATCGATATACGTATCAGATCCAACTCCCCGACTCCGGAAAGTTCATTCAGGTGAATGCGCTGGCGCATTTGGCGGCGTATCCGCAGGTGGACACCGTGGAGTTCGACCTCGATGACGCGATGCACGTCCTCGGGGTGCGCTTCCTCTGCGGGGAACTGCGGGAGGACGCGCGATTCGTCCGCGCGCCGGGGCAAGTGAAGGTGGCGATTCCGCGCGCGCGCGATCGCACAGCCGGCTACACGCCGGCGCAGACGAACTGCATTTCGATTGCGTACGAAGGCGTGCCCGCCGACGGTCTGATCATCAGCACCGATTCGGCCGGCCGCTGGGCTGCGTTTGGCGACAACTTTCCGAATCGGGCGCGCTTTTGGCTGGCGAGCATGGATCATCCGTCACGCAAGGCGAGGGTGACGTTCGAGATCATCGCGCCCGCCGCACGCACGGTGGTCGCCAACGGTGCGCTTGTCGCCTCGAAGACCATGGCGGATGGCCGCGCGATGACGACGTGGCGCGAGGACCGCCCGATTCCGACGTACGGTATGGTCATCGCGGCGGCGCCGCTGGCCGCACACGAACTCGGCAAGACAGCCTGCGGTTTGGCCGAGGACGGCGGCTGCGTGCCGCAGGCCGTGTGGACCGCCCCGGAACAGGCGCGGTACATGCCGGGGCAATTCTCGCGGGCGGGCGAGATCGTGGAGTTCTATGCGCGCACCGTGGGGGCCTATCCGTACGAGAAGCTCGGTCATCTGCAGACGACGACGCGTTACGGCGGCATGGAGAATCCCTCGGCGATCTTCTACTTTGACCGCGCGTTCCGGCGCGCCAACGGCGTGAATGACGAACTCATCGCGCACGAGACGGCGCACCAGTGGTTTGGCGACGCGGTCACCGAACGCGAGTGGGCGCATCTGTGGCTCAGTGAAGGATTCGCCACCTTTTTTGCGGCGCTCTGGGCGCAGCACGCGCATGGCGACACGGCGTACGCCGTCGCGATGATGAACAACCGCGCCGCCGTGGTGCGCTCATCGATCAGCGCGTCGCACGCCGTGATCGACAGCGTGGAGCCTGACCCCAACCGCCTGCTCAACGAGAATTCGTACCAGAAGGGCGGGTTGGTGCTGCACATGCTGCGCACGTCCGTGCTCGGCGACAGCCTCTTCTTTGCCGGGCTTCGACGCTACTTCGCAGCGCACCGGCACGGGAACGCCCTGACGCAAGATCTGCAGCGCGCGCTCGAGGAGACGTCGGGGAGAACGCTCGGCTGGTTCTTCGACGAGTGGCTGCGCCGGCCGGGGTGGGCCGAGTTGCGAACCTCGTGGGCGTGGGACCGTGCGACGGGCGCTGTGACGCTGCTGGTCGATCAAGAGGGACGGTTTGGCCCCTACCGTCTGGCAATGCCCATCGAGGTAACGAACGCTGCGGGCGAGCGCATCACGGTGACGGTGGAGATTGCCGCCGAGCGAAGCCAGGTGATTGGGCTGCGCGGCGTGCGGCTTGATGCCGCGCCGGCGTCGGTTGTGTGCGACCCACGGCAGACGATGCTCGCAGTGTGCACGGCCAAGTGATCGCGATGGCCGGCGAGCGCGCGGGGGGCAGCAGGAGCATGCGACGCGGCAGGCGCGCGGGAGGCGATCATCGCCGGCGCACCGGTGCCTGCGGCCGGCTGCCGGGTGTGCTGCTCGTCATCTCGTTCGCCACGATGATTGCGCCCGCCTCGCACGCGCAGAACGTGCGCGCCGTACGCCCGGCCACGGACGCGGCGGCGAACGGCGACGTGGAAGCCGCCGAACGTGCGCTCTACGACGCGTCGCGCCGTGCGCCACGCGATCCTGCGGCGCGGGCCGCGCTTGGCGAGTGGCTGGCATCCCGCGGACAGCTGCAGTCGGGTGCGGTGCTGCTTGAAGAAGCGAGGTTGTTTGGCGGCGACGCGGTGCGCATCGCCGCGCGACTGGCGCACCTCTACACGTGGCTGCGCGACTGGCAGTCGCTCGCCGCGCTCCCGGCGTCGCCGCTGACGGCGGGAGAAAAGGCACGCGCGGCGGTGCTGGCGGATCGTTCCACGAGCGTGATGGGCGCCGACACCACGGTGGTGCCATTTGCGCCGCTCGAGGTGGGTGCGCTCGGCCGCGTGCCGATCGTGCTGGGCAGCGACACGCTGTGGGGCGAGATCGATCCGCAGGAAGAGGGGATCGTGCTGCCCGGTCTTGGGCGCGGCGCGGGGCTCGTCGAAATCATCGCTGATGATCGCCGGGGACCGATTGGAATTCTGCGCGCTGCCAGTCTCGGTGAGCTCACGCTGCGCGACGTGCCGGTGCGCGTCGATGCGTCACTCGGCGCGGGGCGGGCCCGCGTCGGCTTCGATGTCTTCGCGCTGCTTGCGCCGACCGTGGATGCGCGCGCGGGGACGGTGACGCTGCGACGCGCAGGACGCGTGAGCGAGCGGAGCGATGCGGTGGGAGCGGCGATGTTGCTTGGCTTTCCCGGTGTGCGCCTCGCGCTGCGGGCCGGCGAGGCGCCGGTGCCAATTGCCTCACCGGCCGGGCGAGCAGCGCTTCGCGGGCGGCCGTGGACGGTGGATGTGCGCCGCGGCGTGATCTGGATGGACGCTGCGCGATAGAAGCCGCGCGCAACGTGGCGGCGAGTTCGCGATTTGGCGCGTGGGCGAGTGGGCGAGTGGGCGCGTTCGCGAGACCGTGTGACGCCGGACCGATGGGGCGGCCGTTCGAGAAGCCGATGACGTCGGGCTCAACCGAGCAGGGTGCGGCCGCGTACATTTCGTGACCGGCGGCGCCATGCGGCTCACCGGTTATCACTCGTACGGGCCATTCCAATGAAAATGCTTGTGCTCGGCGCCGGGCTTCAGGGCTCGGCGTGCGCGTATGACCTCTTGCATCATCCCGAGGTATCGGAGGTGCTCCTCGCCGACAAGGCGGTGGATCATCTTCCGTCGTTCCTTGCCCCATTTGTTGGCGGCAAGCTGAAGCCCATGACGCTCGACGTCACCGACGCCACCGCCACGCAACAGGCGATGCACGGCGTGAAGGCCGTCATGTGCGCCGTGCCCTACTACTTCAACGTGCGCATGACCGAAGCGGCGATTGCCGCGGGCGCGCACTTCTGCGACCTCGGCGGCAACACCGAGATCGTCTTTCAGCAGAAGACACTCGACGGCCAGGCGCGGGCCGCCGGCGTGACGGTGATTCCCGACTGCGGGCTTGCCCCCGGCATGGTGAACATCCTGGCGCAACTCGGCATTTCGCGCTGCGACACGGTGCAGTCGGTGCAGATTTTCGTGGGCGGGCTGCCGCAGCGCCCCGAGCCGCCGCTGAACTATCAGGTGGTGTACTCGCTCGAGGGCGTGCTCGACTACTACACGACGCTCTCGTGGGTCATTCGCGACGGCAAGCGGCATCAGGTAAAGGCGCTGTCGGAACGCGAGCCCGTGCTGTTCAGCCAGCTCGGCGAACTCGAGGCGTTCCACACGGCCGGCGGCCTGTCGACGATCGGGTTCCGGTACGAGGGAAAGATCCCGACGATGGAGTACAAGACGCTGCGCTACCCCGGGCATGCCCACATCATGGAAGCCGTGCGCGAACTCGGCCTGCTCGACCTTGGCGTGATCGACGTGAAGGGAACCAAGGTGGTGCCGCGCGACGTGGCGATCGCCTGCATGGCGCCGCGCCTGAACAAGCCCGACGGTCGCGACCTCGTGGCGATGCGCGTCATCGTGAGCGGTGCGAAGGCGGGCAAGCCCGTGACGCACACGTTTGAGATGGTCGATCGCTTCGACGAGAAGACGCACATCACGTCGATGGAGCGCACGACGGGCTTCTCGCTCGCCATCACCGGCCTGATGCAGGCGCTGGGGCGCATCAGCCCCGCCGGCGTGCACACCTCCGACGAATGCATGCCGGGCGAAGCGTACGTCGCCGAATTGGCGAAGCGCGGCATCAACATCTCGGAGTCGGTGAGCTAACCGGCGTAGTCGGGCAGCTCGCCCCGCGAGACGTCACGAGGGCGAAGTCATCCGGCTTCGCCCTTTGTCGTGTTCCGCGCAGGGGATCATCCGCGACATGTGGGGGTAGAGAATGCAGAACCCTCAGGGAGGGATGATGTTCATGATTCGTACGGCATTGGCGTTGGGCGCGCTCACGGTGAGCATGCCTTTGATCGCGCAGGGCAGCCGCTACGGATGGGACAAGTCGCGCGCCGAAAGCAACCGCGACACACGCGGCGGTCGCAGTGAATCGCGTGCGGACACACGGCGCGACTCGCGGAACGACACGCGGAACGACACGCG
>JAHFCT010000001.1:4070-88011 GCA_023249375.1 Gemmatimonadota bacterium | reverse complement strand
CGCGGAACGACACGCGGAACGACACGCGCAGCAACGGAGGCAAAGAGAGCCGCGCAGACGGTCACAGCAGCGCGCGGTCAGACACCCGCAGCGGCACTCGCGTAGAGGTTCGTCCAGAGCCGCGCAACGACGGGCGAGCGGAAAGCCGCAGCTGGGACGGCAATCGCGGCCACAGCGAGCCGCGCGGCGGCGATGCGCAGAACAACCGCCTCGACCGCGGCGACCGACGTGACGGACAGCGCGTGGTGGTGCGGCCGCCCGTGGTCATCGACCGCTATGACCGCCGCGACGGCCGGAACGACAATCGCTACTCGCCGTACGGCCGGTTTGTGCCGTATCGCTATGGCGATCGTGATTTCCGCTCGCGCGACGTGCTGACCATCACCGCCTGGTTCCGCGCACTGCCGCCGGCTCGGCTCTCGGCGTACGGCTACTATGATCGCGGCGGCCTCGGTGTTCGGTACGCGTTCCGGCCGGGGCTGTATCTGGCGATGGATGTCTTCATGCGTCTGGACGTGCTGCCGTACGACGTCGAACTCCAGCTCGGCGAACTGCCGTGGTATCTCGAGCGGCGAATCTACGGGAACACGGTGCTCGTGATTGATACGAGGTCACGGTTGGTCGTTGACCTCTTCGAGGTCGATTACTAGACAGGGATCACGATCGGCAAAGGCAAAAGCGAAAGCGGATGGCGAGTTGCGATGATCTATCGCTCTTCGCCATCCGCTTTCGAAATCCGGAAACGTGATTCCGGTCTTCTATCTCTGATAACTCGCCAGCGTCGCGCCCATCGCGTCCATTGCCGCCTTGGCGCGCCAGCGATCGTTGCCGTTGTAGATGAACGAGAACGCGAGCTGTTCGCCGTCGCGCGACGTGACGTACCCGCCGAGCGACGCGACATCGTTCGTTGTGCCGGTCTTGGCGTGGAGGTTGCCCATCGCCGGCGTGTACTTCATGCGGCGGCGGAGCGTCTCGGTGCGGCCGGCCACCGGCAGCGACTGCTCCAGCACGTCGTGCCACGGCGCCTTGGCGGCATACCCGAGGAGCTGCACCATCGCGCGCGGCGTCACGCGGTCGGCCGTCGACAAGCCGCTGCCATCAGCCGCGTACACGTCGGTGGGCTGGACGCGCGCCTTTTCCCACAGGAACCGGCGGAGCAGTGTATTCGCGTTCTCGGCCGATCCTACCACGCCGACGCTGCGTGCCGCATTGCGGAACAGGAGCTCGGCAAAGTGATTGTTGGACTCGCCGTTCATCGTCGTGACGAGTTCGCCGAGTGGCGCAGACGGCAACGCGGCCACCCGCGGCGCACCGCTTGACGCCTTGGCCAGCCGCACCGAGCCGCCGACGCTGATGCCGTGCGCTTCGAGCGCCGCATGGAAGGCCGCGCTCGTGATCAGCGCCGGCTCTTCCATCACCACCTGCACCTCGCCGCCGCGCCCGGACGCACCCACCGAGCCGCGGATCTCGAGCCCGGTCTCCGTCTGCTTGACGCCGATGCGCGCACCGCGGCCCGCGACGAGCTTCACGTTGTTGACAATCGGAATGCCGGAGAGCGCAGGCTCGAAGGTGACCGACGTTGCGTTGCCCGCAGGCTTCACGCGCACCGTCAGCAAGTTCTCATTGATGGACAGCGCCGAAACGCGCGCCGCGTAATGGGCGCCGAGGTAGCGCGACTTCCAGCCTTCGGGAACCATCCGGTCTTCGAAGGCCGAGGCATCGCCGACGATGTCGCCGCTGACGCGCTTCACGCCGGCCTGGGCAACGAGGTGCGCAATGGCTTCGAGGGGCGTCTCGCCCGACGCGCCATCGGTGAAGCGGCGGCTGAACGACGGATCGCCCGCGCCGCGCAGCACGAGATTGCCGCGTACGGTGCCGTCGGTGCCGAGGGCGCCCTCGCGAAGGACTTCGGTGACGAAACGGTAGTCCGGGCCCAAGCGGTCAAGCGCGACCGACGACGTGAACAGCTTCATCGTGCTCGCCGGCAGCAGCTGGCGGTCGGCGTTGCGCTCGAACAGCGTATCGCCGTAGTTGAGCGACACCACCGATACGCCCCACGCGCCGCCGCGTGAGGCGCGGTCGAGGATCGAGCCGAGGTCGAGCGCCAGCTGCGCGCCGCCCCTCGGCGCCGTGTACCCGAGAGGCGCCGGCGCCGATGTGTGCTTCTTGACTGCGGCGCGCACCGTGGCTTTCGACGGGTTCGCCGACCGGCGGCGCTTGGACGCCGCCCGGCGGGCGTCATTGGCGGAAACCGGTGCGACCACTGCCCGCACGGCCGCCACGGCGGGATTCGCCTGGGCGGGGGTGCGGGGCGCAATGGCCGCCAGCGCAAGAGCGGCAGCACACCACGGTCGGAGACTACGGTGGCGAAGCAGGGAGGGCATCAACGAGTGGGCTCTCGACGAAGGGAAGGCGGCGCCCGAGGCGGCCGCCCCGTGCGTCAGACCTTCAAGATCCAGTTTCGGCGGTACAGGACCGCGAGTACAGCGTACCAGAACAGAACGAAGCAGATCGCGAAGGCCAAGGACGCGTTTTGCGGTTCGAGCCACGACGAAAAAACCGACTTATACACCGCCGCCTGCACGGATATTTCCTTGCCGTCGTACTGCACCTTCCACAGCGAGTAGATGATGCGCGCCATGGCGCCCGATCCCACGAAGGCCACGATCGGGTTCACGCCATATATGACGAGTGGACGGGTCCACCACGTAACACCCTGGACGTCGACGATCCATGAGATCGTGGCGATCGACACGGCGGCCATGCCGGCCGTGAAGATGACGTACGAGCTGGTCCAGAGGCTCTTGTTGATCGGAAACGACCAGTGCCACATCAGCCCGGCCATCATCAGGAGTGCGCCGACGGCGAACATGCCATTCAGCCGCTCGGTGAGCGGCCGCTCCTTGAGCGCAATCCAGCGACCGCAGAGCACGCCCATCAGGGCGGTGCCGATGGCCGGTATTGTCGACAGCGGTCCTTCGGGGTCCCACGTTTTGGACGATTTCCATAGATGGCCGTCGAGCAGCGCGCGGTCGAACCACGCCGCTAGCGTGCGCGGCGCGTCATTGAGGCAGAGCGCGCCCACGTCGCAGCCGCCTGGCACCGGGAGCAGCGTCATGGCAAACCAATAGCCGTAGAGCAGGACCACCAGCATCCCGACGACCTGCTTGACCGAGGCGTTGAGCGTCAACTGGCCGGCGATGATGTAGACCACGCCGATGCGGGGGAGTACGCCCGGAATGCGTAGCTCGGTGAGGCGGGTGAGCGGATAGTATGGAAAGGCCGAGAGTCCCCAGCCAATCAGTACGATCAGTGCACCTCGGCGGAGCACTTGCCGTCGAAGCACCGCGTCGGAATCGCCCCGCGCTCGCCGCGCCGAAAGCGAGAGGTGCGTCGTGATGCCGACGATGAAGAGGAAGAAGGGGAAAATTACGTCGGTCGGCGTCCATCCGTTCCACGTCGCGTGTTCGAGCGGCGGATAGATCGCGCCCCAAGTCCCGGGATTGTTGACCAGCAGCATGCCAGCGACAGTCAAGCCGCGAAAGACGTCGAGGCTGACGAGGCGTTCGGTGGTACCCTTGGGTGTGGCCATTCGTGCTCCCAGCACGGAGACGAATGAATGTGGGGGAGGGCGAATTGAGGGGCAAGGGAACGGGGCTTGCTTGTGTCCAGCGGAAGCGACCACCGTGTGTCCCTTCCCCTGCGCCCAAAGCAAAGCGGGCGACCCCGAAGGGGCGCCCGCCTCGCTTTGACACGAAGGCCGGCTCAGCCGATCCGCACCTTGCTGAACAGGAACAGGAACGCCACCAGCGTGATGCCGGCAATGATGAGTGGCCCGGTGAAGAGCCGGCGGAAGATCGAGTGGTCGTACTTGAGGTGCATGTAGAACATCACGACGATGGTGAACTTGACCACCATCATGATGAGAATGGCGGGCACGAACGCCTTGCTCGCCACCAGGGCCGGGATGTAATAGGCCCAGACCTCGGCGATCGTAATGACAAACAGCCAGAGGGCCACCCACCTGTACTGCTTCCAGGTGGGGTGTTCGTGCACGTGATCGGCGTGGGCGCGGTCAGCGGACATGGTTGGGGGCCCCTTACTTGATGAGGTAGACGAGGGCGAAGATCACGATCCAGACGACGTCGACGAAGTGCCAGTACAGCGCGCAAATATCGACGAGAATCGTGTCCTTGGGTCCTAGCCCCCGCTTCATATCTATGAAGAGCAGCGTCATGAGCCAGAGCACGCCAACCGCCACGTGCCCGCCGTGGAAGCCGGTGAGCGTGAAGAACGACGTGCCGAAGAGGTTGGTCCGGATGGTCAGCCCTTCATGCACGAACGACGTGAACTCATACGCCTGAAAACCAAGGAACGTCGCGCCCATCAGCGCCGTCGCCAGCAGCCAGAACTTGGACGATCCGAGAATGCCCTCGTAGCCCGGCTTGCCCCTGTTCTCGACGGCGGCGAGCGCGAGCACCATCGCTAGCGACGAGAAGAGCAGCACGCCCGTCGACATCGACGTGACGGGGATGTTCAGGATGGGCTTGAAGATCTCCCCGGTGGGCGACGTCCACGCCTCGTGCGGGAACGGACCGACGACGGACCGTCCCTTGTACACGAGGTAGGTGGAGATCAGCGAGCCGAAGAGCATGCACTCCGACCCGATGAACGCCCAGATGGCGATCTTCCTGCTGTCGAGGCCGGTGGTGGTGTAATGCGTGTGTTCGTGCGCCTCGTGGGCGCCGGCGGCAATTGCGGACACGGTCATTGTCTCCGGTTACTCGAGAGGGCTCGTGAGCCACGCGTAGAGCGAGGCCACCATGAATGCGCCGCCGCCAATCATCATTGCCATCGCCAGCGGGAACTTGCCGGCGTGCATCACAATGAGGCCGCTGAACAGAATGATGATGCCGAGCGCCACCATGAACGGCTTGACGGTCGGGAAGGGAATGGGGATGCCGAGTTCCTTCGCGCTCCGGCGCTCGGTCTCTTCGTGCACCGGCACGGCGTGCGCTTCGGCAATCGTCCCCGCGTCGGCGTGCGAGTGCTCAATGCCGGCCATGCGATCCGGCGCCTTGAGGTCCCACATGGGATAGCGCGACGTGACTTCGGGGATCTGCGCGAAGTTGTATTCGGGCGGCGGCGACGGGATGGACCACTCGAGCGTCGGCGCGCCCCACGGGTCGCTGCCTGCCGGCGCGCCGCTCACTCGGCTCTTGAAGAAATTGTACGCGAAGATGAGGCCGGCGACGAGCAGCATGTACGTGCCCACCGTCGACGTCAGGTTGAACACATCCCAGCCCTGTCCGGCGTCGTACGTATAGATGCGCCGCGGCATTCCGAGCATCCCGCTGAAGTGCATCGGGAAGAACGTCAGGTTGAGACCGACGAAGTTCAGCCAGAACTGCCACGAGCCGAGACGCTCGCTCATGAACCGGCCGGTCATCTTCGGGAAGTAGTGATAGATGCCCGCGAAGATGCCCATCATCGCGCCGCCGTACAGCACATAGTGAAAGTGCGCCACGACGAAATACGTGTCCGTCTGCTGCAGATCCGACGGCGGCGACGAGTGCATCACGCCCGAAATGCCGCCGATCGTGAACATCGCGATGAGCCCGATGGCGAACTTCATCGACGTCGGGAAACGCAGCGAACCGCCGTACATCGTCGCGATCCAGTTGAAGATCTTCACGCCCGTCGGCAGGCCGATGAGCATCGTCGCCACGGAGAAGATCGAGTCGGCCACCGGGCCCATGCCCACCGCGAACATGTGGTGCGCCCATACGCCGAAGCCGAGGAAGCCGATCATGATGCCCGAGTAGGCCATCACGTTGTAGCCGAACAGCGGCTTGCGGCTGTGCGTCGGCAGCACCTCCGACACGAGGCCGAACGCCGGCAGGATGAGGATGTACACCTCGGGGTGGCCGAAGACCCAGAACAAGTGCTGCCAGAGCAGCGGATCACCACCAGCCTGCACCTGATAGAAGTTCGTCCCGAAGAAGCGGTCGAACTGCAGGAAGAAGAGCGCCGCCGTGATCACGGGGAAGGCGAGGATCACGAGGAACTGCACGACAAACGACATCCACGTGAACATCGGCATGCGCATCAGCGTCATGCCGGGCGCGCGCAGGTTGATGATCGTCGTGATGAAGTTGAACGCCGCGGCGAGCGACGAAATGCCGAGGATCTGCAGGCCGAGGACCCAGAAATCCATGTTGAAGCCGCCGCCGTACGTCGGGCCGGAGAGCGGCGCGTAGCCGAACCAGCCGCCGTTTGGCGCCATGCCGAAGAAAATGGGCAGCGTGATGAACAGTCCGCCCAGCGCGTACACCCAATACGAGAAGGCGTTGAGCCGCGGGAACGCGACGTCGCGCGCGCCAATCTGCAGCGGAATGAGATAATTGAAGAACGCGGCCGACAGCGGCATCACGACGAGGAAGACCATCGTGGTGCCGTGCATCGTGAAGAGCTGGTTGTACATCTCGGCTGAGACGACGCTCAGATTCGGCTTGGCGAGCTGCGTGCGGATCAGCGTAGCCTCGAGGCCGCCCACCAGCAGGTAGAACAGGGCGGTGTAGAGGTACAGGATGCCGATCTTCTTGTGGTCGACGGTGGTCAGCCAGCTCCAGAGGCCGGACTGTTCCGACGACTGCGACGCGCCGGAGGCTCCCTGCGCGTGCGTCGGAATGGCGGACGATGCCATGGGTTCGGTTCTCCGGTCTACTTGAGGGTCAGCAGATAGGCCACGATGTCGGCGATCTGCCGGTCACTGAGGCCAGCCGCCGCGGGGACGGCCTGCTTGATGAGCGCGTTGTATTCCCCGGCGCCGAACGTCGGCATCACGGAGCCCGGTTTCATGGCCGGCGCATTCTTGATCCAGAGCGCGAGCGTCTTGGCGTCGAGGCGGTACAGGCCGGCGCCGAACGTATGGCGAGTGGCGATGTGCGTGAGGTTCGGCCCCTTGGCCTGGTCATCGTTGGCGTAGTTGGTCTCACCCTTGATGACGTGGCATGTGAGGCACGGCGCCTTGCCGAGGTTGGCGGGATTGGTGAGCAACTCGCGCCCGGCCGCAGCGTCGCCGGACGCCAGCAGCGATTCATCGAACTTGGTGGCGGGCATCGGCGTGCTGGGGAGCGTATACGCCGCCATCTTCTCGACGGGGAAGACCCATGTCTCGGGGGCCGCGGCGGGAGCCGGCACCGGAATGATCGATGCGGTCTTCACCGCCGGCTTGGCTTTCGCCGCTGAATCCGCGGCGGCGGCTTCGGCAATCGCCGCCTTCGAACCCATCGCCACCGTCCGCTGGTGCGCGGCCCACTTCTCGAACTCGCCAGTGGTGACCGTGAAGGTGCGGAAGCGCATGTTCGCGTGACTCGAACCGCAGTACTCGACGCAGGCGCCGTTGTACGCCGCGGGGGAGAGGTCCGCCTTTGGCGTGAACCAAATGTGGTTCACCCGATTGGCGATGAGGTCGCGCTTGCCGCCGAGCTGCGGCACCCAGAAGGAGTGCAGTACATCGCGCGTGCGCAGCGAAAAGTTGACCGTCTTGCCAATCGGGAGGTAGAGCTCGTTGGCCGTCGTGATGCCGTACTGCGGGTAGCGAAACTCCCACCACCACTGGTGCCCGATCACTTCCACCTGCAGCGCGTCGGTCGGCGCCTGGCGTTGATTCTGGAAAATCGTCCGCACCGTGGGCACGGCGAGGAAGACCAGAATCAGCGCCGGAATGGCCGTCCACGTGATCTCAAGCGCTGCGTTGCCCTGAATCTGGCGCGGCGCGGGCCCGCCTTCACGGCGCCGGAACTTGAAGATCGTGTAGACGAGCAGCACCTCGACGACCACGAAGACGATCGTGCCGAGGAGCATCATGCGGTCCCAGAGGAAGACCGCACCGTCGTTGAGCTCGGTGTTGTGGCTGAATGTGGAGTTGGGATAGTCTCCTCCACATGCGGCGAGTGCGAGCAGGGCAACCGCAATAACGGCGACCGGGAGCACCCGGCGCAGATGCAACGTGGGCATCAGCGGTGATGTTTGGGGGTGAAGAACCGTCTGTCCGGCAGACTCGGGCAACGGCGTACGGGAAAGCCGAGGAAAGCTACCCCGTCAGGTCGGGCGATTCAAGCACGTCCGAGTGAGGCAAATACCTACAATTTAGGCTCACTCGCTGGCGCCGCGAGGCGCCGTCGCCCCGGCTCACTCAGGGGCGATGCTGATATCGACGGCGTGTTCGATCTTCACCTTCTTCTGGGCGAAGTCGATCAGTTGGCGAATGTTGGCGACCGCCTCGCGATATGAGCGCAGCTTCACCTGATCGCCACCGCCGCGTCCGCCGATGAGAAGCATCGATGAGACGTTGTCGGCGATCATGCCGAACTGCCCCTTGAGCTGTCCCACGAGCGGCATCGCCATGCGTTTGAGTTGCATCGGAAAGACGCCCATCGGCTTGCCCGCCTTCATCTCCATGGCGGTCCGCTCCACCATGCTGTGAATCTGCGACATGGACATCAGCGCCTCTTCCAGCGTCTTCAACTTCTGCGCGCCGGCGCCATCGAGCTTGGTAGAAGCCATGGGAACCGTCCGACTGAATGAACCAGCATACGACAAGAGCCTGCTACGGTGAATCTATGTGCAGACGCAATCACGCGTGCGTCGCCGAGCCGATCGCGCGCTGCGCGCGCTACACCATCTTCCGCGGGTCGAGGGCCTCGTCCAGCTGCGCGCGGGTGAGCAGTTTGCGCTCGAGCACGAGGTCATACACGCCTCGCCCCGTGGCCAGCGCTTCCTTGGCGACATCGGTGCATGCCTCGTATCCAATCACGGGGACGAGCGCGGTGACCGTGCCAACGGAGTGCTGCACGAAGTCGCGCAGCCGGTCGGGATTGGCCGTGATGCCCTCGATGCACTTGGTCCGCAGCATCCGCACGGCGGCATGGAGCGTGCGAATGTTGTACAGCAGCCGGAAGGCGATGATGGGCTCGAAGACATTGAGCTGCAGCTGCCCGCCCTCGGCGGCCATCGTCACCGTCACATCGCCGCCGACGACATCAAAACAGACCTGGTTCACGGCCTCGGGAATCACGGGATTCACCTTGCCCGGCATGATGCTTGAGCCCGGTTGCATGGGCGGCAAGTTGATCTCGCCCAACCCGGTGCGCGGGCCGGATGACAGCAGGCGCAGGTCGTTGCACACCTTGCTCAACTTCACGGCGCAGCGCTTCAGCACGCCGGAGAGCTGGACAAACGCGCCCGTGTCGGACGTGGCCTCGACGAGATCGGGCGCCGTGATGAGCGTCAGCCCGGTCACCTCGCTCAGGTGCCGGCACACCGCGTCGGGGTAGCCGGCTGGCGCATTGATGCGCGTGCCGATGGCCGTGGCGCCCATGTTGATCTCGCGAATCAGTGCCTGCGCTTCGCCGAGGCGGTCGATATCCTCCGCGATCGTGTGCCCGAACGCCGCGAACTCCTGGCCGAGTGTCATCGGGACGGCGTCCTGCAGCTGCGTGCGTCCCATTTTCACCAGCTCCTTGAACTCGTCCCCCTTCGCAAGGAACGCCGCGACCAGTTCGCTCATCGCCGTGCGCAGTTCAGTGATGCTGGCGTGCAGCGAAAGCTTCACGGCAGTGGGATAGACGTCGTTGGTACTCTGCGACTTGTTGACGTGGTTGTTCGGATGGCAGTGATCGTAGTCGCCGCGCTTCTGCCCAAGGAGTTCGAGCGCGCGATTGGCGATCACTTCGTTGGCGTTCATGTTGGTGGACGTGCCGGCGCCACCCTGGATCATGTCGACCATGAAGTGCTCGTGGTGCCGTCCCTGCTGCACTTCACGCGCCGCCTGCACGATCGCATCCGCCACGGGGGCGTCGAGCAGGCCGAGGTCGCGGTTGGCGAGCGCGGCCGCTTCCTTCACCTGCGCAAGCGCTTTCACGAGCGGCGGAAACTCGCTCAGCGGAATGCCGGTGATGGCGAAGTTCTCGAGCGCGCGCAGTGTTTGCACGCCATACAGCGCTTCCTGAGGAACGTCCCGCTCGCCCAGCAGGTCGTGCTCGCGGCGTGTGCCGCCGCCGAAGAAGCCGGCGGCGCGGCCGTGGCCGACGAGCGTCGCGCTGGCGACGTTGAGCCGATGCGCCATCGCACGCGCCGCCTTCGACACGAGAGCGGCGTGCAGCTGCGGCGTGTTCTTGAGCACTGGGCGCAGGTCGCTGAGCGGGAAGAGCACGAGCTCGGTGGTGGCCAGCGCCACGCCCGTCGTGCCGTGATGCGTGTCGTCGAGGAGGATGTTCTCGCCAACGACCTCACCCGCGCCGAGTGTGGCAAGCCGCTGGCGGCCGCCGCCGTGCGATTTCTCGATGGCAATGGCGCCGGTGAGAATCACCCCAAAGAACGAGCGAACGTCGCCCTCGGCGAAGAGCGTCTCGCCTTCGGCCAGCGTGGTGGGGTTTCCGGTCTTCGCCAGATTCCATAGCAGGGTGTCGGCGAAGCCGGCGAAGAAGGGTGTGGCCTTGAGTTGATCTTGCAGGGGCATGAGAAGATTCCGGATTTAGATCACGGATTTCGATCTAGGGGGGCGATCGCGGACCGGGATTTCGATGGTCCTATTGTGGCGCGTCGGCGGGCGCGCGGACAGGTGCGGGGCACAACGGACAATCGTCATCGAGATCCCAAGTCGCAATCACAAATCCCTATCCGTGATCATCGCCCTGAATCAGATTTTCCTCACCCTCCAACCCGTCTCCCGATGCTTGACCGCCGCGCCTTCCTCGAAAAATCCGCGCTTCTCTCCGCCCTCGGTTTCCTGCCACGCGCCGTGCGTGCCGAAGAGTACGAACTCGACGTCGCCCGCACGGCATTGGGCGCAGGGCCGTTTCGCGGCCGGCCCTGCGTCGTGTCGAGTGCGAACGGCATCAAGGGCGTGAAGCTCGCCTACGATCGCATCACGGGCGGTACCGACACGCTGGACGCCATCATTGGCGGCGTGAACCTGGTGGAGCTTGATCCCAACGACCAATCCGTGGGTCTTGGCGGGTTGCCAAATGAAGACGGCGTCGTGCAACTCGACGCGAGCTGCATGCACGGCCCGACGCGCCGCGCCGGCGCCGTCGGGTGCCTTGAGGACATTGCGACGCCGTCGCTCGTTGCCAAGGCGGTGATGGACTACACCACGCACGTGCTGCTGGTCGGGCGCGGGGCGCGGAAGTTTGCGCTCGCCATGGGCTTCACCCCGCAAAACCTGCTCACCGAGAAGAGCCGTCAGGACTGGCTGCGCTGGAAGTCGCGCCTGAACCCGAACGACAACTGGCTCGATCACGACGACAACGTGAAGATCAACTGGACGCATGGCACCATCAACATGAACGCGGTGAACGCGGCCGGTGACGTGAGTTCCGTGACGACGACGAGCGGGCTGGCGTGGAAGCTCGACGGACGCCTGGGCGACTCGCCCATTCACGGCGCCGGGCAGTACGCCGACAACGACATCGGCGCCGCCGGGAGCACGGGCCTGGGCGAGATCAACATCAAGGCGTGCGGCGGATTTCTCACGGTGGAGTTCATGCGCAACGGTGCGACGCCCGAGGAAGCGGCGCTCAAGACGCTCGAGCGCATGGTACATGTGACGGAGCCGCGCCTGCTCGACGACAAGGGGCGTCCGCGCTACGACATCCAAGTGTACGCCGTCACCAAGGACGGCCGCTTCGGCGGTGCGACGATGTACGAGGGGGCGTCGTTTGCCGTGTGCGACGAAAAGGGAGCGCGACTGGAGAAGTGCGCCTTCCGCTACAAGAACACCGAGCGGCCGCGCTGACATGCGCAAATTGGACGACGACCTCGGCACCATTGGCCGGCGCGTCCTGACGCCGATTGCCGTGCTGTGGTTCACGTACCTGGTCGGCGTGCTCGGCTACAAGATGATCGGCGGCGCCAAGCATAGCTGGCTCGACGCGCTCTACATGACGACGATCACGCTGACCACAACCGGGTATCGCGAGGTGATCGACATCACCGAGCATCCGGCGGCGATGATCTTCACCATCGTGCTGCTGCTCTTTGGCGCGACCGCGGTGGTGATGACAGGTTCGATGATCACGGCCTACGTGGTGGAAGGCGACTTGACCGCGGGATTTCGGAGGCGGCGGATGCAAAAGCGGATTGACGCGATGCGCGCGCACACGATCGTGTGCGGCGCGGGGCAGACCGGCACGGCAGTCGTCGCCGAGCTCGTGCAGACGGATCGCGCGGTGGTTGCCATCGAGAGCAGCGCCGAACGGGCGGCCGTGTTCGAGCGCCAGTTTCCGAACGTGCCGGTGATGGTGGGCGACTGCACGGACGACGAAGTGCTGACCCAAGCGGGGATTGTGCATGCGTCGGGCGTGGTGGTCTGCACCGACGACGACAAGGTGGCGCTGGTGACGACGGTGCTGGCGCGGCAGATGGCACCCAAGGCGCGACTGGTTGCCCGAGCCGCGGACGAGCGGGCGGCCGCGCGCCTGCGCCAGAGCGGCGCCGACTCGGCGGTGTCGCCCGGACGCATTGGCGGCATGCGCATGGCGAGCGAACTGCTGCGGCCGAGCGTCGTGTCGTTCCTCGACCAGATGCTGCGCGACGAGAACCGGAACCTGCGCATCGAGGAGGTGCGCGTGGAGCAGGGGAGCGCGCTCGACGCGCGCCGTGTCGATGCGCTACGCCTGCATGAGTACGGCACGGGGCTGCTGCTGCTGGCGATGCGCGCGCGCGATGGCGCGTACGTCTTCAATCCGCCGGCGGATACCACGGTGAATGGCGGATGCCATCTGATCGTGATGGGCGATCCGGCGTCGGTGTCGCGCATGCAGGTTGCGGGCGCGGCAAGCTGACTGCTTCGCGGTAGCGGTCGAACGCTAGCTCGTTCGAAACGCGCTCGCCGCGCGGTCGAGCTGTGCGGCGGTGAGTGCGAGATGCGAGGCCGCCGCCGCGATTTCCTGCGTGCTCGCGCTCTGCTCTTCGCTGGCGGCGGCCACGTCATGCATGGCGTTCACGAACGACTGCGTGCCGGCATTCAGCGCGGTGAGTCGCTGCTGCAGCTCGGTGACGAGCTGATCGCCGGCCGCCGCCGACGTGGCCATCGCCGCCGTCCATTGGTCGGCTTCACCCACCGCCGCTTCCACCTGAGTGAACGACAGGCGTCCGTGCTCGGTGGCTTCGCGCACCGTGCCCACGCGGTCGAGCGCGCGCGCGCTGGCCGCGCGCGCCTCGTCGAGCCGGGCGAGAATTCCCTGAATCAGCGACTCGGTTTGCGCCGCCGCTTCTGAACTTGTCGCGGCGAGACGCCGCACCTCGGTGGCGACCACCGCAAATCACTCGCCCTGCTCGCCAGCGCGCGCCGCCTCCATGGCGGCGTTCAGCGCGAGGAGTTTGGACTGGCGCGCGATCTTCTGCACAAGAGTGACGAAGGCGCGGATTTCGTCGGAGGCCGAGCCGAGGGCGTCGAGGGCAGCGGCGCTCGCTTGCACGTCCTGGCCGAGGGCGCCGAGCCGGCCGCTGTTCTCGTCGAGCCGCTCGTGGTTGTCGTTGGCCAGTGCGATGAGCCGGCGGTTGCGCTCGAGTCCGTCGCGCGCGCCTGTCGCCAGCTGGCGTGCCAGTTCGCCGAGGCCGGTGGTGTCTGTGGCAAGCAGCGCAATGGTGTCGGCCATCATCACTGCCTGATGACTGAGCGAACTGGCCGTGCCCGCGATCGCCGCGGCGGCTTCGGCAAGATGCTCGGTGCCGCCGGTGATCTCCCTGGCAAACGACGTGGTGTCGGCAGACGAGGTTCGGATGTGCGTGGCCAGTCGCGACAGTTCCGCGGTCATCGCCTCCATGGCGCGTCCGAGGCGCCCCATCTGACCGCCATCCTTGGCGGCGTCGGGGTGCTTGGTCAGGTCACCGGCCGCCACTGCCTCCGCGACATCGGCGAGCTTGGAGATTTCCTTTCCAATCACCCACGACACGAAGTATCGGAAGCCGAAGGCCGACATGAAGACCGACAGGAAGAAGGCCGGGCCGACCACCAGCCACCACTGCCGTCCAAGGAGGACGGTGCGCATGGTCCCCCAACCGAACCAGACCATCACCACCAGGCCCGCGAACGACGTCCACGTGATCCACGCGGCGATTCGGTCGTAGATATGCGCTTTCTGCGGTGCCGAGGGGCGCGCCGAGTTTGTTCCGACGCCGTCGGTGGCTAGATTGCTCCGTTCCCCTTGGCTCACGCTCGATCCTCACGCCAGGGTGCAGCCCTAAAGGCTCTGGCACCTGTTTACGAATCCGATGACCGCTTCCGACATGCCCGCCCGGCCTGATGAACTGCCGGGGTACGACCCGACCGCGGTAGAAAGCAAGTGGCGCGCCCGATGGGCAGAGCGCGGCACGAACGCGACCGACCTTGGCGGCGAACGTCCGTACTACCAGCTGATGATGTTCCCCTACCCGTCGGCGGAAGGGCTTCACATCGGCAACCTGTACGCGTTCACTGGAAATGATATCCACGGGAGGTTCCAGCGGCTACAGGGGCACACGGTGCTCGAGCCGTTGGGCTACGACGCGTTCGGCATCCACTCGGAGAATTTTGCGCTCAAGATGGGCGTGCACCCGATGGAGCTCATTCCGCGGAACGTCAAGAACTTCCGCCGGCAGCTCGACCGCGCCGGCCTCATGGTGGACTGGCGCCGGTCGGTGGATACGACGGACCCGGCGTACTACAAGTGGACGCAGTGGGTCTTCCTCAAGCTCTACGAGCGCGGCCTCGCGTACAAGAAACAGGCGGCCGTGAATTGGTGCCCGTCGTGCAAGACGGTGCTCGCCAACGAGCAGGTGGTGAACGGCGCCTGCGAACGCTGCGGCACCACCGTCGAGCAGCGCGCGCTGGAGCAGTGGTTCTTCCGCATCACGAACTACGCGGAGCGGTTGCTCAAGAACCTCGAGTGGATTGACTGGTCGGACAGCACGCGCACCGCACAGCGCAATTGGCTGGGCCGCAGCGAAGGGGCCGAGCTGCGCTTCCGCGTGCTCGATCCGCTGACCGATGCGGGAAGCGCGGGCGTGATGGTATCGCAGGAGATCACCAGCGGTTCGACGACGATTCCCGTGTTCACGACGCGCCCCGACACGATCTTCGGCGCGACGTATCTGGTGCTGGCGCCCGAGCATCCGGCAGTGGACCACGTGACGACGCCCGATCAGCGCGCCGAGGTTGAGGCCTATCGCGACGCGGCGCGCAAGCAGGACCTCGTGAGCCGTCAGGTCAGCAAGGAGAAGACCGGTGTCTTCACCGGCGCGTACGCGGTGAATCCGGCCAACGGCGAGATGATTCCCGTCTGGACCGCCGACTACGTGCTGATGGGCTACGGCACGGGCGCCATCATGGCGGTGCCGGGACACGACGAGCGCGACTTTGAGTTCGCGCAGAAGTTCAACCTGCCCATCGTGCGAGTCGTCGCCGCTCCGGACGAGAGCGCGCATACGCCGCTGACGGCGTGCTTCACCGACGACGCCAACGGTCGGCTGGTGAACAGCGAGGAGTTCGATGGACTCGGGGTGGGCGAAGCCAAGGCGAAGGTGACCGAGTGGCTGACGAAGCGCGGCGCCGCCAAGCCGGTGACGACGTTCCGCTTGCGCGACTGGTGCATCTCGCGCCAGCGCTACTGGGGACCGCCGATCCCGATCATCTACTGCGACGCGTGCGGCACAGTGCCGGTGCCGGAGAAGGACCTGCCGGTGGTGCTGCCCAACATCCCCGACTACAAGCCGGATGATTCGGGCGTGTCGCCGCTCGCGCGGCACGAGGCGTTCTATCACGTGCCGTGCCCGACCTGCGGCAAGACGGCGCGTCGTGAGACCGACGTCAGCGACACGTTCCTCGACAGCGCGTGGTACTTCTTGCGCTACCCGAGCGTGCCGAACGACGGCGCACCGTTTGATGCGGCCCTGACCAGGCAGTGGCTGCCGGTCTCTGCCTACATCGGCGGCAATGAACACGCCGTGCTGCACCTGCTCTACGCGCGGTTCATCAACATGGTGATGTTCGATGACGGGCTGGTGCCGACGGAAGAGCCGTTCCTCAAGTTCCGGGCGCACGGCATGATCATCCGCGACGGCGCCAAGATGTCGAAGTCGCGCGGCAACGTGGTGAACCCCGACGCCTACATGGACCAGTGGGGCGCCGACACGGTACGCACCTACCTGATGTTCATCGGACCGTTTGAGGAAGGCGGCGACTTCCGCGACCAGTCAATCAGCGGCGTGCGGCGGTTCCTCGACCGGATGTTCGCGAGCGTGCGCGACGCCAAGCGTGACGGTGCGCCCGATGCCGACGTGATGCGCAAGCTGCATCAGACGATCAAGAAGGTCAGCGGCGATATTCCGGCGTTGAGCTACAACACGGCGATCGCGGCGATGATGGAATACATGAACACGCTGCGCCGCGGCGAACGCGTGCCGCATACGGCGGAGGTGACGCCGCTAGTGCCGCTGGTCGCGCCCTTCGCGCCGCATATCGCCGAGGAACTGTGGGAGATGCTCGGCCACACGGGGAGCGTGTTCGATGCCGGCTGGCCGGCGGTGGACGAGTCGCTGGCGCGCGACGATGCGTTTGAGCTTGTGGTGCAGGTGAACGGCAAGACGCGCGGCAAGGTGAGCGTGCCGCGCGACGTCACGCAGGACGCCGCGCTGGCGGCGGTACAGGGCGATGCCGTGCTGGCGAAGTTCCTGACCGGCGCGCCGAAGAAGGTGATCTACGTGCCGGGGCGGCTGCTGAACATCGTGGTGTAGCGGGCCGCCAGGCGGCCGATGATTGCACCGTGGGGCGGCGCTTGTAGGACAACGGCGTCGCCCCACTTGCAATTTCGGCGACGATACGAAATAACTATGTAAGGTACCGCTTTTGATGTGTACGAGCCGCGACGATGCGGAGTGCCGACGTCGGTCGCGCTCGTGGCTACTGCTCTCCGGCCCCCCAGCATGCCCGACACGCCGACCGAACCTGCGGACGCGCTGCTCCGCGCCGCTGTAGAGTCTTCGCCCAACGGGCTGCTACTGACCGACGAGCGTGGTGTGATCGTGCTCGTCAACCGCGAGGTGGAGCGCCTGTTCGGCTACCCGCGTGCCGAGTTGCTCGGGCAGTCCATCGAGTTGCTCGTGCCAATCGACCAGCGACCAGGACACGCTCACGCCCGCGACCGATTTCGGTCGGCGCCGCGGGCGCGCGCCATGGGCGGTCGTCGTGAGTTGGCTGGCCTTCGCAAGGACGGTACGCAGCTCCCGCTGGAGATCGGGCTCACACCCGTGACCACCGCGGCGGGCGCGTATGTCCTCGCCGCCGTGGTGGACATCACGGCACGTCGGGAATCAGAGGACGCCATCCGCCAGCTGGAGAGCAAGTTGCGGCAGGCACAGAAAATGGAAGTCGTCGGGACGCTGGCCGGCGGCATTGCCCACGACTTCAACAACATTCTCGGCGTCATCATCGGCTACGTGGACCTGCTGAAGGCGATGGCGACGGACGCGCGGATGAACCACGATCTGCACGAAGTCGAGGAGGCGGCGGTTCGTGGACGCGAACTCGTGCGGCGCATACTCGGCTTCGCGCGCCGTGCCGATGCGGACTACCGGTCACTCGACGTTGCGCATGTGATCGATCAAGCGGCGCAGATGCTCCGAGTATCGCTGCCGCCACGCGTTCGGTTCGAGGTGCGCGTGGCACCGGAGACGCCGCACATCCGCGCCGACCTCACCTCGGTGCACCTCGTGCTCTTGAACCTCGGCAACAACGCCTTCCAAGCCATGCCGCAGGGCGGACTGCTCGAATTCATTGGCGAGCCGTTGTACGTCCATGATCACGTGGCGCGCTCGCAGCCGGAACTGCGCGAGGGCCTGTACGCGCAGCTGACCGTGCGCGACACTGGAACCGGCATGGACGCCTCGACGCGACAGCATGTCTTCGAGCCATTCTTCACCACGAAACCAGAGGGGAGCGGCACCGGTCTAGGGCTCTCGATGGTACGCGGCATCGTGAAAGAGCACGGTGGTGGGGTCATCCTCGAGAGCACGCCGGGCGAGGGCACGCGTGTGCGCTGCCTCTTCCCGGCATTCGAGGCCGCAAATGAGGAGCAGGCGACGGCATACGGGGACGTGCCGTTCGGAAAGGGCGAACGCGTGCTGCTGCTCGACGACGAGCCGAAGCTCGTGGAGATCGGCCTCAAGCAGCTTGAGAAGATCGGCTACACAGGAACTGGGTTCATCGATGCCGAGGCAGCGCTCGAGGCCGTGAACGCCGCCAACCCACCTTTCTCGGCCGTGCTGACCGACTACTCGATGCCCGCATTGGATGGCGTCCGATTCGCCCAGCGCGTTGGCGAACTGAGGCCGGGACTGCCCGTGCTGATGCTGACCGGCTTCGTGCAGGAGTTCCTCGAGGAGGACTTCGCCGCGATCGGTGTGCGGAAGGTTTTGCGCAAGCCAGTGCCGCCGCAGGAGCTGGCGGCGGCGCTTCACGAAGTGATCACCCGGGCGCGCGACGCCTAAAACCGTTGCCGCGTCGCTCGGGGTACCGGCGGGTCAGCCGCGCGCCAAACTCACCGGCGCCCCATCCGGATCCGTCGGGTCAAAGCACGCGTCGCACATGCGGTTGAGTGCGCGGAACTTCACGAGCTTGATCTCGCTCGAGAGGAAGCCGTCCTTCACGGGTTCCTCGTGCATCAGGTCGGTGCTGAGGTACTTCTTGTTGTCATCGCTCAGCACGGTGACCACCGTGGCATCGCCGCCCATCTCGTCTTGCACTTGCAGTGCTGCCAGCAGATTGGCGCCGCTCGAGATGCCGACGCCGATGCCAAGCTCGGAGGCGAGGCGCTGCGCCATGATGATCGAGTCGCCGTCATCCACCGCCACGACGCGGTCGAGCTCGTCGAGCTTCACGATGGCGGGAATGAACTCGTCGCTGATGCCCTGAATGCGGTGCTTGCCGACTTTGAAGCCGGTCGTGAGCGTCGGCGAGTTCGATGGCTCCATCGGAAAGAGCCGAATGTCGGGATTGCGGGCGCGCAGGTAACGACCAGTGCCCATGATCGTGCCGCCCGTGCCAACACCGGCGACGAACGCGTCGGGCACCAGACCGCGTGCACGGATCTGCGCCCAAATCTCCGGGCCGGTGCTCAACTCGTGCGCGGCACAGTTCTCGTCATTCGCGAACTGCCTTGGCAGGAAAGCGCCGGGCGTCTGGGCGGCGAGTTCCTCCGAGAGCTTGATCGAACCCAGAAACCCGCCCTCGGCGTGCGACACGAGCCGCACCTCGGCGCCAAACGACCGGATCAGCCGCTTGCGTTCGTCGCTCATCCAATCGGGCATGAAGATCACCACCGGATGTCCCAGCGCACGGCCGATGGCACTGAAGGCGATGCCCGTGTTGCCGCTCGTCGCCTCGATAATGAGTGCGCCGGGCTGCAGCAGTTCGGTCTCGTAGCCGCGCCGCAAGATGTGCGCGGCCATGCGATCCTTGATGGAACCCGTGAAATTCAGATGCTCCGCTTTCGCGTAAATGCGCCGTGCGCGGCCGCGGAACTCGCAATCGATGACGAGTATTGGCGTGTTGCCGACGAGGTTGCGCAGCCCCTTCACGCGGTCGATGGCGGGCTGAACGGGGTGAACCTGAAGCGTCACGAGCAGACTCCGGAAAGGTGCGCCCCGTGGCGAGACGCGACTGAAAGTTCGAAGGGGCCGCCGGCGGGCGCTGTCGGCAATTCGACGGGCTTCTGTAGGACAAAGCCAGACGACTCGGGACCCCCATCGCGAGCGGATCCCGTGCCGGTCACGCTACCAGCCAAGAATGCGGTGCGCGCGCTCGGCGTAGCGGGGCGCGTAGGCGATGACGTCAAACAGGTCGCGATCCAGCGCGTTCAAGCTCTCGAGTGGATGATACGTGAGGCTGGCGGAGCCGATGACCGGGTCGCTCCATTCGGGCCACGCGAAGCGGTAGCCCAGCGGCGCCAGCATCGACTCGATGTCGGCGGCACTCGTTCCGGCGGCGGCGAGCGCGGTGCGATTGATCTCGAGCCAGAGCGTTGGGGTTTCGCGTTCGAGCAGTGCGCGCATACCGCGCAGCGCCCTGACCTCGGAGCCCTCGACATCGATCTTCACGAGGGAGACGGCGGGAGAATCGCCTTGGCGGTGCTCAGCGAGCACGGCATCCACCGGCGCCACGCGCACGGTCACTTCCCGGACGAGTTGTGCCTGCTGATCGGCGCTGGGGAATCGGCTCGACCAGCCGAGCGTTTCGTTGAGGAAGAACTGAATGGTGCCGTCTTCATCACCGGCCGCGAGGGCGAGCGCGACAATCTGCGTCATCCCGTTGCGGTCGCGATTCGCCACGCAGTGCGCGTACGCGCGCGGATCGGGCTCGAAGGCCAGTACGCGGCCGCCCGCGCCAACGGCCCGCCCCAGCAGCAGCGAGAACCAGCCTTTCTGCGCACCGAGATCAAGGGCCCATTCGCCCGGCTGCACGAGAGTGCCGACGTGCCGCGGAAAGGCGACGTCAAAGCCGCCGAAGAACAGCATCTCATCCAGCCAGTCGTGCGCGCGCAGCATCATCCAAAGTCCTTCGTGCGTGCGCCGCCAGGCTGGCTCCGGTCCCCACGCATTCATGCGGTAGGCGCGCCACCGGCGCCGCAGGCCGTGGCCGATACGATGAACGAGGGCGCTCACGCGGGCCGCGCCCCGCGTGTTTGGCACGATCGATTCGATTGTACGCGGGCCGTCGTTTGCTGCCAGGTCATGTGGGTGAACGGGTCGTTGGAAAAACAGGCGCCGTCGTGCGCGCGCGGATGCACCTCATAAGAATGTCTCTCCGCGCTTCGTCGGGGCAACCGAACAGGAAACCCTTCTGCCGGGCCCGGTGACTGACTGGATGACGCAACCCAGTTCCCGTCCTTCCGAGGCTCCCAATGTACCGTACGCTGCTTCTCTCCAGCTGTCTTGCGCTCGCCCTGCCGCTCTCGGCACAATCGGTGCGGGTCGTCCCCGGCGGCTCTGGCGAATGGGCCATCGCCAGCGCGGGCTCCGACGGCAATCGCGCCATGATCGGCGTGTCCACCTCGTCGGGCAGCAGACGCGACACTCTGGGCGTGCTGATCTCGTCACTGTCGTCAGGCGGGCCCGCGGAAAAGGCGGGGCTCACCGAGGGCGACCGCATTCAGTCGATCAACGGGGTGTCGCTGCGCGTGAGCCGCGATGACGCGGGCGATGACGAAATGGGCGGCATCATGCAGCGCCGTCTGACCCGCGAACTCGGCAAGGCGAAGGCCGGTGACGAGGTCACGCTGCAGGTGTGGCATGATGGCGCGAGCAAGTCGTACAAAGTGAAGACCGTCGCCGCCGACGAGCTGAACCGTCCGAGCGCGTCCGCGATCAAACGCGACGAGCGCGCGGTGCTCGGCATCAATTTCAGCATCACGGGCAGCAAGCGCGACACGATGGGCGTGTTCGTCACATCGGTGTCTGAGGACGGTCCCGCCGAGAAGGCCGGGATCATGGAAGGTGACCGCATCGCCGCGATCAACGGCGTGTCGCTCAAGATGTCCAAGGACGATCTCGAGGATTCGTGGGTGGCAAGCTCGCGGTTGAGCCGCCTGAGCCGCGAAGTGGGCAAGGGCAAGCCGGGCGACGTCGTGGAACTCACCGTCGTGTCGGGCGGCCGCGCGCGGCCGGTGAAGGTGACGCTGGCGAAGGCGTCCTCGCTCAAGGAAGGCGGTTCGTCCGGTTTCATGTTTCTCCGCTCGCCGGAGGCACCAATGGCCCCGATGGCTCCAATGCCGCCGATGTCCGGAATGACCTTCACGGTGCCGACGCCGCCGTCGGCACCGCACGCGCCGAGCATCCAGTACCGTTCGTTTGATGGCGACGCCGCCGTGATTCAGTTGCAAATGGACGGCGTGCGCAAGACGATCGAGCAGACGCTGCGCAGCGAACTGCCAAAGGCGCGCATCGAGATGCAGCGCAGCATGGAGTCGGCGCGGAAGCAGTTGCAGGACATGCGCGTGACGTATTCGCGGACGCGGACCGTGCGGATGTAGCGGCTGCAGGCCACTGCATCGGCATCGCGGTCGGGGGTGCGGCGCACTCGCCGCACCCCCGACCGTCTTCGCTGACCCAGGTGGTTAGAACGCCCCTCCCAGCAGCACCGCATTCATCACCACACGATCCAGCCCGCGCCACCATCCGCGGAACATCGGATCGTTGGCGAACATCACCAGATGACCGCGACCAACGGATTCCTCGACGATCAGCGCCGTCCCCTTGAGCAGGCGTTCCGTGTTGTCGGGGAACGTGAACCCAGCGCGCTTGAGCGGGCCGGTCGCCGGGAAGACGGCGACGTTGGATCCCTCCTTCGAGAGCTTCAGGAACGCATCGCCCTCCATCATCACCGTGGCGCGCTGCTTCTCCACGCCGAGCGTCAGCCAGTGCGTCATGTCGAAGACGACGTCGAAGTGCGCGCCGGGAATCGGTTGCGGCGCGTTGGGGTTCGCCGTCGGACTCTTCACTGCGAGCAGTGAGTCGGCACCCGGCGCCGGAACGGCGGCCGCGTCCTTCTTCTCGGCAGCCTCCTTCTTGGCAGGCGCATCTTTCTTCTCGGCGGACGCGTCGTCCTTCTTCTTGTCGTCCGCCTTCGGCTTTTCGTCCTTCTCATCCGCCGTGAGGATGCGCGCCGTCGTCATTCCCGTTTCCTCTCGGGCCGCCCATGAGGTGGCCCCTCCCATCGTGATCAGCGTGCCGCCTTTCTCCATCCACGCCTTCAATCCGGCGCCCTTGCCGAGCGTGCCGGCGCTGCCGTCGGGAATGATGATCACGTTGAACGCCGACATGTCGCCGTTGAGCGACGACAACGCGACCGGCGTGAACTTGATGCCGAAGCGCTGTTCAAAGCTCCACCAGATGGCCCCGTACCCGCCGAGTGAAATCCCCTGGTCGGCGGCGATGGCGATCTTCGGTTCCTGCACCGCAACGGTTCTCTCCGAGCCCGTGCCGTATTGCGCCGTCTCGGGGAACGCCGTGTTGACGCCGGTCACTTCGACGCCGGCGCTCTTGGCCAGCGCATCGACGCGCGCTTGCAGCGTGCCGTCATTGCGCGACACGCGCGCCACCCACGTGCCGCGCGGCCAGTCCAACTTGCCTGTCTGAATCGGCTCGCTCGCGATCGCCAGCTTGTACCCGTCTTGCAACAGCTGGCCGGCGAGACGCGAGGCGCCCGCCCGATCGTTGCGCCAGAGATACGCCGACTTGGCATTGGCTCCATCGACGATGCCGCCGCGCACCGCGACCGGCAGTACTTCGCCGTTCACGCGCGGCGCCGGCTCGGCGGGAAGCGACAACTTGTCACCGCTCATCGCCGCTGCATCCTCCGTCCACCACGCCTCGACGCCGTAGGCTACAGGCAGTGCCCACGCGGTGATGTCGTAGAACTCGTAGCCCTCGCCGCCGGCGCTCTTGCCGCGGTTGATGTTGCGCCGGAAGTAATCGAGCTGCGTCTTGGCGAAGACGGGATCAAGCGCCGGATCGGGCTCAAGTACGGCTTTGGCCAGTCGTCCCTGCGGCTGCGACATGTCCACCACGAATGAGCCGGCCGGGAACGTGCGCGCGGCGACGGCGTCATCGCTGTACGCGTGTGCTTTCGTGCTGTTCAGCGGCTGGACGAGCCGATGCACTTCGACTCCGCCGCGCAGCAGCGCCGCGGCCAGCTCCGCGGCGCGCGCCGGATCGCTGCCTGGCGCAAAGACGACGCGCTTCATCGGCTGGGACTTGCCATCGGCGACGGCCGACTGCCGGAACGCCACGTAGTCCTTCACGCGCTCCTTCGCGCGCGCCGCCGTGGTCTCGAACGTTGCGATCGCGGCCGTATAATGCTTGGCGATGCCGTCGCGCAGCGAGAGCAGCGTGCCATCTTCGCGGCGCTTCAGCAGCGCCGGGCCGCCGTCGGTTTCAAAGGTCGCGCCCATGGCACCGTTAAGCGCCGGCCACGTGTCGTAGTATCCCGGGTAGTAGAGATCGAACTGGTCGCGCACGTAGTACAGCCAGCCGAACTCGTCGAACGCGTGCGCATTGCCGGCGCCCACCGCCTCGGCCCACTTATTTGGCCAGCCGCTGATGTTGGTGTTGATCGGGCGCGACGCCGGGGCCATGTAGTATTGCGTGGTGTAGCCGTGCAAGTCCGCCGTGACCATCGGGTGCCAGCGCAGCATGCCGCCGACAATGTTGCGCACTTCCTGCTGCGTGGTGGCGATGAGGTCGCGGTTCATGTCGAACCGGTAGTGATTGTAGCGCCCGCTGATCGTCCACGGCTGGCCGCGCTGCTGCTCGAGGCCGGCGCGCTCGGCACTTCCCACCGCAATCGAGTTGGACCAGACCGAGAAGCGTTCGTGCCCGTCGGGATTCGACGACGGGTTGATGATGACGATCGCGTCCTTGAGCAACGCGAGCGTCTTGGGATCGTCCGTCGCCGCGAAGTGATAGAGCAACGCCATCGACGCCTCGAAGCCCGGCACTTCGTCGCCATGCACCGAGCCGCTGAACCAGACGACGGCCGGCGTGCGCGCCGCGATGGCGTCGAGTTCCGCCGCGCTGGCGCCGCGCGGATCGGCCATGCGATCGAGGTCGGCACGAATCGCATCGAGACGCGCGATGTTCTCGGGGCTCGACACCACATAGATGCGCATCGTGCGCTTCTCGCCGGTGCGGCCGATCTCCTCGACCCTCACGCGGTCCTTGGCGGCGCCGGCGATGGCCAGCAACACGCGCTCCTGCGAGGCGTACTGCGTATGCCACGAGCCAATGGCGTAGCCGAGCCCGTCATCCGGTTTCGGCACGGACGCGCGGTACGGACCCTTGGCGTAGAACGAGAACTTGGCGTCGTCGCGGAGCGAATCGACGGGCGTGCGCTGCGCTGCGAGCGGCAAGGCGGCGAGGCAGGCAACGGCGGCGAGCATTAGTCGGCGCATCGGAAATCGGGCTAGGGAAACGAACTCCGGAAATTGCATCACGTGCGTGCGCTCAGCCAATCCCGGCGCGCCGTCTGCGCAGACGATGGAGGGCGCGACGCCGTCAACGCGTCGCGCCCTGGGTCACCACCGTGACGTCTAGAACTCGATCTGCGTCCCGAGCTCCACCACGCGGTTCGGCGGGAGCTGGAAGAACGCGGCTGCCGACTGCGCATTGCGCGCCATGAACGCGAAGAGTTTCTTGCGCCAGATGCTCATCGTCATGCCGCCTTCTTTCCACGCCTTCTGTCGCGGGATCAGCTGCTCGCGGCCCAGATAGTAGCTGGTCTCCATCGGCCGCGCCTTCAGCCCCTGCTGCCGCAGCAGGCCAAGCACTTCGGTGACGTCAGGCGACTCCATGAATCCGTACACCGCATTGGCGCGCACGAAGCCGTGCTCCATCCGCTCGAAGTCGACACGGTCGACGTCGCGCACTTCGGGCACCTCGGCGGTCCCGATGGACAACAGGATGACCTGCTCGTGCAGCACCTTGTTGTGCTTCAGGTGGTGCAGCAGCACCACCGGGGCGCCGCCCGCCTCGGACGTCATGAAGACCGCCGTGCCGGGCACGCGCAGGATCTTGCCCGATGACAGGCTCTTCAGGAAGGCATCGAGCGGCATCGTGATTTCCTGCAGCCGCTCGCGCAGGATGAGACGGCCGCGCTTCCATGTGGTCATCAGCGTAAACAGCACGATGGCCATCATCACGGGCACCCAGCCGCCATGCTCGATCTTGATCGCGTTGGCCACGAGGAAACTGAGGTCCACCCCGAGAAAGAGCACCGTGAGCGCGACCACCTTGCCCATCGGCCACTGCCATCGGTGCGCCGAGATCACGAAGAACAAGATCGTCGTGATGGTCATCGTCCCCGTGACCGCAATGCCGTACGCCGCGCCAAGTGCGGTGGAGGATTGGAAGCCGAGCACCACCAGCACCGTGCCGATCGCGAGCGCGTAGTTGACCTCGGGGACGAAGATCTGGCCGTACTCCTTGGCCGAGGTGTGCACGATCGACATGCGCGGGCTGTAGCCCAGCTGGATGCACTGCTGCGTCAGGGAGAACGCGCCCGAAATCAGCGCCTGCGACGCGATGATCGCCGCGATGGTGGCGAGCGCTACCATGGGCAACAGCATGAACCCCGGCGACAGCATGAAGAACGGATTCTCCGCCGCTGCCGGATTGCCCAGCACGAGCGAGCCCTGCCCGAAGTAGTTCAGCAGCAGCGCCGGAAAGACCATCCAGAACCACGCGGTCCGGATGGGCTTGCGACCGAAGTGCCCCATGTCCGCGTACAGCGCCTCCGCTCCGGTCACCGCCAGCACCACCGCCCCGAGCACCGTGATGGCGTGCAGGTCGTGAAAGGCGAAGAAACGCACCGCCCAAATGGGATTGATCGCCGCGAGGATGTGCGCGTCGCGCAACACCTGCGCGAGGCCGAGAGCGCCGATCGACAGGAACCATAGAGCCATCAACGGGCCAAACGCCGCGCCTACACGCGCCGTGCCGTGTCGTTGCACCGCGAAGAGTCCGACGATGATCATGACGGTCAGCGGCACCACGAGCGATGCCAGCCGCGCGTTATGCACCGTCAGTCCTTCCATGGCGGAGAGCACCGAAATGGCCGGCGTAATGACGCCGTCGCCGTAGAGCAGCGCCGCGCCAAACAGGCCGAGGCCAATCAGCAGGGCACGGCCGCGACGCCGCTGCGAGTCCTTCTTCAGGATGAGCGCGAGCATGGCGAGAATCCCGCCCTCGCCGCGGTTGTCCGCCCGCATGATGAACCCGATGTACTTGTAGCTGACCACGAGGATCAGCGACCACAGGATGAGCGACAGCACGCCGTAGACGTTCGCCGGCGTGGGCGTCAGCCCGTACTCCGGCTTGAAGCACTCGCGCAACGCATACAGCGGGCTCGTCCCGATATCGCCAAAGACGACGCCGAGCGCGGTCAGCGTGAGGATGCCGAGCCGCTTTCCCGTGGGGTTCGGTTCCACGTGGTGCCGCTCATGATGAGGCACCTGATGCTGCGCCGTGACGCCGTTGACAGGCGTGACTGTCGGGTCAGGGGAGGGGCTGGGAGAATCAGCCGGCATATGATCGCGGGGCACCGCCCCAATGAATTTCGCGCCGTTGGGCGGCTGGCATCGCCGCCCGAAGCAAAACGGGCCGCGCACGATGCGCGACCCGATGTAACATATGCCGCTCTCCGGCCGCGTCCAGCGGCATCGACCCTACTTTCCTGTCGCCAGACTCTCGATGGCGGCGGTCGCTTCATCCAGCACCTTGGCCACGCCGCGCAGGAACTCGTGGTCGTCTAGCTTGTGCGTCGCATGCGTGTAGGTGGCGCGCGCGGCGTGCCGGAAGGCACGGTTCATCTCCTGCATCGCGTCACTCGTGAGGCCTGCCCCGGTGCGGGCAATGCGTGAGAAGATGTCATCCACCGTCGTCCGATGCTCGGCCAGGTGCTGCCGGCCCGCGTCGGTGATCTCGTAGACGCGCTTGCCGCCGTCATCGGGCGTAGCGTGGGCGAAGCCCATCTCCTCGAGGAGCGTGAGCGTCGGATAGATGGTTCCGGCACTGGGCTGGTACATGCCGCCGGACTTTTCCTCAATGGCCTTGATGATGTCATAGCCGTGTCGCGGGCGCTCTTCGAGCAGCGACAGGATGACCAGCTTGAGGTCGCCGTGTCCGAAGAACCGTCCGCCGCGGAATGGGCCGCCACGCAGATGACCGGCCATCTTCCAAATGAAACCGGAGACGTCGGGATCGACGCCAAATCCACGCCATCCACGTCCCGCGCCCCGCGTCCCGCATCGTTCGCTGAACCGCATCGGATCCCCCTTGTTCCGGAAGCCCACGGTACTGCCTATTTCGATATGTCGAAGATATAACGAAGATATATCGAAATCAAGGGTGTCCAAGCCGTCGGCAGGCTGGGTCGCACGCCGCGTCACCATCCAACGGTTGGACCATATTGAAATCCACCCTCGTAGGGACATACGATAGAATCAGTGAGACGAACCCTGCGTCGCGGTGATGTTGTCTGATTCGCGCGGGTAGGCTAAGCACAAGTCGTTGCACCACGGAGCACGATGTTCGACCTCTTGCAGCATCCACCACAGAGTCAGGAACGTGTGCCGCTTGGCGCCGGCGTGAGCATTGCCGTGCATGCCACGCTGGTGCTGGCGCTGCTGACCGGGGCGCAGCATGCCATCGCGCCGCCGGACGCTGTGCACGAGTCGATCATCGAATCAGCCATCAACTTCCTGCTACCTCCCGACCAGCCCGCGATGGCGAAGGACGCGGTGAAGGCGAAGTGGTCGTCGATGCACGCCGGATCGCCGAAAGTCGCGGAGCCGGAAGCGTGGGTTGATCGACCGGCGCCGGCGGGCGTTCGGCAGCCGGACACGGAGGACAGCTACACGCCTGAGACGCTGGAAACCGCCGCAGCGGCGCAGAATGCATTCACACTGCTCAACGTGGACTCGGCCGCCGTGCGCGATCCGTCGAGTGCGGTGCCGCGATATCCCGTCTTTCTCGAACAGCGGGGCGTCGAAGGCAAGGCGGTAGTGCGCTTCGTCGTGGACACCACCGGACTCGCGGAACTGTCCTCGTTTCGCGTCATTGAAACCAATCATCCGCTGTTTGGCTCCGCCGTTCGCGAGGCGCTGCCGCGCATGAAGTTCAGCCCGGCCACGGTGGGAGCGGGCAAAGTGCGGCAGCTCGTCGAGATTCCATTTGGCTTCCGAATACTGCGGCAGGCAGCGGGGTCTGCTCGACGGCCGTAACGCCTAAAGGCGAGGCCATGACAAACGGGGGAGGCCATCAAGGCCTCCCCCGTTCGACACTGCGCGTCTGCCGCCGTGCTATTCGTATCGCAGTGCGACAATCGGGTCCATCGTTGCGGCCCGCCGCGCGGGATACACGCCGAACACGACGCCGACGGCCGCCGAGAATCCAAACGCGAGGGCCACGGCGGTGGAGCCCACCTCGGTGGTCCACCCCATGATTCGCGTGAACGCCGTGGCGCCGCCCGTGCCGACGAGGATGCCAATGGCGCCGCCGACCAGGCAGAGCACGACGGCCTCGACGAGGAACTGGAACATGATGTTCAGCCGCGTCGCGCCGAGCGCCTTGCGAATGCCGATCTCGCGGGTGCGTTCGGTGACCGACACGAGCATGATGTTCATGATGCCAATGCCGCCGACGATCAGCGAGACGGTGGCGATGCCCGCCAGCAGCAGCGAGAACACCTGCGTCGTCTCGCCGAGCGTATTGAGGAAGTCGGCCTGCGACCGCGTGTTGAAATCGTCGTCCTTGCCCGAGCGCAGCCGGTGCTCGCGGCGCAGGATCTTCTGGATCTCGGCCATCGTCTCGGGAATGTCGTCTTCCGACGGCGAGAGCACGCTGATGGAGCGCACGCGGTTCTGACCGAGGATGCGGAAGCGCGCGGTCGTAATGGGAATCAGGACCTGGTCATCCGGGTTGTTGAATGGCGATGCCTGGCCCTTCGATTTGTACACGCCGATCACCGTGCACTGGATGCCGCGAATGCGAATGGTCTCGCCGATGATGCCGTCGGGTGCCTGCAGCCCGAGATTCTCGAGCACCGTCGGGCCGATGATGGCGAGGCGCTGGCGCGAGTTATCCTCGGCCTGCGTGAAGAAGCGGCCCGCGGCGAGTTCGTACTTGCGGACGTCCGGATAGTTCGACGTGACGCCGACGATCTGCGTGTTGGTGTTCTTGTTCAGGTACTGCACCTGCAGCTGGCCCGACATTTCGGGCTGCACCGCAAGGATCTTCTCGCCGCGGTCTTCAAGCGCCTTGGCGTCCTCAATGGTGAGGCGCGCGCTGCCGAAGCCGGTGCGCACGCCGCCCTGGCCCATGGCCTGGCCCGGGCTGACGGTCAGCAGCGTGGTGCCCAGCGCCGAGATGCGATCATTCACCGCCTTCTGCGCGCCGCGGCCGAGTGCGACCACGGCGATCACGGCGGCGACGCCGATCACGATGCCAAGCATCGTGAGCAGGGAACGCAGCTTGTTCGCGCGCAGCGCGCCCAGCGCCACCATGATCGTTTCACCGAAAAGCATGAATCAATTCCCCCGACGGGCCGCACCGCCAGCGCTGGCGCCGCCGGTGGCGCCGCCGCCCTGCGGAGCGCCACCCTGCGGACGGGCACCGCCACCGCCCGGGCCGGCCGTCGCGCCGCCCAGCGGACTGCCGCCGCCCATCATCTGGCGAGCGCGGTCGTTCTGCGCCTGACGCTGCGCCTGCATCGCCGCGGCCGACAGCAAGGCCACGCGTTCGCCTTCCTTCACGCCATCGAGCACTTCGGTGAAATCGAAGTTGGCGACACCAAGGCGCACCATGCGCGGCTCCCACGTGGAATCGGCCTTCTGCACGAAGACGAGACCCGTGCGGGTGCGTGAGCGCATGCCCGGCGCCTGCGGCACGTCGACGCTTCGGCCGGCCTGATCACCGCGGCTGCCCTGTGCGCCACTGGACTGTCCACCCTGTCCGCTCTGACCGCTACCGTTGCGGCCGCCACTGCGGGTGCCCTGAGCCCCACCCTGTGTGCCCTGTCCACCCTGTCCGCGTCCGCCACCCATGGCACCGCCACCGGTGTTGCCGCTTTCACGGCGACGGCACGCGCCGACGATGCGCTGGTCCATGCCGAGCTTCGAGTACAACTCCTGCATCTGCGTGAACATCGCGCGGCGATCGGCATCGGGGTTGCGCATCTGATCGCGCATCGCGTCGAGTTGCTTGGCCACGGCCGGCTGCTTCTTGAGCGCGTCGCTCACCTTCTTGCAATCGGCGTCGGTGACTTCCACCTGCTGGAAGCCGCCGCCACCGCCGCCCTGACGATCAGCGCCCTGCGGCGGCAGATCGACGTCGCCATTGCTGGTCTGCGTGCTGCGTCCCTGTGCACCGCGGTTGCCGCCCTGTCCGCCCTGTCCGCCCTGGCCGCGTCCGCCGCCGCCGTTGAAGCCACCCATGCCGCCGCCCATGCTCGAGCGCAGCTGCGCGCGCACGCTGTCGGGGTTGAGGTTGAGCAGCGGCGCGACGGTCTGGACTTCGCGCATGTTGCGCACGGCGTCATTCGGGATCGCGAGCACGCTGGTGCGGCGGTCGACCAGCACGGCCGCCTCGCCGTTCATGCCGGGCTTGAGCAGTCCTTCTTCGTTGGTGAGCGAGATGAGCACGGGGAACATCGTGACGTTCTGCTGCACGACCGCCTGCGGCTCGACCTTCTCGACCTTGCCGTGGAACGGGCGGTCGGGAAACGCGTCCACGGTCACCGTAGCTTCCTGCCCCGCCATGATCTGCCCGATGTCCGTTTCGTTGACGAGGGCACGGGCGCGCACGCGCTGGAGGTTGGCCATCTTGAGAATGGTGGACCCGCCGCCGACCGATGACGTGCCGGCCTGAATGACCTGGCCAAGCGAAACGGTCTTGTCGATGACCGTGCCTTCGACCGGCGCGCGCACCGTGGCGTCCTCGAGACGCTGCTGGGCGAGGTCGAGCGACGTCTTGGCGCGCACGAAGCTGGCCTGCGAGTTGGCGAAGTCGAGGTTGGCGGTTTCGTTCTCGGTCGCCGTGATGATGCGCTGCTTGAACAAGTCATCCGAGCGCTTCTTCTGCGCCGTCGACGTGTTGAGCTTGGCCTGCGCGGCGTCGAAGTCCGCCTGCGCCTGATTGGACGCATTGATGAGGTCGCGCGTGTCGATCTGGACAATCAGATCGCCCGGCTTCACGTAGGAGCCGACCTCGACGGTCATCTTGGTGATCTGCCCCGACGCCGTCTTGGATTTGACCTCGACGACGTTGATGGGCTCAATGATCGCGGTGGCCGTGGCGTCGACCACGATGTCGCGGCGCGTGACGGGCGCGGTCTGGATGGGGACCGTTTTTTCGGCCTTCTTGCCGCAGGCGGCGAGGGACGAGATTGCGGCGAGCGCAAAGAGGAATCGGCGGTTCACGAGGAGCTCCAAAAGGGGCGTCGGTCGGTGGCGGGTCACTTGAGATCGCGGCCGACGAGGGCCTCGACCTGTGCCTTGGCGATACGGGCGTCATACCGTGCCTGAATGAGCGCGGCGCGCGCCTGATCAAGCGTCGTCTGCGAGGTCAACAGGTCCAGCAGCACGGACGCGCCGAGCGCGTAGCGCTGCTGCTGCACGCGCAGGTCTTCGTCGGCGGCGGCGATGGTGGACAGCTGAATCGCCACACGCTCTTCGGCGGTGCGGAACGCGCCGAGGTACTGCACCAGCGACTGCTGCTGGGCGAGCTTGGCATCGCGGAGCGACGCCGTGGCATTGTCCTCGGCCACGGTCGAGCGCATGAGGTTCTCCTCACGCGTGAAGTTGTTGAACAGGGTCCAGCTCAGCGTCAGCCGGAGGCTCGTCTGCTTCGGAATGCGGCCGCTGCCAAAGTCGAACCCGTCGGAGGTGTTGTTGCCGCTGAGACTATAGGACGAGGAGACCGTCGGCATGTACGGTGTGCGCGACGCTTTGCGTGCGGCCTGCGCCGCCAGCAGTGCCGACTCGGCCGAGCGGACGGTTGGGCCCTGCAACGCGAGCGTGATGAGCGCGGCGCTATCGAGGACGATGCGGCCCATCTCGGCCGTGTCGGCCGGCGAGGCCGTGACAACTTCGGTGGAGCCGATCAGGCGGCTGAGCGCGGCGTTGGCCACGCGCATGTTGTTCTCGGCCGTGAGCAGCGCGAGCCGCGCATTACCTACCTGGATGATGCTGCGCAGCGAGTCGCTCTTGGTGGCCGCACCGGCACGCACCTTGGCGGTGGACGACTTCAGCTGCTCGGCGGACTGCTCGAGCTGGCGCTGGGCCGCGGCCTGGCTTTCGCGCGCGGCGAGCACGGCGAAGTACTGCTGCTTCACCTGCAGGCTGAGGCTGAACTGCTGCGAGGTCTCGCTCGCGTCGGCGGCATCAACATTCGCCTGCGCCGACTTGAGGTTGTACCAGCGCCGGCCGCCGTCAAACAGCTCGAGGCTGGTGGAAAGACCGCGCGAGTACGACCAGGGCGCGCCGCTGTACGGCACGAGCTTGCCCTGAAAGAACGTCTCGCCGCCCGACCGCGAGCCGGAGCCGTTGGCGGAGAACGACGGCAGGTACTGGCCGTACGCCGAGCGCACCGCGGCGGTCGTGGTGCGCAGCGCGTTGCGGGCGGTGACGGCGGCCGGATTGTTGCGCTGGGCGAGGCGCACGGCCTCGTCGAGCGGAATGGGGCGTGCGCCGTCGCCCGCCGGCTGCTGGGCGGCGAGGGCAAAAGGCACGGCGATCAAGAGCATTGAAACGCGCATCATGTCCTATTTCTTCTCCTGCGCGCGGGCTTTCTGGTCCCGCTGCATTTGTTCATACACGCGTTGCTGCTCGGGCGTGAGTAATGCCGAGATCTTGAGGCGGGCCTCGGCGCGGACGGAGTCGAGCTGGGGGCGAATGGGGACGACGAGAATGGACTCGGACCGGAACCGCGCATCAAGAACGTTGTCCACGGCCGACCGCTGGTCGGCGGTCAGCTTGAGGTCCTTCGCAAAGCGGTCGCGCATGGCGCGCGTGGTGGCGCGCACCGTGGTGCTGGGAACGAGCAGCCGGTCAACGGCGACGCCGATGGCGAGGCCGGCCACGGCCGCCGCCAGATAAAACGCCAAGGCCATCCCTTTCGTTCGCGTCATGTTCGGCGAGGTCTCGCGGCGCCGCTGGGGCTACCGCCCGTTGATGTAATTGAGCGTCGCCTGCCGCTCGGTCTGTGCATCACGAATGGCAAGCGTCGGGCCGACGGCGCCCGGTTCCAGCACCGACTCGTATGCCATCTGCCGCTGCTCGGCACGCGAGCGCAGGAAGAGCGAGCCAGCGACGATCAGGGCAAAGCCCGCCGCGATGAGTCCAATGCGGACCCACTGCGTGGGGACGGACCACCAGGCGTCGAGCGGCTCGCCGCCGGCGATGCGATCCATGATACGCTGCTCGAGCGCGCTCCAGTAGCCGGCGCTGTCGGGCGCGGCGTACAGCGAGCGCAACACGGTGGTGAGATCCGCATCGCCCTCATCGGGGACGAGATGCGGGGTGGAGTAATCGCTGGTCATTGGGGACTCCGAAGCTGAGTGAGAAGGCGTCGCAGCGCCGACCGTGCATAGTGCAGGTCGGAACGCGCCGTCCCCTCGGGAATGCCGAGTGTTTGGCCGATCTCTGAGTGCTTGAACCCTTCGACGTCGTGAAGAACGATGACGGCACGCTGGCGCTCCGGGAGGCGCGCAAGCGCCGCACGCAGCAACCGCCGCAGTTCGTCCGACTCTGCCGGATCACGGAACGGCGAGGCGATGGTCTCCGGGAGGTCATCGGCGTCACGCACCTTACGGCGGCGCGTGATGTCGAGCGAGGCGTTGGCCACGATGCGATGCAGCCACGCGCCGAACGCCTGGTCGGGCAGGAAGCGGTGCAGCGCGCGGTAGGCATGCAGGAATGCATCCTGCACCGCGTCTTCCGCGTCCTCGTGCGTGGTGACGATGGCGCGCGCCACGGCGTACGCGCGCCGCTGGTGGCGGCGGACGAGTTCCGAGAACGCCTCGAGTTCTCCGCGCTGGGCGGATAGCACGAGGGCCTTCTCGTCGTCGGGGCGGTCAGGCGTCGTCACGCGTCGGCTGGTACGGCCCGAAGGCGCTACGAACGTCGGACGCAAGGCAATTGCTGTCATCGCGTCTCGTCACAGGGTGCACCCCATGAGACGCAAGAACGTCAATAAACGTTGAGGGGATGCGGGCCTGCACCTACGCTCCCGCCAGCCCGAGCGCCGCGGCGTTCCCTTTCAAGGCCTCGACCACACAGGCGATGTGCGTATCGAGTTCGACGCCGAGTTCCTCGGCGCCCCTGGTGATGTCTTCACGAGAAACGCCCCGCGCGAAACCCTTGTCCTTCATCTTCTTCCGCACGGACGCCGGCTCGAGGTCGAGGATGCTCTTGCTCGGGCGCACGTAGGTAGCCGCCGTCACGAGGCCGCAGAGTTCGTCCACCGCGAACAGCGTCTTGGCCATCTGCGTCTCCCGCGGCGTATGCGTGTACTCGGCGTGCCCCATGATGGCGCTGCAGATCTCCTCGGACACGCCGGCGTCCCGCAGATGGCGCACGCCGTGCGACGGATGCTCTTCGGTCGCCGAGTGCGCGTCGTTGGGAAAGCGCTCGTAGTCGAAGTCATGCAACAGGCCCGCCACCGCCCACGCTTCTTCGTCGGCGCCGAACTGGCGCGCGTAGGCGCGCATTGCCGTCTCGACGGCGAGCATGTGCTTGCGCAGCGATTCACTCTGCGTCCATTCGCAGACGAGATCCCAGGCGGCCGTGCGATCGAGTGACATGTGAGTCTGGAGGCTGGAGAGGAGGCAACGGATGGCCGTCGCCGGCGGCGCGCGCCGGACGAGCAAATTACGCCACGCCTCTGCCCGCGTATATAGCCGCAGAGACCGGCCGCCGAGGTGGCTGCCGGTCTCCGGGTGGTGTGCGCCTACGGGATGCGGCGTCCAGCAGCGCCGGAACCGCCGGCCGCACCATCGGGCCGTCTCCCGCCTTGGCCGCCCTGACCACCGCCAGGACGAAGCGTTGGGTTCTTCACTGATTCCGGGACCTCGGCCCATTGCTCGGGCGTGAGGACCTTCTGAAGCGACTGTGTGGCCTGCACGTAATTGTTGCGCGCTTCCTGCAGTGTCGGCTGCAGTTTGGGAAACAGCGTCTGCAAGTCGCCGCCGCTCTTTGCCTGCTTCTGCATTTCCGCTTCGACGCGCTTGCTGAGCTCCGCCGTCTTGGCGTCCAGTGAATCGCCGATGAGCTTGATCTTCGTGATCTGCTCGGGCGTCAGCTTGAGAATGTCCTTCAGGTCCATCAGCGGCGTGACCGGATTTGGTGCCAGGCGGCGCACCATCGCGCGGAAGTCCATGCCTGGCCGGTTACCGTTGCCGCCGCTCGCGTTCAGCATTCCCTCGAGCAGCTGGCGCTGGCGGTCGACGCCCACCTGCATGCGCGCGGTGAGCGAGATCTGGAACGGATTGCGCAGCGCCGAGCGCGCGATCGCGTTGCTGCCAAAGCGCTCGTTCACCGTATAGCGGAAACTGTTCGTCGCCGGGTCAAAGCCCTTCACGTAGAGCAGCGTGTTGTCCACGAACGTGGGCTGGCCCCAGCCGTGCAGGTGATCGGCGCCGTGCAGCAGCTGATCGATGCCGGTGAGCGCGTTCACGAGTCCCACCTGCAGCTGCAAGCGCCGGCCGATGGCGGCGCCGAGCTGCGGGCGGAAGTTGAGCTGCATGTCGAGCGACGTGGACCAGGGGGCGTGGCAGCTGTTGCGGTCAGCCACGCGGTTCGTCTGCGATTCCAGGCACGCGCGCGCACCGTCCGGCGCCACGTCGAGCAGTCGTTGCATTCCGCCCGCGATCGCCGTATCGGCAGCGAAGGCGGGACTGAACACGAACGCGCGATCATTGCGCGAGCCGTCGCCATTGATGTCGCCGCCGACGCGCGGCGTGTACGGCTGTCCCGATGTCACACGGAGAATGCCGGTGACATCCAGCCACGGCCGCGCCAGCCACGTCAGCGAGCCGTTGACGCCGTGGCGCCGCTCAAGGTCGCTCGTGGTGGCGGAGATGACATTCGGATCGCCGGCCGTCGTCGGCGACGAGAACCCGCCAGCCGCACTGCCGCCCGAGAAGGACGATTGGTCAGTGGAGCGCGTGAAGGTGTATGACAGGCTCCAGATCAGCTGCCGTAGCGAGTTGCCGCCGACGGTCGCAATCACCTGCGTGGTCCGCGACTGCAGCGGTGACGAGACCTCGAAGACGTAGCCGTACTCGGGGTGCAGCCGCGAAGCGGTCAGCGTCGTCGCGCCGGTGGAGGGGAAGATCGTCATTGCGGGCACGTACACGGGCCGGTTGCCTTCAGCCGCGAGGTAGAACTGCGGCGTCTCGGTCAAGTTGCGGTCGGTGACGCCGTACAGGCTGGTCCCCAGCGAGTACGATGCGTCGACGCTCGCGTTGTAGCGCGTGAGAAATCGCTTGGAGACGCCGAGCGATCCCTTGATGGACCGCGGCGTCGAAAAGTTGGACGCGAACGCGGTGACATTGGGTCGTGTGCGACTGAGCGGAACAGACAGACCCGACCCGTCGGCGCAGAGGGCCGGAATCGTCGAGAAATCGCGCAGATACGATGCCCAGTCCGGCGTCGGCACCGCATCCCCGACGCAGACGAGTTGCGTCTCTCCGCCCGGGAGGCCCGTGGCGTCGATGGCCGACGAGAATAGCTGCGTCGGCGCGCGGCCGCGGAACTCTCCGACTCCGCCGCGGATGATCCATGGCTGTGGGATCTGCGGCTGCTGCTGATTCTGTCCCCCGAGCATCTGCATGAGTCCGCCGGCGCCGCCAAAGCCGCCGCCGGGGGCGCCGCCGCCAAACCCGCCGCGTCCCTCACCACCACCACCACCACCACCGCGACCTTCACCAGCGCCGCCCTGGCCGGGACGGTTGGCGCGACGGCCGGTGTCCGGCGGCAATCCGAGCGTGAGCGTGAAGCCAACGCGCGGACTGACGCGCATGTCCGATGGAATGCGGTCCGTGTGCAGGCCGAACTTGGCGTCGATGTCCGGATTATAGGCGGGCTGACCATCAATGCCGCTGCCCTCGGCGCGCGCGCCGTACGTGAGCTGGAAGGCGCGATTCGGGCGCCAGATATCGCCGAGGTACAACGCCGCCGTCATGGCGCCGCCCTCGCGCTGTGCCGGCGCGAAGGAACGCGTGAACTGGCTTGGACGGTTCGCGTCGAGGTCGGCGAGCGACTGGAACTGAAAGTTTCCCGAGCGGTTGGAACCCGCGGTGGTGCGGAAACCGGAACGGTTGATCAACCCGCCCAGCTTCCATCGATGCTTGCCGCCGCCGGAAAGCCAAGACAGCTCGTCGGTGGCTTCGAGCGCGGTGGTTGCGTTGTCATTGGGAAGTGCGCCGTTGCCGCCGAAATCGAGGCCGGTGAGAGCCACTTGCCCACTCGACAACGTGCTGCCGACGAGGACGCGCGCTTCCGGCAGCCGTAGGTACGGGTTGGCGCCGCGTGTGGTCAACGAATACGTCCCCTTGAGTTCGTTGAGGAACTGGCCCATCACGGACGACAGCGACAACTGCCCGCCGACACTCGCCCCCTTCTGCTCGCCGGCGTGCGTTGGCACACTCTGCGCCGAACTCCGGAAACCGTCGAGGAGGCTTCCCGAGACGTTCCCTCGCAGCGAGAGCGAGTGGCCCTCCGTGATCTGTTGATCAAGCCGGGCGATGCCGGTCACGTCATCGGTGGTGCGGTCGTCGGGCACCAGCGAGTTTCGGAGCGGCAGCCCGTAGCGCTGGAGGAGCGACAGAAAGCGTGCCGCGGAATCCGGCTGGACGTTCAGCGCCTCGAGCGTCTGCGCGCCCGCGCCGAGCAGCGACTGCAGGGCATCCATCCGTCGCCGCACCTGAAAACTTCCAAACCAGAACGTCTTGTCCTTGACGATTGGGCCGCCGACGCCGCCGCTGAGCTGATGCTGCGTGTAGGCGCCGCTGAAGGTCGTCGTGCCGGTGTTGTCACCGGTGGCGAACTCGAGATTGGGGTCGCGCAACGCGTATCCAAACGATCCGGACAAGTCGTTGGTGCCACCCTTCGTCGTTGAGGCAACCTGTCCGCCGGTGAACTGCCCGCGGGCGATGTCGTACGTGCTCGTAATCACGCGCGTGTTGCGCACCGCTTCGGCCGGCACGCTGCCGCCGAACGACAGGCCATCGAGCGTCACGAGGTTCTGATCGGCGCGCTGCCCGGCCACCGAAAACCCGGCCGACGACGTATCCGTGCCCGCGATGCCCACCACGCCCGCCGAGAGCGCAGCGATCGCATTGGGATCGGACGCGTCGACAGGCAGGCGCATCAACTGCTCGCCCGAGAGCGACCGTTCGGTGCTGCCGGGGGTCGGCTGATTGTCGTTTGAGCGCGGCGTCTGCTTGGAACTCACGACCACGGCGCCGAGGCTTGCAATCGTTGGTGACAGACGGAAGTCGGCAACGAGCCGGTCTTCGTCCGAGAGCCGGCTGAGCGTCACCGACGCCGGCTGCAGGCCGATGGCCCGGGCCGTCACGCGATACTGTCCGCCGCCGTCGGGGAAGAGCAGCGTGTACTGCCCCTTTTCGTTCGTCGTGCGGACGCGCGTGGTGCCGAGTTCGATGGACATCACCTCAACGCGCGCACTGGGAACCGGGCGGTTCTCGGCGTTGCGGATGGTGCCGGTGATGATGTCGGTGGTGCTGCCTACCTGCGCCGCGGCGAACCGTGGCGCCAGAAGCAGAAGCACGCTGGCGAGAGAGAGTCGAAGTCGCATGGGGGGAGCCGTTGCAATCAGGGTCGGGGCATCGGGGGGCGGCCCCAGTCGCCGGGACCGCGCGCCGGTCCGCCATTGGGGAAGCGCTTCTTGAACTCGGCCTCGCGCTTGGTGCGCGCCGAGTCGAGCATGGCGCGCTGCATCGGCGTCAGGATGCTGTCAATCGAGCGTCGGGTCTGCGCCATCAGCGAATCGATGGCCGGCTGCGTCGACTGGCGGATGTCACGGAAGCCGCGCATCTGGTGCTCGATGAGCGTGTCGATGCGCACGGCCTGGTCTTCCGTCAGCTTGAGTTCGGCGCCGAGCATTGCGCTCGGACGACGCGGCCCGGGGCGGCGATCGCCGGCGCGCGGCATGCCGACGCGAGGCATCCAGCCGTGCGGTCGCAGCACCGTGCGCTCAAGCGTCACGCCGCCGATGAGGCCGGCGAGCGCCACGACGAGCAGGACGCCAACCGCCAGCAGCCGCGTGGAACGCACGGGCGGAGCGGCCGCGATGTCGTCGGCGGAATCGATTGAGGTGTTGTCGGTCATCGTTCTACGGCCATGGCGATGAGGAACTCCGTGGAGTCGGGGCCAACCACCGCGTCCGTGACCGCGGCACGCGATCCACCAGCCACGGCGCCGCGCAGGTCGGACGAAGCCGACGCGGACTGCGCCGCATACTCGGCGTCGGTGCGTACCGAGCGGTTGAGGATCACCGCCGCAATCAGCGCTGCGGCGATACCGATGGGCACGGCGGCACGCCCGTAGCGAGCCACCCAGCCGTACCACGGCGTTTCCACGCGCCGCATCCGCTGCCGGCGGGCGGCCACGATGATGCGTTCGTGCAGCCGATGCTCGCGCAGCAGTGCGCCAAGCGCCGCATCGCGTTCAGGATCGTCGCCGAAAAGTCGGTCGGTTGGGTCAAACGGATCGTTGGTCATGTGCCTCCCTCATCCCGCAGCGGTGCGAGCGACACGCGCAGGCTCTTCTTCGCCTGATGCAGGTGCCACCGCACGTTCTCCGGCGTCAGGCCGAGATGTTCGGCAATCTCGACGCCCTTCCAGCCTTCCACTTCGAACAGCATCACGATCTCGCGCTGCCGCGGCGTGAGCGCCGCCAGGGCCGCATCAAATCGTTCACGCACTTCGGTATTGATCAGGGCTTCGTCCGGCAGCGCGTCCGGCGAGGCGGCGTCGAGCGACTCTGGCTCGGTGTGCCGCACCCGCCGCGCACGCAGCTGGTTGATGCCCAGGTTGCGCAGCAACGTGAAGAACCACGGCCCGAACGGCCGGCTGGGATCTAGCATGGGCAGGCGGTCGAGCGCGCGCAGAAACGCATCCTGCACGAGATCCTCCGCTTCCATCCGGTCACCCAACAGTCGCTCGGCGGCAACGAGAGCGCCCGGGAGATGGCGACGGACCAGCGCGTCAAACGCCGCCGGGTCGCCGCCACGTGCACGCACGACCAACGCCGTTTCGGTCGCGTCGGTTGCCGGCTCGCGGGTGGGCTCTCGCATCCGAGTATTCAAACACGCAACCGGGCGCGACCGTTAGGCGCGCCCGGCTGCGGGGTGTGTCGGACGTGAGCCACTCAGACTCCCGGGGGCCGTTCGCCGCCCGGCCCGCCGCGCGGGCGCGCGATGCCGTTCTTGAAGTCGTCGGCATCATCCTTCCAGAGTTGCTCGGCTTTGGCCTTTTGCTCGTCAGTGAGCAGCCTGAGCACTTCTTGGCGCGACCACTCGTCATTGTCCTGCAGCGGACCAACGAGCGCCTGCATCATGCTGCGTGCTTCAACCATCTTGGCGTCGCTGGCTCCGCCGCCAGACAGCGCGACGCCGGCGTCACTGCTGCCGCCACCGCTGCGGCCGCTGATCGGACCAGTGCGCGCGGAACGGCCGCGTGGCGCGCCGGTGGCGAGCTGACTGCCACCCGCCGAGTTCATCGCGAGGCGCAGGGAGTCCCACATCTTGTAGGCGTCAGCGTCCTTTTCGTGCAGCGCCTTGGCGATACCCTTCAACGCCGTCAGCTGACTGTCCGAGAGGGAGAGTTTCTTCCGTTTGTCGAGCACCACGCCCACGGGGCTGTGGTCCTCGAGTTCCGAGGCATGCGGAATCTGGGCGCCGCGGCCGGCACCGCCGCGTTGCGCGGCGGCGACCGAGGGAATCGCGGCGAAGGCAAGAACCATCAACGAGACGCGCAGGCGCATGGACGCCTCCGTAATGAAGTGCGAATGAGTGGGACGGATTGAGAATGCCCGTCTTAATATGAACGCGCGAGAGAGGCGCCGTGCTGGCGTCCAGCTAGTGACCGCCGTCTCTCACTACCATGCCGCGCGGCCGGCCGTTATGCCAGAAGATCATCAATGGCATGGAGCCAAGGAGCACCAGGCCGCTAATCCAGTAGATGCGCGAGAAGGCGAGGACGCTCGCCTGCGCACCAACCATGCGATCCATGATCATCAGCGCCTGCTGATGCGCGACGCTCAGGCTGGTGCCTTTGGCCATCAAGGCGTGCGTCAGTCCCTCAAGGCGCGCCTGGACGTCGGGCGCCGTCGCCACCATGTGATCGGCCAACACCGCTTTCTTGGCCTTGGTCAGGTGGCTGAGCAGCGTGGCCATCACGGCAATGCCGATGGAGCCGCCGAGCTGGCGCATGAGGTTGAACAGACCGGTGCCCGCCGCCATGTCGCGCGGCGCAAGCTCGGCCAGCGCAATCGCGTTCAGCGGAATGAACATCATGCCCAGCGCCACGCCGCGGATGATGAGCGGCCAGAACAGGTCCCCCTTGCCGCTGTCAAACGTGAGCGCCGCCAGCATGTACATGCACACGAAGAACAGCGACGCACCAAGCAGGATCACGGGGCGGCCGTCCGGCACCATGCGCAAGCGGCGCCCCATCACCGCCATCGTCACGGCTGACGCAATGGCGCCCGGCAAGATGACCATGCCGGTCTGGTTCGCGGTGAAGCCGTGCAGCGCCTGCAGGAAGACCGGCAGCACGAAGACCGATCCGAAGAGGGCAAAGCCGAGCACGGCCCCCATCAGGACGCCGGTGGCGAGCTGCCGGTTCTTCAATAGATGAAAATCAATGACCGGCTCGTCCGTGCGCAGCTCGTGCCAAACGAGCCAAATGAACGACACGGCCGAGACCACGCCCAGCGTGATGACGAACTGGGAGTCGAACCAGTCGTAGCGCTCGCCGCGCTCGAGCATCCACTGCAGTGAACCCACCGCCACCGTCAGCAGACTGATGCCGAGCCAGTCGACTTTCTCGGCGCGCTCCTGATGCTCCGAGTCGGTGACATACGTCCACACGAGCGCCGCGGCCGCGAGGCCGAGCGGCAAGTTGATGTAGAAGATCCAGGGCCAGTTCCAGTTGTCGACGATGAAGCCGCCGAGCGTGGGCCCGAGCGTCGGGCCCACCATCACGCCGACGCCGAACATCGCCTGCCCAATGCCGACTTCAGAGGGAGGGAACGCCTCCCACAGCGTGGATTGCGCCGTGGACAGCAGCGCGCCGCCGCCGATGCCCTGGATGACGCGCCAAACCACAAGCTGCAGCAGCGTGGTGGACGCGCCGCAGAAGAACGACGCCGCGACGAAAAGCAGGATGGAGGCCGTGAGATAGCGCCGCCGCCCGAAATACGCCGACAGCCAGCTCGACATCGGGATGACGATGACGTTGGCAATGATGTAGCCAACGCTCACCCACGAAATCTCGTCGAGCGTCGCGCCGAGGTTCCCCATCATGTGCGGGATGGCGACGTTCACGATCGACGTATCGATGAGCTCGAGCATCGCCGCCATCGTGACGGCGATGGCGATGAGGTATTTGTGTTTGTACTTGTCGTCGGTCGAGGCGGACATGCGCGAGGGGCTGGCGGAAGGAGAAGACGGTGGACGGCAGGCCGCTACTTGATCTTCACGTGCGCCAGCACGCTCATCCCCGGCATCAGGGGCCGCGACTCGCCGCAGCCCTTGGTGAGCGCGATGCGTACCGGGACGCGCTGCACGACCTTGGTGAAGTTGCCCGTCGCGTTGTCGGGCGGCAGCAGCGCAAAGCGCGCCCCTGTCGCCGCGCCGAGGCTCTCCACTTTTCCTTCTGCGTCGCAGCCGGGATACGAATCCACGTCGAGGCTCACGGACTGGCCGACGCGCACGTCAGCGAGCTGCGTTTCCTTGAAGTTCGCCGTGATCCACGGATGCACGCCGTCCACGATGGTCAACAGCGGCTGCCCCGGCGAGACCAGCTGTCCGACCTCGACCTGCTTGCGTGACACGACGCCGGTCAACGGCGCCGGCACCCTCGTGTACGCGAGCTGGAGCTTGGCGTTGTCGAGCGCGGCGCGCGCCGCGGCCAGCCGCGCCTGCGCAAGGCGTGCACCGGCCTGCGCTCCACTAAGCTGCGCATCGGCGGCACGCGCCTGACGTTCGACTGCCAGCTCGCTCGCCGTCGCCTGATCAAACGACGACTGCGCGGCATCGAGCGCTTGCCGGCTGACAATCTGCTTGGCGACGAGCTCCTTGGCGCGCGCGAGATCGGCCGACGCCTTGGCCACCTGCGCCTTGGCGGCGTCAATCTGCGCGCCAACCACCTGCCGCTGGCTTTCCGCGCCGTGCATCTGCGCTTCCGCCTGACCGCTCATGCCGCGTCCGCCCGCCACCGAAGCCGCGGCGTCGTACTCGGCCTGCGCCTGCGCGACGCGCACGACGTACTCCGACGTGTCGATGCGAACGAGCACGTCACCTTCCTTGACGGGCTGGTTCTCGACCACGGCGAGCTGCGACACGAAGCCGCCAACCTTGGCGAGGACGGGGACGATCGAGCCGTCCACCTGCGCGTTGTCCGTGCTCTCGTGCACGCGGTTGTAAAGCGTCGTCTTGGCCACCCAGAAAAGAGCAACCACGGCGGCGACGACGACGATGGGGATAAGGGGCTTCTTCATTTCGATTCCGGATTTCGGCTGTCGGATGGGAATAACGGATGGCGAATTCGATGCAGATTGACGATTACGGCAGGTCGGTCACGGTGCCCTGCGCACGCGCCAGCGTAACGCGCGCCGTCTGGTACGCGGCGCGCGCGTCGACCACCTGCGTGCGCGCCGCATTGATGCCAAGCGATGCGGTGATGACATCGGCATTGCCGCTCACGCCCGCGGTGAACCGCTGACGTGCCTGTTCGAGTTCCTGCTGTGCCAACATCAACCGCTCGTCGGCGGCGGCGAGCAGTTCGCGCGCGGATGCAAGATCGAGAAGCGCTGCGCGAACCTCGATGGCGGTCTGTGCCTCAAGGTCTCGACGGCGCGCATCCGTTTCGTGCACCTGAGCGCGCTGCTCCTGCACGCGCGCCTCACGGCGGAAACCGTCGAAGATCGGGACCGACAGCTGCAGGCCCCAGGTGTATGTGTTGAGCAGGTGCGCGCTCGAGTTGCCAATGGCGCCCTGATCGCCGAAGATGCCCAGCGTCGGCAACCGCTCCATGCGCGTGGCGGCGACGGTTTGTTCCGCGGCAATCTTCTGCGCGGCCACGGTGCGGAGATCGGCGCGGCGCGAGAGCGCCACGCGTGTCGCGTCATCGGCGGTCGGCAGCCCGCCGCTCACTGGCAGCAGCATCAGTGAATCGGAGAGCACGAGATCCGCCGAGGGGTCGAGGCTCGTAATGCGGCGCAAGTCGAGCCGCGCGCGGTCGCGTTCGGCGCGCGCCGAAATCAACTGCGCGCGCGAGGCGGCCAGTTGGCTGCGCGCGCGCGTGACGTCGAGCGCGACGCCGACGCCGGCCTTCAGCTGATCATTGGCAATCGCCAGCAGTTCCGCGGCGAGCGTCGAGTCGGCGATGCGCGCGCCGAGTGCGGCGTCGGCGCGCACGGCGCGCACGTAGGCGGTGGCGGCCTGTGACGCGGCCTGATCGGCGGCGCCCGCCGCGTCGGCCTCCGCCACGCGCACCTGCTGGCGTACGGTGCCCAGCTTGGCGGCGACCGAGAGGTCGACGAGGTTGGCCTGCGCCCGGCCGCGCAGATCGAGCACCTTCACGGCGGGAAGGATCTGGCCGTTCGGGTCGAACACCGGCTTGCCGGCTGCGTCGCGGAAGGCGAATCCGAAGGTTGCGGTGTTCTGGTTGCGTTCGTTCTCGCCGGCGGAAGCGGAGATGGTGGGGAAAAGCAGCGATCGCGCCTGACGCACGCGGGCATCGGCTTGTTCAATGCGCGTACGGGCAATGGCGGTGGGGCCGCTCTGCGCGGCGGCAAGTCGAGCGGCGCCGCCCAGCGTGAGTGTGACCGGAGTCTGTGCGGCGAGCGCGCCCGGGAGGACGATCAGCGCGGCGCGACAAAGGGTGCGCATCGAGTTCATTCGGCGGGTCGGGTGGAGGCGGGATTGCGCAGCGCGGCGAGCGCGAAATCGACGATGCCGTCGATGAGCTGCTGGCGGTCGCGTTGCTGGTACTCCGGACGGATGGAGCAGTTGCTCACCCAGTGCCGGTGCATGACGACGAGCGCATTGGTGAAGCCGACGGCGAGACGCGGCTCGATGGGCCGGAACTCGCCGGACGCGACGCCCTGCGCGATGATCTGCTCGAGCAGCGACCAGGCGCGGTCAATCACCTCGCGATTGTAGAAGGCGAGGAGTTCGGGGTGCTTGGGAAGCTCGGCGACGAGGATCCGAAACCAGCCGTCGAACTTGGCATTCGTGGTAAATGTCCAGTGGGCGCGCAGGGCGCGCTCCAGCGACTCCGCGGCCGACGTGGGCGCATTGCCGTCGCGCGACGTCCAGAGCTGCGCGGCGATGACGTCGTTGACGACCGCCTTGAACAGCTCTTCCTTGCTGGCGAAGTACAAATAGATGGTGCCCTTGGACACGCCGGCGCGGTGCGCGATGTCGTCGAGCTTCGCCGCATTGAATCCGTGCTCGGAAAAGACATCGAGCGCGGCGTCGATGAGCTGGTGGGGGCGCTCTCCGGGGAGGCGGCGCCAGCGCGGATCGTGCGCCGGGACGTGCGTGGTCATAAGGGGGGCCGTTCAGTAACCGACCGGGTGGTCAGGTTACGAGTCGTTGAAGTCTTGGCTAAGGGCTGCGTTACTGACTGGTCAGTAACTTATCGTACCTGATATCGCCTGTCAATCCTCGAGAAGATCAACGACGCTGCGGTCTTGAAGGCAGAGGCCCATCCGCGAAATGCGACGCAACGCCGTATGATCAGCACGCCCCACGATGCCACCCGCAATCCACGCCACCATGCGCCTGCTTCGCGCTCTGCTCGCCCTCTCGCTCGTCGCTGCCCCGCTCGCCGCACAAGACAGTGACGGCGCGTTCATCAAGGCCAACTACACCAAGCACATCTACCGCATCGCCATGCGCGACGGCGTGAAGCTCCATACGATCGTCTACGTGCCCAGGGACGCCGCATCGGACCACACGTACCCGATGATCATGGAGCGCACGTGCTATTCCATCGCGCCGTACGGCGAGAGCGAGTTCCCCGGCTCGCTCGGACCCAACCGGTTCATGATGCGCGACAAGTACATCATGGTCTATCAGGACGTGCGCGGGCGTTTCATGAGCGAAGGCAAATGGACGAACGTCCGGCCCATCATCGACAATCCGAAGGGACCAGCCGACATCGACGAAGCGACCGACACGTACGACACCATCGACTGGCTGATCAAGAACGTGCCGAACAACAACGGTCGCATGGGCCAGTGGGGCATCTCGTACCCGGGCTTCTTCACGACGGCGGGCATTCTCTCGCGGCATCCGGCGCTCAAGGCCGCCTCGCCACAGGCTCCCGTGACGGACTTCTACTTCGAAGACTTCCATCACAACGGTGCACTGACCCAAGGCTACTTCTATACGTATCCGGTGTTCGGTTACGACTCGCCCACCGGCCCGACGCCGCAGGCGTGGTTCTTCAACAAGATGATTCAGGACGGACTGCCCGCGGACTACGATTTTCAGCTGCGGCTTGGCGCGCTCAAGCACACCACCGAGCGCTACTACAAGGACAATTACTTCTGGCAGGAGCTGGTCGCGCACCCCAACTACGACAAGCACTGGAAGGACCGCGCGATTGCGCCGCACCTGAGCAACGTGAAGACGGCGGTGATGGCCGTCGGCGGCTGGTTTGACGCCGAAGATCTCTACGGGCCGCTCAAGGTCTATCAGACCATCGAGCAGAAGAACCCCGGCATCTACAACACGATCGTCATGGGCCCCTTCCGCCACGGCGGATGGGCGGCGCAGGACGTGGTGCACACGCTGCACGGCGACATCTGGTTCGGCGATTCACTCGAGACGAAGTTCCAGCGCGACATCGAGACGCCGTTTTTCCAGCACTTTCTGAAAGGCCCGGGTGACGGCAAGACCGGACTCCCCGAGGCGTACATGTTCGACACGGGGAAGAAGGAGTGGGTGCGCTTTGCGAAATGGCCGGCGGACAACGCGCAGTGGAAATCGCTGACGTTCCAGTCCGGCGGCAAGCTGGCGATCGATGGCGCGCCGCAGCCCGGCAGCGATGCCTACGTCAGCGATCCGGCCAAGCCCGTGCCCGGGCGCTGCGTGGGGCCGAGCATCGAAGGCTTCACGATGTACCAGTACATGAGCGACGACCAGCGCTGCTTCAGCACGCGCCCCGACGTGCTCACGTACGAAACGGAGCCGCTCGCCGCGGACGTGACGTTGGGCGGCGAGATCAAGATCAAGCTGAAGGTGGCAACGTCGGGCACCGATGCGGATTTCGTCGTCAAGCTCGTGGATGTGTATCCGTCCAACCAGCCCGATCATCCATACATGCCGAACAAGAACATCCATCTGGCCGGCTATCAGCAGATGGTACGCAGCGAGATCATGCGCGCGCGCTGGCGCGACGGCTTCGACGCGCCCGCGCCGATGGTGCCCGGCAAAGTGACGGACGTGCCGCTGGCGCTTCAGGACGTGCTGCACACGTTCAAGAAGGGACACCGCATCATGGTGCAGGTGCAGAGTTCGATGTTTCCGATCTTCGACCGCAACCCGCAGAAGTTCGTGCCGAACATCTTCACGGCCGACGACAAGGATTTTGTGAAGGCGACGCAGACGGTCTATCGAAACAGCAGCATCCAGGTGCAGGTGCTGAGCGCGGAGGTCAAGCCGTAAAGGCAACCACGGTCTTACCGCGCGCTCCCGTCGCTGGCAGATTCTCCCGGTCACCCCTGCCGGGATCGCCATGACCTATCGCACGCATTCACTCATCGCCGCGGCGCTGCTTGCGTTCGCGGCGCGTTCTCTGTCCGTGCAGGCGCAGGCCGCCAAGCGCCTGCCTGCACCGGCACCGGCCGCGGATCAGTCCGCCGCCGACGCGTGGAAGGATCTCCACTGGCGCACCATCGGGCCCGAGGGCAACCGGTTCTCGACGGCCGTCGGCATTCCGGGCGATCCTCTGACCTACTACGTCGGCGCCGCGTCGGGCGGCGTGTGGAAGACGACCGATGGCGGCACGAACTGGCGGCCCATGTTCGACGCGCAGCCCGTGCAGAGCATCGGCGCCATCGCCGTGGCGCGCTCTGACCGGAATGTGGTGTGGGTCGGCACCGGCGAGGCCCACATCCGCAGTCACATCTCGGTGGGGCAGGGGATCTACCGCTCGCTCGACGCGGGCGAGACGTGGCAACTGATGGGGCTCGAGAAGACGGCGCGCATCGGGCGCGTGGTGATCCATCCGCAGGATCCCAACATTGTCCTCGCCTGCGCGCTGGGCCACGCCTACGGTCCGCAGCAGGAACGCGGCGTCTACCGCACCGCCGATGGCGGCGTGACGTGGACCCGCGTGCTCTTCGTTGACGAAAACACGGGCTGCTCGGACCTCGCGATGGATCCGTCGAATCCGCGCGTCATCTTCGCGGGGATGTGGCAGCTCGAAATCCACACGTGGGGCCGCACGAGCGGCGGTCCGGGCAGCGGGTTGTTCGTCTCCCGCGACGGCGGCCTCACCTGGACGCGGCTCAAGGGCAATGGCTTGCCCGTGAAATCGGTGGGCAAGGTGTCGCTCGGCATCGCGAACTCCAATCCGCAGCGCGTCTACGCGATGATCGAAACGGGCGACGGCATCCCGTGGAACGGCGAGCCCACGGAGAACGGGCAGCTCTGGCGCTCCGACGATGGCGGCCGGCAGTGGAGCATGGTGAGCCGCGACCGCAACGTGATGGGGCGCGCGCATTACTACTCTCGCATGGCGGTGGCGACGGACGACGAAGACGAGGCGTACTTCCTCACCGCGTCCTTCTCCAAGACCATCGATGGCGGACGCACGATCAACGTGTTGCAGCGCGGCCAGGCGCCGGGCGGCGACCATCACGACATGTGGATCGACCCGACGAACGCGAACCGCATGATCGTGGCGCACGACCAGGGACTGTCCATCTCGCAGAACCGCGGCAAGACGTGGTACCGTCAGCGACTGCTCAACGCGCAGATCTACCACGTGACCGTGGACAACATGATCCCGTACAACGTCCTCGGAAACAAGCAGGACGAACCAACGTATCGCGGCCCGAGCAACGGTCGCCTGCAGAACGGGCGCATCGTGCGCGGCATGTGGCACTCGGTGGGCGGCGGCGAGAGCGGCTGGGCGACGCCGGATCCCACCGACGCGAACCTCATCTGGTCCACCGCGTCCGGATCGGGCATGGTGGGCGGCATCGTCGTCCGCTTCGAGGAGAACCGCCGGCAGTTCCGCACGGTCGAGATCTGGCCCAAGCAGTCCAACGGGCCGGCAGCCGGCGTGAAGTACCGGTTTGTGTGGGACTCTCCGTTGCAGATCTCCCCATGGGACCACAACACCATCTATGTGGGCAGCCAGCACGTGCACCGCACGCGTGACGGTGGGCAGACGTGGCAGGTAATCAGCCCCGACCTCACGCTCAATGACCGCAGCAAGATGGGCAGCTCGGGCGGACTCACGCCGGACAACATCGGCGTGGAGTACGCCGGCGTCGTCTACTCGATCGCGGAGTCGGCCAAGGAGCGCGGGCTGATCTGGGTTGGAACGAACGACGGGCTCGTGCACGTGTCACGCGACACGGGGACGACGTGGACGAACGTCACGGCCAACATTCCGAACCTCCCGGCCTGGGGCTCGGTGCGGAGCATCGCGCCCTCTCGGTACGACGCGGCCACCGCGTATCTCACGGTGGACTTCCATCAGATGAACAGCCGCGATCCGTTCGTCTACCGAACCACCGATTACGGCAAGACGTGGAAGGCGATCACCAACGGCTTGCCGCGCAACAATCTCAGCTACGCCAAGGTCATCTACGAGGATCCGGTGCGGCGCGGCCTGCTCTACCTCGGCACCGAGAACTCCATCTACGTCTCCTTCGATGCCGGCGACAGCTGGCTGCCGCTGCAGAACGACCTGCCGCAAGCGCCGGTCTCCGGGATCGTCGTGCAGGAGCACTTCAACGATCTCGTGATTTCCACCTACGGACGCGGCTTCTACATCCTCGATGACATCGGACCTCTGCAGCAGTTGACGCCGGACGTCAGGCAAGCGGCGGCGCACCTGTTCACCCTGCGCGCGGCATACCGGTTCCGTCCCATCACCGCGCCATCGAGTTCCTACGACGATCCGACAACGGGCGATGATCCGGCGTACGGAGCGAGCATCAACTACTGGCTGAAGTCGCCCGCCGAGAAGACGCCGGTGCTCACGATTTCCGACGCGCAGGGCCGCTTGGTGCGCACGCTGCGCGGCACCAACACGGCCGGTATCAACCGGGTCACGTGGGATTTGCGCGACGAACCGAGCGTGGAGACGCGGCTCTTCACGAGTCCGATGTATGCACCGTACATCGCGGCCGGCCCCGACGGACGCGTCGCGCCGAGCACGGCACGCGTGTCGGTTCTGATGCCGCCCGGCACGTACACGGTGAAGCTGACGGCCGGGGATATCGTGCAGACGCGTCCGCTTGAGGTGCGCAAGGACCCGAACTCGGGCGGAAGCGAGGCGGAAATCGCCGAGCAAACGCGGATGCTCGAAGTGATCCGCGCGGATATGAATGCGGGTGCGGCCGCCGTCGGGCGCGCCGAAGTCGTGCGTGCGCAGCTTGAGGCGCTGCGGCGTGTGAGCAACGACGGCGACGTCAGGCGCGCCGCCGACGTGCTGGGCACCAAGCTGGCCGACGCGGAGATGCCGTTGGTCGATCTACGGCAAACCGGCAACGGCCAGGACGGCGTCCGGTTTGCGGCGGCGTTGCTCGCCAATCTGTCGTACCTGGCCAACGGTCTTGCCGGCAGCGATTTCCGTCCGACCACGCAGCAGACGGAAGTGCAGGTGCTGCTGAAGGAGCAAGTAAGGGCGAACGTGGCGATCATCGAGGCACTGCTCGGAGGAGACCTCACGGCATTCAATGCGATGCTGCGCCAAAAGAATGTGCCAAATGTGATTGGCGGTGTGGCGCCAGTGGTGCCGTGATGCGCTGACGGGAGGTAGCACGCCGCGCCCGACTCGACCACAAGGCGTCGAGTCGGGCGGCTGCGCACCGCGCCCAACGTCTGCGCACCGCCCTTTCGCACTCGAGTCCGACTGCTATACAATTGCCCGACCCCCCCCGGCCCCCCGACGATGCCACGCTTCCTGGTCGAAGTTCCCCACGAGCCCACTCCGCTTGCCTGTACCAAGGCCGTTCAGGCCTTGCTCCGCACTGGCTCGCACTTCCTCACGCACGCTGACTGGGGCTGCAAGGACGGCGTCCACAAGTCGTGGATCGCGATGGATTTCGACAACAGGCACGACGCCCTCAACATCGTGCCGATGGAGTTTCGCGCGCAGGCGCAGGTCATCCAACTCAATCGATTCACCCTCGACGAGCAGGGCAAGGTCCAGGAAGCGGCCATCGCCGCGCACAAGGGCTAGGTCGCGCCGATGCCGAAGCCCGTCATCCTCGCCGTTGACGACGATGCCGCCGTGCTCGGCGCGATCGAGCGCGACCTGCGCCAGCGCTACCGTGCCGACTACCGCGTGATGAAGGCCGACTCGCCTGCCGCGGGACTGCAGACGGCAAAGGAACTCGCGGCGCGCAACGCGCAGGTCGCGCTCTTCCTCGTGGATCAACGGATGCCGGAGATGACGGGCCTCGAGCTGCTCGCTCAAGTGACCTCGCTCCACCCGGAATCGCGCCGCGTGCTCCTCACGGCCTACGCCGACACGGACGTCGCGATCGCTGGAATCAACCAGATCGGCCTCGACCACTATCTGATGAAGCCGTGGGACCCGCCGGAGCAGCGGCTCTACCCGGTGCTCGATGACCTGCTCGGTGAGTGGCGCGCGCGCGTGCAGCCGTCGTTCGACGGCATCCGCGTGATGGGTTCCGAATGGTCCGCGGCGTCGTTCGAGGCGAAGGAGTTCCTCTCGCACAACCGCGTGCCGTACCAGTGGGTCGACCTCGACCGCGACGAGCAGGCGCGAGCGCTGGCAGAGCAGCTCACGGGCGACCTGACGCACCTCCCGATCATCGTCTTCCCCGACGGCACGCACCTGGTGGCGCCGACTCACACGGCCCTCGCAGCGAAGTCGGGTCTCCAGACGCAGGCCACCCGGCCGTTCTACGACGTGATTGTCGTCGGTGGCGGACCGGCGGGACTCGCGAACGCGGTGTACGGCGCGTCCGAGGGGCTCCGGATGGTGATCGTCGAATCGCACGCCACCGGAGGGCAGGCCGGTACCAGCTCGCTGATCGAAAATTATCTCGGCTTTCCTTCCGGCGTGACCGGCGCCGACCTCGCCAGCCGCGCCACCGCCCAGGCCCGACGATTCGGCGCCGAGGTGCTCGCAGGACAGGCAGTCACGAGCATCCGACGCGAGGATCCGTACCGCGTGGTGACGCTCGCCGACGGCACGGAGCTCAACGCGTACTGCGTGCTGATCACGACCGGAATGGCCGCGCGCACGTTGAACGTGCCGGGCCTCGAGGTGCTGCAGGGTCAGGGTGTGTACTATGGCGCAGCGATGTCGGAGGCGGCGCGCTATCGCGCGAAGGACATCTGCATTGTCGGCGGCGCCAACTCGGCAGGCCAAGGCGCGCTCTTCTTCTCGCGCTACGCGCGGAAGGTGACGATGCTCGTCCGCGCCGGCGACCTGTTGCCGATGATGTCGCAATACCTGGTGGACCGCATTCGCGCGGCGCCGAACATCGAAGTGGTCACGGGCGTGGAAGTGAGCGCTGTTGCGGGTGAGCGCGCGCTGGAGCTGGTCACGGCGAAGGAGGTGAAGACCGGCGAGACGCGCGCGATTCCCTCCGCGGCGATGTTCATCTTCATCGGCGTGAGACCGCACACGGAGGAATTTGCGAGCGTGCTGGAGCTCGACAGCGCGGGATTCCTCGTGACCGGCTCGGACCTCTCGCTCGAGCACGGCCGGCCGCGCGGCTGGGGCCTGGCGCGCGAACCGTACGCGTTCGAGACGAACATTCCCGGCGTCTTCGCCGCGGGGGACGTGCGCTCAGGTGCCAATCGCCGCGTGGCGGCGGCCGTGGGCGAGGGCTCCGCCGCGATCTACTCAGTGCACCGCTACCTGCGGACGGTGTAGCGATGGCTCCCACGAAAGCCGGGCTGATGGCGCTCCTCGCACAGCATCGCGCGCTCGGGTCGATACCCGTCCACGAACATGAGTGGCTCGTGGCGCACGGCGAATTCCGGTGCGCGGCGATCGGGGAGGTCGTCGCGCCAAAGGGCGTATTGGTGCCGGACGCCTTCATCGTGTTCACGGGCCGGATGACCGTACGGCACGACCGCGGTGCCGGCTCGCACAAGGTGTTTGAGTTCGGCGCTGGTGACCTGAGCGGGCACTTGCCGTATTCGCGGATGGGCGGCCCGCCCGGCGACGTCGTCGTGGAGGAAGATGTCGAGTACCTCGCAATCCCGGACGAGTTTCTCCAGGAGCTGACCCATGAGTGCCCGGCCTGCACCGCGGAGATGGTGCACGCCATGCTCGACCGCGCGCGCCAGTTCAAGATCAGCGACCTGCACGACGAAAAGCTGACGTCGCTGGGCAAGCTGGCCGCGGGGCTGGCGCACGAGCTGAACAATCCAGCATCCGCCGTGGTCCGGAGTTCCAAGCTGCTCGCGAAGAGTCTGGCGGGCGCGGAAAAAGCCGCGATGGCCATCGGCGCCGCGCGACTCACTGACGCGCAGTGGGCCGAGATCAACCGGGTGCAGGCCTTTTGTTCGGGGCACCTGACGGCCGAGATGCGTTCGCCCATCGCGCTGGCGGACCGCGAGGATGCGCTCACCGACTGGCTCGCCGCACACGGTATCGACGAGGAGTGTGCGGCGCCACTCGCCGAGACCGGCGTGACCACCGCGGAGCTCGGCGCACTCGCCAACGCGGTTCCGCAGGAGTCGCTCGACGCCACGGTCTGCTGGATTGCAGCGGGTTGCTCGGTGCGCGCGCTGACGTCGGAGATCGAGACGGCGGCGTCACGCATCTACGACCTCGTCAACAGCGTGAAGGGCTTCACCTTCATGGATCGTGCGCGGACGCCAGAGAGTGTGGATGTGCGGAAGGGCGTCAACGACACATTTACGATGTTGGCCTCGAAACTGCGGCAGAAGGGAGTCGAGGTGGCGCTCTCCTTTGCCGACGACCTGCCATGCGCGTTTGCGGTGGGCGCTGAACTAAACCAGGTATGGATGAACCTCATCGACAACGCGATTGACGCCGTGGCCGCCGGTGGCCACGTCAGCGTGTCGGCCAGGCACGAACGCGAACGTGTGATCGTGGACATCACCGATGACGGCGCCGGCATTCCCGAGGCCGTCGTGGACCGAATTTTCGATCCATTCTTTACAACCAAGGACGTGGGGAAGGGAACGGGGCTCGGCCTCGACATCGTGCGGCGCATCCTTCAGCACCATGACGGCGAGGTGGAGGTTGTCTCGCGCCCGGGGCAGACACGGTTCCGCGTGAGCCTGCCGGTGGCCGGAGCGACCAGATGACACACCGCCCAGGCGCCGTACGCACGCCCCCGCGGCGACGCGCGAAGTCCGCTTAGGGTACTTCGGGAGGTTGCTTCTCCCCGACGTCATCATGCAACGCGCGCATGGCCGGCGTGTCGAGATCATCGAACTGCCCGCGCCGCGCCGCCCACACGAACGCGATGACCGCGGCGAACACCACGATCAGCGCCACGGGCAGAATGACGTACATGATGCTCACGCGGCCGGCTCCTCTTGGACGACGCCCGATGAATGCACGCGGGCGGCCACGGGCGCAACCGCATCAAAGGTCCGACTGCGCCAGCTGGTCAGAACGACGCTGAGCGAACTCATGGGCATCAGCACCGCCGCGATGAGCGGATCAAGCATGCCCAGCAAGGCGAGCGTGGCGCCAAGGCAGTTGTAGGCGACGGAGAAGATGATGTTGTTGCGAATTACCAGCATCGTGCGGTGTGCGCCCTCCACCAGTTCCACCAGCGGCGCGAGCCCGGGGCGTGACAGGTACACATCCGCCGCGTTCATCGATGCCTCGGCGCCGCCGTGCACGCCCACGCCGACGGTAGCGGCCGCGATGGCCGCGGCGTCATTCACGCCATCACCAACCATCAGCACCGTGCCGCGCGTACGCGCGTCCTCGACCCGGCGCAGCTTGTCCTCGGGCGAAGCGCCGCCAATCGCGTCGGCGAGATCGATGCCGAGCCGCCGCGCCGTGCTGCGCACCACGGCCGGATGGTCGCCGCTGAGCAGCGCCACGCGCCAGCCGAGCGAACGCAATCGATTGAGCGATGGAAGTGCGTCGGCGCGCAGCGGATCGCCGAAACCGGCGCGCGCGACGACCGCGCCATCCACCGCCACCCACACGGGCGTGAGTCCTTCCTCGGCGAACGCTTCGATGCGCACGTCGGGTGCGTCGGCCGCCGCACCGGTGCGTCGCGCGACGAACGTCGGCGCGCCGACAACCACATGGCGGCTGCCGACCGTTCCTTCAATGCCGCCACCGACGGTTTGATGCACGTCGGACGCATCGAGCACTTCGACCACGGGCCACGCCTGCTGCACGGCGATGGCAATCGGGTGACTGCTCTCGCGCTCGAGCGCCGCGACGAGCGGCTTGGCGGCGTCCAATCCTTCCCAGCGTACCAGTCGCACGCGCCCCTCGGTGACGGTGCCGGTCTTGTCGAGCAGAATCAGCCCCGGTCGGTTGAGCGCCTCAATCGCATCGCCGCCCTTGATGAGAATGCCGCCCTTAGCGGCGCGACCAATGCCAACCGTGATGGCGAGCGGCGTCGCGAGACCAAGCGCGCAGGGGCAGGTGACCACGAGCAGTGCGATGGCGTTGTCGAGCGCACGCGCGGGGTCGTGCCGCAGCCCGTAGACATACGTGGCGACGGCCACCACGAGCACCGCGGCGACAAACCACCCGGCAATCGAGTTGGCGAGCTGTACCACCGGGGCACGGCGGCGCGCGCTTTCTTCCATTCGGCGCAGCAGCGCCCCCAAGCGGCTCATCTCGCCAGCCTGCGTGACCTTCACCCGCACTTGGCCCGTGAGATTCACGGTGCCGGCAAACACGTGCGACCCAACATCAACCGCCTCGGGGCGCGGCTCGCCCGTGAGCAGCGAGCAATCCACCGCCGAGCGACCGTCGACGACGTCGCCGTCAGCGGCGAACGTTTCGCCCGAGCGCACCAGCATCACCATGCCGGGGAGGAGCGCCTCCACGGGCACCTCGCGCTCGCTGGCGTCATCCACCACACGCGCCGCATCGGGTGCGAGCGAACCGAGCAGTTCGGCGGCGTCGGCGGCAGCGCGCTGGCCGCGGTTCTGCAGAAAGCGGCCGCTCAGCAGCAGGAAGACCAGCGTGCCGACGGCGTCAAAATAGATCGGACCGCTGCCGCTGACGGTGTTGACCGCGCCGCGCGCAAAGCCCGCCGCGAGCGCGATGGCGATGGGCAGGTCGATGTGCAGCCGCCGCGTGCGCAGCGAAGCGAGCGCGCCCTGAAAGAATAGCCAGCCCGGCCCGAAGAGCGACGGGATGGTCAGCATCAGTGAGATGAAGCGGAAGTAGCGCTCGTACTCCGCTTCCATGCCGCTGAACCACCCGCTGTATAGTGCCAGCGCCAGCAGCATGATGTTGGCGGCCAGCGCTCCCGCGATGCCGATGCGCATGAGCATCGCGCGGTCTTCCTTGCGGCGCATCGTCTCGGCGGCAACCCCACGGTACGGATGCGGTGCGTAGCCGAGCACGTCGAGCTGCTGCGCAATGGCCGAGAGCGTGACGACGGCCGGGTCCCACTCGACATGCGCGCGTGAACGGCGGATGTCGAGCTCGGCGCGCACGACGCCGGTGAGGAGCAGCGGCACGCGCTCCACCAGCCAGACGCACGATGAACAGTGCACGCCTTCGAGGTAGAGCTCGGCGGTGCACAGTCCGCCCTTGAGCGGCTTCACATACAGCGAATGGAACGCCTCGTGATCGAACTCTTCGTATTTCTTGCCCGTTGGCCGCACTGGCGTGTCGCGCTTCTCACCGAACGCGTAGTACTGCCCGAGGCCGTGTTCGTGCAGGATGGCGTACGCCGTGCGGCATCCCGTACAGCAGAACTGCCGCTCCGCGCCTGCGTCGATGAGCCCGGCCGGCACATCGAGTGCGCAGTGCGCGCACGGCACCAGCGCCGGTGCGTTCACGCCCTTGGCGTCAGTGACGATGCTCATCGGGGGGGCTGACGGTTGGCGTGTTCAGGGGCGCAGCCGCCGGTTGCAACGAGGCGGGCATCATGCGCCGCGCGTGCGCGGCGACCATCGAGGGATCCAGACGCGCTCGGCCGCTCAACGAGAGAATGCCGATCACCACGAGCGTCAACGCGCTGATCACGGGCAGTCGGTCGCGCAGGGGACCCGCGACGCGGCGCACGCTGACGCCGATGGCGAGCATCATCGGCAGCGTGCCGGCCCAGAAGACGGTCATCACGATCATGGCGCCGCCCACGCTGCCGGTGCCGGCGGCGGTGAGCACAAACGCATAGAGCCACCCGCACGGCATCAGCGTGGTGAGCAGGCCCACCGTGAGTGCGCGCGCGACCGGCGGCAAGTTGCGCACGTCGCGCAGCCGCGCCGCCATCCAGCGCTGCACGCCGGCAATGGGCGCGGGCGTGGGAATGGCGACGCCGCGCAGGGCGAGCAGCGTCACGGCGCCCCACACGATCATCAGCACGCCGGCAAGCGCTCCCGATGCGCGCGCCACGCCCACGCCGATGCCAACCTGCTCCACGCCGGCGCCAAGCGCGCCGGCCATCGCGCCGAGCAACCAGTACGAGAGGAGCCGGCCGCCGTTGTAGGCTGCATGGCCCCACGCACTGGAGCGCGCGTCGGCGCCGGCATAGAAGCAGACGAACGGACCGCACATGCCCGCGCAGTGGGCCGAGCCGAGCAGGCTTGCCACGAACACGGCGCCGACGAGCGCGAACATTACCGCACGTCCGGCAGGTCGAGGCGTTGGGCCGCGACGAACCGCTCTCCGCCGCGCACGGCCTCGATGTCCACGTCCCACAAGCCGCGGCGTCCCATGGGCATCGTCGCGACGTAGCGGCCGCTGTCTGGATGCGCGGTCGCGGTGAAGGAGTCGTTGGCGCGAGCCACCGCGCGCGCCGTGAATCGTACAACGGCGCCCTGCACGGGCGCACCAACCGAGTCGACGAGCGCGGCGATCACCGTGGCTTCGCCGGCGGTGGTGCGCGTTGCCGCGAGCGACACATGCCAGCCCAGCCGCTCACTGCGGCGACGCAGCGCAAGATCGGCGTCGAACCGCACGGCCTTCTGGTAGTAGTCGCTCTCGACGTGCACCGACGGATCGTCGTTGGCGCGCACGGCGACGTAGATGTTGGCCGCGACGGTCAGCACGAGCACGACGACGACGCCGATGGGCCACTGCATGCCCTTCTTCACTGCCGCTTCCCGCTGTCGCGTTCGTTCTTGTGCTCGTTCTCGTCGTCCTTGTCTCGTATGGGGCCCGCGAGCCGGTAGGGGAAGGCGCCGGCGTACTTGCCGCCGTCTGTCACCCGCACGGTGACGGTGCGCACGCCTTCCACAAAGGCATCGTGCGGAAGCGTCACGAACAGCGGCATCGTCTCGGTGCGGCCGGGCTGCACGGGCAGCGGGTTCATTGGCGCGATCACCTGCAGGCTGTCCGTGCCCGTCACGTCGACGGCGTAGGCGTGCGCGATGCCCGAGCGATTGGCGATGCGGACGCGCAGCTGGTTGGTGACGTGTCCATCGGGCTGCACGACGAACGGTGCGCCGGCCGCGCCCAGCAGCGTGATGTCGGCCGCGTCCTTGAACTCGAGCTGGTAGAGGAACGTGCCGAAGACGCCGGCAAACGCGATGGGGTACAGCACGGTGCGCACGCGCAGGAAGTGCTTGCCCTGTCCCTTGAGCGCGGCGAGCGACGTGTAGCGAATGAGTCCTTCGGGTTTGCCGACCTTGCGCATCACCGCGTCGCAGGCGTCGATGCACTGCGTGCAATGGATGCACTCCATTTGCAGGCCATTGCGAATGTCGATGCCCGTGGGGCACGTCGTGACGCACGCCTGGCAGGCCACGCAGTCACCCTTGCCGGTGCGATCCTTGCCGAGGCCGCGCGGCTCGCCGCGATTGTAGTCGTAGGCAACGATCAGCGAATCCGTGTCGAGCAGCGCCGACTGCCAGCGGCCGTATGGGCACGCGACCATGCACACCTGCTCGCGGAAGTACACGAAGTCGAGCATGATGGCGATCGTCGTGATGGTGACGATCGTGAAGCCCACGGGATGCGCCTTGGGACTGCCAAACACCCAGTGCACGACCTGGTCCCACCCGACGAAATAGCCGAGGAAGGTGTGCGCGAGGAACGAGCCGATCACGAGATACGTGACGTGCTTCGCGAATCGGCGCGGATGAAAGGCGCGGTTCGCCTGGTCGATCTGCAGCGAACCGCGCGCGCCGCCCTCGAAGAACCGCTCGATGGGACGGAAGACGAACTCCATGTACACCGTCTGCGGGCACGCCCAGCCGCACCAGACGCGTCCGGCCAGCGCCGACGCGAGGAAGATCGCGATTACGACGCTGATGGCGAGCAGCATCAGCAGCAGCGTGTCCGTCGGCAGGAACGTCGTGCCGACGAAGGTGAACTCGCGGCGTTGGAGGTCGAGCAGAATCGCCGGCTTCCCGTCAACGAACACGTGGGGAATGGCGAGATAAATGACGATGAGCACCCACGCCACAATCGTCCGTCGGCTGAGCCACTGGCCGCTGGACGGTTTGGGGCGAAGCCAGCGTCGGGTGCCGTCTTCATTGAGGGTCGGGAGAACCCGACCCGGTGCAACGGGTGCGACCGGGGCAGACATGGTCAACTCTGGGTGAAGCTGGGGGGCATGAGGAATTGAACGGACGCGCGGAGCATCCGCGCGTCCTCAGCGCGGGTTCACTTCCCCTTCTTCGTTGGAGCCGGAGCCGCGGCTGCCGGGGCGGCCGCGGAATCGGACGGATACTTGGTGCCTTGCGGTTCCTTGGGGTTCGCCGGATTAGTGCCGTGGAGCGTCTGCACGTACGCCACCGCATCTTCTACCTGCTCCTGCTTCAGCATCTTGCCCCAGTTCGGCATGCCCTTGGCGAGCACGCCTTCCGTGACCGTCTTCATGATCTCGGTGGGCCGGCCACCGTGAATCCAGAAGTCGTCCGTCAGGTTGGGGCCAATGATGCCGCCGCCATCAGGCCGATGGCAGGGCACGCAATACGTGGTGTACACGACCTTCCCCGCTTCCACTTTCGCCGGGTTCTTGGCGAACGCGGCCACCTGATCATCCGTGTAACTGGCCGCGGCCTTCGGGTGCGCCGCATTGAACGCCGCAAGCTCCTGCTGGTACGCCTTCTCCTTTCCCGGGCCGACGCCGATCCCCAGCGGGTCCCACAAATAGAGCGGTACCACGAGGATGGAGGCGTAGAAAATGAGCTTCCACCACGTCGGCAACGGATTGTCATACTCCTGAATGCCGTCGTACGAGTGGTCGAGTAGATGGTCGTTGTCGTTGTCAGCCATATGCGCTCCGGTGCGCCCAGCGCGTGATCAGCGCGGCGTCTGAGGATGTTCGTCGTCGAGTGGCATCCGGCTGGCGGCATCAAACGTCTTCTGCCGGCCGGGAGCGAAGGTCTTGATCACAATCACAACGAACGCCGCGATGAACAGGATCATCGCGATCTCGGCGTACACCGAGAGGTTCGCCGCGCCCATGATGTCGGAGAGCTTCATCAGCGGCCCCCAGGTGGCGCGGACGGCGCGGCGAGCGCCACCGGCTTGGCCGCCGGCGCCGCCGGCGGCTGCTGCACCGTACCCGCCGGCGCGTTCTTGATGTCGCGGCCGAGGCGCTGCAAATACGCCGTCAGCGCCACGATTTCCTTGTCAGCCAGTCCCTTCGGGCCGCCGGCGGCTTCAATGGACGCCGCGATCTGCGCGGCCTGCGCCTTGGCCATCTCGGGCGCCCGGTTGATGGCGTCGCCGTATGGCACGCCCAGCATCGCCATCGCATCGACGTGCTTCTGGATGGTGGGGAAGTCGATGAGGTTGGTCTGCAGCTTCGGATACGCCGGCATGATCGACTTCTGCGTGACTTCGCGCGGATTGTACATATGCCGCACGTGCCACAGGTCGGGATACTTGCCGCCCACGCGCGCGAGGTCCGGCCCGATGCGGCGCGAGCCCCACAGGAACGGATGGTCGTACACCGACTCGCCGGGCTTGGAGTAATCGCCGTAGCGCTCGGTCTCGTACGTGAGCGGACGGATCATCTGCGAGTGGCAGTTGAAGCAGCCCTCGCGCTGGTAGATGTCGCGCCCCGCGAGCTCGAGCGGCGTGTACGGCTTGACGCTGGCGATCGTCGGGACGTTCGACTTGATGAGGAACGTCGGAATGATCTCGAAGAGCGACGCCACGATCACCGCGACGGCAGTCATCACGCTGAAGAACAGCGGCATGCCTTCCCAGCGGCGGTGCCAGCGGGCCGAGCTGAAGCGCGCCCACAGACCGCCGGACGCGGCGGCGTGCGCATCGGTGTAGTTCGGCTCGAGCGGCGCGGCCTGAATCACGGGTACCACATACGCCGCCGGACGGTTCGCCCACGTCTTGAAGATGTTGTAGATGCCCAGCACCATGCCCGAGATGTAGAGCAGGCCGCCCACGACGCGCACCCAGTACATCGGCATGAGGCGCATCACCGTTTCGACGAAGTCGGGGTACTGCAGCCGCCCCGTCTCGTCGAACGCGCGCCACATCAGCCCCTGCGTGGCGCCGGCCGAGTAGATGGCCACCACGTAGAGCAGGATGCCGAACGTCGCCAGCCAGAAATGCAGGTTCACGAGCTTCTTGCTGTACATCTCCGTCTGGAAGAGCCGCGGGACCAGCCAGTACACCATGCCGAACGTCAAGAAACCGTTCCAGCCGAGCGCACCGGTGTGCACATGCGCGATGATCCAGTCGGTGTAGTGCGCCAGCGCATTCACGCTCTTGATCGAGAGCATCGGGCCCTCGAACGTCGACATGCCGTAGGCGGTGACGGCGACCACGAAGAACTTGAGAATCGGGTCTTCAGTCACCTTGTGCCACGCACCGCGCAGCGTGAGCAGGCCGTTCACCATGCCGCCCCAGCTCGGCATCCACAGCATCACCGAGAAGAGCATGCCCAGGGTCGATGCCCAGTCAGGGAGCGCCGTGTAGTGCAGGTGGTGCGGGCCGGCCCAGATGTACAGGAAGACGAGTGTCCAGAAGTGCAGGATCGACAGTTTATAGCTGAAGACTGGCCGGTCGGCCGCCTTGGGCATGAAGTAGTACATCAGCCCGAGGAACGGCGTCGTCAGAAAGAATGCGACGGCGTTGTGCCCGTACCACCACTGCATGAAGGCGTCCTGCACGCCGGCGTAGATGCTGTAGCTCTTCCACATGCCGGCCGGCACCGACAGGTTGTTGAAGATGTGCAGGATCGCCACGGTGATGATCGACGCGATGTAGAACCAGATCGCGACATAGATGTGGCGCTCGCGGCGCTTGGTGAGCGTCACGAAGAAGTTGATGGCGAACGCAACCCACACCACCGCGATGGCGATGTCGATGGGCCACTCGAGCTCGGCGTATTCCTTGGACTGCGTGATGCCAAACGGCAGCGTCAGCGCCGCCGAGACGATGATCGCCTGCCAGCCCCAGAAGTGGAACTTGCTCAGCCCGTCGCTCCACATGCGCGCTTTCAGCAGGCGCTGCGTCGAGTAGTAGGCGCCGGTGAACCACGCATTACCGGCGAAGGCAAAGATCACCGCGTTGGTGTGCAGCGGACGCAGTCGGCCGAACGTGAGATACGGGGCGATGTTCGCGCTGGGATACGGCAGCTGAACGGCGATGATGAGGCCGACCAGGAAGCCGACCAGGCCCCAGATCATCGTGGCCCACAGGAATTTCCGTACGATGTCGTCGTCGTACGAGAACGAGTCGAGGCGAGCGTTCATCGCTGCTCCGAAGGGGTGGGAAGGACGCGCACACGCTCTGGAAGTGCGTCGAGCAAGCGACAACTATCTAGAGCGGGTCCGTGCGCGACAATCAGCGCACTCCCCGCAGGGCGTAGGGTTTTCACTGACACCCTGTACAGGAAAGCGCGAGTCGAAGTCGCAAGTCGTTCGCGCAGCACCGATTAGCGCTACTCTGACGACGCGCGCACCGCGTTCAGGATCACCGCGACATCGATCGCTTCCTGAAGCATCGCGCCGGTCGTCGGCGAGAAGTAACCGAACGACGCGGCCACCATCGCCAGTCCGCTGAGGCCAAGGCCGACGACAATGCTCTGCCGCGCGATGGACACCGCGTACCGTCCAACGCGAATGGCATCGGCCACGCGCGTCAGGTCATCGCACAGGATCACCGCATCAGCGGCCTCGGCGGCAATGCCGCCGCCATGCGCGGCGAGCGCTATGCCCGCGGTCGCGGCGCTGAGCGCGGGGGCGTCGTTGGTGCCGTCGCCGACCATCAGCACGCGGCGTCCCGCCTGCATCAGTTGCTGCACCGCTTCCACTTTCTGCTGCGGCAGCAGGTCGCCGCGGGCGTCTTCGATGCCAACGGCGCGCGCAATGGTGTCGACGTTGGCCTGATGGTCGCCCGAGAGGAGCACGAGGTGCCGCAGTCCAAGCCGATGCAATCGGTCGAAGAAGCCGTGCAGTCCCTCGCGCGCGTGGTCGGCGTATTCAATGGCGCCGGCGATCTCGCCGTCGACGGCGACCACGCCACGCATGCCGGCGCCCCGGGCGGCCAGGATCTGTTGTCGCTTCTCGGGAAAGAGCGTCGTCAGCCAAGCGGCCGCCCCGACGGCCACATCTTGTCCGTCCACCGTGCCCCGCACGCCAAGTCCGGGCGAGTCGACGACATTCGCCGGTGTGGGAAGTGCGATGCCACGCCGGGCGGCGGCGTCCACCGTGCTGCGCGCCAGATGGTGGCCGGAGCCAATCTCCACCGACGCCGCGAGGCGCAGCATCGTGGCTTCCGTCCACGGAGCCAGCGCATCCACCGCCACTACCTCCGGGCGTCCGATCGTCAGCGTCCCCGTCTTGTCGAAGACGGCGGTGTCCACGCTGGCCAGCCGCTCAAGCGCGCCGCCGCTGCGCACGATCACCTGATGCCGTGCACACCGATTGATGCCGCCGATGATCGCCACGGGGGTGGCGAGAAGCAGCGGGCACGGCGTCGCGACCACGAGCACGGCGAGTACGCGCAGCGCGTCATGCGTGGCAAACCAGGCGAGCGCGCAGACGGCGATGGTGAGCGGCGTGAACCAAATGGCGTAGCGGTCGGCGAGGCGCTGAATGGGCGACTTCTCGGACTGCGCCGTGCGCACGAGCTCGACGATGCGGGCGTACAGCGATTCGCTGGCCGGACGCGTTGCGCGCACAACTATTGCCCCTTCGAGATTCACGGCGCCGGAGCGCACGTCGCTGCCGTGCTGCACCAGGTCTGGCGGCGCTTCGCCGGTCAGGCGCGAGACATCGAGATGCGACCGCCCTCGTTCCACGACACCGTCTGCCGGAAGCATTTCGCCGGGCCGCACGAGGAGCAGGTCGCCGGTGACGATCTCCGAGACTTCGATATCGTCGTGCTGTCCATCGGCGCGCTGGCGGTGCGCCGTGCGCGGCGCGGCTTCTTCCAGCGCGCGCACCGCGTTGGAGGCACGCCCTTCAGCGTAGTGCTCCAGCCATTCGCCGCCGGTCTGCATGAGCACGATGACCAGCCCGGCGACCGGCTGTCCGAGCCCGACGGCGCCAAGGATGGAGAGCGTGGCGACCACGTCGGCGGCGAAGTTGCCCTTCAGCAGGCCGCGGGTGGTTCGCACGACCACGGGCACGCCGGCGGCGACGAGCACCGCCATCCACGTGCGCCAGACCCACGGATTCTCCGGGTTCGCCAGTCGCACCACGCCGCCGACGACGAGGGAGGCGATGGCCAGCGCGGGCAGCACCATAGCGCCGCGGGAAATGGAAAGCGCTCCCACGCGGGCGGCGGGGGAGCGCTCGGTCTGCATCATTTGGCGGCCTACTTGGCGGCTTCGGCCGCCGGCTTCTCGTGCGACGCGTACTTCGCGTTCGTGAGCTTGACGATGGCAAAGACGAGAATGAGGAGGGCAACCGCGCCGACAATGAGTCCGGTGAATGCGGCGCGGCGGTCTTCAGGGTGATGCGTGCTGGCGCTCATGCGGCTCCTCGAGGGATGGGGGGCGCGGCCGTGCTCGCCGCTAGGCGACGCGCACCTTGGTCATGAAATCGTTCTGCTTGATCTTCTTCATCACGTCGAGGCCGCTGGTGATCTGGCCGAAGACGGTGTGCACGCCGTTGAGATGCCGCGTGTTGGACTCGCTGAGCACCATGAAGAACTGGCTGCCGCCGGTGTCCTTGCCGGCGTGCGCCATGGAGAGCGCGCCCACCGCGTGCTTGTGCGGATTGCCCTTCGTCTCGCATTTGATGGTCCATCCGGGGCCGCCAGTGCCGACGCGCGGATGTCCGTCGGGCAGCTCCTTGGAGAGCGGATCACCGCCCTGAACCACGAAGTCGGCGATCACGCGATGGAACTTCACGCCGTCGTAGAAGCCTTCATTGGCCAGCTTCTCGAAATTGCCAACCGCGATCGGCGCGGCGTCGTCATACAAGTCGGCGACGATGGTGCCGAGGTTTGTCTCGAACGTGGCGGTCTTCATGGGAGAGTCGGGAGGGGGAAGTCGATTGAGAGAGAAAGATAGTCGGGTCGTCGCCCGCGAGGAAACGCGCTACCGCTTCTTTGGCGCGCCTGGCGCCGCGGTGAAGACCCAGAGTCCGGCCACGCGACAGCCGCTCTTGTACGCCGGCGTGAACGTCCACTTGGGGATGAGCCCCTTGAGGTTGTCGGAGAGCCAGGGATGCGTGGTCTCGACCACGGCAAAAGTGGACATGTCGGCCTTGCCGACGGTGTCGACCACGACCGAGACCTTCACTTTCGTGGTGCCGTCGCGGCGAATCACGTTGCGCGGGTATCCGCCCTTGGGCCGCTGCAGCGGTGCGGGATCGTACTTCACGACGTCCGGCGCGCGGTCGACGTTGAGGTCGGGATGCTTGGCCGCTTCGGCCTGCACCAGGTAGCACAGGTCGCTGTTCGCCAGCGGCGCCGAGACCGGTTCGGGCGCGGGCGCTGGCTCCGGCTTGGGAACGGCGCACGCGGCAAGCAGCAGCGCGGCAATCGCGGCGGAAAATCGGTTGATCACGTGACTGAGTTGGGGAAGATGGGAATCAGGAGGCAGCCGAGGGACAGATGTCGGCAAGCGTGCATTCGGCGCAGCGCGGTTTACGCGCGTCGCAAACGCGGCGACCGTGCCAGATGAGCAGGTGCGAGAGGCGCGCCCAGCCGTCGCGATTGAAGAGCGGCATGAGCGCCTGCTCGATCTTTACCGCGTCGGTTTCGCGGGTCAGGCCGAAACGCGCCGCCAGTCGCGCGACGTGCGTATCGACGACGATACCCTCATTGCGGGCAAAGGCGTTGCCGAGGAGCACATTGGCCGTCTTGCGTCCCACGCCGGGGAGGGCCGTGAGCGCGTCCATTTCTTCCGGCACCTCGCCGCGGTGCGACTCGACCAGGGCGCGCGCCATGCCAATGAGTGATTTGGCCTTGCTGCGAAAGAAACCGGTGCTGCGAATGACGTCCTCGACATCGAGCGCGTCCGCTGCGGCGAGTGCGCTGGCATTCGGCCAGCGGCGAAACAGCGCCGGTGTCACGAGGTTGACGCGCTTGTCGGTGCACTGCGCGGAGAGGATGGTGGCGCAGAGCAGCTCGAACGGAGAGCGGAAATCGAGCTCGCAGTGCGCGTCGGGATAGAGCAGTGCCAGCCGGCGCTCGATCTCGTGCGCGTGCACCGCGAGCACGGCGCCCGACAATCCGGCTCGCGGTGCGCGCTTGGCTGCCGCGGGCTTCGTCGGTGCCGATGCGCGGGAAGTCTTGGCAGCCGGACGCTTGGTCACGGACGTACGGCGCGAGGCGCGCTTGTGGACGGGCTTTCTCATAACCTCAAAAAATAACCCCGGCGGAGTCCGCCGGGGTCCGTTGGCGACGCGAACGGCCGCTTATTCCTCGATCCCCGCGTGAATGGCGAGCCGGTCGATGAGGGCGTGCAGCTGCTTCTCGGTGAGGTCGATCTCCTGCGCCGCGCCTTCGACGTCCAGCAAGCCGGCGCGCATGGAGATGGCCACCTGATTGAGATAGCGGATCTTGGCGAGGATCTCGTCGGTCGCCTTTCGCAGGCCGTGGTACCGGCGCTTTTCCGCGAGGGCGCGCCGATGCCGGCGCACGAGTTCGTCGGGCCCAATGCGACGGGCGAGCGCGAGCGCTTCGTCCTTGGTGCGCCCCGGCAGCGCGCCGCGGTCGGGAAGGCCGAGGTCATCCCACGACTCGTCGGCGAACCAGAGGCGGCCGACATACTCGATGCCGTCAAACGTGATGCGCACCGAGACCGTGTACCGCTTCCCCTCGGTCTCGATCGTGGCAACGTACGGCTGTGAGATTTCGTCGTAAGCGCTCATGCGGTCAGGCGCGGGTGGGCGAAGTGCGGTCGAGGAACGTGCGGATGGCGCCGAAGAGCTTCTGTGGTTGCTCAACATACGGCACGTGGCCGCAGTCATCCAGTATGACCAACTCTGCCTGAAGAGCTTCGGCTACGGCACGCGCGGAATCAAGGGGGATGGGATCCTCCTTTCCGTGTACGACGAGGGCGGGACAACGGACGTCACGCAGGGCAGGGACGAGGTCAAAGTCACCCAGCGAGTCCCAGATGGACTGCTGCACGCGGCCCGTCACGCGGAAGGGCGTGAGCGCGTGCGCCTCGCGCGGATCGGCGAAGTAGCCGGCGACGCTCAGTTCGAACGCGCGCTGGCGATAGGCCGCCGGGTCCGACTCACGAAGACCCGATGCGGCGAGCTCGGCGCGGAGCACCTGCACCGCTGGTGACTGCTGACGGCGCGTGAACTCGCTGTCGAACTCGGCGCGCCAGGCGCGCGAGATCGGCGCCGGATCAATAAGGACGAGACGCGCCGGCGGTGGCCCCGCGTGTCCGTGCGCGGCCTGTACGCTGTAGAGCAGCGCGAGGAGACCGCCCCACGAGTAGCCGACGAGCGTCAGCGGTTCGAGCGCGAGCTCGCGCACCACGCTTTCCATCTCGCGCACCTGCGATTCCCACGTGATGACCGCTCGGTCGTCGTCGTGTCGCGACTGCCCGCCACCGCGCTGGTCGTAGAAGACCACCTCGCGCTCGCGCGCGAGGTCGAGCATCTGCGGCAACAGGTAATCGTGGTGCGCGCCGGGGCCGCCGTGCAGGACGAGCAGGCGTTCGCCCCCTTTGGGACCGTACGCAGTCCAGTAGAGCGGGACGGGAGTCGAAACGGTAAACGGCATTGAGGACAGGGATCACGGATTACGAATGAGGACTTGGATTGAGGAGAGCGATGGCGATCGCCTTCGGATTCCGGAATCGTGATCCGCGATCGCAATCCGTGATCCCTGTCCTGAATCTCAGTTCTTGTATATCACTCCACCCTTCATCACGAACGCCACGCGTTCCGTAGCGGAAATGTCCTTGATCGGATCGCCAGGCACCGCGACGATGTCGGCCCACTTGCCGGCTTCGATCGTGCCCACGCGCTTGCTCCAGCCGAGCAGCTCCGCGGCCGTACGCGTGCCGGCGGTCAGCGCTTCCTCGGGCGACAGCCCGCCCCAGTTGACGAGCAGCCAGAACTCGTGCGCATTCCTGCCGTGTGCGCCGACGCCGGCGTCGGTGCCCAAGGCGATCTTCACGCCGTACTTCTTGGCGCGCGGCGTGGCCGAGCGCATGGCCGCGGCCGCGGCGAGCGCCTTCTCCGCCATCAGTCCCTTGAGCAACCCGCTCTTCGCCGCGCGTTCCGTCGTCTCGCCGGCCATCATCGTCGGGACGAGATACGTGCCGTGCTCCACCATCAGGCGGGCGCCCTCGTCATCGAGAAACGAACCGTGCTCGATGGACGTGACGCCGGCGCGCACCGCGATCTTGATCCCTTCGGTGCCATGGGCGTGCGCGGCAACGTGGCGCTCGAGCTTGGTGGCCTCATCGACCATCGCCTTGAGTTCCTCATACGTGTACTGCGGCACGCCCACCGCGTCGCCCGCCGAGAGCACGCCGCCGGTGGCGCACGTCTTGATGACGTCGGCGCCGTACTTGGCCATGTAGCGAACGGCCTGCCGTACCTGCTCCGGGCCGTCCGCGATTCCTGTCTTGGGCGACCCGTCGAACAGCCCCGGCTTGTAGCCGCTTTCGTCGCAGTGACCGCCGGTGATGCCAATGGAGTAGCCGGCGGCTTGCATGCGCGGCCCGGGGACAAACCCCTCATCAATCGCCTTGCGCAGCGCCATCGGATAGAACTCATCGCCGCCGACGTCGCGCACCGACGTGAAGCCGGCCATCAGCGTGCTGCGCGCGTGCGCCGCGCCGAGGATGGCGCCCATGCCCGGAAAATCCTTGGTGACCTGCTCCTGCGCACCGGGCTCCTCGAGCTGTCGGCCCGTGAGATGCACGTGCGCGTCGATGAATCCGGGCAGCAAGGTGGCATCGCCCAAGTCGATGACCTTGGCGCCGGCCGGGACCTTCACCGACGAAGCGGCGCCACTGTTGACGATGTGATCACCTTCAACGACCACCACGCCGTTGGCGATCATCCCTTTGCCGGTGCCGTCCCACAAGCGTGCCGCCTTGAGCACGGTGACCTGCGGAGCGGACGTCTGTTGGGCGCGAAGCGCGCCGGCCACGGTGACGAGTGCGGCCAGCGCGACGACGAATCGAATCGGCTTCATGTGGGGGCGGGTGAGACGGTTAGGGACGTGCGGTCAATGCGACCTTGAACGTGACTTCCTTGCCGGCGCGCAGCGCCACGACGTCGACCATGTCACCCGGCTTATGGCCGCCGAGTGCGTCGGTGTAGTCGTAGATGTTGGTGATTGCCTTATCGCCGAACTTGATGATGATGTCGCCGGCCTTGAGCCCAGCCTTGTCGGCGGGGCCGCCGGCGCGCACGCCGGAGAGCGGCATGCCCTTGGTGTCACCAGCCGCCATGTCGGGAATGCTGCCGAAGTACGCGCCGCCGCCTTGCCGCTCTGACGGGCGGTTGGCACCCGCGGTCTGCACGCGCTGGAACGTGAGCCGCGCCGGGCGATCCGCGAGCGTGCGCACGACACGCTCGGTAAAATCGGCCACGCGCACGATGCCGTCGATGTTGAGCTTCTCGGCGACGTCGGCCGCGGTATGGTAGTCGTCGTGCAAGTCGGTGAAGAGGTGCAACACGGGGAGGTCCTTGCGGTAGAACGCCGCGTGATCGCTCGGCCCTTCGCCATCGCCCACCGCGGCGATGTTCAGCTTGGGCGCCACATTCGCGCTGTCAACAATGCCCTTCATCTCGGTGGCGGTGAGTACGCCATAGACGATGAGCTTGTCGTTCTTCATGCGGCCAACCATGTCGAGGTTGACCATCGCTTGCACCTTCTCTTTCGGCACCGGGAGGTGATTGGCGAACTGCTCGCTGCCCAGCAGGCCGAGTTCCTCGCCGGTGAAGTTCGCGATGATGACGGAGCGGGACGTGGGGTGGCGCGCGATACGCCGCGCGAGTTCGAGCACGGCGATAGTGCCAGAGCCGTTGTCATCGGCCCCTGGGTGAATGACGTGCCCTTTCTCGGGATCGCGCGCGTTGGCGGAATCGCGGCCGAGGTGGTCGAAGTGCGCGCCGACGATGACGTACTCGCTGGCGAGCGGACCGTGGCCGGGAATGAGCGCGGCGACGTTCTGCGTCTTGAGGGCGCGCGGCGTGCTGTTGCGCACCGCGACGCTGGCGACAAACGGAAAGACGAAGCACTCGGCCTTGCCGGTGACGCCACCCTTGGCGCATGCGGGCCGGTCGGCCTGAGGGAAGCTGGCGAGGTGCAGCGCACTGTAGCGACGCGCGATGAAGGACGCCGCCGAATCGTTGCCGGGCGTGCCGGTGCCGCGCCCTTCGAGCGGCGCGCCGGCGAGGTAGGTGATGTCGGCGCGCAGCTGGTCGGCTGGCGGCGTGCTCAGCAGAACGGAGGATGAAGGACGGGCGGGATGACAGGCCCCGGCAAACAGAACGACGGCACCGATGAGGGCGCCGCCCGAGCAGAAAGGTGCGCGCATTGCAGAGATGGGTGTTGAGGACCGGGGGGACCCGCGTATGTTAGGCGGAGAGGAGATCGAAAGCCAGACAACGGAGCCGCACGCACACTCATGGACCGGAACGTCGAGTTCGTCACGCAGCTGTCGCACCTGGTCGCGCTCTACGCGCAGGACCCGGTGGACCACGCCGCCGAAAAGGCGGCGCTGCGCGCGGCGCGCGCGGCGGCCAAGCACGGCGCGATTGACCTCTCGCTGATTGATGGCGTTTTTCGCGCGGGACACCAGGAGTTCGAGACAATCCCGCCCGAGATCGCTGCGCTCCAGGCGGTGTTGACCACCGCGGGTGTCACGGCGCTGCGTGTCGAGCACCACGCCAAGCAGGATGAGATCAAAACCGTCGCGGTACTGCTCGGGAGCGTTTTCGGCGGGCGGCTGGCGGCGGACGGCGTGCGCGCCGCGGTGGACGGGCAACAGTGGTCTGAGGTGCGCACCGTGTTTGCCGCCGGGGTGCCCGCCGTCGACGACGTCATGGCGGCGGAACAGACCGCGGTCACGACCACGATCTCTTCAGCGACCGCCGCGGACGCAGCGGTTGCCGATGCAGCCGATGCTGATGAAGTCGCTGCTGATGCAGCCGCCGTTGATGCCGCCGTCGCTGCACCAGCCGTCGCTGATGAGCCGGCGGACCGCGCAGAGGGCACCGCCGAGCAGACGCCCAACGAAGCCGATGCCAAGGCGGCGGTGGCCCTGGCGAGTGATGACGCGGCGCCTGCGGAAGCGAGTACCGCGGCCGCGATTCCAGCGGACGAACCGACCGCGGAACCGGCTGCGCTCGAATCCGAGCGAGGGCCGCTGGCGACGGAACTCCCCGCGGTCATCTCACGTATCCTGGCTCCGGTGTACGTGCAGCTCTTCGAGCGCCTCATCACGTCGAGCGAGCCGGGCACGCTGCGCCGTCTGCTCGAACCCGTGCTCGCAGCCATCGAGCAGACGGTTCGCGAGGGATCGACGACGGTGTCCGTGCGTCTGCTGTTGGCGATGTTTGCCTGCGAGGCATGCGCCACCGACGACGAGATGCGCCGCCAGTTCTTCGTCGCCGTCCGCCGCCTCACGAAACCGACGCTGCTGCGCGCGTTCGCGATGCTGTATGCGGAGAAGCCGGAGGACCGCGACGAAGTAGAGCAGGCGCTCGCGCGATTTGCCGAGGACGGCGCGGAAGCGGTGGCCGACAGCGTGGGCAGTTCACCGACGAGCGAGCGGCGTGCGGCCTATGCCGCGCTGCTGCGCCGGCTGCCAGGCACCAATGATGCGCTCCTGTCGATGCTTGATGACGAACGCGAGATCATCGTCGAACGCGCCATCGGCTTGATGGTTGAACTGGGCCATCCCGACATGGAACGCCAACTGGGCGAGCAGCTGAGCCACCGCGGCGCACGCGTGCGCCAGGCGGCCGCGCGCGGCCTTGGCGCGGCAACCGGATCGGCATTCGCGGCCGACGCGCTGGTGCGCGCCGTGCAGGATGCGTCGCCTGAGGTGCGGCTCGCGGCGGCCGTCGGATTGCAGTCGCGGCGCGAGGCGCGGCTCGCGCCGTCACTCGTGACGCGGCTCGACGACGAACCCGAACTCGATGTGCAGCTCGCCCTGATCATTGCGCTCGGTCGCCTTGCCGCGCCCGAGGGCGTGCAGAAACTCATCTCCATGGCGAACCCGAACGAGCGGTTGCTGCGGCGCCGCAACATGCCGGTTCTCCGGCTGGGCGCCATCGAGGCGCTCGGTGAAGCGCGCACGCCGGCCTCGATGATCGCCCTGCAGAAGCTGCTCGAAGACCGCGACAAGGAAGTGCGCGAGGCCGCGGCACGCCTCTACACCCGTGCCCGCCGGCTCACGACTGCAACCGCGGGCATTCCTGTCGTCAGCGATTCCTAAGCGCGCCGCCACCGCGGCGCGACAGCACCACCAACCCCCACGGAGATGGCGGAGCCATGGACTGGACCTTGCTCGTAGTCGTCGGACTGGTAGCGGGTGTGCTGGCGGGTCTTTTTGGCATCGGCGGCGGCGTGGTCATCGTCCCGGCGCTGGTGTACGTCGCGCGCATGCCGCTGACCAGCGCGATCGGCACGTCACTCGGCGCGCTGCTCCTCCCCGTCGGTGCGCTCGGCGCGTGGTCGTACTATCGCAGTGGGCAACTCGAATGGCGCGCGTCGCTCTGGGTGGCGCTGGGGCTGTTCTTTGGCGCGTGGATTGGCGCGCGCCTCGCGCAGACGATTGGCGACGTCAGTCTGCGGCGGCTGTTTGCGGTGCTGCTCGTCGGTGTCGCGGTGAAGATGTGGATGGGCTAGACGTCCGACGGCATTCGCACCACCGCCAGCGCCATCGCGAACACCAGCGCGCCGGGCAGCACGAGGCGCCATTCTCCCGTGAGAAAGAGCAGTACGCCACCGAAGAGCGCGGCGAATTCACCGACCGCCCAGCTGACCACGGATAGTGAGCGCTGCATCGCCGGCTCGGCGTCGTTGATGCGCAGCCGCAGCGCCATGACCACCGCGGCCGCCACGCCAACGGCGACGTACATCGCGGTCGTGAGCGGCGCGATCGACGATGCGGCCACTGCCGGCGGCTGACCGCGCCCGTGCAGGAACCAGGCGACGAGGATGAATGTCGTGACGCCCGCCACCATCGCCGCGCGAATCAGGAAGAACACGCGCGGCCCCGGCACGACGCGCCCGTTCACGGCGCCGCCTCGTAGACTCGGGTTCCTCCGACCCACGTCGACAGCACCTTCGTGTGCAGGATCAGCTCGGCCGGCACGCGCATGATGTCCTGGTCCAGCACGACGAAGTCTGCGTACTTGCCCGGTGTCAGCGAGCCGAGGACCTTTTCCTGAAACGCCGCGTAGGCGGGCCAGATAGTCATCGCCCTGAGCGCTTCGTCGCGCGTCATGCGCTCGGCCGGATACCAGCCGCCGGGCGGCCAGTCGCGTGCATCCTGCCGCGAAACGGCCGAGTGGAACGAGATGAGCGGGTTCACATTCTCCACGGGAAAGTCGCTGCCATTGGGCACGACGACACCGGTGTTCAGCAGCGAACGCCACGCATACGCGCCGAGCAACCGGCCCGCGCCGAGACGCGCGCCGGCCCAGTACATGTCACTCGTCTGGTGGCTCGCTTGCATCGAGGGGATGACCCCCAGCGCGGCGAAGCGCGGAATGTCGTCGAAGTTGAGGATCTGCGCGTGCTCCACGCGGAACCGGTGATCGGCCGTCGGCACGGCCTTGAGCGCCGCTTCGTATGCATCGAGCACGAGGCGATTGCCGCGGTCGCCGATCGCGTGCGTGTTGATCTGAAACCCGGCCCTGAGCGCACGCGTCGCGACATCCTGAATGTGCGCGGGAGCTGAGACGAGCAGTCCGGTGTTTTTCGCGTCGTCGCTGTACGGCTCGAGCAGTGCGGCGCCGCGCGAACCGAGGGCGCCGTCGGCGTACAGTTTGATGGAGCGCACCCACAGCGATCCGTTGTAGCCGTCCATCAGCGGCCCGCGCTTGAACCACGCGTCGATGGTCGGCGCGTTGTCGCTGATCATCGCATAGATGCGGAACTTGAGCTGCCCGCTCCTGGCGAGTTCTTCGTACACGTCGAGTTCGGTGGCGCCCGCACCGGCGTCGTGCACGCCCGTGAGTCCCCAGCGCTGCGCTTCATGCACGGCATCGACGATGGATGTCTTGACTTCGTCGCGCGTCTGGCGCGGAATCGCACGCCGCACGAGCCCCTGCGCGTTGTCCACGAAGACGCCGGCGGGACTTCCGTCGGCGGCGCGCTCGATGTGCCCGCCCGAGGGATCCTGCGTCGCGGCGGTGAGACCGGCGGCCTGCATGGCCTTGAGGTTCGCGAGTCCGGCGTGGCCATCGACGCGCACGATGTACACCGGATGATCGGGCACCGCGGCCGTCATCTTGTCGTGCGTCGGGAAGCGGGTGTCGCCCCAGTCGTTCTGATCCCACCCGCGACCGAGCACCCACTGGCCTTTCGGCGTCTTCTGGGCGCGCGCCGCGACGCGCGCGACGACTTCATCGTACGATGTGGTCCCCGTGAGGTCGACGATGTGCAGGGCGTCGCCGAGCCCCGACACATGCCCGTGCGCGTCGACCATGCCCGGGATCACCGTGCGCCCGCCGAGATCCACGATCTTGGTGGCGGCGCCCTTGAGCGCCATCGCACCCGTGGCGTTGCCGGCGAAGAGCACGCGACCGCCCGATACGGCGACCGCTTCCACCACCGGACGCGTTTCGTCAGCGGTGTAAATGCGCGCGTTCGTGACAATCAGGTCAGCAGTCGGCGCGGTCCCCTGCGCGATCGCGGTGCCAGCGATGGCGGCGAAGAGCAGGCCGCGCGAGATCAAGCGAAGCATGGAAGCGGGTCCGGGGTGAGGGACGTCAGTCCTTACGGGTCGAAGCGAGCCAGCGCTGGCGGAATGCGAGCTGCGCGGCGGTGGGCGGCTGTCCGGCGTCTTCGCCAAGGACAAATTCAATATGCGGATTCTCGGCGAGCGTGAGCACCGTCTGCGTGGTGCCGGACCGGCTGAAAAATACCAGCGGGATGCGGTCGCCGGGGCGATGGGATGCGACAATGGAGTCCACCTGCGCGGCGCTGCGCACCGGCGCACCGTCGAGCTGCGCCATGCGATCGTCGCGCTCCACGCCGGCGTCGTACAGCGGTGATCCCTGCTGGACTGCGGATGCCACTGTTACGTCGGTCCCCTGCAGGCGCAGCCGCGAATCGCCGATCCATGCCTGGCCCGCGTGCGCCTTGTGAACGACGACGCCGGCGCGCGCCGCGAGCGCGGCGTAGTCGGGCACGTCGCGCCCGGTCACGAAGCGCGCGAAGAAATCATTGGCCCACGCCGTGTCTCCGGCGACGCGGCCGAGCACGCGCCGCGCATCGTCCACACGATACGGCTTGGCGGGATTGAAGTTCACCTGCGGGCGGCCGAAGTCGCTCCACATGGCGCGCATGAACGTGTCGAGCGAGAGCGTGTCGGCCCGTGCACGCAGCGCAAGGTCGAGTCCGAGTGCGATGGCCGCTCCCCACGAGTAGTACGAGACGAATGTGTTCTCTTTGTTCTGCGGGTCCACCGACGCGGCCGCGTCAACAAACGGCGCCTGCTCGCTCATCTCCACGGCGCTAAACCAGCGGCGTCCGGGCGCGTTGACCACGTCGTCGGCGTTCGCTCCAATCGAATGGATGAACGAGGGCACCGTCGTCAGTCTAGCGCGCGTCATGACGAGCGGCCCGTAATACGAGGTGAAACCCTCGGCGAGCCACAGTTCCTGGGACGGATTCGCCTCGGTGAAATCGAACGGCTCAATCGACTTCGGCCGCATGCGCTCGACGTTCCACGCGTGAAAGAACTCGTGCGATACCGTCCCCAGCAATCCGACGGTGTTCGCCCCGAGCGATGCCGGCGCCGTGAGCGACGTGGAGTTGCGATGCTCCATGCCGTCGCCGCGCGCCCACGGCAGGTAGGCGGCGAGAAATGTGTACTGGCCGTAATCGAACGCTGGCAGTTCGCTCCACACGCCCTCGGCTTCGTGCACGATGCGCTTGGCGCCGTCGGTGAAGGCGTCGGCCTCGGCGTCGGTACCTTCGTGCCGCAGTGCGACGCGAAACTGCGTCGTGCGTCCCTGCGAGGCCACGGTCCACGAGCGCACCAAGAGCGGCCCGAGCATTGTCGGGCTGTCCATGAAGTACTGCAGGTGCGGCGCGGTAAATGTCAGGGAGTCTGCCGACGGGGCGAGCTGCGTCGCCACGCGCCACCCCGGCAGCGGATGAAACGTCACGCTGATGGGGCGCGATTCGAAGCCGCGCGCCCACATGAACGTCGCCGGCATGTTCAGGTGCGTGTACGCCGTCGAGATGCCGGCGTAGGTGCCGTCCACCCGGTCGCCGAAGAGCACGTAGCTCACGCGCACGGTGCCACCCGCGGTGGAGACGTTCCACTGGTGCGGGTTCGGCCGCGCAATGCGCAGCGCCTTTCCTTCGCCATCGACGGCGCGAACGGCGTAGACGTTCTTCGCAAACTCGTGCAGCGCGTAGCGTCCGGGCGAACTGCGGCTCATGCGCAGCGCGAGCGTGCCGGCCGGCACGCCGGTGAACTCCACCGTGACTGTCGCTTCGTGATGCACGGCGTTGGGGAACGACACATCGTAGTGCACCGGCGCCGGACGCTGGGCGACCAGAAGCGCTGGAAGGGCGAAGAGAAGAGCAGGGCAGGCGAGGCGCATCTGGGGAGGCGAGTCGTGTGGGGGATGGCGATCCGGACTGTCGCGTGCCGGAAGATGTCCCGCGGATGGAGCCGCGGCCAGACATTGCCGGTGCGGCCGCGACAGCCGATATCTATGCGCATGAAATCGCGCCGCCTTTTGACGTGACGGCCCCGCTGGTGAACCGCACCGTCTCGACGCGCCCGCTCGCGCAGCGCATTGCGTTGGGCGTCGCCTGCGGCGCGGCGGCGTATGCGCTCAACGCGCTGCCCGCGCCGCTGATCGCGACCGAGCTGATGCCGTTCATCTTCGGCGGCATCCTCGTGCTCTTCGCGTTTCGCTCGCTCGGCGTGGTGCCCGGCATGGTGGCCGCGGCGCTCGGCTACGCGTCGCACGGCGGCGTCACGGAGATGGCGCTCATCGGGGTCGTGCTGCACACCACCGAAGGTCTGGTTGCCGCGCGAGCGGCCGAACGCACGCGCAGCCTGGTCGTCGGCGACGTGGTGTTCTGGCTGACGGGCGGCGCCGTCTTTAACGCGCTGGTCTTCCTCTGGTGGATGGGACTGGCCCCGGGATACGTACTGCTGCTCGCGGTGCGCCAGATCCTCAACGGGGTGATGAACGCCGTCGTCGCCGACATCGTGGCGCGCTCGCGCGCGGTGCGCCTGGGGCTCGGCCTCCCATCCGATCCGGCGCGCACGTGGCAGGAGGTGCTGTTCGATCGCTCGGTGCCGCTCGTGATGGTGCCGATGACGGTCATCGTGCTGCTGCTTGCGCGCGCCTCGCACGAGGCCGAGCGGAACCAGATGGCGAGTGAGCTTCGCCAGTCGGCGACGGATGCCGAGAAGGGAGCCAACCTCTTTCTGCAGAACCGGCTCGCATCTCTCGCGGCGCTGCACCGTGAGTTGAACGCGGCGGCCAAGACGGCGCGAGGTCCGGCGGTGCGGCTCCTCGCGGATTTTCAGGCGTCGCACCCCGAGTTCCTCTACGTCTTTGTCACGGACGCCACAGGTCGCGTGGCAGCGGCCGCGCCCGCGAAATCACCTGCGGGCGAGCCGTATGTCGGGCGCGACCTCAGCCGCCGGCCGTATTTCGAGGAGGCGCGCACCTCGGAGCGCGCGACTTTCGGAGATCTGCAGCTTCGGCAGCCGCGCGCCGGGCAGCCGCTTCCCGATCCGATTCTCCCGCTTGCCGTGCCGCTCGCCGCCGCGCCGGGGCCTTTCGCGGGCGTGCTGATGGGCGCGCTCGACGCCACCACGCTCAAGGCGATCCTCACCGCGCGCGCCGGCAACCGCCAAGGTGCGGCGCAACTGCTGGACCGCGGGGGCAGGGTGGTGGCGAGCTCGAGCGCCGAGTGGGTGCCGGGAACCCTGCGCGGGCAGGAGCTGGCAAGCCTGTTGCTCGACAACGACGCGGAAGCACGTGCCATCGAGCCGCGGCAGGACACGACCTCCGCGGAGACTCGCGTGCGGACGGCGCCGCGCCTGACCATCACGCAGAGCGTGTCGACGCTCCCGTTCATCGTGCTCGTCGATGAACCGCTCTCCACCGTCTACCGCGCGCTCATTCCGACCTCGCTCGGGCTGATCGCGCTGATGCTCGTCGCGCTCCTCGCCGTGTACGCCGTGGCGCGCACACTCGGCGCGCAGCTTGCTGCGCCGCTGCAGTCCATCGGTGCGATGGCGGAAGAGCTGGCGGGCGGACAGCCCGTGCCGCATGCGGTGCTCGACCGGTTCGGGGCGAGCCCCGTCCAGGAGATCCGCGCCCTCGCGGCGCAGCTGTTGCGCATGGACGACGCGCTCCGCGCGCGCCGCGAGGCCGATGCGCACGCCGTGGAGCAGAGCGAGTCGAAGTACCGGGAGACGCTCGAGCAGTTGGCGCAGGCCCAGAAAATGGAAGGCATCGGCCGTCTGGCGGGCGGCATCGCGCACGATTTCAACAACCTGCTCACGCCGATCGTCGGGTACACGGACCTCGCCATCGCGAGTGTGCCCGCCGCGAGTCCGGCGCGCAAGGATCTCGCGCTCGTGCGCACCGCGGCCGGCCGCGCCAAGGAAGTGGTCGCCCAGCTCCTCGCGTTCGGCCGCGCGCAGGTACTCGACACGCGTCGCATCGACCTCGCCGAGGTCGTTGCCGAGTTCGAGCCGCTGCTGCGGCGCTCGCTCGGCGTCAGCCACGAGCTGCGCGTGCTCGCCGAGCCGGGCATCGTCGTCGAGGCCGATCGCGCCAAGGTGCAGCAGGTGCTCATGAATCTCGTGCTCAATGCCGCCGACGCGATGCCCGCGGGCGGGCGCGTGGAGGTGCTCGTCGGCATCGCGCACGACATCCATCCCGATCCGTCTGACCCCGAACCGATCGCCGTCGGCAGCTACGGCATGATCAGCGTCAATGACACGGGCGTCGGCATGGACGAAGTGACTCGGCGCCGTGCGTTTGATCCGTTCTTCACCACGAAACCGCGCGGCAAGGGGACGGGGCTCGGTCTCTCCACGGCCTACGGCATCGTGCGCCAGCACCGCGGGACCATTCTGGTGGAGAGCGCGGTCGGGTCGGGAACGCGGATGCGCATTCTCATTCCCATCGCCGCGCCCGCTCCCTATCTGGTTATCACTGCGCCGAGTACGCCGGATGTTCCGATGGCGGCGGTGCCGCCCGTGGCGGACGGGGCGCACACGGTGCTGGTGGTGGAAGACGAACCGTCGGTGCGCGAGTTGGTGCGCGCCGCGCTGTCCCGCGCCGGCTATCGTGTGCTGGCGGCGCGTGACGGCGACGAGGCCCTGACGCGTTCGGCGGCGCACGATGGGCGCATTGACTTACTCCTCACCGACGTCGTGATGCCGGGCCTCAACGGCCGCGAAGTGGCGCGGCGCTTCCGGCTGGGACGTCCAGACTCGCGCGTGCTCTTCATGTCGGGATACGCCGCCGACGTCATTGCCGACGAGGGCGCGCTGGCCGGCGATGCCGAACTGCTGGTGAAACCGTTCACGCCCGATGAGCTCGAAGCGCGCGTGCGCGCGGCGCTCTGGCGCTGACGGTTAGTCCCCGGGGCCGATGGCCGGACCGGACGCGTCGCGCGCTTCGCGCAGCATCGTGATGGCCGACGAGTGGATGACGACATCGCCCAGCGCGCGCCCGTCCGATGCCAGCGACGCCGCCTTGACGCCGACAAAGCGGCCGCTCGAACTCAGGTAGTCGCTCAGGCGCTGCTGCGGCGCCAGCGGCAGAATGCCCTTCACCGTCGTGCCGCCCACGAGAATGATGTCCACGCCGCGCTCACCGACGCCCATCGCCGACTGGCCGAGCACCAACACGTTGCCGTCCGGCGCCGACGCGAGCACGATGTGATCGGTTTGCACGATCAGGTGGCCCGGATTCTCATTCAGTTTCGGGCGGCGGGCATGCACCATGTTCATCCATCCGCCCTTGCGGTTGGCGAGGTACTGCACGAGCGGCGCGTCGTCGCCGATGTAGATCTCGCCTTCGAGCATCGTCGTGTCGCGCATGATCAGATGTAGCCGCTTGGAGTCAACGGCCTTGCTGCTTCTGGTGGGTCCAGTCATGCGGCGGTGCGCCTCGCAACGCGGGGAACGTATGACGAGTGGCGGCCCGTGAGCCGCCACCACGAATGCAACCAAGAATGCCCGGGCGTGGGCCCGGTGTCTAATAATGAACGATTCGCGCGGCCCGGCGGCAACGCGCCACGCCCCGCGATAGCTTTTCTGCACCCCGTCCAATCTCGCCGATGCGCCGCCTGACTCAGCTCCTCCTCCTTGCCGCCGCTCTGCCGGCAGCGGCTCAGCGCTCCCCCGACGAAGCGGCCGCACCGCGTTCGGCGCCCATCGCTGACGTGCGCTACCGCCTGCAATTCGATGCGGCCCATGCCCTCGTGCGCTCGATCGGCGTGACCATGACCTTCGCGGTGCGCGGGAACGACCCCGTGCTGCTCTCGATGCCCGTCTGGACACCCGGCGCGTACGAAATCAGTGACTACGCCCGCAACGTGTCGGCCTTCTCGGCGACGGCCGGCGCCCGCGCACTGCGCTGGGATAAGCACGACCCCGACACCTGGCGCATCCACCCCGAGGGCGCGCGCGAAATCACCGTGCGCTACGAAGCGCGAGCCGACTCGCTCGACAATGCCTTCAACTGGGCCACCGAGAACTTCGCACTGATCAACGGCACAAACGTCTTCCTCTATCCCGAAGGGCAGGCACTCGAGTTTGCCTCCACCGTTTCCGTGCAGACGGAGCCGCAGTGGCGCGTCGTGACCGGTCTCGCGGCATCCGCCGGCGGCAGCTTCAACGCGCCCAGCTATCACGCACTCGTCGATGCGCCGTTCTTCGTGGGCGTGTTCGACCTCGACAGCGCGCAAGTTGCCGGTAAATGGATGCGGCTGGCCACGTACCCCGGCGGCAGCGAATCCGGACCGCGCCGCGCCGCACTCTGGTCGGCCATTCGCAAGGCGGTGCCCACCGAGGCGGCAGTGTTCGGCGAGACGCCGTGGACGGTCTACACCGTGATGCAGATCGCCGACTCGTCGTTCGGCAACGGGATGAGTGCCCTCGAACACCAGAACTCCAACGTCGGCGTGCTCGGCACGTCGTTTCTCGATGAGTCGTTCGTGCCCAGCGTGTACGCGCACGAGATCTTCCACGCCTGGAACGTGAAACGGCTGCGCCCTGCGGAGATGTGGCCGTACCGCTACGGCACCGCGCAGCCCACCACCTGGCTCTGGGTGAGCGAAGGGATCACCGACTATTACGCGGACCTCGCGATGGTGCGGGGCGGCGTCATCACCGCCGAGCAGTTCCGCGATCTTACGCAGCAGAAGATCGATCACGTGGCGCAGCTGCCGCCGGTCGCGCTCGAAGATGCGTCGCTCGAAGCGTGGCTGCGCATCAAGGACGGCACCAACGGCATCTACTACGACAAGGGATCGCTGGCGGGGACGGCCCTCGACATTCTCATTCGCGACGCGACGGATAACACCGCCTCGCTCGATGCCGCGATGCGCGAGTTGTATCAGTCCACGTACAAAGCGGGCCGCGGCTTTTCGCCGGACGACTGGTGGGCAGCCGTGTCGCGCGCCGCCCGCGGCGGCTCATTCCGCGACTTCAACGCGCGCTACGTCGATGGCCGCGATCCATATCCGTGGACGGCATGGCTCGCGAAGGCGGGCTGGCGGCTCAAGAGCGACACGCTGTCGGAAGCGCGCCTGGGCGTAGTGCTCGGTCCGGATTCTGCCGGCCTGAAGGTGACGGACGTCAGCGCAGGCGGCGTGGCGCAGGACGCCGGCGTGCGCGCAGGCGACGTGCTCACGAAAGTCGACGGCCTCGTCGTGGCCGATCCCGGTTTCTTTCTGAAGTGGCGCGAGCGCGCCCGTGGCCGCGCCGGCGCGCCGTTTGCCATCGAGCTGCGCCGTGATGCACTGCCGCTGACGCTCCACGGGGTCGTGCGACTCACGACGCTCATCAGCACGAAGCTCGAAGATGATCCGGCGGCGACGCCCAAGGCGGTGCGCATCCGCAACGGCATCCTCACGGGTACCGTGACGGAGCGGTAGCCCGGCACCTCGGCACGTTGGCACGTTGGCACGTTGGCA
>JAHFCT010000001.1:0-3970 GCA_023249375.1 Gemmatimonadota bacterium | reverse complement strand
CGGCACTTCGGCACTTCGGCACGTAGGCACCTCGGTGCGCGGATAGACTGTGCGCGGCGCGTGAACGCTACGGCCGCAGCTTGCGATACCGCTCTACCTGGTCCGCGTTGCGCGGCGAAACACCGTCTGTCCGCGCCATCTCGCGCTCGATCGCGTCGATCTCGCGCGGCACACCGGCGGAAATGCGGTCAAAGCCCGTCGCCGTCACGAGAAAATCATCTTCGATGCGCACGCCGATGTTGGCGTACTTGGCCACCGCGAAAGCGATCTTGGCGCGCAGCGCCGCGTTGGCCGGCACATCGGGGATGACATCAACCGTGTTGGCGCGCACGTAGAGCCCGGGTTCGATGGTGAACACGCTCCCCTCTGCCAATCCGGCCTGCGTGTACGCGTCCACATCGTGCACATCAAGTCCGATGGGATGCCCGAGTCCGTGCATGTAGTACAGCCGATACTGCGGGCATTTGGCGGCGCGCGCCGCTGTCCCGCAATCGTACGTCGCATCCGGCGACTCGATGAGGCCCAGCCGGGCCAAACCGCCCTTGAGCACGGCGAGCGCCGAGTCGTTGAGCACCGCGTACTTCACACCCGCCTTGATCTGCCGCTCGGCTGCCGTCTGCGCGCCGAGCACGATTCCATAGATGTCGCGCTGCGCCGCCGTGAACTTGCCGTTCACCGGCACGGTACGCGTGATGTCCGCCGAGTAGCCGCCGTAGTAGGCGGCCATGTCCATCGTCAGCACTTCGCCGTCACGCATGAAGCGATCATCGCGATTGTAGTGCAGCGTCGTCGAGTTCGGGCCGGAACCGACAATCGAACCGTAGGACGGGCCGTCCGCGCCGTTGCGGCGAAACGTGTACTCGGCGAGCGCCTGGATTTCAAACTCCGCCATGCCGGGCTTGATGGCGCGCAGCACCTCGCGATGCGCCGCCGCGCTAACGGTGGCCGCCTCGCGAATCAGCGCGAGTTCGGCCGCGGACTTCTTGCCGCGCTGCTTCATCACGAGATCGGAGACGTCACTCACCTTCACGTCACGATGACGGGTCTTCACCGCGTCGAGAAACTGATCGTCCACCGTGCGCGGCCGCGCTTCGCCCGGCACGTCGGAACCGCCGCCGCGCGAAAAGTCGCCGACGGCGTACAACGCAGCGCCGCCGCTGAGCAGCGAATCCAGCACCAGCCGCAGCGCCGACGCGTTGCGCCCGTCGAGTCGTAGTTGCTGCGCGGCGCCCGCGAGCCCCAGGCGCTCGCCCGTCCACACTTCCTGCGCCGGGTCCTTGGGCTCCAAAAACAGCATCGCGTGATCGGCGCCGTTGCGCCGGACAATCACGAGCGCGGCGTTGGGTTCCAGAAACCCCGTGAGATAGCGGAAATTCTCCGACTGCCAGAAGAGTTCGTAGTTCGCGGGACGTTCGGGCGCACCGAGTACCAGCAGCACACCATCGCCGGGCAGCGACGACGCCAGTGAGGCGCGGCGCGTCTGGTATTCGGACTGCGGAATCTGCGCGCCAAGCAGCGACGCGGCGCAGGCGAGCAGTGCGAGTGAACGGGGCATGAGCATCGGTCGGCCAGCCGCGGAAGGGGACGACAAATGATAGCCTGAAAACAGCTGCTTGGCCCAGCAAACTCGCCTCTGTCGTGGCGAGGAACGGCCACTGACTACCACGGATGACTCTGATGAAACGGATCAACACGGATCCTGCTGGAAGGAGACCCCTCAAAGGCAGTATCCGTGTCGATCCGTGCCCATCCGTCCAATCCGTGGTAAGCTGTTGTCGGTGATTCCGTCCGGCCAAGAAGTGCCCGTGCGAGAAGGGCGAACGCATCGGCTCGCCAGCCTCGACTCTCAACGCGCGGTCCTCGGGCCACGTTACGGAATCATCGGACCCACGGCGGCCGTACCGGCCGCGTTTCGCTACCCGTTTCCCCTACCCCACATGCGTCTTCTCGCCCGCCGCGCGCTGACCGCCGTTGTCCTGGCCGCCGCGCTTCCGCTCGCCGCCATCGCCCAGGGCAAACTGACCACGCCGAAGCAGTTCTTCGGCCACGAAGTGGGCGAGGACTACTGGCTGCCCAACTACACCCAGTTCGGCAAGTACTGGGAGACCCTCGCCAAGGAATCCGATCGCCTCGTGCTCGACACGATCGGGCTCACCGCCGAGGGTCGTCCGCAGCTGATGGCGATCGTGTCGTCGGCCGACAACATCAAGAACCGCGAGAAGTACCGCCTTATCGCCGAGCGGTTGAGTCACGCTGAAGGACTGACCGAAGCGCAGGCCAAGGCGCTGGCCAAGGAAGGGAAGGCCATTGTCTGGATCGATGGCGGCCTGCACGCCACCGAAGTGCTCGGCGCCAACCAGCTTATCGAAACCAGCTGGCAGTTCGTCTCGCAGAATGACGAAGAAACATCGCGCATTCTCAACGACGTCATCATCGTCTTCGTGGCGGCCAATCCCGACGGCTGGGAACTCGTCGCCAACTGGTACATGCGCGAGAGCGACCCGAAGAAGCGCAACATGCAGATCCCGCGCCTCTACCAGAAGTACATCGGGCACGACAACAACCGCGACTTCTACGCGGTGAACCAGCCCGAGACGTACAACATGAATCGCGCGATGTACCAGGAGTGGTATCCGCAGATCATGTACAACCATCACCAGACCGGCCCCGCCGGCACCGTGATGTTCGCGCCGCCGTTCCGCGACCCGATGAACTACAACCTGCACTCGCAGATCATGACCGGGCTCGACCAGGTCGGCTCGGCGATGCACGCGCGGTTCGTGGCCGAGAACAAGCCCGGCGTGACGATGCGCAGCGGCATGCTCTATTCCACGTGGTGGAACGGCGGCCTGCGCACCGACGCGTACTTCCATAACATCATCGGCATTCTCACCGAGACCATCGGCAACCCGACGCCGATGCGCATCCCGCTCGTCCCCGACAAGCTGCTGCGCAACGCCGACCTGCCGCTCCCGATTCAGCCACAGGAATGGCACTTCCGGCAGTCCATCGACTACTCGGTGACGGCCAATCGCGCGATTCTCGATTTCGCGCAGCGCTATCGCGAGAACGTGCTCTTCCGCAATTGGGAGATGGGACGCGACGAGATCGCGATGGGCAACACCGACAATTGGACCGTCTGGCCCAAGCGGCTCGATGCGATGAAGAAGGCCATTGCCGACGCCACGCCCGCACGCAGCGCGGCGGACGCGGGCGGCGGCCGCTTCGGCGGCTTCCAGAATGCGGGCGGCGGCGATCCGAAGTTCGCGCAGATGCTCAGGACGCCCGAGCTGCGCGATCCACGCGGCTACATCATCCCGGCTAGCCAGAGCGACTTCCCGACGGCGCTCAAGTTCGTCGAGAAGCTGCAGAAGAACGCCATCGTGGTGCAGCGCGCGACTGCGGCCTTCACGGCAGCCGGCAAGTCGTATCCCGCTGGATCGATCGTCATCAAGACGGCGCAGGCGTACCGGTCGTTCGTCGTCGACATGTTCGAGCCGCAGGATCACCCGAACGATTTCCGTTTCCCCGGCGCGCCGCCGACGCCGCCGTACGACAACGCCGGCTACACGCTCGCCCTGCAGATGGGCGTGCAGTTTGACCGCGTGCTCGACGCCTTCGACTGCCCGTGCGACAAGATCGACCCGTCGAAGCTCGTGACCGCTCCCGCTGGCGTCGTCGCCAAGGGCGGCACGTGGAAGCTCTCTCCCGTGCAGAACGACGCATTCGCCGCCGTCGCCCGCCTGCTCAAGGGCGGCGTCGAAGTGTATCGCGCATTTGACGGCAACTTCTACGTGACGGCGAACGGCAAGAGCCGTCCGATCGCCGAAGCGGCCGCGAAGGATCTGGGTGTGACCTTCGCCGAGGGCAAGAAGCCGGCAGGCGCCCAGAAGCTCACCGCGCCGCGCATCGCGCTATTTGATCGTTACGGCGGCCAGATGCCGTCGGGTCATACGCGCTGGCTGCTCGA
>JAHFCT010000007.1:63176-98981 GCA_023249375.1 Gemmatimonadota bacterium | reverse complement strand
ATCTTCGCAGCGGCGCGCAGGAACTTGGGGATGTCGATGACGCCGCGGCCAATCTCGACGGTCGTTCCCGCCTTGCTGGCCGCCGAGGTGTCCTTGATGTGCACGTCGAGCATGCGGTCGTAGAGGCGCACGAAGATGTCGGCGGGATCGATGCCGAGCCGCTGCGTGTGCGCGAGGTCGATGCACAGCCCCATGCGCTTGTCCATCTTGGCAATCAGCTTGTACGCGTCCTCGGGGCTCGAGTAAAGCGGGCGATCGGGCCCGTGATTGTGAATGGCCAGCGAAATGCCCGTCTCCTTCACCATGCGCTCGGCGAACGGCAGCAGCGGTTCGTTGGGCGCACCGACGATCATCGGGAGGCCGGCCCAGCGTGCGAGCGTGAACGCCTGCCGCACCTCGTCTTCGGTGGTCATGTAGACGACGCCGATGGCGCTGACCGTGACGCCGGCAGCTTTCGCCTTGGCCATCACCATCCGCGCCTGCTCCTCTGAACTCGTCAGAGGAAAATGCATGTCCTTCAGGCTGACGCGCGTGAGGCCGACGCGCCGGGTCATCTCAAGCGCCTGGTCCAGCGTGAAGTTGCGCAGTGAGTAGGACGCGACGCCGAGGGTGAAGGCGGGTTTGGCGGCAGGTGCTCCCGCGGCCCGTGCCGCGGCACCGGGCACTTCAGCAGCCACTGCCGCACCGCCCGGCACGGCCGATGCGGCAACGGCCGCACCAGCGAGTTTGACGAACGTACGTCGCGAGTGCGCGCTCATGGCGTGGTCCGGTTCAGGGCGTGAGGACGCGGAGTTTGATGTTGCGGAAGAAGACCTGAGCACCGTGTTCCTGGAGCAGAATGCGGCCCTTGGGATATTCACCAAAGGCCGGCAGGTCCTTGAACTTGCTCATCGCGCGCAGGGCGCGGAACGCCGCGTCGCCGCGTTCGAAGCTCATCACCTGTTTGCCATTGAGCCAATGCTCCACGTGTCGTCCGCGTACGACGATACGCGCCGTGTTCCACTCGCCGATGGGTTTCACGACTTTGTCGGCCGGCGCGGGAATCAGGTCGTAAAGTGACGCCAGCGTGCGGTTGCCGTTGATGCCAAGCTTCGCGTCGGGATGCAGCGCATCGTCGAGCAACTGGAACTCGAGGCCCTTGGCCGAGCCCGGCGTCTTGGGAAGTTCTTCAATCACGAAATACTTGATACCGCTGTTGGCCTTGGGCGTGAGCTTGAAGTCGACAAGCAGTTCGAAACTGCTGTACTCGTTTACCGTGACGATATCGCCGCCGTTCGCCGCCTCGCCGCCGCCGATGCCTTGGACGATGAGTGTGCCATCCTTCACCTCCCACGACTGCGACGGAAAGGAATCGAGATAGGCGCCGCGCCAGCCCTTGGTGGTCTTGCCGTCGAAGAGCAGCGTCCAGCCGTCCTTCCTCTCTCGCGCGGTGAGCGTGTTGGGCGCCGGCGTCGACGGCCTATTCGATGCCTGCGCGGCGAGTGTGCCTTGCGCCGCACACGCGAGCGCGCTGACGGCAAGTGCATTGAAGGCTCGGCGTGCGAACAATGTCATGGCGCTGGCTGCTCCAGTTCGATCGTGGCGTTTTCGGCGTGGCTGCGGCGCGCGGTCTCCAGAATCTGCAGGACGCGAACGACTTGCGCAGGAGGCACGGGCACCGGCGCGCCCGATGTGATGGCGGCATGTAGGCCGTCGTAGAACGCGGCATAGCGTCCGGGAAGCGTGTTGACGGTCCGCCGGTTCACACCACCGTGTCCTTGCAGACTCAGCGTTCCCCACGCGGCGCGCAGTTCTTCGCCCCAACCCGCAGCATCCGGCCATTCGCCGGCGGCAAGCGCCGCCTCCTGCGGATCGAGTCCGTATTTCACGAATGAACCGCGGGTGCCATGCAGCACAAACCGCGGTCCCTCGTGCTGCGCGAGATAGCTGACCTTCAGCGCCGCCTCGAACCTCGGATAATGAAGCTGCACATTGAACCAGTCCTCGACTTCCGCGCGGTCGCGCAACGCGCCGAGCCTGGCGGTGATCGCTCGCGGCCAACCGAAGAGCACGAGCGCCTGATCGACGAGGTGACTGCCGAGATTGTTCAGCGCGCCGGAGCCACCAGCGGCTTGGTCTTTCCATGATTCGCGCACCACCTCGGGGCGAAAGCGATCCCAGCGCCCTTCGTACTCGACGAGGCGCCCCAGTGTCTCCGCCGCGACCAGCCGCTGCACCGTGAGAAAGTCGCCATCCCACCGGCGATTTTGAAAGACGGTGAGTACGCGCTTCTGTTGCTCGGCAAGGGCCATCAGCGCTCGCAGCAAATCGACGCGCCCGGTGCACGGCTTTTCCACCACCACGTGCTTGCCGGCCTCCAGCGCCAGGCGCGCCAGCTCGTATTGCGTGGTGTCCGGGGTGTTCACGACCACGAGCTCGATGTCGTCGCGCGCCAGCAGCGCAGAAATGCTCGCCACGCGCGGGAGATCGGGGTACCGCGAGCGCGCGGTGTCGCTGCCGCGCTCGCAGATGGCGGCAAGCTGGAACAGCGGGTGCCGCGCCAGGAGCGGCGCGTGAAAGACGCGCCCCGACATCCCGTACGCGGCGAGGCCCGCGCGGACGATATGCGTCACACGCCGCGGCGACCGCTACGCCAGGTACGTGGACGACGCGGTGTCACCGCCTCGTCCCGTCCAGTTGGTGTGGAAGAACTCGCCGCGCGCGCGGTCGACGCGTTCATACTGATGCGCGCCAAAGTAGTCGCGCTGTGCCTGCAGCAGGTTCGCCGGAAGCCACGCGTGCCGGTACCCGTCGTAGAACGCGAGCGACGAACTCATCGACGGCACCGGAATGCCCAGCAGTGCCGCCGTGGCCACGACCTTTCGCCACGACTCCTGGCAGTCCTTCATGACTTTCTTGAAATACGAATCGAGCAGCAGGTTGCTGAGCGCCGGGTTCTTGTCGTACGCCAGTTTGATCTTGCCAAGGAACTCGCTGCGAATGATGCAGCCGCCACGCCAAAGCAGCGCGATGCCGCCGTAGTTCATGTCCCAGCGGTATTCCCTGGCCGCTTCGCGCATCAGCATGTAGCCCTGTGCGTACGACACGATCTTCGAGGCGTACATCGCCTTCCGGATGTCTTCCACGAACTGCTTCTTGCCGATAATCGTTTTCCTTTTCGCCGGGCCTTTGAGGATCCTGGCCGCCGCGACGCGTTCGTGCTTGAGCGCCGACAGGCAGCGCGAGAAGACCGCCTCCGACACCATCGTCATCGGTACGCCGAGATCGAGCGCCGAGACACTGGTCCACTTGCCCGTTCCCTTCTGGCCCGCGGTGTCGAGGATCACGTCCACCGTGTGCTTCCTTCCCTTCTCCCGGTGGCTGAGAATGTCGCGCGTGATCTCGATGAGATACGACCGCAGCTCACCCTCGTTCCACGCCGCGAACACGTGGTGCATCTCCTCGTTGGACATGCCTAGCCCTTCCTTCATCAGCTGATAGCACTCGCAGATGAGTTGCATGTCACCGTACTCGATGCCGTTATGCACCATCTTGACGAAGTGGCCGGCACCGTCGTTGCCCACCCAGTCGCAACACGGCGTGCCGTCATCGACCTTCGCCGAAATCGCCTGGAAGATCGGCTTCACGTGCGGCCACGCCGCCGGCGACCCGCCCGGCATGATGGACGGTCCCTTCAGCGCCCCTTCTTCCCCGCCCGACACGCCGGTTCCGATGAACAGGAATCCCTTCGACTCTAGATAGTACGTTCGCCGAATGGAATCGGGGAAGTGCGAGTTGCCGCCGTCGATGATGATGTCGCCGGGTTCCAAATGCGGGATGATCTGCTCGATGAAGTCATCCACCGGCGCGCCGGCCTTGACCATCAACATCACCTTGCGCGGACGCTTGAGCGAGGCGACCAACTCAGCAATGGAGTGCGCGCCGACAAACTTCTTGCCGCGCGCTCGGCCGTTCATGAACTCATCGACCTTGGCGACGGTCCGGTTGTACACGGCTACGGTGTAGCCGCGGCTCTCAATATTGAGGACAAGGTTCTCGCCCATCACGGCGAGGCCGACGAGTCCGAAGTCTGCGGATGCGGGCATGGTATTCACTGAGGGTGCGGTGCGGCTGATGGTCCGGCGGCCTGAAATCCCAACGCCAGCAGTATTCGTGCAGCCTCGGCGGGCAGCGCGCTGGGCACGATGGCGTAGTTATGGAATTCGCGACGGAACGGATGTTCGGTGCGCTGTCGTTCGAACGATGACGGGTCACTGCGAAGCCGCACGTCGTCAGCGGCGATGTCGTACGTGGTGTGCACGACACTGGCGATGACCTGCTGTGTGGTCAGGCCCGTCGTCCCCGCTGCAACAAGCGCATTGACGGGCGGTGGCACATCAGCGGGATACCAGGTGTCGAGTCCAAGACCAAAGTGTCTGCTTAGCGCCTGCACGCTCATTGCCGTGCCGTTCGCCTTGCCGTCGGCGGAGTAGCCGGCGATGTGCGGCGTGGCGATGTTCACGAGGCGCATCACGTCCAAGTCGAGCCCGGGTTCGTGTTCCCACACATCGAGCACGCACGCCGCCAGCCGTTTTTCGAGCAACGCCGCCTTGAGCGCCGCGCCATCAATGACTTCGCCCCGCGACGTGTTGATCAGCATCTGCTGCGGGCGAAACGCCGCAAGCAGGTCGCGATTGACGAGATGCAGCGTCCTGTCGACGCCATCGGACTGCAGCGGCACGTGGAAGGTGACGATGTCGGCGCGCTTGACGATTTCCGCGAGCGAGACAAACGCATCTTTCCCTTCGCGCCGTTCGCGCGGCGGGTCGTTCAGCAGCACCGTCATGCCGAGCGCTCGGCAGAGGTCCGCCACCTTTGACCCGACGTTACCGACGCCGACAATCCCGATGGTCATGCCAGCCAAGGTGAGCTCGCGTCGCTCGGCCACGTGCAGCAGCGCCGCCGCCACGTACTGACGCACGGACGACGAGTTGCACCCCGGCGCATTCGTCCACGTGATGCCGTTCGCCGCGCAGAACGCGGTGTCGATGTGGTCAAAGCCAATGGTTGCCGACGCGATCAAGCGCACCCGGCTCCCCTGCAGCAGCGGCGCATCGCAACGCGTGCGCGTGCGGACAATCAGCGCGTCCGCGTCGCGGACATCAGCGGCGCCAATGGCCCGTCCGCGCAGGTACTGCACCTCCGCGTGCGGCTCGAGCACTCCCTTCAGGTACGGGATGTCCTGGTCGACGACGACTTTCATGGCGTCAGCACGAGTTGCAGGTCATCGCTGAGTGCGCGTAATCGCGGGATGAGATTCATCGCTGAATGCGCGCCGAGCCGCCCGCGGCGAACGCGCGCACCTGATTGACGGTCGCCATCGTCGTGTCGCCGGGGAATGTCGTGACGAGCGCGCCGTGCGCCCAGCCCAGCCGCACCGCGTCGGCCGGGGGTTCGCCATTGAGCAGTCCGTAGACGAGGCCGGCCGCAAAGCCGTCACCGCCGCCGACGCGATCATAGACATCCAGTTCGCACGTTGGTGCGGCGTACACCTCTCCGTCGATCCACGCCACGGCGCTCCACGAGTGCCGGTTGGTCGAATGCACCTCGCGCAGCGTGGTGGCCACGACTTTCACGCGCGCGAACCTTTTCACCACCGCGCCGATCATCGCGACGAAGGGCGCGGTATCGAGCGCCGAGTGCGACGAGACGTCTGGACCAGGAATGCCCAACCCCTTCTGCAGATCCTCCTCGTTGCCCACGAGCACGTCCACGTGTTCCACGATGCGGGCGATTACTTCTGCCGCCTTCGCCTCGCCGCCCCAGATGTTCCAGAGCTTGGCGCGGAAGTTCAGGTCAAACGACGTGATGGCGCCCGCGGCCTTGGCCGCCTTCATCGCTTCGATGATCAATTCGCCGGTGGTCGGCGAGAGCGCGGCAAAGATGCCGCCGCTATGGAACCACTTCACGCCCGCGCCGAAAATGGACGACCAGTCGAAGTCGCCGGGCTTCAACTGCGCCGCGGCTTCGTTTGACCGGTTGTAGAACACCTCGGGGGCACGCACGCCGTGGCCGCGGTCGCTGTACACCGTGGCCATGTTCGGCCCATTCACGCCGTTGTGCGCGAACTGCCGGTAGAACGGCCGCACGCCCATCGCCCGCACTCGCTCGGCGATCAAGTCGCCAATCGGGTAGCCCACCATCGCGCTGGCGATGCCGGTGCGCTGACCAAAGCAGTCCGCGAGATTCGCCGCGACGTTGAACTCGCCGCCACTCACATGGATGCGGCACTCCGTCGCCTTGCGGAACGGGATGATGCCCGGATCCAGCCGGTGCACAAGTGCACCGAGTGAGAGAATATCGAGCGCCGCGTCTTGGCGAATGTTCAAACCGTATTGCATGCCACGCTCCACAATGGATGTGTCTTGTTCATTTCTTGAGCCGGTACAGCATCTCACCGGCGTGCGGCACGACGAGCACGCCCTCGTGCTCGCGTCCTGTCCACGCCGCGACGTCCACGGTGGCGGGGTCGAGATAGCCGAGGTTGATGCGCCGGCAGCGCTCTTCGGAAATCGCCGTGGCGAGCGTCACGCGAATGCGCGGCGATTCGACGCCCGTGTCCGCGTCGTAGGTGCCAAGCCCCTTCACGTGCGTCGAATGCGCGAGCACGCCGCCCGGGTAGTGCCCAAAGCGCTCCCACTGCTTGAGGAAGTAGTCGCGGCAGTGGTAGCCCACTTCGTCAATCTGCTTCCCGTGCGTGTAGCTCACTTCGGTGATGTGCGGCGCGTAGATCACCACCTCGCCGCCATCGGCCACCGCGGGCTCCAGCTTGTACATCCCCTTCCCCGCCGTCCACACGTCGGCGTACATCGTCGGCATCACGCAGAGCACGCGCTGGTACGGCCGGTCCACGTAAATGACGTGCTGACGCGCCGACAGCTCCGACGCGGCGCGCCACGCCGCTTCCGCGCTCCCGATGAAGAGTCCATCGACGCCGGCGCGCGACACGACGAGCGCCAGGCACGCGAGCGGCACGTCGAGCAGTTGTGCGGCACGGTCGATGACCGCCCGCACCGGCGTCTTGCCCGTGCCAATCACATGGAAGCTGCCGAGCAGCGCGCCGAGCCAGTGCGTGAAGTTGATGATCTCGGGACCGGCGATGCCCGGGAACAGATACTTGTTGCCGCCAGAGAACCCGACAACCTCGTGCGGAAAAACCGGCCCGCAGATGAGGATTTGATCGTAGTCGAAGACGGACTTGTTCAGTGCGACCGTGACATCCTGCGCGATCAGCCCGTCGGTCAGTGCGTTGATCTCGGCGGCGGGGATGGTGCCAAGCGTCGCAAACGTCGCTGGGTCGTCCCACCGGTGATTCATCACCTTGCGCGAGCCGGCGACGCCATCGACCACCGGCCGTCCAACCAGCGCAGAAAGCTGCGCATCGGTCATCGGCGCATGCGTGCCGAGTGCGACGAGGAAGTCGAGCGCCGTCGTGCGCGCGCCGAGGGCGTCCTCGAGGGCGTCGAACATCAGCGGCATCGGCATCGTGCGCGTGCCATCGGGAATGATGACGAGCACGCGCTTTCCGTCGAGCGGCAGCGCCGCGAGCCCCCGCGCGACGAGCGCGTGCACCTCGGCGGGCGCGACGCGGTGGCCTGGCGACGAAGCGGCGAACAGGCCTGGCGAGGCGGCGGCTGTCATAGGCGCTCTAGACTCCCGTCACCGAATCCCACTGTTCCAGATCGCGTCGCACCTTGGCGAGATGCGCCGTCATCTGCTCGCGCGCACGGTCAGGCTGGCGCGCGCGCAGGGCTTCGTAGATGGCGAGATGCTGTGCGTGGTCTTCGCGGCGCGAATCTTGGATGTCGAGAATCAAGCGCTGCTCCCGCGCGAAGACGTTCGTCAGCACTTCGAGGAGCTGCGCAAAGACGCCATTGCCCGACGCGACCGCGATTTCGCGGTGGAAGGCCATGTTGACCTGGTTGAGCACGTCATCATCGGACAGCTGAGCGCCGGCCTCGGCCAGCAGCCGCTGCATTTCGTCGAGCTGCGCGCTCGACGCGTTCACCGCGGCGAGTCCGGCGGCCGTCACTTCAATGGCGGTGCGTGCGTCGACGAGGTCGAGCAGCACCTTTTTCGAGAGCTGCTGCGTCAGCACGGGGCTCGTGACGAGCATCGCGTCCTCGTGCCGGCGCACGTACACACCGGAACCGTGACGAATGCGAACGACGCCGGCAATCTCCAGCCGCTTCAGCGCCTCGCGTACGGTCGGCGCGCCGACGCCATAGTCCGTGGCCAGTGATGCAATCGAGGGAAGCCGATCGCCTGGACGCATCGCGCCATCCTGGATCTTCTGCTGGATGCGCTCCGCGAGTTCTTGTGGCAACTTCTTGCCAAGGACTGGCGATTCGGACCGCGAGTTTGAGTGTTTGGTTCGTATCATCTTGAGATTTTGTCAGAAAGTCATATTATGACTTGTTCGAAAGGCTAGACGGACTGGCCCGTGCTGTCAAGCGCTCGCTTCAACACCGGAATCCATGAGCCTCACATCTATTAACAAGAGCGTCGGCCGCCATCGGTGGACCATCTGCGCGCTGATTTTCGCGGCGACCACCATCAACTACTTGGATCGCAACGTTTTAGGTCTGCTTAAGCCGGTGCTCTCGGCGGCGGGCGTCTTTGGTCCGGACAAGGCAATCCAAGAGCTGAACTACTCCACGGTCGTCATTTGCTTTCAAATCGCGTATGCCGTGGGCATGCTCTTCGCCGGCAAGTTCATCGACAAGGTCGGAACGAAGTCGGGCTACGCCTGGTCGCTGATTTCGTGGAGCCTCGCCGCCATCGGCCACGCCTTCGGCCAGCACACGTGGAGCTTCGGCTTCTGGCGGGCTGCCCTCGGCCTCAGCGAATCCGGCAATTTCCCGGCAGCGAACAAGACGGTCGCCGAGTGGTTCCCCAAGCGAGAACGAGCGTTCGCGACCGGGCTGTACAACTCGGGGGCGAATGTCGGAGCCATCGTGGCGCCGCTCACGGTGCCGTTCATCGCGAAGGCGTGGGGCTGGGAATGGGCATTCATTCTCACCGGCGCCATTGGCCTCACCTGGCTGGCGTTCTGGTACACGATGTACGATGTGCCCGCCGCCAAGCTGCAGAGCGGGCGGCTGTCGCAGCAGGAGTTCGACCTCATTCACAGTGACGTCGACGAACAGGACGCCGAGCGCGCGGATGCCGGCAAGGTGAAGGTGTCGTGGTTCCGCCTGCTGATGTTCCGCCAGACGTGGGCGTTCTTCGTCGGCAAGTTTCTGACGGACCCGATCTGGTGGTTCTATCTGTTTTGGCTCCCGTCGTTCCTCGACGGTGAGAACTCACGCAAGACGGCCCTGTTCTTGACGGCCAATCCCGGCTACGCCGGCACGGTAGCGGACATTCCGGGTGTGATCAGTTGGCCGTTCGCCGTGGCCATCGTCTACACGATTTCCACGGTCGGTTCCATCTTCGGCGGTTGGCTCCCCAAGCGCTTCATCCAAGACGGCATGGACGCCAACAAGGCGCGCAAACTGTCGATGTTCATCTTCGCGCTCGCGCCACTCTCGGTGCTGCTGGCGTCGCGACTGGGTGCCATCAACACGTGGCTCGCCGTCGGGACCATCGGCATCGCCACCGCCGCGCATCAGGCATGGTCGGCCAATATCTTCACGACCGTCTCGGACATGTTTCCCAAGAAGGCCGTCGCTTCGGTGACGGGCATCGGTGGCATGGCCGGCGCGGTGGGTGGCATTCTCATTGCACGCGGCGCGGGAGTACTGCTCCAGCGCTTCACGGTGCTCGGAAAGGCCGAGGTCGGCTACGGGATTTTGTTCGTGGTGTGCGGGTCGGCCTACGTCACGGCGTGGGTGATCATGCATCTGCTCGTGCCGAAGTTCCGCAAGATCGTGCTGTAAGGGGCGCCTGCGCTTCGACGGTCGGGACGGAGCGCCGGAACGCGAAACGGGCGATGCGCGCAACCTTCGCGACGCACCGCCCGCCTCACCCCCACCCATCTGGAGTTACCAGCCGGGATTCTGCTTGAGCCCCGGGTTGAGATCGATGGCACGCTGCGGAATGGGCATCAGCTTGTACTTGTCCCCAATCGGACCGCCGTTGAACTTCGGGAACTTGCTGCTGCTGCTCTTCGCCTTGAGCATGTTGGCCTCAATGCGGGCCTTTGACCACGTCCAGTTGCGCTGGCTGTCGAAGTAACCGTTGGGTCCTTCGAGCGACAGCTCCCAGCGCCGTTCGACAAAGACCGAGTCGCGGAACAGCGACTGGCTGAGACCAGGCGTCATGTTCGGAATGCCGGCGCGCGCGCGAACGAGGTTGATGTTCGCGTATGCTTCTGCCGTCGGTGCGCCCGCAACTTCGTTGGCGGCTTCGGCAATCATCAGCGGCACTTCGGCATAGCGCAGGATCGTGTAGTTGGGCTCCTCCGCCCCCGTTCCCGTCATCAGGATATCGAGGAACTTGCGCGGGAACGGCGTCTCGCTCGCGTAGGCCTGCGTGGCGGCGCCGCCATTGACCCACGTCACCGTCACGCCCGCCTTCACCCACGACGTGACGAACGTGCCATCGCGTCGCTTGTCGGCGGCGGCGAACGAGGCGTAGAACGTGCTTTCCGCCTCGAAGGATCCGTTGGTCGACGCGCCGAGGTACGGGGCCGTGGCGTTGGGGGCCACGTGCGAGCCGATGCGCCCGCCCAAACCATTGGCGCGAACGTTCTGGACGTCGAAGATGACCTCACTGTTCTTCTCGACGACCGTGCCGCCAAAGAAATCGAACAGTGACTTGTAGTCGGCCACCATGGCATAGTCGCCATCGGCCACCACCTGCTTGGCCATATCGAGCGCCGCCTGCCAATCGGCCGGCGTGCCATTGCCGGTGCCGGCGCGCTGCAGGTACACCTTGGCCAGCAGCGTCTTGGCGGCACCGCGCGAGGCGCGCCCCTGGTCGGCCGTGGCATACGTCTTGGACGACGGCAGCACGGCAATGGCCTGCTGCAGGTCGGTCACGATCTGCGCGTACACCTGCGCCGGCGTCGCCTGCGTGAGGAACAGGCTGTCGAGTCCCGTCGTCTCGGTGAGCTTGAGCGGGACGTTGCCGAACATGCGCACGAGATTGAAGTAGTGCAGCGCACGCAGGAACTTGCCCTCGGCCACGATGCGCGCGCGCAGCGTGGTGTCCATGGTGATGCCCGGCACGTGGGCGATAACCGCGTTGGCGCGGTTGATGGCGTCATACGCCGACGCCCAGACCGACTGCACGTACGCGTGGTTCACCGGAATGGTGTACACGTCCGGCTGGGAGCGCTCGTTGGTGGCGCTCAGGCGGGACGTCCACATCTCCGTGGGATGCTCGACGAGCATCACGAAGTTGCGGCCGTAGTAGTTGTCTCCGGTGCTGTTGATGAAGTCGGCGTAGACGCCGTTGATGGCCGCCTGCGCATCGCCGGCGGTCTTGTAGAAGTTCACTGGGCTCACGAAGTCGTACGGCACCTCCGTGAGAAAGGCCTTGTCGTTGCAGCCGACAAGGAGAAGGCCTGTCGCGATCAACGCGAGGCCGGCAAGGCGAGCACGCATCGTCGTCCTCATGGGTTAGTAGGTCAGGTTGATGCCAAAGGTGACGCTCTTCGCGAGCGGGTACGCGCCGACGTCGATGCCGCGGTTCACGTTGCCGAGGCCGAGGCTGCTGACGTCCGGATTGAAGCCGCTGTACTTGGTGTGCGTGAGCAGGTTGCTGCCGCTCACGTAGACGCGCACGCCGGTGAGCCCGGAGCGGCTGAACAAGTCCTTGGGAAGCGCGTAGTCGAGGGTCACCGCGCGCAGCCGGACGTACGAGCCATCCTCGAGCAGGTCACTCGTCATCTCGGAGCCGATGGAGCCCGGCGTGAAATTCACGCGCGGGTACTTGGCATCGAGATTCGTCGGCGTCCAGGAATCGTACCAGCGATCGGCCAGGATGTTGGTGGCCGGGCTGCCGCCGTCGAGGCGGACGAGGTTCAGGTTCAGGATTTTGCCGCCCTGCGAGAAGTCGACCGAGGTGGTCAGCCGGACGCCGCGATACCCCACGGTGTTCTGCCACCCACCCGTGTACTTCGGATTCGGATCGCCAATGATCGTACGGTCGTCGGTCGTGATGGCGCCGTCGCCGTTCACATCCGCGAGGCGCGAGTCGCCGGGATGCCATGTGCTGCCTGACAGCGGCTTCACCGTCATGGCCAGCAGCGCCGTGGAATCGCGAATGATGCCGTCGACCTTGTATCCGTAGAACACGCCCATCGGCTGTCCCACACGGATCAGGGAGCCGAGGAGCTTGAGGTCACTGTTGACGCTGGACGCGAAGATCTGCGTCACGCCGCCGAGATCCAGGACCTTGTTCTTGTTGCGAGAGTACGAGAACGTGGTCGACCACGTCACGCCGTGCGCGCGCGGATCACCCGCCGTCAGCATCGCGATGGTGGCGGAAAGCTCAAATCCGTTGTTCGACACCGAGCCCACGTTCTGCAGCGCCGTCGAGAACCCGGATTCCAACGGCAGGTTCACGGCCAGCAGCAGGTTGCTCGTGGTCTTCTTGTACACATCAGCCGTCACGGACAGACGGCCGTTCCACACGCCGATGTCGGTGCCGATGTTCGACTGCTTCGTGGTTTCCCATGTCAGGTTGGGATTCGGCACCGAGGCGGGATAGTACCCCGGGACGACCGTACCACCCAGCGTGTACTGCTGCTGCGTGAGCCGGGCCAGCGACTGATAGGGCTGAATGGACGGGTTGCCGGCCGAGCCCACCGAGGCGCGCAGCTTCAGCTGATCGATGGCCGGGAATCGCTGCATCCACGGCTCTTCCGAGACGCGCCACGCAAACGCCGCCGACGGGAACGATCCCCACTGGTGTTCGGCGCCGAAGCGGGACGACCCGTCGCGCCGTTCCGACAGCGTGACGAGATAGCGTTCGCGGAACGAGTAGTTCACGCGGCCGATATACGAGGCGAGCGTCCATTTGGTGTGTCCCGACGAAACCGTCGGACCGCCGGTCTGCGTGCCGCTGCCGATGGACTGATAGCCATCGATGTCGCTGACAAACTGCGAGTTGCGCGCGAGATCGCGCAGCGTCTCGTTGGACTGGCGCGAGTATCCGGCCACCGCGTCAATCCGATGGTCCGATCCGAAGGTCCGCGAGTAGTTCAGCGTGTTCTCGTTGATGAACGAGGTGATGTTCGTTGAACCACGAATCGCCTGTCCATTCACCTGGCTGCCGATCAGCGTCGTCCGCGGGTAGTACGTGTACCGTGCACGGTTCGCGAGGTCAGCGCCGCCGGTGATGCGGAACTTCAGGCCGGAGAAGAGTTCGTACTCGCCGGACACGTTGGCGAGCATGCGCTGATCCGACAGGTCGTCCTTCACGTCCGATGCCATCGAAACCGGGTTTGGCACCGAGGCCGGGGCGAGCGGCGACTTGCTGTCGAGCTGAATCAGCGTGTACGTGCCGTCCGCGCGCCGAATCGGGAGCGTCGGGTAGTACTGCACCGCGGCACCCACGGCGCCGGCGCCGGCATTGAACGATCCGTCCGTCGGTACGGAGGCGCTCGAAACGCGACTGACACTCAGCGTACTCGTGATGCGCGCCTTCGGTCCCACCTGCTGGTCAACGGCGCCGCGCAGTGCGACGCGCCGGAACGTCGAGTTGAGGACGATGCCGTCCTGCCGGAAGACGCCGCCGCTCAGCGAGTAGAGCGTGGGATTCTTGCCGGTCGTGCCGCCGCTGACGCCCAACTGCAGGTTGTTCACGGGCGCCTTGCGCATGATCGCGTCCTGCCAGTCGGTGGTCACGAGCGAGGCGGTGTCGGCAAAGACCACGGCCGTGCCGTTCGCCGCCGACCAGGCATTGGCGAAACTCGCGAAGCCCTGCGCGTTGAGCAGCTTGTACGGGTGGACGATTTCCTGCGTCCCCTGGTAGCTGTCCAGCGTGAACTTCATCGTGCCGCTCTTGCCCTTCTTGGTCGTGATCAGGACGACGCCATTGGCGCCGCGCGCGCCGTAAATGGACGTCGCCGACGCATCCTTCAGGATCTCGATCGACTCGACGTCGGCCGGGTTGAGCGTGGCCAGCGGGTTCGACGGCACCTGCGTCGTCACTTCGCGGCCGCCGTCACTCGGCGACGAGTTGTCCGCATCATTGTTGATGGGCATTCCGTCGATGACGTAGAGCGGTTCGTTGTTGCCGGTCACCGACGACCCGCCGCGCACGCGGATCGACATGCCGCCGCCCGGTGCCGCCGAGGCCTGCGTGACCGAGACGCCCGCCGCGGCCCCTTGCAGCGTCTGCTCGAGCGTCAACACCGGCAACTGATCGGTGCTCGGTTTCACGCTGGCCACCGATCCCGTCAGGTCGCTGCGCTTCTGCGCGCCGTAGCCGACGACGACCAGTTCCTGCAGCAGCGACGTCGTCACCTGCATCTTGGGATCGACGGTCAGCACCTGGCCGGCTTCCACTTGCAGCGGCATCACGACCGGCGCATAGCCCAGTCGGATCGCGCGCAGCTGCTGCGCGCCGACCGGTACGCCCAGAATGGTGAATCTGCCCGCTTCGTCCGACTGGGCCCCGATGCGTGTGCCAACAATCGAGACCTGCACGAGCGGAATAGGCGTTCCCGTATTCCGGTCGGTCACGGTGCCGGTCACGCGTGCCGCCGGCGTCTGCGCGCCGCTGACTCCGGCGATGCACACACACACGACCAGCGTCAAGAAACTGCGGATCCATCGCATTCGTCGCTTTCCTCCGTGGGCCGCCAACCGGCCAAGATTTGTTCCCGTGCCAACAGACGGACGCAGCCGTCTCGCCCGATCACTCTGCACCATCCCGCGCCCTGCCCTGCGAACCGCCTGGATGGACTCGCCATCCAAGCGCCAATTGCGCGAAAGGGGGTTATTTGTTCCGCGCCCGAACTATTTCCCCAAGAGTATGCGTCGGGCGAGCCAAGAACGCCAGAGGCCTCCTCCCAGACCCCGGCCCCAGGGATGGGCCGCGGGTAGCGGCACGTTCCGCCGGTGGCAAGTTTCCGTGGGTTCCGCTACCGCTCCGATCGGGGAGCGCGTTGGGCAATTCGACACGCGCGGCGCGGCGACACGCACCGCTTTCAAGGACGCTTCCAGTGACAGAAGACGGGGTTCGGCGGGTTCCCGCAGCGGGCATACAGGACTTCTGCGTACGCGTCTTTGAGCAACTCGGCGTCTCCGCCGCTGATGCGCGCATCACGGCCGACGTCCTCGTTGCCGCCGACTTGCGGGGGGTCGCCAGTCACGGCGTGGCGCATTTGCGCCGCTACGTTGACGCGATGCGCGTCGGCGTCATCAACGCCCGGCCCACTGAAGTCGTCGTCGCGGAGTCGGCGGTAACGGCCACGCTGGACGCCGGTGCCGGACTGGGTCCGCCGGTCTCGAGCCGCGCGATGCAGCTCGCCATTCGCAAGGCGCAGGCGCTGGGCGCCGGCTTTGTCTCGGTGCGCAACTCGAATCATCACGGCATCGCGGGCTACTACGCAATGATGGCGCTACCGCACGACTGCGTTGGCCTCGTGATGACGAACGCTTCAACCAAGGTCGCGCCGACCTTTGCGCGACAGGCCGTGCTCGGTACAAATCCCATTTCCATCGCCGCGCCCGCGGGACGCCGCGATGCGTTCGTACTCGACATGGCAACCAGTGCGGTGGCACTGGGCAAAGTGGAGATTGCCGATCAGCTGGGCCGAGACATTCCGTCGGGCTGGGCGATTGATCCCGAGGGCAAACCGGCCACCGATTCGCATCGCGCGCTCGACGAACTGCGGCGCGGGGTCGGCGGCGGTTTGCTCCCGCTAGGTGGACAAGGCGAAACCACCGGTGGGCATAAGGGCTATGGCTTGGCGGTGGCCGTGGAGGTCTTCACCGCGCTTCTGTCAGGTGCGGCGTTCGCGTCCACCACATATCCCCGCTCAGCGGACGGCGCGCATTTGCCAGCGAACCTCGGCCATTTCTTCGGCGCGTGGCGCATCGATGCGTTCCGGCCGGTCGACGAATTCAAGGCGGCGATGGACGAGATGCAGGCGCTGCTGGTGAACGCGCCAAAGTCCGAGGGACAGCCCCGCATCTACGTGCACGGCGACAAGGAGCGCGCCGCGGCCGAGGAGAACACGCGGTTGGGCGTGCGGGTGAATGACCGCGTGGCAGCCGAGCTCGAGGGCGTGGCGCGTGAACTCGGAATCGGCGGCGCGTGGTGAGCGCGCCGCGGCCGCGCGCTATCGTGACGTTGGCACCTTCGTCGATTCGCGCGACGGGCTCCATCCGCCGAGAACCGCGGCCACGCTGAAGCGCGCAACGTCGGCAGCGGAGAGCACGCGGCGTGAGGGACTCTGCACCGCGCCCGGGCCGGTGGAACCGATCTCGAAAAAGCGCGCGCCCTCGGGTTCATACCAAATCCGAAGTCCGGTCGAGTCTACCGATGACATCCGGTCCCATCCACGCGCGCCGATGTGGTCGTCCATCCAGCAGTCGACGAAGACCGCGCTGCCATTGACGTCGGCCGCCGCGAACGGGTGCCACGGACGCCCGAGGACCACGGAGTTGGGCGGCAGTGACGCGCGTTCCTTTTTCAGCCGGCTTTTCGTAAAGAGAAAACCGAACGCCTCTGCCTGCTTGGTGCTGGGCGCCGTCACGTAGCCGTTGTTCGTCGCACTGCCGCGGTCGCGCGACACGATGTCGCAGTCTTCAAAGACGGCCTGCCCTGCGCCGAAGATGAAATCCACGCTTCCCGTCACCTCACAGTGCACGAAGAAGCTCCGGCCGACGTTGGGAAAGAGCGTGTCCTGATGCCCCGTGATCTTCACGTCAACGAAGGCCGCACGGTCGCTGCCCTGGTCGAGCATGAGCGCCACACCCTGCGCGTTTCTCGCCTTGGTGGGGTCATCGGCCGCCTTGGCGAAATTCGCCATGTAGTCAAAGGCGTTCTCGATGGTCAGCCGCTCGGCCCGAAAGTCGGGCGCGACGACGCGCAGCGTGAAGCTGCCGCGCGTGCCGTACGTTCCGCCGCCCGGCGATGGCGTATCGGCGATGGCGTCGAAGGTGAGCACGGTACTGTCGCGGTTTTCGCCGATGATGGTGACGCGCGGGCGGTCGATGGTGAGCTTTTCGCGATAGCGGCCGTTGCGCAGGAGGATCACCGTGCGCGCGCCGCCGTTCACGGACTGCGCAGTGAGCGCTGCGCCGAGCGAGCGAAACGTCGGCGCGCCTTGCACCGAGTCGCCATCGGCGCCGCGATGGCGCCAATCGACGACGGCAAAGCTCGGCGCGAGCGACGGACGCACCCGCGGCGGCAGCGGCACAAAACGATTGGCGCATGCAACCGGCGCTGATGCCGCAGGCGTCGGGGCGGGCACGGCCCGCACGTTTTCGCCCGAGAGCGGAAGATTCCACCCGGCACCGAGGAGCTGCACGGTGGCGTGCATTGCGCGCAGCTTGAACTTCTCCGGAGCATCAAAGACGACGTTCTCCGCAGACAGCTCGAGCGGGCGGGCCGCATCGTATCCGTCGAGGATGACCTGGCCGCCGCTGAGGATATGCACGTCGCGCAGCCGGATGCCGCGGAACTGCGGAATCAGGGAGCCAGTGGTCTGCGGCGACGCGCTGTAATGCGAATCCATCTCGATCACGTTTTTGGTGTCGCGCACGCAGATGTCGCGGTACTCGACGTCCTCCACCAGCCCGCCGCGGCTGGCGTTCGACTTGATGCGCAAGCCGTTGTCGGCACCGTCGATGGTCAGGTCAAACACACGGATCGCCCGGGCGCCGCCATTGGTCTCGCTGCCAATGGACATCCCGTGCCCGGTGAAGAAGTGGTTGTGCGAGATGGTCATGTGCGACGCCACGGCGGGACCGCCGGCCTTGATCGCCACGTCGTCGTCGCCCGTATGAATGAAACTGCGCGTGATCGTCACGTTCGTTGACGACGACGGATCGATGCCGTCGGTGTTGCGCGCACCCTTGGGCGTGTCGATGATGACGCCCCACGCCGTGAAGCCGTTGCCGTGTTCGTAGACGACGTGGAAGTTCGGCGAGTTCCGCAGCGTAATGTCGTAGAGCGTGAAGTTGTCCGACCGGCTCATCACAATAAGGCGCGGGCAACTCTGGTTCTGGCTGCGCACCTTGGCGTCCTGCGCCAGGTCCCACCAGCTCTCGGCGGGCGCCGTGCCCAGCACCGTGGCCCAGCCGCGTCCGTCGATGGTGCCCGGCCCCATCAACCCCGCGTTTGGCGCGCGCTGCCCAGAGATAAGCGGCTTGCAGTGATGCCCCTTCTCGTCCACGGTGCCGCAGAGTCCGGGCTCTAGGTCGTAAAGCCGCGGATCACGCGACGCAAAGAGCGTCACGGTGGAGTCCACCACCAGCGTGACGCCGGGGCGCATCGCGAGCGGTCCCGTGAGAAACGCGCGCTTGCCTCCATCCGCGCGCAGCACCACCGCCTTCCCCGCCGCACAATGATCGATGGCGCGCTGAATGCGCTCGGCGTCGTTGTGCCGTTCGTCGGCAGCGGCGACCGTGGTGTCATCTGCGATCAGCAACTCCGCCGGTATCGTGGCGCACACGGCCGGCCGCGTTGGCTCGACCACGGCTCTCGAGTCCTGCGCCGCGGCGACCGAGGCGCCGCCGAGCGACGCACCGAGGACCGCAGCAGCGACGCTCAGTACGCCGACACGCATCTCACTCTCCGGAAGCAGGGACAAGCATTGTTCGAACGGGAGCGGCCAGGCGGCGCGCCACGTCGTCGAGATACGTCCACCATGCGCGCACGTCGGCAAAGTCGCCGCTCGCCGTCCAGCCCGCACCGAAGTAATGCACCACCGGCACGCCGGGCCTCGCCGTCGCGACGGCGAGGTAGTGATCGCCGGTCTCCTTCCAGTCGAGCAGCCGCTCGCGCGGCAGGAGCACCGCCGTGCCGAGCTCGCCGTGGCCACCGCCCTTCGGGCTGACTGGCCCCCATCCGCTGAGCCAGGCCCAGGAGTTGGCGCGGCTCGTCGAGCCCACAATGCCGGCGCGCTTCACCACGCCCGTGACGTAGGCAATGGAATCAACGCCCGTGAATGTGAAGACGCTCTCGTTTCGATTGACGTTGGAGCCGGCGTCGAGCGAGATGCGCTTGGTTTCCGTGACGGTGACGGCGCCAGACGTCCACGGCTCGTAGCGCAGCTCGAAGACGGCGCGGATGGGACCGTTCGCCATCACGCGCCATCCGCTGAAGTTCCGCGACTTGTCCATCCGGCCGTCGCGCCACACCGCGGTGCCCCCGGCGCCCAGCGACGTGCCCACATCAAAGAAGTCGGCACCTTCGCCCGTGTCCTTGTGGTAGTCGTCGTGCCCTTTGGCGTACCACTTCTCGACGATGAGGTCGCGCGTGCGCTTGGTCCACACGTCCATGCCGCTGCTGACGAGCGGTTCGACCTTGGCCAACCCGACGCCGTAGGTGCGGAACGCCACGCGGTCACTTTCCCACGCGAGGTCATCGCGTTCGTCGATGTGGCCGGCAAATACGCGCCGTTTGGGCGGCACGCGCGGCGCCTGCCCCTCGATGCGAATGACGCGTGTCTCGCTCGGCTGGAGATCGAGCTGCACCAGCAACGAATCGAACTTCGGATCCTGTTCCGACTTCACAACCTGCACCGCGTACTCGACGCCGGACACCGTATCGACTGCCCGCACGGCGCTCGGCGAGAGCGTCGGCATGCGGCTGACGAGCGCCGCCCACGAGAGCGCAATCACCTCGTCCCGCCGAGCGAACGCGAGCGGGTTCTCCACGCGCACGAGCACTGACGCCGGCGCCGGTGCGGCCTTCGCCGGCGCTGGCAAGGCGGGCTTCGCCTGCGCCTGCGCATCGGCCGGCACGAGCGCAAGCGCGCCGCACGACGCGACGCCCGCGAGTATCGTCCGCAGCAACATTCGCATGGCGTCCCCTATCGCAGAGAAGGAATCGGCGCGGCCTGCATGTCCGCGAAATCCTGATTTTCCCCGCCCATCGCCCAGCAGAAGGCATACGCCTGCGTGCCGCAACCGGCGTGAATGGACCACGGGGGCGACAGCACTGCTTCCTCGTTGCGGATGATGAGCGACCGCGTGGCGTCCGGTTCTCCCATCAGGTGCACGACCGCCGCGTCCGCGGGAAGGTCGAAATAGAGGTACACCTCGCTGCGCCGCGTATGCGTATGCGGCGGCATGGTGTTCCACACACTTCCGGTCTGCATCTCCGTCACGCCCATCACGAGCTGCCCGCTCGGCACCGCGCCGGGATGGATGTACTTGCGCAACTCGCGCCGGTTGGCGGATTCGGCGGCGCCGAGGATGGTGAGGTTTGCGTCAGCGCGCCGCACGAGTTTCACGGGATGCGCCGCGTGCGCCGGATAACTCACCAGATAAAAGCGCGCGGGGTTGTTCGCCGTTTCGCTGGAGAACGTGATGTCCTTGTTGCCGCGTCCGATGTACAGCATGTCGCGCTCGCCAAGCGCGTACTCGGTGCCATCCACGCGCACCGTGCCCGCGGCGCCGATGTTCAGCACGCCGAGTTCGCGGCGCTCGGTGAAGTAGGCCGCGGCGAGTTCCGCAGGCGCGCCGAGTGGAATCGACGCGGTAGTCGGCACCACCCCGCCGAGCACGGCGCGGTCGAGCGTCGTGACGTGCAGCGTAAGCGCGCCGCTGCGGAACAACCCCGGCAGAAGGAATGCCTCGCGAAGCGCAGCCGGTTCGAGACGACGGGCTTCGGTGGGAGAAGGAAGGTCGTAAGTCATGCGTAAACCACGGAGAAAGTCATCGGGCCATCCATCCGCCATCGACGACGAGGATGTGGCCGTGGATGTAGTCACTGGCGGGTGACGCAAGGAAGACGGCGGGACCGGTTATGTCGCCGACTTCGCCCCATCGGCCGGCGGGGATCCGCGCGGTGATGTCGCGTGAACGCACAGGGTCGTCCTGCAGCGCCCTCGTGTTATCCGTGCGAAAATAGCCCGGCGCAATGGCGTTCACGTTCACACCGCTGCCCGCCCACTCATTGGCGAGCGCGCGCGTGATGCCGGCCACGGCATGCTTGCTCGCGGTGTACCCCGGCACGGTGATGCCGCCGCTGAACGAGAGCAGCGACGCAATGTTGATGATCTTGCCATAGCCGCGCGCCACCATGTCGCGCCCAAGCAACTGGGCGAGAATGAACGACGCATCGAGATTCACCCGCAACACGCGATCCCAATCGTCGAGCGCGTGATCGACCGCCGCCTTGCGGGCGATCGTGCCGCCGCAGTTCACGAGAATGTCGATCTGGCCCGCCTGCTCCGTGGCCGAGCGCGCCATCGCGGTCACCGCGTCGCGATCGGCGAGATCGGCTTCGACTTGCCACGCCGTGCGTCCGGCGGCTCGCACCGCAGCCGCGGTGTCGTTGCTGCCGGCGACGGTGCGATCGGCGCACGCGACATCAGCGCCTGCTTCAGCGAGTGCGGTGGCGATGGCCTGTCCGAGGCCGCGCGCGGATCCGGTGACGAGGGCGCGCCGGTTGGCGAGGGCGAAGGAAGGTCTCATCGTCCGAGCTCCAGCGCGGCAAGAATGAACGCCCCCACGCCTTTGTAGTCGTTCGAGACCACGGGTTCGTTGACGTAATACTCGTACGTGCCGTCACGCGGCGGCGTGCCGCCGAGTCCCGCCACCTTGCAGATGCCATCCAGTGAAAGCAGGCCGTCGGTGTCGGTGTGCGTCAGGTTCTTCACGAGTCCGTCGAATCCCCGCGACGCGATGGCCGTGTATCGAGGCGGTAGGTAGCCGAGCCTCGCGCCCTTGGCGAAGGCGTAGACAAACATGCTGGAGGCCGAAGCTTCGAGATAATTCTTCGCGCGGCCGGGCTGGTCGAGCACCTGCCACCAGAGACCGGTCACCGGATCCTGCACGCGCGCCACGGCATCAGCGAGATCGCTGACCGTTCGCAGCAGTGCGGCCCGGTCGGCGTGCTGCGCCGGCAGCTGCTCGAGCACGTCCACCGCCGCCATCAGATACCACCCGATGGCGCGTCCCCAGAAATTCTTCGAGTTGCCCGTGATGGGATCGGCCCACGGCTGCGTTCGTGTTTCGTCCCACGCGTGATAGAAGAGCCCCGTGCGCGGGTCGCGCGTGTGGCGAGCGACGAGCAGGAACTGTCGCGTGATGTCGTCAAAGTCCTTGGCGGGGCCGAACCGACGCGCGTATTCCACGTAGAACGGTTCCGCCATGTATAGGCCGTCGAGCCACATCTGGTTTGGGTAGATCTTCTTGTGCCAGAAGCCGCCCTCGCTGGTGCGCGGCTGTTTTGCCAGCTGCTCACGCAGCGTGCGCAGTGCGGCGCGGTACCGTTCGCCCTTCGTGCGGTCCCACTGGGCGAACAGCGCGCGCCCCATGTTGATCTGGTCGAGATTGAACTCCTCGACCTTGTAGGTGGCAATGCGGCCGTCGGCCTGCACGAACTTGTCGACGTTCGTGCGCACATACGCATCGTACCTCGGGGCGCCTGTCACCGCGCCCACGCGCGCGATCGCCGTCAGCATCAGGCCGGCGGTGTAGTCCCATTTCTCGAACACCACCGGATTTCGCTTCATTGACGCGTCGGCCATGCGCACGGACCAGCGCGTGGTCGGCACGCTCTGTGCGCTGGCACCGCTGGTTCCGTTCATTGCCCCCATCGCGGCGGGCGGCGCCGCTGCCGGTGTCGCGCGCTGCGCGGCACACGGCGCGGCCGTGGCGATGGCAACCAGCGCGAATGCGATTGCTCGCGCGGTCGTGTTCACGCGCCCACTCGCTTGCCGTTCACGCGAACGCCTTTCATCGAGAGTCCTTTCACGTTTTCTATGACGTCCGGCTTGGACACGTGGTCGAACGTGCACCGCGTCAGCCGCACATCGGTGATCGGCGCCGATGCGAAGCCCCTGAGGTAGAGCCCGTACTTGCTCTGCCGGCTCGTGACGTCCCGCAGCTCGATGCCGCGCACCGTGGGCATGAACTGCCCCGCCGCACCTTCCTCGTACGTGAAGTCGATCGACAGCACGGCCTCCGCCACTTCGCCCACCCGCACGTTGCGTACGAACACGTCCTCGATGACACCGCCGCGCATCGCGTTCGTCTTGAGCCGGATGCCGCGGTCGAGCCGCGGGCTGCTCATCTCGCAGTCTTCGACGAAGACACGGCGCGCATCGCCGGAGATCTCGCTGCCAATCGTGACGCCGCCATGCCCGTCGCGCATCGTGCACCTGCGCACGATGATGTTCTCACTCGGCGCGTGAAGCCGCCGTCCATCGGCGTTGCGCCCCGACTTGATCACCACACAGTCGTCGCCGGTTTCAAAGGTGCACCCTTCGAGCAGCACGTCGCGGCACGACTCTACATCACAGCCGTCATTGTTCGGCCCAAGACTCGCCGCCGTGACGTTGCGAATGGTCACGTTGGTGCAGAGCACCGGATGCAACAGCCAGAACGGCGAGTTCACGATGGTGATGCCTTCGATGAGCACGTTGCGGCAGGCATACGGCTGCACAAACGACGGACGCAGGTACCATCCCTGGCCGGCCACACGATTCGCTGCCGGCACGCCGGCTTCTGCCATCTCGAACAGTCGCTTGCGCCCGTTCGCCTGATCGTGGCGGTCGGCCACCGAGCACTCGGTGGCGCCCTTCCACGACCACCAGTCCATGCAGTTGGCGCCGCCATCGAGCGTCCCTTCGCCGGTGATGGCGATGTTCTCCTCCCCGTGCGCGTAGAGCAGCGGCGAGTAGTTCATCACCTCCACGCCCTCAAAGCGCGTGAGGACGAGGGGAAAGCGCGATGGATCCGTGGTGAAGGCGAGCACGGTGCCCTTCTTCAGCACGAGATTGACGTTGCTGCGCAGCCGAAGCGGGCCGGTGGCCATGCGTCCCGCGGGAAGATTCACACGCCCGCCGCCGGCGGCGTGACAGTCGTCGATGGCGCGCTGCAGGGCGTCGGTGCAGTCGTTCACGCCGTCGGCGACCGCCCCGTACTTGCCCGCCTCGAAGGCGCGATCGGGGAAAATGGGCGCTTGAATGCGCTTGAGGATATCCGGTACCTGATCCCAGCCATCCGCGCGCGGCGCATTCGGTGATCGCAGCATGTCGGCACGCACAGCAGCACCCGCCGAGCGCGCATAGCCCGTCCACACTGCGCCAACTGCCAGCGTGTTCAGGAAATCACGGCGTGTTGGACTCCTCAACGGCGCACCTCCCCTCGATTCGGATGAACCCGCGCCCAGTGCTCGTAGGTCGCCAGCGTTGCAATCGGGGCGTCGGTATACCAGCCATAGCCCGTGCGGCGGTCGGTCAGCGCGTCCCAGTCGTAGTGGCGCACGCCATCACGGTTGAAGAACATCGCGCGGTTGGTGCCGATCTCCGCCATGCGTGCCCAGAGCGGTCCGGCCGAGCTGTCCGTGGCAAGAACGTAGTTGATGTACGAGTAGCCGTGCACTTCATTCTGCCGAAACCACGCCACCGCCGCGTGCACCGACCGCACCACGCGCGCACTCGGCGTGGGCTCGTCCATCAGGAAGTCCACCAGGTGCGCGCTCTCCTTGCCGGTGAGCGACGGCAGTTCGTAGCTGCGCGCGGAGGTAGGCTTGAGGGTCAGCGGGTCGTGCTGCTGGCCCCAGACGGTCAGCGTGCCGTCGACAACAACCTGTGATGCAAGCACGCACGCAACAAGCCGAGTGAGCGCGACCGCCGCCTGCCGTCGCTTCGCCGCCGCGACAAACGTGTACTCGCCGCGGGCGACGCGGCGCAGCAGATCACCGATCTCCGCCATGTTGTCGTCGTTGAACGTCGCGTTGTCGTGGTAGCCGCCTTGCAGCGGATAGACCTGCGGCCAGCACCCGTTTGGATACTGCGACTCCAGCACGTAGTCGAGGCCCCGGTCGAACGCGCGGCGGTGTCGCGCGTCGGCCTGCGCCATGAAGACGTGACCCAGCAGAAACAGCTGCGTCGTGGTTGCGTCGTTGTCGAAGGTGCCGATCCACTGCCACTCGGCGCTCTCCGAGAAGTAGCTCTCGCCCGGCTGCCGGGCGCGCGCCGCCATGTCCACGTGCTTCGACCAGCCGCCGGCCGGCGTCTGCCAGCTCAGTACGTTGTCCGCAAGCGTGCGCGCCGCGCTGTTCTTGAACCAGGCGCCGCGCCACGCCGAGTCCACCGGGAAAGCGTGGATGTACGTGGCGGCGACCCACTTCTCCTTGCCCGCCGATTTCAGCTCGGCGGCAACTGCGGCGCGATCGACGGCGAGCAGAGAGTGCGACCGCTGCAGATACGCTGTCCACGATGCTCGCACTTGCGGGGCAAGCGAGTCGACGCGTGCCTCGCCGAGGCGCGGCGACGTATCGCGTTCGAGCGCCACGCCGGGATACGACGCCGGCACCGGTGATTTGGATTGCGCTAGCGCGCTCGCCGGTGCGGCGCCGAGAACGCCGCACGCGGCGAACGCGGCCAGCCCGGCGAGCGCGGCCCGCGCCGTACTGCCGCGGACGAACACCGCGTGCGAGCCAGGCATCATGCCGGCGACTCGGTGTCGCCGAACTTGTAGGTCTCTTTCGCGAGCCCGTAGGCCAGCGCGTGGGCGACCTCGTGCGCGGCCGTGATGTCCATCACGTGGCGCGCGACCAGACCCGCGAGGAAGTTGGCATCGACGCGACGCGCGAGGTCGTGGCGCGCGGGAATGGAGCAGAACGCGCGCGTGTCGTCGTTGAATCCCGCCGTGTTGTAGAACCCCGCCGTCTCGGTCACCGCGTGACGGAAACGCGTCATTCCCTCGATGGAATCATGGAACCACCACGGCGGGCCAAGCCGCAGCGCCGGATAGTGGCCGGCCAGCGGCGCGAGCTCGCGGGCGTACGTCGATTCATCGAGCGTAAAGAGCACGAGCGTGAGCCGCGGATCGTTGCCGAACCGGTTCAGCAGCGCCTGCAGGTTGCGCGTGTATTCCGTCGGCACGGGAATGTCGCACCCCGTGTCGGGGCCGAACCGTCCCGCAATGATCGCGTTGTGGTCGCGGAGCGAACCCGGGTGCAGCTGCATGACCAGGCCGTCGTCGAGCGACATGCGTGCCATTTCCATCAGCATGTGCGCTTCGAAGCGCCGCTGGTCGGCGTCGGTGCACTCGCCGCGCTGGGCGCGCTCGAACAGGCGCTGCGTGTCGGCGGGCTCGAGCCATTCGGTGTACGGCTCGACGACCGCGTGATCGCTCGCCGTCGCACCGAGCGAGCGGAAGTAGCGCCGCTGCTGCGCGAGCGCGGCGAGCAGCGATGCGAAATCGGTAATCGCCGTCCCCGACGCGGCCGCGAGTGCGCCGATCTCATCGTGCCACCCGGGGGTCGCCACGCGGAACACGGCATCAGGCCGGAACGTCGGCACGACGCGGCCGCTCCAGCCCGAGGCGCGGATCGCCTGATGGGCCAGCAGCCGGTCGGACGCCTTGTCGGTGGTCGCCAGCACTTCAATGCGAAAGCGCTCGAACAGCGCGCGCGGCAAGAACTCGGGTGACGCGAGCTTCTCCACGATTTCGTCGTAGATCGCCATCGCGTTGGCGCCGTTCATTGGCGCGCGCACGCCGAAGACGTCGGCGAACTCCTGCTCCAGCCAGGCGGCCGTCGGCGTGCCGCGCAGCAGGTAGTAGTGATCGCCGAAGAGCTGCCAGACTTTGCGCGGATCCTGCTCCGTAGGTGCGCCGTCCCGCGTGGGAATCCCCACCGACTCCATGCGCACGCCGCGCGAGTAGAGCATGCGCACGATGTAGTGATCGCGGGTAAAGATCAGCGCGGTCGGCTCGGGGAACGGCGCGTTCTCAGCCAGCATGGCGGGGTCCACGTGGCCGTGTGGACAGATGAGCGGCAGATCCTTGGTGCGCGCGTAGATGTCGCGCGCCACGCGGCGGACCGACGGATCGGGATCGAAGAAGCGATCGGGATGCGGGCCGAACGCCGGCGGACCTGCGCTGGACGCCGCGGAGCGAGAACGCACGGGATCAGTCGAGCTCATGAGAGTGGAGGCGAAAGCACGGAAGGGAGGGCCCCAGGCTGATCTGGCAGGGGCGTCGATTTGTTCGTATTTTGCTCCAACAACGAACAATATGCCAGTCCCGCTGCGTTTCGTGAGCGTGGACGCCGGAGTAGCATTCGTGCCGTTCCCTCTTGGTGTGCACACCATCGCCCTCGGCACTCCGTCTCGCAGGGAGCTTCTCTGAGGAAGATCAACCCGAACAGCTTCATCCGGGCCACGCGCTCAACGCCCCGGGAAATCAACCGGAAGATCCTGCTCAATCTCGTCCGGGAGCACCAGCCGATTTCGCGCGCCGACCTCGCGCGCCGCATGCGGGTGGGCCGCGGCATGGTGACCTCGCTCGTCAGCGAGCTGTTGGTCGCCGGCGAGCTGCGAGACGGGGCCACGGTGGACGCGCCGCGCGGCCGGCGGCCCAAGATGCTGTACGTCCGCACGCACGACCGCCTGGTGATTGCCATCGACGTCCGCTTCAGCCGGACGTTCCTCATGCTCAGCGACTTCAGCGGATCGCCGATCACCATCGAGTCCTTTGAGACGGTGACCGATCCCGCCGAACTCGTCGCGGAGCTGGCGCCGCGCATTCGGCGGCTCCTCAAACAGCATCGTGCGGGCAAGGACTGCGAGGGCATCGGCCTCGTGGTGCCGGGCATGATCGATCATACCACGGGCCGAGTGCTTAACGCCCCACAGCTGGGCTGGCGCGATGTGAACATCCGCGACGCACTGATGAGCGCCACCGGACTGCCGGTGCATATCGAGAACGCGCCGATTGCCTGCGCGCTCGCGCAGCTCTGGCTCGGGCAGCGCGGCGAGGGCAGCCCCGGTGATTTTGTGTACGTGACGGTCGGCGACGGTGTGGGCGCGGCGATCGTCGTGAATGGCGAAGTCATCCGTGGACAGGGCGACACGGCCGGCGAGTTCGGCCACGTGCCGTTGAGCTTCGACGGACCGCGCTGTCTGTGCGGCTCGACGGGGTGTCTCGAGGCGTATACGTCGAATCTCGCCACGCTGTCGCGGTACCTCGGACATCAGGTGTCGTCCACCGAGACCCGCGCGCTGCTGCATGAGAGTGGACTCACCATCGACGACGTCATCGCGCGCGCCCGCACCCGCGATCCGCGCGCGCTCGCCGCGCTCAAGGAGACGGGCCGTTATCTCGGGCTCGGCATCGCCAGCATCGTCAGTGCGCTCAACCCCAAGCAGATCTTCGTCGGCGGTGAAATCACGGGAGCGTGGGATCTCATCGCACCCGCGATTCGCGATGCCATCGCGACCCGTGCGCTCACGGAGATGGCGGCGGCAACGATGGTCATCCCCGACCCCGCGAGCGGCCACCCGCGTTTACGCGGCGCCGTCACTCTCGTCTCGGCGCGCCGCTTCGCCGCGCCGCGGCTAGCGTAGCCGCGGCGAGCAGCACCGCGGGTCGCTTCGCCGCTCCGGCAACGGCAGCCGCGTCCTGGCAGGTCGCGCCCCGCTACGGCGCCACCACCTGCACATCCACCCGCGACGCCTGCGCCGGCGAGCGCCACACGCGGTGCGTCTGCGCCTTGAAGTCGCGCTCCTTCGCTTCAAAGATGTTCGCCACGTACACCTGCGGATTGCGGTCGATGAGCGGAAACCACGAGCTCTGCACCTGCACCATCACGCGGTGCCCCTTCTCGAAGCGGTAGCTCTGCGTGTGCAGGTCGATGGTGATCGGTGTGACCTGATTGGGGACCATCGCCTTCGGCTTCTCGAGTGACTCGCGGAACCGCGAACGAAAGACGTCATTGGCCACCATGAGTTCGTAACCGCCGAGTTTGCTGTTCTTGGCGTAGTCCTCGGGGTAGACGTCGATGAGCTTCACAATCCAGTCGGCGTCGCTGCCCGTGGTCGAGACCTGCAGCCGCGCCGTAACATCGCCGGCCAGCACGAGATCTTCGGCGAGCGGCACCGTGGACCACGACAGCACATCGGGGCGGTCCTTCACGAAGCGCTGATCCTCGGTGAGCCAGATGGGCCACCCTGAGCCTTTCGGGAAATACGTCGGCTCAATGGGACGGTTGCGGTACGGCACCGGATGCGCCGGATCCGAGACGAAGCTGTCGTTGCCGCTCGATGTCGGTGCGCTAAACGACAGCGCGCCGTCCGCCTGGAAGTACAGCGACTTCGTCACCGCTTCCTTGGGCGGCCACGCGCTAAAGGTGCGCCACGTGTTGCTGCCGCTCTCAAAGACCGTCGCCTCGGCGGGAACGTAGTCGCCCTTGCCCTTCAGGTACTTCGCGAAGAACGGCGCCTCGATCTTCGCCCGATACTCGGCACCGGTCGCTGATCCAAAGTCCACCTTGCCCAGCGTGCGTCCGTCCCGCCGCCAGCCGCCGTGGTTCCACGGCCCGACGACGAGGAAGTTATTGGACTTCGTGTCCTTCTTCTCGAGTGTGCGGTAGATGTGCACTGGCCCGTAGAAGTCTTCCTGGTCCCACCAGCCGCCGACGTTGAGCGTCGGCACGGTCACGCGCGTGAGGTAGCTCTGCATTGCCTGCCGCTGCCAGAATCCGTCGTAGTTCGGGTGCGCCGCGAAGTCGTTCCAGGTGGGAATCTTCCCCTTGAGGTACTGCGTGTTGACGTTGGCGAGCGAGCCGAGTCGCAGGTACCAGTCGTACGTGTCGTAGCGGTCAAAGGCAAAGTTCTCGTTCTCCTTTGACGTTTCCATCATGGCCGCATATTCGAAGCCGTAGCTCAGCCGGAACGCGCCGTTGTGATGGAAGTCGTCGCCAATCCACATGTCGGCCGGCGACGCCTGCGGACTGACCGCGGCGAGCGCCGGGTGCGGATCGAGCATGGCCATCGCGGTGAGCCATCCCGGATACGAGACGCCGAGCATCCCAACCTTGCCGTTGTGGCTGGGGACGTTCTTGATCAGCCAGTCGATGGTGTCCCACGCGTCCGTCGACTCATCGACGCGCGGCCCCGGGCCGTCAACAATTCGCGGCGGGCGTTGCATGACGAACTGCCCTTCGCTCTTGTAGCGCCCGCGAATATCCTGCAGCACGAAGATGTACTGCTCCGCCGCAAGTTCAGGGTACGCCGATGCGACCGGGAAACGAGATTCCGGTGCGCCGTACGGTGTGCGAATGAAGAGGAACGGCAGCGGCTCGCGCTGATCTTTGGGAGCGAAGATCACCGTGTTGAGCTTCACGCCGTCACGCACCGGGATCATCACTTGGCGGTAAGTGTATTCGGGCGCGACGGGGGTGACCACAGCTTGCGTGGCGGCAGCGGCCGTACTCTGTGAGGCGGCGGACTGAACAGTCAGCGCAAGCAGCGCCAGCGATAAACGCGCGCTGAACTGCGGGAAGAGACGGGTCATCGGTGACCTCCTAGGCTGCGGCTGAAGCTACGACGCGCTCGAGCGGGCCGAAACTCCGGCGCGGGTTCAAACCCTTCAATCGTCTCTGTTGTCCTAACTAGAGGGTCTGCGTGCTGCGCGCGCGGCGCCATGGACGGGCCGCGTCCCAGGCGCGCGTCCAACAGAAACCGCGAGTAAGTGCGCGTCGTAGTGCCAGCAGCACCTTGAATCTCCACCCCTCGAGGGGATTGTTCCCATGCGTTTCCAGACTGCCCTGCTTTTGACGTTCGCGGCCGCCTGCACCGTTCCCGCCTTCGGCCAGGATCAGGTGAACAGCAAGCCCGTGCGTCGCGGCATCTCGATTGGCGACTACCCGAACGTCTCCGGCATTCGCCTCAACTACCGCGACCACGCATTGGGCGATGTGCACGGCGCCAACATTACCATCTGGACGCCCTATGACGGCGAGATGGGTGGCACGGTCACGGGTTTGGCGCTCGGTCTTCCCGCCACCGGCGCGGGCTCGATTCACGGCATCGCTGCCGGCGTCTTCGGCGTCGGCGCTGAGAAGGATATCACGGGCATTGGACTCGCAGGCGTGGGGATTGGCGCCGGCGGACGACTCAAGGGCATCGCCATTGGTGGTGTCGGCATCGGCGCGGGCGGCCGACTTGAGGGCATCGCGATCGGCGGTGTCGGCGCCGGTGTGGGCGGCGACGCGCACGGCATCCTGCTCGGCGGAATCGGCGCGGGCGTCGGCGGGAATCTCCGCGGCGCGGCTGCCGGTTTTATCGGCGTGGGCGCGGGCGGCAACGTGCATGGCCTCATGCTCGGCGGCGTCGGGACGGGCGCGGGCGGCACGTTGAACGGCATTGCCGTCGGCGGCATTGGCGTGGGCGCGGGTGGTGACAGTCGCGGTGTGCTGTTTGGCGGTGTCGGCGCCGGCGTCGGCGGTGATTTTACGGGCATCGCGATGGGCGGCGTTGGCGTTGGCGCGGGCGGCAATGCACAGGGCCTGCTCGTCGGTGGCGTCGGTGCCGGTGTCGGCGGCGACTTCAAGGGCATTGGCGTCGGCGGCGTTGGCCTTGGCACGGGCGGCACGATGCGCGGCCTGATGATCGGCGGTCTTGGTCTTGGCGCGGGCAGCAGCATCGACGGCATCGCGATCGCGGGGCTCGGCATCGGCGCGCCGACGATTCGCAAGTTCGCGCTCGCCTCGTTCATCGGCGCCAACCGCATGCAGGGACTGATGGTCGCCCCCATTATGGCGCGCCTCGAGAAGGGCGGCAGCATGCACGGTGTGTCCGTTTCCAGCATCAACGCCATGCGCGGCCAGCAGACGGGCCTGACCATCGGCCTCATCAACTACGCGCGCGAACTCGACGGCATGCAGATTGGCATCATCAACATCGCGCGCAATGCGTCAGTGAAATTCCTGCCGATTGTGAATTATCATAGGAAATAGATCGAGGACAGGGATCACGGATTTCGATTCGGGATTTCGAATTCGGATTGGGATCGCGAGAGAAGGGCCGGCACGAGTGCCGGCCCTTCTGTAACTGGTGATGCTTCGCGAGCACACCTCCGACCTGCGACGCCGCCCTTACCCTGAGATGTCGGCGATCAGTTCGTCCATCTGTCTGAAGTCCGCAAGCCGCTGGCTCGCCGCCGCGCATCGCTCGGCGGTGCACAGGCCCGTGGTTTCCGCGAGAAAGATCAGATATTCCGCGACACCGCGCGCATAGTTGAGGCGCGCCTCAGCACTAATGGCGTAGAATCGCGCGCGCTGCGCGTATCCTGCCGGTGAGTGGTCGCCCAGCGCCGCCTTCTCGGCGCGGCCGCCCGCGGCGAGCACATACAGAAAATTGTATTCAAAGAAGAACATGTGCTCGGGCGACGCAGGAAGCGCTTCGAGCGCGGCGCGGCACGCGGCTGGCGAGGCAAACACATCCACCGGGCGTGACGCGGCGCTCAGCGCCGTCGTCACGAACGTCCGCGCCATCTTCTGTTCCGTGGCGTCGGCGCTGAACGAGCCAGCCAGCGCCATTTCGAGCGTGAAACGATACCAGTCGCGCCACAACGCCTGATCCGCCGCATTCGTGGACCGAAAGAGCGCGATGCCCATTTCATAGGTGTACCGGCCGCTGGTCTTGATCTCGAGCCGGCTGCCGGTCACGTCGCCCATCACGCGGTAGTTCTCCGCCGACTTGCCGGAGCCGGAGTGGAATCCGATGCTCGCGCCAAATCGCGCACACACGTCCCACTGCTTCGCGATGAGCGCGCGCAGCGCGGCGTTGTCGGGATACGGCATGTTCTTCTGGAATCCGAACGCCGGCGCCACGAAATTCACCGGCATATCGAGCACTTCGCAGAGCGCGAGCATCACCGCCGTTGTCTCGGGCGTGGTGAGCCCGGGCAACTCGTCGATCGAGAGTTCGCGCAGATAGCGGCGGCCCACGTCGGTCGTGAACACCGCCTCGCGGACCGCCGCGTACATCTCGTCGCGCTGTTTCATCTTCAACAGGGATGTCCAGACGGTGGCGAGCAGACCGTTGAACGCGCCCTCATCAAGCGTCAGCCCCGCGGCGGCCACCCGCGCGCGCGCGCGCGAAATGATGCTCGTCGGAATCTCCGCCAGCGCCGCCGGCCGGTTGAGCGCGAGTTCGGGCGAAAGATCGAACGTGATGTAGCTCGCCAGCACGCAGCCGCTGACTAGCGCCTCTTCGCGGCTGTCGAACTTACCGCCGATCGGCTGGTGGTCGGCGTTGAAGCTCCACGCAATGCGCCGGCGATGAAACCCGGTCTTGAGTTTTGAGAGCACGCATCCGTGGCTCATGCCCTCGACGCTCTGTCCCTGATGGCCCTCAGGGACGCTGGTGCCAATGAACGGGAACGGCACGGTGTCGAGCCGTTCGTCGAGCATCGCGTTCACATCGTACACGAGCTCGCGTGGAATACTGTTCTGGTTTGCGGTCACGCCCAGCTCGAGCGCGCCCATCGCCCACTCGACCGCCGGCCAGTGCAGCGTCGTGAAGCGCGCGCCAACGCCGAGCGTGCTCTGGCCAAGACGGCCCGCGGTGCTCGGAAAGATCGTCGATGCCGCGTCGTGCTCCTGCGCGAGGTTCTTGAGCGTGAGCAGGTTGCCCCACGTCGCCGGGTAGACGACGGTGCCGTCCGTCAGCCGCGCGCCGTCGTTCAGCGTCGCGCGCGCCGCGCCCGGCGCGCCGCGCGTCACCAGTTTCCACGCGCAATCACCGGCGGCGTTCTCGAGCAGCGTCCACTCGCCGGCTGCCGTGTCAAACGTGCTCTTGTCGTACGTATGGCAGCGATTCGCGCGGATATCGGCCAGCAGCGCCGGCCAGTCAAGACAGAAGTCAGGGCTGATGCAGGGATTCTGCGCGATGCGCAGGTCGTGCTCGAGAAGGAACTCGTTGATGGCGGACATTGATTCTAGAGGAAAGCACTGCACCGGGGGCGGTGAATGACATCGAGCGAACCGAACGCCGGCTAAATGGTCATTGCGTGGTAGCCGCCGTCCACCACCAGCTCCTCGCCCGTGATGAACGAGCCGGCGGCGTCACTGGCCAGCAAGAGCGTGGCGCCGATGAGCTCCCGCGACTCGCCGAAGCGCTTCATTGGCGTGTGCCCCATGATGTTGGCGACACGATCGGGCGTCAGCACCTTGCGGTTCTGCTCGGCCGGAAAGAACCCGGGCACCAACACGTTGACCCGCACGCGGTACGGCGCCCATTCGCGCGCGAGATTGAGCGAGAGATTATGCACGGCGCCTTTGGTCGCCGAGTACGTGAACACGCGCGACAGGGGAACGATCCCCGAAGCAGAGCCGAGGTTGATGATCGAGCCGCCTTCGCCGCGATCGACGAGGTATTTGCCGAATACCTGGCAGCCGAGGAACACACCCTTGAAGTTGACGCGGACAATGCGGTCGAACTCGTCTTCGGTGATGTCGAAAAACGGCGTCGCGGAGTTGACGCCGGCGCCGTTGACGACGATGTCAATGCGACCGGCGCGTGCGAGCACGGCATCGCGCACGCCCTCCAACTCGGCCTTGCTCGTCGCCTCCGCGGCGTGGAACCACGCCGTGCCGCCAGCCGCGGCGATGTGCGCGACGCGCTGCGCGCCCTTCTCGGCGCTGCGGCCGACGAGCACCACGGTGGCACCAGCGGCCGCAAGCCCTTCGGCCATCGCGCCGCACAACTCGCCGGTGCCCCCAACCACGACGGCCACTTTGCCGGCGAGACCGAACATCGACGTCAGATAGTCTGAAGAATTCATCGAAGGATAAGTACGCACGAACTACGCGCGGCGGAAGACGGCGTACTGTACGGCGGCGCGTTGCATGCCGAGTTCACGACAGTTGAATCGGCTAACGCCCAACTGGTCATCATTGGCGCACGCCGAGCTGTTCGAGCAGCCACGCGTTGATGCGGTCGGTCTGCGCTGCTACACGAAAGTGCCCTGTCTCGGGGACGATCACGGTCTGCTTGGGGGCGGTTATCGCGTTGTAGGTCGCATACGACGCCGTGGGCGGCACCGTGGTGTCATTGAAGCCCCACGCGTAGATGCCGGGCACCTTCACGAGGCGCGCGAAGTTCACGGCGTCGTAGTACGCAATGGTTTCTTTCTTTTCCCGGAGCGCCCGCACCCTGGTAGTGTCCTGGAAATGGTGCGGCCACCCGCCGGCGCGACCGATGAAGTAGCCGAACTGGTCGGCCATCGCCGGATAGCTCACGGCGATCGCTTTCACGCGCGGGTCGAGCGCCGCCGCCACGAGCGTGAGGCCGCCGCCCTGGCTTCCGCCCTGCACCACGTAGTTCGTGCCGTCCCACTGCGGCAGGCCGAGCAGAAAATCACCGGCGCGCACGACGGCGGCATAGACGCGCTTGTAGTAGTACGCGTCGCGGTCTTCCATGCCGGCAAAGCGATAATCGAGCAGCGCCGTGGCGCGCAGCTCGTTGTAGAGCAGCGAGTCGCGGTCCACCGGAATGCCGTGAATGCCGATCGTGAGATGAATCACGCCGCGCCGCGCGGTGGCCACGTCGGGGAAGTACGGCCGCACGCCGGCGCCCGGCACGACGAGCATCGCCGGGTACTTTCCGGGCGTCGTCGGCACGGAGAGCATGCCGTAGATGTGGCTCCCCACGCGGAAGTTTTGGAACGAAATGTGGTAAACGTCCACTTCGCGCGTTGATCGTTCCGGCAGGCGCGTCATCACCGGCACGAGCGGGATCTTTCGTGCGTCCTCGAGGGTGCGATTCCAGAATTCGAGGAAATCGGCGGGTGTTGGCGTCGGCGAGACGAGCTTCTCGGGATCGTATGCGGCGGTCGCCAGCTGCGTGTAGCGCACACCATCCACCGTCGCGGTGACGGTGGC
>JAHFCT010000007.1:60213-63076 GCA_023249375.1 Gemmatimonadota bacterium | reverse complement strand
GTCACGCGGGCGCTGCCGCCCTTCATGAGCTTCTCAACTTCCTGCCGCGTCGCCATCGACGTGTCGCCGGGCGTGGTGGCGGCCAGCGCGCCGTGCGCCGCACCAAATTCCACGGCCTTGCGCGCGTCATTGAACTGCAGAAAGCCAAACTGCACGCCCGACGCAAAGCTGTCGCCGCCGCCGACGCGATCGAGCACTTCGAGGTCCGCGTACTTCCGGCTTTCGAAGAACTCACCGTCGTGCCAGAGAATCGCGCTCCAGTCATTCTTCGTGGCGGTGATGACGCGGCGCAGCGTCGTGGCCGCCACCTTGAAGTTCGCGAACTCCTTCACCGCGGTCTCGATCATCGCCTTGAACGCGCCCGTCTCGATGCGTGCCAGATGTTCGTCGGCGCCCTGCACGTCGAAGCCGAGCGAGGCGGTGAAATCTTCCTCGTTGCCGATCATCACATCAACGTGCGTGGCAATGGCGCGGTTGACCTCCTGCGCCTTCGCCTGTCCGCCGATGCTCTTCCACAGCGACGGACGGTAGTTGAGATCGTAGCTGACAATCGTGCCATGTCGCCGCGCCGCGGTCACCGCTTCAATCGCCAGTTCGGCCGTCGATGAAGACAGCGCGGCGAAAATGCCGCCCGTGTGAAACCAGCGGACGCCGAGCGTGCCGAAGATGTGATCCCAGTCGAAGTCGCCGGGCTTGAGCTGCGACGCCGCCGTGTGCCCGCGGTCGCTCACCCCCACCGCGCCGCGAAGGCCGAAGCCGCGCTCCGTGAAGTTCAGCCCGTTGCGCACCGTGCGGCCGATGCCATCGTCATCGCGCCACGCGATGAAATCAGTCGCGACGCCACCCTGCATGATGAAGTCCTCCACCAGATGGCCGACTTCATTGTCAACAAACGCGGTGCAGACGGCGGTCCTGAGGCCGAAACACTTTCGCAGGCCGCGGGACGTGTTGTACTCGCCGCCGCCTTCCCACGCGGCAAACGACCGCGCGGTGCGAATGCGCCCCTCGCCCGGATCGAGGCGCAGCATCACTTCGCCGAGCGACATTTGATCGAAAGCGCACGCCGCAGTCGGCTTGATTGAGAGCGTCATCGTTACACCTTGTTGGCCGCGGCGACGAACTCTTGCGCACGCGCGGTGATGGCCGGCCAGTCAAGCGCCTTGAGCGCAGCCGCGGATACGAGCGCAGATCCGGCCGCGGTGGCGAACGCGCCGGCCTTGAGGAACTCACCGACCGTCTGTGGCGTCACGCCACCGGTGGGCATCAGCAACAGTTGCGGAAACGGTGCCTTCAGCGACTTGATATACGCTGGGCCAAAGAATTCGGCGGGAAAAATCTTGATCACGTCGGCGCCCAGTTCGTGCGCCGTGTACGCTTCGGTCGGCGTGAACGCGCCCGAGAGCACGGGCACGCCGGCCGATTTGCACACCTGAATGACCTCCGGACGCAGCGCCGGCGTGACGATGAACTTGGCGCCGGCGGCGATGCCTTGGCGCGCCGTGTCCGCATCGAGCACCGTGCCCAGGCCGAGCAACACCTGCGGAAGTTCCTGCGCTACCTGCGCACAGAGCGCGATGGCGTTTGGCGTCGTCATTGTCAGCTCAATGCAATTCAGGCCGCCGGCCGAGAGCGCGCGGGCGCAGTCCAGCAGACTGGCCGAGCTGTCGGCGCGAATGAGCGCAACCACTTTTTCGGCTTTGAGACGAGCGAGCACTTCGGACTTGGACATGACGAAGCGGCGCATCACCGCGGTAGAGGTGGAGGCTGGAAGATGTGCTGGTCCCCGGCCTTCGCGTAATCCTCTCGCCCGATGATGCGCCGCCCGTGATCTCCTGACGCGAGCGCCGTGCTACTTCCAGAGCCAGCCGAACGTTCCGCCCATCAGGCAGCCCCAGACCAGCGCGTCGAACGCCTGTCTAATGAATGACGACCACGGCCGTCCGAACCAGATGGACTCCTGGATGCTGGCGAAACAGTAGCTCATGAAGCCGAGCGTGCTGACGACGCGAAAGACCTCGAGATAGTTCGCCGTCGGCGCGAGCACGTGCGACGCGATGTAGGCGCAGAAGAACGCGACGACGACGTTGCCGAGGTAGCTCTTGAACATCGTGCCGCCCATCGGAGGCATGCCGCCGGGACGCAGCGTGATCATCGCGGAGGGACCGCGCTCCAGTTCAGCGCGCCACGCCGGGTCCTTGCGGTCGGCCGGATTGTTGACGCCGGGGACGGTGTAGAGGCCCGGCGGTGCGGGCTGCGCACGCAGGGCGGCGAGCACCGCGTCCTGACTCGGCAGCTTGCCCCATTCCTTCTGGTGATGCGGCATCACCATCCAGGCCAGAGCCGACGCGAAGAAGACAAACAGGCTCGACAGCAGGATGGGAAGCCAGAGCTGTGCAACGAATGCCATAGGGGGCCTCGGTGAAATTGGACGGAGTCCAATTGGGAGGCCCTCGGCGGCGAGCGCAAGTTCGATGACGATGATCAGGGCGGCTGCGTGACGGAAGAGTCGCCCGGTTGCGCGATTGCACGGTTGCGCGGGTGCTCGCTTAAACGCGAACGCCGCAGCGCGACCTGCCGCTGCGACGTTGGCGTTCTTACCCCCACCCCTGGAGGCTGAGAGTTGATACCTACTTCACCGGCCGATGTTCCCTCGCCCAGTTTCGCATCTGTTCGCGGGCCTGCTCGCGGGTCAGCTTGCCGTTCCGCACCTGCGCGCGCACGGCGTGGCGCTGAGCACGGAACTGGTGGAACAACGCCTTCTGTTTCGGCGTCGCGCTGGCGCGGATTCTGACGCGCACGCCGGCGCGGAGCGCAGCGCGGAGTGCAGGGCGCGCGCGGAGTGCAGGGCGCGCGCGGAGTGCAG
>JAHFCT010000007.1:5151-60113 GCA_023249375.1 Gemmatimonadota bacterium | reverse complement strand
GCGCGGAGTGCAGGGCGCGCGCGGAGTGCAGGGCGCGCGCGGAGTGCAGCGCCCGCGCGGAGGCGCCGCGCTCCGGCAAATGCGCGCACGTGCATGCGGTGCGCACGCTGATTTCTGAACTCCTGTGCTCGTTCGCGGCGCACGAGTCGCTGCGCCTCGAAGCGGGCGACGCGATCGATACCGGGAAACGCTCCGGGTTGAAGACCACCCTGCGCCAGCACCGGCACTGCTGTCCAAGCCATGGCCACGGCAAGACCAAGGACCTTGATAGTGCGCATTTGCGCCTCCTAATGAACGTCGGGCTCTCTCTGTCCCGTTGCCTAGATGGACGCCTCGTCCGAGTCGGCGTTAAGAGTGTTGGCGGCGTATCGGCAACTTGTCGCATAGTAAACTGTTATTAATAAGTAGTTTACATCTCAATTGACTACATTTGTTTGCCGTATTCCTCCGTCTCGATGTTCCCAATTTCCCTGTCGCTCAACCATGCGCAGCGAGCCACCGTTGTATTTCTCACACACTTTCGTTTGCAAATTCCCCCATCCCGACTAGCTTTATCAAACATGGCAGCCAGCTCCCTCTCACTTGCCGGATTCAAGGGCCTTCGGGGCGACATTCTCGTCGCGCTCCGAAAGGAGCAGCCGCTGACCATCAAACGGCTGGCGCAGCAGTTCGGCCTGACCGACAACGCGCTTCGCCGGCATCTCACCGAACTAGTTGACGCGGGCCTCGTCGCCTATCGCCGCGAAATCCACGGCCAGGGCGCGCCGGTCTTTGCGTATTCACTCAGCGAATCGGGCGAAGCACTCTTTCCACGCGCGTATGTCGATCCGCTCGTCGATGCGCTCGAAGCGCTGCGTGATCGCGAAGGCACCGAGGCCGTCGTTCAGCTCTTCCGTCGTCGCTGGGACGCGCTGGCCGAAGCAGCCAAACCGCGCCTCGCCGCGCTTCCATTAAGTGAACGCGCCCAGCTCCTCGCCGAAATGCTCGCCGCCGAGGGCTACATGACCGAGGCGGTGTCGGGCCTCGGCTTGCCGACCACCATCAAGCACCACAACTGCGCCGTGCGCGACATCGCGCTGCGCTTTCCGGAAGTCTGCTCCGCCGAGGCGGAGTTCATTGAGACGGTACTCGGCGCACCGGTCGAGCGTCTCTCGCACCTCAAGGATGGCTGCGGCGCTTGTGCGTATGGCGCTACCTCCGCGCCCATCCCGCTCTCTTCGAGCGCCATGGCGCCGAACCCCGTGACGCCACGCGTCCTCGCACCTGCACCCAAGACCCCGCGATGAGCTCATCCATTGAGTCCTTGGTCAACAAGGAATACCAGTACGGCTTTGTCACCGACGTCGAGTCAGACGCGATCCCGCCCGGACTCAGCGAGGAGACGGTCCGCCTGATCTCGGCGCGCAAGCGCGAGCCCGAGTGGCTGCTCGACTGGCGCCTCAAGGCGTTTCGGCGCTGGCAGGCGATGACCGAGCCGCGCTGGCCGAACGTGAAGTACAAGACCATCGACTACCAGGCGCAGACGTACTACTCGGCGCCGCGCAGCGTCAAGCCGCTGCAGTCGCTCGAGGAAGTGGATCCCGAACTGCTCAAGACGTACGAGAAGCTCGGCATCTCGCTCAACGAGCAGAAGCGGCTCTCGGGCGTGGCGGTGGACGCCATCTTCGACTCCGTCTCGGTCGGCACGACGATGAAGGCGGAACTGAAGAAGCACGGCGTGATCTTCTGCTCGTTTGGCGAGGCGGTGCTCGAGCATCCCGAGCTCGTGCAGAGGTATCTCGGCTCGGTGGTTCCCTACTCGGACAACTATTTCGCGGCGCTCAACTCCGCGGTGTTCAGCGACGGGTCGTTCGTCTACATCCCGAAGGGCGTGCGCTGTCCCCTCGAACTGTCCACGTACTTCCGCATCAACGCGGCCGATACGGGGCAGTTCGAGCGCACGCTCATCGTGGCTGACGAAGGCGCGTACGTGAGCTACCTCGAAGGGTGCACGGCGCCCAAGCGCAGCACGAACCAGTTGCACGCCGCGGTGGTTGAGATCGTTTCGCTCGACAACGCGCAGGTGAAGTACAGCACCGTGCAGAACTGGTACGCCGGCGACAAGGACGGCGTGGGCGGCATCTACAACTTCGTCACCAAGCGCGGCAAGGCGTTCACCAACAGCAAGATCTCGTGGACGCAGGTGGAGACCGGCTCGGCGATCACGTGGAAGTACCCGAGCGTGATTTTGCAGGGCGACAATTCGGTCGGCGAGTTCTACTCGGTGGCGGTGGTGAACAACTACCAGCAAGCCGATACCGGCACGAAGATGATCCACATCGGCAAGAACACGAAGTCGACCATCATCTCCAAGGGCATCAGCGCCGGCCACGGGCAGAACTCGTACCGCGGCCAGGTGAAGGTGCTGGGCAAGGCGAGCGGCGCGCGCAACTACACGCAGTGCGACTCGATGCTGATCGGCAACCAGTGCGGCGCGCACACGTTCCCGTACATCGAGATCGCCAACAACACGGCGACGCTCGAGCACGAGGCGAGCACGAGCAAGATCGGCGAAGACCAGATCTTCTACTGCAAGCAGCGCGGGTTGAACACCGAGCACGCCATCTCGCTGATTGTCGCCGGCTTCTGCAAGGAAGTGTTCAAGGAGCTGCCGATGGAATTTGCGCTGGAAGCGCAGCAGCTCCTTGGCGTAAGTCTGGAAGGGTCGGTGGGTTGAGTGATGGTAGATGGTAGAGGGTGGATGGTAGAAATCACCCCGTACCATCTGCCGCTCGCCGTGATCCACCATCTACCGTCTACCATCTACCATCTCTTATAAATGCTGAAGATCGAGAACCTCACCGCCAACGTCGGCGACAAGCAGATCCTCAAGGGCATTTCGCTCTCGGTGAACCCGGGCGAAGTGCACGCCATCATGGGGCCCAACGGCTCGGGCAAGTCGACGCTCGCGCAGGTGATCGCGGGGCATCCGGGTTACGAAGTCACGGGCGGCACGGTGACGTACGAAGGCCAGGACCTGCTCGACATGGACGCGGAAGTGCGCGCCCAGCAGGGCATCTTCCTCGCGTTCCAATATCCGGTGGAGATTCCCGGTGTGTCCAACGCGTACTTCCTGCGCGCCGCGTACAACGAGATCCGCAAGGCGCGCGGCGAGGAGGAAGTGGACCCTATGGAATTCCTCGACGTCATGACCGAACGGCTCAAGATCGTCGAGATGGGCGACGACATGCTACAGCGTTCCGTGAACTTCGGTTTCTCGGGCGGCGAGAAGAAGCGCAACGAGATTTTCCAGATGGCGGTGCTCGAGCCGAAGCTCGCGATCCTCGACGAGACGGACTCGGGTCTCGACATCGACGCGCTGCGCATCGTGGCCGAGGGCGTGAACAAGCTGAAGCGCCCCGACCGCTCGACGATCGTGGTGACGCACTACCAGCGTCTGCTGAACTACATCGTGCCGGACTTTGTGCACGTGCTGGCCCAGGGGCGCATTGTGCGGTCGGGCGGCAAGGACCTGGCGTTGGAGCTCGAGGAGCGCGGTTACGATTGGCTGCTCGAGACGGCGGGGGCGTCGGCGTGACGGCGCATTCGAACTATCGCGAGCTGTTCGAGGTGGCGGCGGCGAGTTCGGCGGCCAAGGACTTCCTCCCCAAGCTCAAGATCGCGGCTATCGAGCAGTTCGAGGCCGTGGGGTTTCCCACGACCCGCGACGAAGACTGGCACTTCACGTCGGTGTCGCCGATCGCCGAGCGCACGTTTCGTCCGGCGCGGCCGGCGGCCACGTCGCTCACGAGCGACGACATCGCGCGCTTCACGTACGGGCAGGACGACTGGCACCTGCTGGTTTTCGTGAACGGCCGCTATGAACCCGCGCTCTCGTCGTTTGCCGAACTGGACGTCGACGCGCAAGTGATGACGTTTGGCGAGGCGCTCAAGGAAGCGCCCGAGCTGCTCGCCGAGCGGCTGGGCACGCTGGCGCCGGCCAAGCAGGCGTTCACGGCGCTGAACACGGCGTTCATGGCCGACGGCGTCGTGATCCGCGTGCCGAAGGACATTGAGCTGGAGACGCCGATCCACATTCTCTATCTCACCGATTCACACGCCACGAACGCCTCGCAGCATCCGCGCACGTTGGTCGTGGCCGAGCGGCATGCGAAGGTCACGCTGGTCGAGACGTTTGCGACGATCGGAGGCGGCACGTACTTCACGAACCACGTGGCCGAAGTGGTGGTGGGCGACGGCGCGCGTGTGGACCACTACAAGGTACAGCGCGAGGGGGGCGAGGCGTTTCACGTGGGGACAACGCAGGCCACGCAGGGGCGCGATTCGATTTACCACGCCTTCTCCTTTGCCATCGGGGCGCAGCTGTCGCGCACCAACGTGTACTCGAAGCTGCTTGGCGAGAACGCCGAGGTGCGGCTGAACGGATTGTACGCGCTGGAGGAGGCGCAGCACGCCGACCACCAGACGTTCGTGGAGCACATCGCGCCCTCATGCTCGAGCCGCGAAGTGTACAAGGGGATTCTCGACGGCACGTCGCACGGCGTGTTCAATGGCAAGGTGTTTGTTGACCCGCAGGCGCAGAAGACGGACGGCAAGCAGACCAACCACGCGCTACTCATCGGCGACGGCGCCAAGGTGGACACCAAGCCGCAGCTCGAGATCTTTGCCGATGACGTGAAGTGCACGCACGGCGCGACGGTGGGGCGTCTGGACCAGATGGCGCTGTTCTACCTGAAGAGCCGCGGCATCGGCGGCGACCGCGCCCGTGCGCTACTCACTTATGCGTTTGCCGCCGAGGTGCTCGAGTTGATTGAACTGGAGCCGCTCAAGGTGGCGCTCGAAGCGCTGCTGTTCGAGCGTTTCATTCCGCCCGAGACGGTCTGAGGACCATCACGTGTCCGCCGAACTTGACGAGCTGTACCAGAGCATCATCCTCGACCACAACCGCCGGCCGCGGAACTATCGCGTCATGGATGACGCGCACGTGCACGCCGACGGGCAGAACCCGCTGTGCGGCGACCAGCTTACCATCTGGCTGAAGTTTGACGGCGAGCAGATCAGCGACGTGTCGTTCCAGGGGCACGGCTGCGCCATTTCCAAGGCGAGCGCGTCGCTGATGACGGCAACGATCAAGGGCAAGACGCGCGACGAGGCGGAGCGGCTGTTCAGCAAGTTCCACGGCGTGGTGACCGGCGTGCACCCAGAGGATGCCGAATCGATGGGGTCGCTGAAGGCGTTGAGCGGGGTGTCGCGCTTTCCGCTCCGCGTGAAATGCGCATCGCTGGCCTGGCACGCGATGCACGCGGCGCTGGCCCAGTACGCCACGGCCGGCGAGGCCGCGCCCGTAGCGCCCGTCAGCACCGAGTGAGGATGGCATGAGTTTCGCGCCGCGTTCCGACTTTCCGCTGCTCGCCGCCCAGCCGTCGCTTTTCTACCTCGACTCGGCGGCCACGTCGCAGAAACCGCGCGTGGTGCTCGACGCCATTCGCAACTATTACGAGACCGCGAACGCGAATCCGCACCGCGGCGCGTACAGGCTCAGTGGCGCGGCGACGGAGGAGTACCACGGGGCGCGCCGCGAGATCGCGCGTTTTCTCGGTGCGGCCGACGCCGACACGCTGATCTTCACGCGCGGGACCACCGAGTCGATGAACTTGCTGGCGACGGCGTGGGGCAAGCAGCACGTGCATCGCGGCGACCGCGTGGTGGTCACAAGACTGGAGCATCACGCCAACTTCGTGCCCTGGCAGCAGCTGGCGCGCGACGTCGGCGCCGAGTTTCGCATTTGCGAGCTGACGCCCGACGGGCACGTGGACATGGACCAGCTGCGCCTGTTGGTGACCGCCAACACCAAGGTCGTGGCGTTTGGGCATGTCTCGAACGCGCTCGGGACAATCAACGATGTGCGTGAGATCGTACACATCGCACACGCGATCGGCGCGGTGGCGTTCTGCGACGGTGCGCAGGGGGCGCCGCACCTGCGTGTCGGGTTTGATGCGCTGGATGTGGACGCGTACGCCTTTAGCGGGCACAAGATGCTCGGACCCATGGGCATCGGGGGCGTCATCGCCAAGCGCGCACTGCTCGAGGCGACGCATCCGTACCAGTTTGGCGGCGACATGATCGAGTTTGTCTTTGACGGCGACACCACATGGAACGCGCTGCCGCACAAGTTCGAGGCCGGCACGCCGAATGTGGAGGGCGCGGTGGGACTGGCCGCGGCGGTGCGGTATCTCGATGGCTTGGGGATGGACGCGGTGCGTGCGCACGAGGTGGCCCTTACTGGCTACGCGCTCGAGCAACTTGCGGCGATTGACGGCCTGCAGGTGTATGGACCGGCGGGCGCCGAGTCGCGCAGCGGCGTGGTGAGCTTTACGCTGGGCGATATCCATCCGCACGACCTCAGCACGATGCTCGACGTGGACGGTGTGTGCGTGCGCGCTGGGCATCACTGCGCGCAGCCACTGATGCGCGCGCTGCACGTGGCGGCGACGGTGCGCGCCAGTTTCTATGTGTACAACACGACGACCGACGTGGATGCGCTGGTTGCTTCGCTGCAGAAAGCGAAGGCGCGCTTCTACGCCCACGCCTGACGCTATTCATGTCCACGTCGGCGGACCGCAGCGCAGGCTTGGCGGCGCTGTATCAGGAACGGATTCTCGATCACTACCGGCATCCGCGCCACAAGGGCGTGCTCGAGCGCGCCACTGGCGTGCACGGCGAGAAGAATCCGCTCTGCGGCGACGACATCACGGTGAGCGTGCTGCAGCGGGACGGTGTGGTGATCGATGCGCGGTACACGGGCATCGGCTGTTCCATTATGCAGGCGGCGGCGAGCATGCTGATGGAGCTGGTGCGCGGCCGCACCCGCGAAGAGATCGACCTGCTGTCGCGGCGTTTCGACGAGATGCTGGCGAGCGGAGAGCCTGAGGAGGCGCTCGGCGAGCTTGGCGCGTTGGCGGGCGTGGCGGGGTTTCCGGCGCGGCATAAGTGCGCGAAGCTCCCCTGGAGGGCGCTGTTGGGGGCGATAGAGCACCGGAACAATGGGTAAACAGCATACCACGGATGACACGGATTGAGCGGATAAACACGGATCAATCTCGGAAGGAACTCCAAAGAGCAGTATCCGTGCAAATCCGTGCCCATCCGATCAATCCGTGGTCAGCAGTTTGACCAAGACAAACGCGTCCGTATTCTCCCCTCGCGACATCGCTGGCCGCAGGGGCATTCTTAGGCATGCGCCGTTTTGTTCTTCTTTCTGCCGTTGTGTTCGCCGCCGCCTGCGCCTCGGGCGATTCGCCGACCAGCACCACGACGCCGCCGGTCACACCGCCAGTTACGCCACCCGTAACGCCGCCGGTCACGCCGCCCAGTACTGATCCGCCGGCGGTGGCGCGGGAGTTCCGCGGACTGTGGGTGGCGACCGTCGCGAACATCGACTGGCCGACCGCGACGGGCTTGTCGCAAGGCGCGGCGCTGGCCGAGATGCGAGCGATCCTCGACCGCGCGCAATCGCTGCGCATGAATGCGGTCATCGTTCAGGTGCGTTCGGCGGGCGACGCGCTGTACCGGTCGAACATTGAGCCGTTCGCGAGAGTGCTGACCGGCACGCAGGGCGGTGATCCAGGGTGGGATCCGCTCGATTCGTGGGTGTCAGAGGCGCATGCGCGCGGACTGGAGCTGCACGCGTGGTTCAATCCGTATCGCGCGGGCAACGTCAGCGACACGTCGCGTTTGGCGGCCAATCATCTGTGGAAAGCGCGCCCTGATCTTGCCCGCATCTGGGAAGGCCAGCTCTGGTTCGATCCCGGCGAGCCCGACGTTCAAGCGCAGACGATCAACGTCGTGAAGGATGTCATCACGCGCTACGACGTCGATGCCGTGCACATGGATGATTATTTCTATCCGTATCCCGTGGGGAGTGCGCCGGCGTTCAACGATGACGCGACGTACAACAAGTACCTCGCGGCGGGCGGCACACCGATGGTGCGCGCCGACTGGCGCCGCGCCAACGTGGACGCGCTGATCCAGAAGCTGTACAGCGAAGTGCACAGGGTGAAGCCGTACGTGAAGGTTGGCGTCTCGCCATTTGGCATCTGGCGTCCGGGAACACCGGCGGGGATCACGGGCTTCGATCCGTATGTGCAGATTTTCGCCGACTCCAAGAAGTGGCTCGACAATGGCTGGGTGGATTACCTCGCGCCGCAGCTCTATTGGTCGATCTCGAGCACGGGGCAGAGCTTCATCGCGCTGACGGACTGGTGGATGTCGGTGAACTCGCAGAAGCGCCATTTGTGGCCGGGGCTCGCCTCGTACCGCGTGGCGGATGGCACGTCGAGCGCGTATGCGGCGACGGAGATTGTCAACGAGATCGCTGTCGTGCGGTATCGCGCCGGGCCCAACGCCGGCGGCGGCAGCGGCACGCTGCTGTACAACGCGACTTCGGTGCGCAAGAACTATGGCGGCGTCGCCGATTCACTGGCGTCCACCGGCTTTCCGGGGGTCGCGGTCGTGCCGGCGTACCCGTGGCTCGACAACAATGCACCGCCCGTGCCGAACCTCACGGTGACCGCACAGGGCAGCGCGATGCACGCAGCGTGGACCGCCAACGGCGCGGAACCGATTCGCTGGTGGCTGGTGCAGTGGCGGAACGCCACCACGTGGAATGCCAAGCTTGTGCCGAGCGTCAACACGGGAATGGATATTTCGTTCACGGGCGCGTCTGACAAAGCCGATGTCGTGGTGCTCACGGCGTACGATGCGGCGTGGAACGCGTCGCCGGCTGTGACATGGCGCGCGGCGGCGCGGTAGCAATGTCCGACATCGCGTCGAGCCGTCGAAGCGGAGGACAGCTCGTGGCCGAGGTGTTGCACCGGCACGGGGTGCGCTCGTTGTTTGGTCTCGCCGGCGGGCATATCGCGCCGATCTTCGTCGAGGCAAAGCGGCGCGGCATTCGCGTCATCGACACTCGGCAAGAACAGACCGCCGCGTTCGCCGCGGACGCCACCGCGCGACTGACTGGCGTCGGCGTTGCGGTGGTGACGGCCGGGCCCGGTGTGACCAACACGTTGACCGCCATTACCAATGCGCGCATGGCGCGGTCGCCGATGCTGCTCATTGGCGGCGCCACAGCGACGGTGCTGCGCGGGCGCGGCTCGCTGCAGGACATCGATCAGATGGCGGTGATCCGTCCGCACGTGAAGCACGCGGAACAAGTGCGCCGCGTGGCCGATGTGGTGGCGGTGATGGAGCGTGCGTTTCGCATTGCGCGTGAAGGGGTGCAGGGTCCCGTGTTCGTGGAGCTTCCGCTCGACGTGCTTTACGAAGAATCACTGGTTCGCGAGACGATGGGTTTGTCATCGCCGCCGCCAACGGGCGCACCACTGCGGCGGCGACTGGAGCACTGGTACCTGAGTCGTCACGCGAATCGCGTGTTTGCCGAGGGCGGCGCGGTGCCTCGCGATCCGGTGACGGTGCTGCGAATGCATCCGAGTGCGCGCGCCGTGCAACGAACGGCCGCGCTGCTCGCGCGCGCCGAACGTCCGGTGCTGGTGATCGGCAGTCAGGGGTGTGAGAGTGCAGCGGAGAGTGGCGCACTGGCTGATGCGGTGCGCGCACTCGACATCCCCGTCTTTCTCGCCGGGATGGCGCGCGGTTTGCTTGGCGTGGGCGATGCACTGCAGATTCGCCATCAACGCAAGGACGCGCTGCGCGAGGCTGATCTCGTGCTGCTCTGCGGCGTGCCGATGGATTTTCGCCTCGACTACGGGCGTCACATCGGGGCGCGTACGACAATTGTCTCGGTAAACCGCGACGAGCGCGAACTGCACAAGAACCGGCGCAGCGCGCTGGCGGTCTGCGCGGATGCCGACCTGTTTGTGCGCGAACTCGCGGGCGTCGGTGTGCGAGTGCCGTGCGCGCCGTGGGCGGCGCGGCTCGCCGAGCGCGACGCCGCGCGCGACGCGGCCATTGCGGCGGACGCCACGGTACCGCTGGCCCCGGTCAATCCGCTGGCGTTGTGCCGCGGCATCGACGACCTGCTCACCGATCGTTCAACGATTGTTGCAGATGGCGGCGACTTCATTGGCACGGCGTCGTACGTGGTGCGCCCGCGCGGACCGATGCGTTGGCTTGACCCCGGCGTCTTCGGCACACTCGGTGTTGGCGCTGGCTTCGCGATGGCGGCGAAGCTGGTGCGCCCTGACGATGATGTCTGGCTCATGTGGGGCGACGGCGCTGCCGGCTACGGCATCGTCGAACTCGACACGTTTGTGCGGCACGGACTACCCGTCATCTGCGTCGTCGGCAATGACGGCGCGTGGACACAGATCGCGCGCGGCCAAGTGCCAATGCTTGGGGATGACGTGGGCACGAAGCTCGGTCGCACTGCGTTTCACGAAACGGCGGAATCGCTTGGCGCACGTGGCTTGCTGCTCGATGATCCGGCGCGCCTTGAAGCCACGCTTCATATGGCGCGCGATGTGGCACGCGGCGGGCGTCCCGTGCTGATCAACGCGGCGATCGGGACGAGCGAGTTTCGGAAGGGCAGTTTGAGCATGTAGGGCGGTCGCACTACCGGGCGCCCTCGAGCGAGCGTTCGAGTGGAACTGCGAGAGCGCGCGTACGCGAAAGCGATCGCGCGGCACAGCCGCATCTATCGCGCCGCACCATGGCGGCATAGCTTCGTCGGGTCCCTCGCCCCCCGAGGCTCGCATGCGCGGCCAGATGATGGATGTGCAGCTGACGCTCGACGTAATCGCGCGCCGAGCGGAACAGCTCTTTCCGAACGTCGCCGTGGTGGGGCGCCGCCCCGACCGGTCCATTCACCGCACGACCTACGGCGAGATGATGCGCCGAGCCCGCCATCTTGCCGCCGGGCTGGAATCGCTGGGGCTTTCGCGCGGCGACCGTGTGGCAACGCTGGCGTGGAACAGCGTGCAGCACGCCGAAGCGTATTTCGCCGTGCCGTGCGGCGGGTTTGTCTGCCACACGCTGAATCTCCGACTGCACCCCGACGAACTCGCCTGGATTGCCACCAATGCGGGCGATCGCGCGATCATCGTGGACGATGTGCTGCTGCCGCTGTTGCAGCAGTTCCGCGACCGCACGCCGATTGAGCACGTGATCGTGATCAACACCAGCGGTGGCGCGCTGCCGCCCGGAGCGATGGATTTTGAGGACGTCATCGCGCGCGGATCGGCGCGGCCGTACGAGTTCCCAGCGCTCGCCGAGAGCGCGGCGGCGGCGATGTGCTACACGTCGGGCACCACCGGCAAGCCCAAAGGCGTGGTGTACTCGCACCGCAGCCAGGTGCTGCACTGCTTTGGCGAATGCATGTCGAGCGCGCTGGGCATGCGCGAAGGTGACTGCGCGCTGGCCATTGTGCCGCTCTTCCACGCCAATGCCTGGGGCTTTCCGTACGCCTGCGCGATGCTCGGCTTGCGCCAGGTGCTGCCGGGACCGCACCTCGATGCGGCGAGTTTGCTCGAGCTGATCACCGGCGAGCGGGTGACGATTGTCGCTGGAGTACCAACGGTCATGAACGGGATTCTCGCGGGTCTTGAGGCGAATCCCGGGACATACGACCTCAGTGCCTGGCAGATGGCAACCGTCGGCGGCAGCGCGGTGCCGCAGCACATGATCAAGGCGTTCCGCGAACGGCATCAGGTGGACGTCGTGCAGGGATGGGGCATGACGGAGACGTCGCCGTTGGCAAGCATTTCGCGCCTGCCGCACGGCTTTGTCGCGACTGGGCCGGATGACGAGGACGCGTATCGTGCGCGTCAGGGGCGACCAGTCCCGTTCATGGAAATTCGCGCGCGCAACGAAGAGACCGGCCTTATCGCCTGGGACGGCGTCGCGATGGGTGAACTCGAAGTGCGCGGGCCGTGGGTGGTTGGCGAGTACTATCATGCCGACGACGGCGCCGAACGATTCACGCCGGACGGATGGTTCCGCACGGGGGACATTGTGAGCATCCACGCTGACGGAAGCATTCAGATTCGCGACCGGTCGAAGGATGTGATCAAGACGGGCGGCGAATGGGTGAGTTCGGTGGCGCTGGAGAACGCCATCATGGGTCATCCGGCCGTGGCGGAGGCGGCGGTGATTGGCGTACCCGAGCCCAAGTGGATGGAGCGGCCCATCGCGGTGGTGGTGTGCAAGCCGGGAAAGACCGTCACGCACGAGGAGATTGTCGAACACCTCCGGCCACACTTTGCCAAGTGGTGGATGCCGGACGCCACCGAGTTCATCGACGCCATTCCGAAGAGCGGGGCCGGCAAGTTCCTGAAGAACGTGCTGCGCGAGCGGTTCGCGGCGCGACTCATGACGTAACACGCTGACCGGACTGCAAGAGGAGGCGGCATGCTGCGCCGCCGCCTCTCTTGCATGTCCCCGTCAACAGCGACTGCGTCTTACAGCGGCTCGAAGCGCGCCTGGAAGAACCGCAGGTACTTGGGCTCGTAGATCATCTTGAGCCCCTTCACCGACTCACGCTGGTCAAACACGGCCTTCACCGACTCGGCCACCACATCCATGTGCGCCTGCGTGTAGACGCGGCGCGGGATGGTAAGGCGCGTGAGCTCGAGCTTGGGCCGATAGTGATCGCCCGTCTTGGCGTTACGGCCGGCGCTCACGATGCCGCGCTCCATCGCGCGAATGCCGCTGTCGAGATAGAGCTGCGCGGCGAGCGTCTGCGCCGGGAAGTCATCCTGCTTGAGCTGCGGATAGAAGCGCTTGGCGTCGAGGAAGATGGCGTGGCCGCCCACGGGTTCCATCATCGGCACGCCCCAGTCCTCCAGGAGTTCGCCGAGGTAGCGCACCTGGCCAATGCGCGCGCGGATGTGATCATCCTGCACCGATTCAGCGGTGCCGATGGCCATCGCTTCCATGTCGCGGCCGGCGAGACCGCCGTACGTGTGCAGCCCTTCGAAGACGACGACGAGGTTGCGCAGCTCCTCGAAGACGTCCCAGTTGTTCACCGCCACCCAGCCGCCAATGTTGACGAGCGAGTCCTTCTTGGCGCTCATCCACGCGCCGTCGGTGTAGCCGCAGAACTCCTTGAGGATCTCGGCCACCTTCTTATCGGCGTAGCCTGCCTCGCGCTCCTGAATGAAGAACGCGTTCTCCACGGCGCGGGTGGCGTCGAGATAGATCTTGATGCCGTGCTGGTCGCCCCACGCGCGCAGCGCCTTGACGTTGGCCATCGACACCGGCTGACCGCCGGCCATGTTCACGGTCGCGCCGAGTGAGACGTAGGCGATCTTGCTCGCGCCGTGTTCCTTGAGGAGGGCGTCGAGCTTGGTGAGGTCGACGTTGCCCTTGAACGGGCTGCGGTTGATGGTGTCGTGCGCTTCGTCGCAGATGACGTCCACGAAGATGCCGCCGGCCATTTCCTGATGCAGGCGCGTCGTCGTGAAGTACATGTTGCCGGGCACGTACTGCCCCGGCTTGATCTCGGTGCGGCTGATCAGGTTTTCGGCGCCGCGTCCCTGGTGCGTGGGCACCAGGTACTTGTAGCCGTAGTAGGTCTGAATGGCGGTTTCGAGATGGTAGAAGTTCTCGGAGCCCGCGTATGCTTCGTCGCCCGTCATCATCCCCGCCCACTGGCGATCGCTCATCGCGCTGGTACCGCTGTCGGTGAGCAGATCGATGTAGACGTCGGCAGAGCGCAGCAGGAAGGTGTTGTAGCCCGCTTCGGCCATGGCGCGTTCGCGCGCGGGGCGATCGGTCATGTGGAGCGGCTCGACCATCTTGATCTTCCACGGTTCGGCCCAGGAGCGGCGGCCGAACTGCTGGCCCATCGTGCGCGGCACTTCGTGCATGTCAGTCATGGCGATTGAAGGCGCGACAGCGCCGGTGGGAGGATGTCCCCGCGGGGACCTCGCAAATTCGCCAATCAGACGGGTGGCTATGGATCAGAGTTTTCACGACATCGTGTCAGGAAACGCCTGTCTTCTCGTGACTTCCGGTCGACCTGAGCGGGATCTGGCGACGTCTCCGCTGGAAGGGCATGCTATGTGGATGCGCTACGCAGCCTGATGCAGCCGGCTGCCACCCTTTCCGGATCCGAACGTCATGCGTCGTACATCGCTCTTGATTCTTGCCGCGCTGTTTGCGGCACCGACCGTCGCCGCGCCACAAAGCGACCCTGCGCTCGCCGCACGAATTCGCCAGAACTATCGCAAGATGGAAGTGAGGATTCCGGCGCGCGACGGCGTGAAGCTGTTCACATCTATTTATGTGCCGAGGGATACCACGCGCCGATATCCCGTGCTGATGTCGCGCACGCCGTACTCGGTGGCGCCGTACAGCGACACGCTCTACAAACCCACACTCGGCCCGTCGGCCAACTCCAAGTACGTGGACGACGGATACATCTTCGTCTATCAGGACACGCGCGGCCGGCATTTCTCGGAAGGCGAGTTCCGCGACATGATGCCCCTGCTCGAGACTCACGCGAAGCCGACGGACGTCGATGAAGGAACCGACACGTACGACTCCATCGAGTGGTTGGTGAAGAATCTGCCGACGAATGGAAAGGTCGGGATCTACGGCACGTCGTATCCGGGGTTCTACACGAGCGCGAGTTGCCTGTCGCGGCATCCGGCGCTGGTGGCCTGCTCGCCGCAGGCACCGATGACCGACATCTGGATGGGCGATGACAATTTTCACGGTGGCGCGTTCCTGCTGGCGCACAACTTTTCGTTTTACACCGGCTTCGGGCGCGGGCCGCGCAAAGAGCCGGGCTTTGACCCTCGCTATCCATTTTCGATGGGCACGCGCGATGCCTTTCAGTTCTATCTGAACATGGGGCCGGTGGGCCCGGGTTCGCGCAAGATCATCGACAGCGCGACGGGTCCGTTGTGGAACAACATTCTCGCGCACCCCACGTACGATGCGTTCTGGAAGGAGCGCGACGTTCGCCCGCACCTGCATGACGTAAAGGCGGCGGTGCTGACGGTGGGCGGGTTCTACGACACCGAAGACATTCACGGCCCGTGGTGGGTGTTCAACAGCATCAACGCGCAGAGCAAGGCAACGGACAATCGCGTCATCGTTGGCCCGTGGTCGCACGGCGGATGGAGCCGAGGTGACGGCACGACGCTCGGCAACTTGCAGTGGCAATACAAGACGGGACCGTTCTTCCGCGATTCGGTGGAGTATCCCTTCTTCGCGCATCATTTGAAGGGCGCGCCGCTCGCTGACGCGCCGCGCGTACTGGTCTTCCGGACCGGCGCGGACACGTGGGACCGCTACGCAACGTGGCCCGCACCAGAGTCGAAGAAGGTGTCGCTGTATCTGCAGCCCGATGGCAAGCTCGGCTTTACCGCGCCCAACGGCGGCTCGGCATTTGATGAATACGTGAGCGATCCCGCCAAGCCGGTGCCGGTGGTTGACCGCATCGAATCGAACGGCATGCCTCGCGATTACATCACCGCCGATCAGCGCTTTGCGTCGCGTCGCACCGACGTCCTCACGTACCAAACGGACGTGCTCGCGGCAGACGTCACGCTGACGGGCCCGGTGTCACCCGTGCTGCACGTGAGCACCACCGGAACCGATGCCGACTTCATTGTGAAGCTCATCGACGTCTTCCCGGATGATGCGCAGAACTGGGCGGGCGACAACACGGGGTTCACGGTGGGCGGCTATCAGCAACTCGTGCGCGGCGAGCCGTTCCGTGCGCGCTATCGCCGCTCGTGGGAGAAACCGTCGGCGATGGTGCCCAACCAGGCCGATTCCATCCGGTTCGAGATGCCGTCCATCCATCACACGTTCCGGAAGGGACACCGGATCATGGTGCAGGTGCAGAGCACGTGGTTCCCGCACATCGACCGCAACCCGCAGACGTACGTGCCGAACATCTTCTTCGCCAAGCCTGGCGACTTCAAGACGGCGACAATGCGCGTGTATCACTCTGCCTTGAAGGCGACTCGGATCGACGTGCGGCAGCTGCCGTAGCGCGACACGGAACACGATGAAGGGGGTGTCCGGCGGCTTCCATGACCCATAAGCCGGCGGACACCCCCTTCACCGCGTTCCTGCCCTTACGTCAGCCGCTTAGCGCTTGCCCAACCACGACAGCAGGTACAGCATGTTCGCCGAGCCATCCATTATCGGCTCGTTGGTCGAGTAGTCGCCCCAGTCGTCGTGGTAGACGATGAAGCCCGTGTTCCAATTTGCGAAGGCGTCTGGCTTGGTGAGCGAAATGCCGAGCAGGTGCTTGTAGATCGATGTGTAGACCGGCCCATCGAGCAGGGCACCGTCGAGTTGGTACGCGCGCTTGTGCGAGAGTACCGAGTGCGGATCGTGGGCGAAGATCCCATCGGCCGGCACGCCGATGAGCATCGAGATGCCCCACGGGTTGGCGCCGAAGAGCCAGTCGATGGCGGACTGTTCGAGCGCGCGATAGCGCGTGTCGCCGGTGAGCCGCCGGTAGAGGATGCCCTGCACGGCCAGTGACGTCACGAGATCGTTGGAGCACCAAATGAACGGGACGCCGATGTTGAATCCGTTGTTGGATCGGCCCGCGACGGCCTTCATCCCATCGCGGTAGTAGCCCGCGAGTGTTGTGCGCGAAGGGGCCGCACTGCGCCGCGCGGCTTCGAAGTGGCCGAGGTTGTGAAACGGGTACCACTGGTAGTGGCTCGCCGTGTCGGCGCCCATCCACGGTTTCACTTTCGCCTGCGCGGCGAACGATAGCGCGCGCTGCTGGAACTTCTTTTCGCCGGTCAGAGCGAAGAGCGCGGCCGCGCCCAGCTCCATGTCGTCCGCCCAATCATCTTCTTCGTAGAAGTAGGGCCCGCGGGCAGGCGCGGTCTGGCACGCGCCGGGATACTTCTCGCCCAACGCGTACGCGGCGCGCGCTTTGCGTTTGAGCGTGTCGGCCAGCGCGGGCTCGCGCGCACGCAACAACTGCGCGCCGAGTGCGAACGCGGCGGCGAACTTGCCGGCGGTGGAGGCGTAGCCGGTGGCGCGGTTCTGGTAGCGCAGGAGTCCCTGCGCGATGCCGGTGCACGGATACAGCGGGCGCGCGCCGCCTTTGCCCCAGCCGTAATCGCTTGAATCGTTGGCTGGAAGATCGAAATACATGTGATCGCGATCATCGCCGAGTTGATTGAGCATCAGCGAGTCGTCGGGAAACATCTTCAGCAGCCACGCGAGTCCGTGGCGCGCTTCGTCGAGCACATCGGGGATGCCGTTGGGGCCGTCCCGTCCATCGGCCTGGTATGAGTCGCCGAACGCGCGCGGGTTGTCGCGGAACGCCTGCAGCAGTTGGTAGGTGGCGGTGGCGGATGTGGTGACGTATTGCAGGTAATCGGATGCATCCGCCCACCCGCCGCTTGCGGACACATATTCGCCGGCACGGGTGGGATGATCGACGATGATTCCGTCTTTCGTGTGCACCGCGGTGTTGTAGTACGGATTGAAGCCCGAGCGCTGCTGGCGCAGGTAGCGCAGCGGCATGTCGGCGAGGCCATTCCAGACGCCGGCGCCGATCTTCACGGCGGGTGACGACAGCGTGCCGGCGTGAATGCGATAGGTGCCCGCCTTCGCGAGCTTCGTGAAATCGAGCCGATACGTTTGCACGCAGGGTCCGAACGCGCCGCGCTGCTCTGCACGCGCCGGACCAAATACACGTTTGCCGCTCTCATCGACTACTTCAAATGCATCGATGTTGCGCGGCGCCAGCGCGCAGACCACCGCGACCTTTGGCGCGTCGGGGAGATAGCCCACCTGATTGATGCGGATGGCGTCGTCGGGAGTGCCGTCGGCCGTGGGTGCCTGCGCGTTGAGCATCGCCGTGGCGCGGAATGCGAGCGCGGCCACGAACGCGAGATGAATGCGATTCCGTGTCATGCTCGAAACTACCGTCGGCGGCGCGCCGCGGGGAGAAGCGTCGCGTGCCGACGGAACAAGCGCAGGTGGTGCGGTACGCTCGACCAGTGCAACACGCGCACTTGGGTGGCGCGCGCCGCGCTTCAATTGCAGTTTGCGTGATCCCCCGGCGCCATGACCGACTCCCTCCGCTCCGACGAAATCCCGCTGCCGTTCGCGTTTGGCCGCTACGAGCTGACGCGCCGGCTGGGCCGTGGCGGCATGGGCGTGGTCTTTGCCGCACGCGACGAGCGGCTCGAGCGCGATGTGGCCATCAAGCTCATCGCCGGCCTGGATGATGCGTCGGCGGTCAGCCGATTCTGGCGCGAGGCACGCGCGGCAGCGAGCGTGAGTCATCCGAATGTGTGCCAGATCTACGAGATCGACGAAGGGCCACACGGGATCTATCTCGCGATGGAACTGCTCGAGGGCGAGTCACTCGAGCAACGCCTGCAGCGCGGCGCGTGCACCGCCGCCGAGGCCGTCACGCTCGCCGGCCAGTTGCTTGATGCGCTGCAGGCCCTGCACGACAGAGGGCTGGTGCATCGCGACGTGAAGCCGTCGAATGTCTTCCTCACGCCGCATGGCGCCAAGCTGCTCGACTTTGGCCTCGCGCGCAGCGTGGGCAACGAGACGGTGAAACTGGACGCCGCCACGACGCCCGCGCTGACGCAGCCGGGCATGCTCATTGGCACGCCAAAGTACATGGCGCCGGAACAGATCAACGGTGACACGCTCGATGCGCGCGCCGACCTGTTTGCCGCGGGGTGCGTGCTGTTCGAGATGCTCGCGGGCCGTCCGCCGTTCACGGGCAACAACGTCATCGACCTACTGTTCGCCATTCTCAACGAGCATCCGCCGGCCCTGCAGGGCTCGGACACGGTGGTCGCGATCGACCGTGTGATTCGTCGTGCACTCTCAAAAGAACCGGCTGCCCGCTTTGAATCGGCGGCGGCAATGGCAACGGCACTGCGCGCCGTCGACACCTCGCACGCGGGTGACAGCGGCGCGCATGCGGCGCGCGCATTGATGCGACTGGTGGTGCCGCCGCTGCGCCTGCAGGCCGCGGACGCCGATGCGCAGTTCCTGTCATTCGGCCTCGCCGAGGCCATGTCGGGATCGCTCGCGGCCATCGGCGGGTTGGTCGTGCGCTCTCCATCGGTCGCGGCGCGCTGGCAGGTGGATGGCGCCGACTTGCGCCGTCTCGCCGCTGACGCCGACGTCGATCTCGCTCTCATGGGTTCCTTGCTCCGGTCGGGCACGCAGTTGCGCGCGTCGGTGCAACTGATTGAGGCAGCATCGGGGACGGTGCTGGGCGCGACCAACGTGAAGGGATCGATGGATGACATCTTCGCGCTCGAGGAGCGAATGACCGAAGCGGCCTCAGCGCTGCTCGCCTCGCACCTCGGCGCGCGGACCTCGCCGATGGGGCGCACCGACGTGCCCGCAAACGCGATGGCGTTTGAACAGTACTTGCGCGGCATCGAGTTATCGCGCGGCCTGACGACGGCGGAGGAAGCACGCGAATGCCTCGAGCGGGCGGTCGAGCACGATCCTTCGTTCGCGCCGGCGTGGGCTTGGCTGGGTCGCGCGTATCGCATCATCGGCAAGTACACGGGCGACCGCGGGGTCAACGATGAACGCGGGGAGCGTGCCATGCGCCGTGCGCTCGCGTTGAATCCCGACCTGTCGGTCGCGCACCGGTTTCTCACCTACGCCGAGACGGAGCGCGGCCTCGCGGAAGACGCCATCAGCCGTCTGCTGCAGCACATCCGCATCAACCGTCACGATGCGCAGCTGTTTGCGGGCCTCATCAACGCCTGCCGGTATGCCGGCCTTGCCGATGCGTCCCTTGCCGCGTGGCGCGAAGCGCGGCGGCTCGATCCGACGCTGGGAACCGGCGCGGTGTGGACACTGAGTTTTGGACCTCCGCATCTGAGCCACGCGACCGTCGTCGACATCGAGCGGGACGACCCCGGGGCGTACTTTATCTATCTCGTGTCGCAGGGCCGCAACGACGAGGCGCTCAAGCTCTTTACCAGTCGGGAACTCGAGAAGTTGCCGCCAGCGTACCGCGAGACCCTGCGCAGCGGCCTGCGCATCGTGGCTGGCGAGACCGAGAATATCCGCGAGGCCATTGAACCCATGCTGGCGTTCCACGTTGACCCCGAGGCCATCGCGATCGCCGCCACGCTCGCGACGGTGGGCGGCGGGTGGGAGATGGCGCACGAACTCTGGGCGCGGGTTGTGCGCGCGGGCTTCACGCCGACGGGCCTGTTGGTGCACAGCCCGTTGCTCGCGCCGTTGCGCGCGCGGCCGGGGTTTGACGCGGTGATCGCCGAGGCGCGCGTGCGGCAGCGCATCGCGGCGACGGTGTTTGCGCGTGGCGGCGGGCCCGAGTTGCTGGGCGTCACGCCGGTGCTCGACTAGCCAACATTCGGGTCTCGTATCGAGTATTGGTGATGGCTGGCGCCGCGTGCGCGCCGCCAACGCCGCCCGTACGGCACGGGCGTCCCCGACCGAGGATTCCATCCATGCGCAGACGTTCGCTGCTTGCACTTCTTCTGACTCTTGCCGCGCTCGGCGGATTCGTCAGCCCGCTCGCCGCGCAGAAAACACAGAAGCCGCCGCTGCATGCGCGGCACTGGATGGCGGTCACCGGCAAGCCGCTCGCTGCGGAAGCGGGGGCGATGACGTTTGCCAAGGGCGGCAACGCCATCGACGCCGCCTGCGCCATGCTCGCCGCCGTCACCACGATGTGGGACGTGCTGAGCTGGGGCGGCGAAACGCAGGCACTGATCTATCACCCCGGGCTCAAGAAGGTCATCGGCATCAACGCGCTCGGCGTTGCGCCAACCGGTGCGACCGCGGCGTACTACCGCAGCAAGGGCTACCGCTATCCGCCGGAGTTCGGACCGCTCGCGGCAGTGACGCCAGGCACGCCCGGCGGATTGCTGACCATGCTCGCGGAATACGGAAAGCTCTCGCTCAAGGAAGTGCTCGCGCCGGCGATTCAGATGGCCGATGGCTACGCCATCGAGGCACAGACGGCGAACCTGATCGAGACGAACAAGAGGGAAATCAAGAAGTGGAAGTACTCGACCGCCGTTTACCTGCCGCACCTCGGCGAGAAGCGCGAAGCACCCGAGGCCGGCGAAGTGTTTGTGCAGAAGGATCTCGCGGCGACGCTGCGCAAGCTGGTGGACGCCGAACAGAACGCGCTGAAGGCCGGCAAGAGCCGCAAGGACGCGATCTACGCGGCGTACGACCGCTTCTACAAGGGCGACATCGCGCAGGAGCTGGTGCGCGGCGTGCAGGAGGAAGGCGGCCTGTTCACGATGCAGGATCTCGCGAACTGGAAGGTAAAGATCGAGGAACCGCTCTCGACGAATTACCGCGGCGTTGATGTCTACAAACTGCAGCAGTGGCAGCAGGGGCCGGCGCTGTTGCAGGCGTTGAACATCCTCGAGAATGCCGATCTCAAGGGGATGGGCTACAACAGCGCGAAATACTTGCACACCGTGTATCAGGCGATGTCGATGTCATTCGCCGACCGTGATTTCTATTACGGTGATCCCGCGTTCGCGAAGGACCAGCCGATGAAGGGATTGCTGAGCAAGGAGTACGGCAAGGCGCGCTACGCGCAGATCGACTGGATGAAGAACGATGCGAATGTGAAGCCGGGTGATCCGTATCCGTTTGAGGGGCGCACCAACCCGATGAAGGCGCAGCTGGATGCGTGGACGGTGCTGCCAGCGCCGCAGGGTATGCCGAAGAGTGGACAGCAGGATCGGGTGGTGCCGCTGGAGATGGTAGAGGGTAGAGGGGAGATGGTAGAGCGGTCACGACAGATGACTGATTCGGCGTTCAAGGAAGCGTTCTACGCGGGTACTACATCCATTCAGGCAGCGGATGAGGAGGGCTGGGTGATTTCCGTGACACCATCCGGCGGATGGCCGCCGGCGGTGATTGCGGGTCATACGGGCGTTGGCCTTTCGCAGCGCGCGCAGAGCTTCGTGACCGATGCGGCCGACGGGCCGTTCAATGTGATTGAACCCGGCAAGCGGCCGCGCGTGACGCTCACGCCGACGCTTGCCCTCAAGCAGGGTGCGCCGTATCTCGCCTTCTCGGTTCAGGGTGGTGACTCGCAGGACCAGAACCTGCTGCAGTTCCTGCTCAACGTCACCGAGTTCAACATGACGCCGCAGGAAGCGGTGGAGGCGCCGAACATCAACACGTTTCAGATGCGGTCGTCATTTGGTCAGCACGAGAGCCGGCCGGGACGGATGCTCGCGGCCGAGTCGTTGCCGTTCTACGTGCGCAACGACCTGAAGCGGATGGGCTACACGCTCGAGTTCGAAGAGCGCACCTCGGGGCCGATCACGGCGATCCTGTTCGATTTCAAGCATAAGACGATGTGGGGCGCCGCGTCGAACCACGGCGAGGATACGGGGATCGGGTGGTGACACGATCCTGATTGCCGCCCTCTGCCGTCTACCACCCACTGTCTACCATCTGCCGCAATGTACGCCCTCGCCATCATCCGCTACCGCGCGCCGATCGAAGCGATTGAAGCAGCCACCGATCTGCACCGCGCGTATTTGCGTGAACTGAAAGCCGCCGGTACGCTGCTGATTTCTGGTCCATTCGTCCCGCGCAGCGGCGGCATGCTGCTGTTGCGCGTGAGCGACGACAACGCCGCGGCCGCGCTCGACGCGGTGCGTGACGGCGACCCGTTCTGGAAGCAGGGACTCGCCAACTACGAGCTCTTGCCGTGGAGTCCGGTGATTGGGCGCGAGGGGTTGGACGTGCTGTAGCTTCTTCGCATGATGACGCAACGAACACGAAGGGTGTTCGGTTTCCCAATTCCTACGGCGCGAACACGATCTTCTGCAGCGTTCGCGTCGACGTATCGAGCAAGTAGACAGAGCGATCCGGAAATGCGTGGCGTACGGAGTCGTTGACCGCCGGACCAAGGTCGTACGCGGTAATCACCGGCGCGGTGGCCGGGTCGGCCACGTTGCGAATGAGACTGTAGTGCGGCTTGTGCCCCTTGCCGTACTTCACGAAGACGAGCTTCCGCGGATCTGTCCGATCGTTCATCGCGGCAAAGAACTCCCGTTGGTACGCGGTCAGATGTTCGATGCGGCGGCGGTACGCGTCCACTTCGAGAGCTGACGGCTGCAGGGTGATCAGGAGGACGAGCCCCGCGGTCAATGCGGCGGCGCCCTGCGGCAGCGGCGCACCTCGCACGCGAGTGCTCAGCCACGTCATGCTGCGCGCAAGCCCGAGCGCCGCAGCGAAGCTCAGCACTGGCATCAGTTCCACATAATAGACCGTCCACTGCGCCACATGCGCGTACGCCAGATACGAGAGCATCACCAGTAGCGCGGTGACGAGCGCAACACTCAGTTCAGCGATGCCTGCGAGCGCACCGACAATCAATACTGGCGCCAGCACCCAGCGCCAACCGCCGAACTGCATGTTGAAGATGGCGGCCGCGCGCTCGCCAAATGTCTTGGGCAGCGCCGCCAACGTATGCGTCGCGTGCAGCTTGTCGAAGTCCTCGTACACGCGTGCGATGTCCGCCGGCAGCGCACGCTCCGGCACTCCCGCATGCAGGCCAAATCCGATGACGTCCGAGGGGAGATACATCCGCGTGTAGAGACCCAACGGCGACTTGAGCGGATGGCCGGTGACACGCCACGCTTGCAGCGGTATCACCAGGAGACACGCAGTGCCGATTGCGACGGCGGCGCCAAACTGGCGCCACGCGCCGGTGCGCACGACATCGCGCAGCACGATGACGCCAAGCGGAATGGCAAACGCGACAAACGTGAGCGGCCGAGTGATGGCGCCCCATCCGGTGAGCGCGGCCACCGCCAGCAGCCATCCGGTGCGGCGCGTGGCGCGCCATTCGAGCAGGCACCACCACGCGCCGAGCCATGCCACACTGCTCGATGTCTCGCTGAAATACGTGGGGCGCCAGACGAGATTGCCCGAGGCGGTCAGCCACAGGATGAGCGTAAGCAGCGCCACCGCGCCCCCCGCTATGCGACGCGCCAACATCACCAACAGCGCGGCGGCGGCGCCCGTGAACAACAGCGGCATCAGCGCGGGCATTCCCAGCCAGACGCCGGGAACGAGTGCCAACGCATGCCCGGGTCCCATCTTGGGCGCAAGCACGGGCGTCACGAGCACGGCGGCCTGCTCAAATGCACGTGGCACCACTGGCGAAGGCAGTGTCCAGCGCCAGCGGGCAAAGAGCTCGGCTTGCAGCAGATACGCGGCTTCGTCGTGATACACCGCGATCGGATTGAGGCTGCCCCAAACGTACGCCGTCACCGCCACCGCGGCGGCGAACGCCGCCGCGGGAAGCAGCCATCCGTTCAACGCGCGGTCGAGCGCGCCGAGCCACGGTGCACGCTCCGGAACTCGCGCCACAAGCCAGGCAGCGACGAGCAACAGCGCGAGGAGAAGCAGGGAGGGCATTCGCGCGAGAATCTAGCCCCCGTGATTGGGCACGGCGACTGGCTTCGTCGTGGCGCCCACGCCAGTTTCACCTGATGCCCGAGGCGTCCACCGTCTGGATTGTCATCCCCGCCCTCAACGAAGCGCGCACGATCGGCGACGTCGTGGCGCCGCTGCGGGCGTGCGGCTGGCGCGTGGTGGTCATTGACGACGGGTCGCGTGACGGCACCGCCGCCGCCGCACGTGCGGCTGGAGCGGTCGTCCTGCGGCACTCGATTAACCTGGGTCAAGGCGCGGGACTGCGCACCGGCATCGCGTTTGTGCAGCGCCAGCGCGACGCGCAGTGCGTCGTCACCTACGACGCCGACGGACAGCATCAGCCGGACGCCGTGGCCGCCCTTATCGGCGTACTGACGCGCGAACACGTTGACGTGGTGCTCGGCTCGCGCTTCCTCGATGACAGCGGCGCCCGCGAAGTTCCCGCCGCGCGGCGCGCGTTGCTGCGGCTGGCGACGCTCTTCACGCGCTTCACGACGGGACTGCGCGTGACCGACGCGCACAATGGCCTGCGCGCATTCACGGTCGACGCGGCTTCGCGCCTGCGGCTGACCCACAACCGCATGGCGCACGCGTCGGAGATGCTCAGCGAGATCGCCCGGCTGGGCCTTCGCTACGCCGAGGCGCCCGTGACCATTCGGTACACCGACTATTCCATGGCCAAGGGACAGCGTCCGTTGGACGCACTGGCCATCCTGTGGGACATTTTCACCGCCGGCCTCAGGTAACCCCCATGCTGCGCAGCCAAGTCTTACTCATTGTCCTGCTTGCGGGACTCGCGCTTTATCTCTTCCGGCTGCGCACGACGCCGCGCGACCGGCTGCTCTACATCGTGATGGTGGGCGTCGCGGTCCCGCTCGTCCTCTTTCCCGATGCGTCCAATGTGGTTGCGCACGCCGTTGGCATCGGGCGCGGCGCTGATCTTGTCTTCTATTTGTTCATCATCTTCAGCTTGTTCCACTTTGCCACGAGCGCCTCGCGCATTCGGCAACTGGAACGCCAGCTCACGTCGCTGGTGCAGGACCGCGCCCTCGCCGCACCCGACGTGCCGCCCGGTCAGGGCTCGTCGAGCGCATAGCGCGCCACGCGGCTATTGGGCACGTGGTGCCAGCCGGGGGGGAGTGAGCCTGGCAGGTTTTCGAACGCGATGATCTCCTGCGCGCCGTGTGCGCGCATGGCGCGGGCAATCTGCGTTCGCACCGAATCCGGCGACGCCCAGAACTGTGCCGCCTGCGAGGCTGGCACTTCGGCGACGATGCGCGCACGAATCTGCCTCGCCCACACCGCGCACGACGGCCCGTCGCCAATCACGCCGATGCGGCGTCCTTCGGGGAACTGCTCCGTGCGCAGCGCGGTGCGCGCGCCGAGTGCGCCGTCGACCATTGACTGATGGTTAGTAAGCCGTGCGGCATCTCCCGCCGCGCGGGTGAAGACGTGCGCACAGCCCACGGTCACCAGGGCAGCGCCGGCGATGGTGGCAAGTGAACGCGCCGGGGCGCCTCTCGACACGAGCACGAGGTAAAGCAGCACGCCAAACGACAGCTCGAGCAGCCCAGGAATCGGAATATCGAGCGCCGCCCAAAGCACGGCGGCAAGCAGAAGTGCCAAAGCAACGCGGCGCACACTGATCGCGGAGGGAATGCGCAACGCCGACACGACGCCCACAATGAGCAGCGCAAGGGACGGCGCGACATAGCGGCCTTCCACGAAGACCGCGGCATAGCCCGTCAGCGCAATGAACGATGGCACAAGCAGCGCGAGCGTTGCCCGCCGCTGGTCTGACGCCAGCGTTGCACCCGCAACGAGCACGAGCGCCAGCACGACCCCCCACGGCGCCAGCCAGAACGCCAGCAGGTGCCATGACCTCGACAGCACCTGCGCTTGCCGCGCCGCGATCACCGGCGGTGCCATCGCGCCGTGCCACGAGGAAGGATCGCGCCACGGAGCGTACGTGCCAGGCGCGTTTGACCACGCGTACGTGGCGGGCGAGTTGTAGATGCGCGGAAAGACTGCCGCGCCCTGCCCTGTCTCACGCACGGGATCGGGCGACAGCCAGCGATCGCCGCTCACGAACCAGCCGTAGTTGAAGCGTCCGTTGTCGCCAAAGGTCGCTCGGCCCTCATGCATCGAGATGGCGGCAATCCACGGTCCCGCCACGAGGGCCAGCGCCGCACACGCTCGAATGGCCGAGCGCCGTCGCTGGGCGGACGGCGCCAACAGCACCGCGCCCGCAATGAAGAACGGCGCCACCGGCAGCAGCACGGACTTGGTGAGGTATCCCGCTCCGAGCACCGCGCCAAGCGCCAGCGAATGGCGCGGCAACGCCGTGTCGTCATGCCTGAGGACCAGCGCGGCCGCGATGAACGTCCACCCCGCAAGCCAGAGATCGGGGGTGACAAAATGAAGCGACATGAGCCAGAGCATGGCCCATGCGAAGACCGCGTATCCGGCCGCGATTCCCAACGGCGAGCCGAACGAGACAAGTCCCGCGCTGCGGCGTGCGAGCTGCACGAGCACGAAACTCCACGCGGCGGCCGCAAAGCCCAGCCCCAGAAGGTTGACGCCGTGTGCGATCAACGTCTCATGCAGCGCGTCGCGTCCGGCCATCGCGCGAGCAACGGCGAGCAACACCGGATAGAGCGGACTCCAGTACGCCTGGACAAGCGCTCCCCAGTGACCGGCGAGGACATCATCCGACAAATCGAGATAGGCGACGCCATCGGGATTCAGCGTGCGGCGATACCACAGCGCCTGGAGGATGCCGCCAAGCAGCACCGCGACTGCACAGACAATGTGCGCGCGGCGGGCGCGCAGCGCCTGCGCCGTGCGACCGTCCGCCGTTAGCACAGATGGACCGCCATCGCCTTGAACGACGCCGTCACCCGGAGCCCGACCATCAAGGAGAGTTCCTTGGCCGATCGCGTGGTCAGTGACGCGACGAGTGGCACCCCGTCGACATCGACCGTCACGCGCGTCAGCGCGCCAAGCGTGGCAAGCTCCGACACGACGCCAAGGAACCGGTTGCGCGCCGACCCGGACGGGGCCTCGAGCGAAAGCACAATCTCCTCGGCGCGAATGACGGCATGACCATCGCCGGCCGGGAAATCCCCCACCGTGTAGAGCGTGAGCGGACCGGCCGTGAACTCGATGGCTCGATGCTCCTGCGCCACCGGCAGCGAATCGCCCGCCATCCAGTTCGGCGCTCGATCCTCGAGGACGCGCACCGTGCCCGCCAGCACGTTCTCGGCGCCGAGGAACTCGGCGATGTACGGCGACGCGGGCCGGCGGAAGACTTCATCGGGCGCGCCGGATTGCAATGCGCGTCCGCCGTCGAGCAAGACCGCGACGTCGCCCAGCAAGCCGGCCTCCGTGAAGTCGTGCGTCACCTGAAGCGTCGTGAGCTCCCATTCGCGATGCAGCGCGCGCACCTCACGGCGCACGTGCAGCCGGCGGCGCGGATCGAGCGCACTGAATGGTTCGTCGAGTAGTATCACCGGCGGACGCCGCGCAAACGCGCGGGCGAGCGCGACGAGCTGCCTTTCACCACCCGAGAGGGCGCGCACCGGACGATTCGTCAGCGCGTCGGCGCCAAAGCGGCGCGCTACCGCCTCGCTGACCTCGGCCGAGGTGGCGCCATACGCGATGTTCGCGGCGACGCTCAGGTGAGGAAACAGAAATGCGTGCTGATAGACGAGCCCCAGCCCGCGCGCTTCCGGGGCAATCGACGTGACGTCGCGTCCGTGCATCCGGAGCGATCCCGAGACCGCCGGCACAATCCCGGCAATCGTCTCGAGCAGTGTCGTCTTGCCTGAACCCGCGGGGCCGATGACCACGCCATACTGACCCGTGGGCACTGTGAACGACACGTCCGTGAGTTGGAAGCTCCCGTGGCGCGCCGAGAGGGAACGGCACTCGATCATTGCGGCGCCCCGTCGTCTGCGCCACGCAGGGTGCGCAGCGCCGTCAGCGGAATGAGGGCCAGCACCGCCAGCACCGCGGCCACGGGAAGCGCTTCGCGCAGCCCGAAACTGGTGAAGCGGTCGTAGCTGAGCACGCTCGCCACCTTCGGGTTGTAGGTCAGCACGACAATCGCGCCGAACTCGCTGACGGCGCGCGCCCACATCACCACGGCGGAGGCAATCAGCCCGCGCTGCGACAACGGCAAGGTGATGCGAAGAAAGGCGCGCAGCGGCGGATCACCCAGTGTGCGGGCCACCGCCTCGTAACGCGGATTCACCCGCGCGAACGCTTCACGCGCCCCGCTGATGAACAGCGGCGCCGCCACGAAAAGCATCGCCGCCACAATGCCCAGCGGCGTGCCCACCACACGAAGCCCAGCCGACAGCAGCGCGCCGCCGAGCGCCGATTCGCGCCCCAGCAATAGCAGCAGCGCAATGCCGGCGACTGGATGTGGAATCAGCAACGGCAGGTCGAGCACCGCCGACACGACCGCGCGCCCTCGAAAGTCCCTGCGCGCCAGGAGGTACGCGAGCGGAGTGCCCCCCAGCACCCCGAGCAGCGTCGCCGCGGTCGCGGTCACCGTCGTCAGGGCCAGCGCCCCGCGCAACTCGGCGTCGCTCGCGAGTTGCCGCACGCCCGCCACGCCGCCGGCGCCAATCAGCTTGCCTATGGGAACCGCGAGAAAGAGCAGCAGCAGCGAGCTGGCAAGTGCCGCGAATACGGCGAGCACCCGGTGCGCACTGCGCGAGGACTGCACGGTCGTCAGCGGCTCCGCGCCTGCACTCACGGCAGCAATCCCGCCGGCGCGCCGATGCCCACCACACGTGGCGCCTCGAGCGCATCAAGTCCCTCGGCGCGCAGCACGCGGCGGCCGTCCGCGGAGAGCAGGTAGCGCACGAACTGCGCCGCCAATTCAAAATGCGGCGCGCCGCGCGGGATCGACAGCGCGTACACGATTGGCTTGCCGCGGAACGTGACCGAATCGGCCCCCTTCCCGCGCACGCGCACGCTGGCCGCTGCATAAAGCGCCGAGTCGGCGGGCGAGGACAGGTCGATGGCCTCGGGCAGCTGGACGAAGTTCAGCCCGAGATTCTTCGCCATCGACTCGTACGACCAGATGTAGTCGAACTCGCCGGCTTGAAGGAGTCCGACCAGATCGGCTTCCTTGGACCGGACGTTTCGCGCGGGCATGGCGCGCAACAGTTCGGCGGCAAGTCCGGGCCTGGCATACATCCGCTCGGCCAGTTGCAGCACCAGCAGCGTGCGGTATCCATTGGGATCGAGTTGTGGATCGGAACGTCCCGTTTCGACGCCGAGTCGGGTGAGCACCTGCCACCAGTTGGCGGACGTGATGGTGGCCGCCTCGCGCGATTTCGGCGTGTACGCCAGCACCATCCGGTTGTGCGCGAAACGGACGTACCACGACGCGTGCGCCGGAACGAGCAGCTGCGGAAAGACGTCTTCGTCCGCCAGCGCGATGACGTCGGGGATCTTGCCGAGCTCGGTGAGCTTGCGGGCCGATTCCAGCGAGCCGGCGCTTTCCTGCGACACCTGCACTCCCTGGCGGGCCGCGAAGGAGTCGAGCGCCGCGCGGAGTGGCCGCGCCAGCGAGCCCGCATTGAAGACGACGATGGTGCGCGGCGCCTGATCGCCCCGCGTACCGGCACAGGCGGCGGCGAGCATCGTCGTCAGCCCCAGAATCAGATGGCGCGTCATATGCGTAGTGTCACCCAATTGCAGGAACGGCTCAAGGTACTGTCGTCCCCTGTCGCTTGATCTTCCCCCACCGTGCCCCTTCCCCGTGCCCGCTGCGGCATATATTCGATCCGACCCTCAACCCGCCTCTATGTCTGATCTCGCCCTAGAACTCCGGGGAATCACCAAACGGTTCGCGGAGCACGTTGCCGTCCGTGAGCTGTCGCTTCAAGTGCCGCGCGGCTCGGTGTACGGCTTGCTTGGTCCCAACGGCGCTGGCAAGACAACGACCATCCGGATGATCCTCAACGTGATCGCACCCGACTCGGGCTCGATTACGCTGCTTGGCCAGCCCAACACTTCGCCTGGCCTGCTCGACCGGCTCGGGTATCTCCCCGAGGAGCGCGGCCTCTACAAGAAGATGCAGGTGCGGCGCCTCCTCCGCTTCCTCGCCGAGTTGAAAGGCGTTGATGCCAAGACGGCCGATCGCCGCATTACGGAATGGCTCGAGCGGCTTTCGCTGCGCAGCCCCGAGAAGGACTGGGGCCTCGCCAAGGTGGACGAACTCTCGCGCGGCATGCAGCAGAAGGTCCAGTTCATCGGCACGCTGCTGCACGATCCCGAGGTCATCATACTCGACGAACCGTTCAGCGGGCTCGACCCCATCAACGCGCAGGCGCTCAAGGACACGGTGGTCGATCTCAAGCGGGCCGGCAAGACCGTGGTCTTTTCCACCCACCTGATGGACAACGCCGAACGCCTCTGCGACTCGGTCTGCATTGTCGCGCGCGGCGAGAAGGTGCTCGACGGCACGGTCTCCGGCGTAAAGTCTGAGCATAACAAGCGCAACATTGCGCTCGCGCTGGCCGGTGCGCCGTCCGATGACGTGTCGGCGATCCTCGCCGACCATTCCCTGGTCTCTCGCATGGACGACAACAACCGCTACTTCGAAATCGAAATGGCGGCCAGCGGCAATCCGCAGCTGCTGCTGCAGCGCCTCGTCGGCGCCGGCGCCGAGGTCCAGCGCTTCGAACTCATCCAGCCGTCGCTGCACCAGATCTTCCTCGACAAGGTCGGGGCGGCGGGCGTCGAGGAGGGAATGTCCGGTCATGGCTAAGCTCTGGACGGTCATCAAGCGCGAGTTCCTCGAACGCGTGCGCACCAAGTGGTTCATCATCGTGACGGTGTTTGGCCCGGTCTTTTTTGGCGTCATCATGGTGCTGCCGGCGTATCTGTCGGTGAAGGGCATGAAGGACGTGAAGGTGGCCGACATCCGCATCATCGACGCCACGGGCACTGGCTTGGGCGATCGCGTGGCGACGCGCCTTGGCGGCGGCCCGATGGGCGACGCCAGCGGTACACAGGTGGTCGTGGTGGAGCCGGCGAAGCTCGCGGAGGCGGAGTCAACCGCCACGCTCGATGTCATGCACAAGAGCCGGCGCGGCTATCTGGTGCTCGACTCGCTCACCATTTCGCGGCACAAGGCCTCGTATGCCGGTCGCAATGCGTCCTCGCTGAGTGAGATCCAGATTATCGAGAACGCACTGCACTCCGCCCTCCTCGGCCAGCGGCTCGAGAAGGAAGGACTCGACCCCAAGCGCGTCGAAGCGCTGACCCGCGTCAAGGTCGACATGAACGCCGAGCGCATCACCGACTCCGGGCGCGGCGGCTCGGGGATCGGCAGCGCCATCTTCGGCTTCATCATCGCGTTCCTGCTGTACATGATGATCGTGCTCTACGGCCAGAACATCCTGCGCGGCGTGCTCGAGGAGAAGACGACGCGGGTGGCGGAAGTCATCGTCTCGTCGGTCTCCACCGACATCCTGCTGGCCGGCAAGGTGATTGGCGTTGGGGCGGTGGGGCTGCTCCAGCAGGCCGTGTGGCTGGCGAGCGGCGCGGCGTTCTATCACTTCCGCTCGCAGATCTTTGTGTCGCTTGGCATGCCGGCCATGCCCAATTTTCCGCTGCCGCAGGTGCCGCCGATGCTGATCGTGGCGTTGGTGCTCTTTTTCATCCTCGGGTATGGCCTGTACGCGGCGTTGTTCGCCGCCGTCGGCGCCATGGTCTCGAGCCAGGAAGACGCCAATCAGGCAGCGCAGCCGGTGGTGATGCTGCTCGTCTTCAGCATCATCTTCGCCCAGCCGGTGATGCTCAACCCGACGGGCCGGCTCGCCGAGATCGTCAGCTGGATTCCATTCTCGGCGCCGGTGATCATGCCGCTGCGCATGAGCGCCATTTCGGTGCCGTGGTATGAGCTGACGGCGACGCTCGCGGGCGTGGCACTCACCTGCGCCCTCTGCGTCTGGCTCTCGGCGCGCATCTACCGTGTGGGCCTGCTCATGTACGGCAAACGGCCGAGTCTGCGGGAAGTCGCGCGTTGGATAAGACAGTCATAGCGGCGATTTCGGACAGGGATCACGGATTTCGATTACGGATTGCGATTTCGGATGGCGATGGCGATAGGTTCAGCGAACCCCGGCGACCAGTTGGCCTGCCGGGGTTCGGTGCGTATCGCGTCGCGCAGCGCCGCTAGGCATTCGAACAGTTGGGCGCCGAGCGGTATCGTATCTACGACCATGCCCCTCCCGTCCCCCCGCCCCTCGCCGATCGACGGTGATATCGCGCTTGCCCAGCGCGGCGACGTGGACGCGTTCGAGCGGCTGTACCGAGCGGAGATTGGCCGGGTGAACGCGCTTTGCCTCCGCCTCACTGCGGGTCAGGGCGCTGACGAGCTACTGCAGGATGTGTTTGTTCGCGTCTGGGAGAAACTGCCCACCTTCCGCGGCGAGAGCGCATTCAGCACGTGGGTTCACCGACTCGCCGTGAATGTCTTCCTGATCGCGCGACGCGGCGAACTTCGGCGGGAGCAGCGAGTTGTGTCGTCCGACCAATCCGACGAACTCCCGCTGGATCCAGCGCATGGCTATGCGGTGGACGACCCCGACGCACGCCTGGATCTCGAGCGCGCCATCTCGCTGCTGCCGCAGGGGGCGCGTGCGGCGTTTGTCCTGCACGACATCGAAGGGTACAGCCACGAAGAGATCGCCGGCATGCAGGGCATTGCCGCCGCCACCGTGCGCACGCAACTGCATCGCGCCCGCAAGCTGTTGATGGAGGAACTTGATCGATGACCACATACGAACCGGACCCGATGCCCGATCGGCTGCGCGCCGCCGTCAGCGCATTGCCACGCGACGTCCCGCCTGCCGACGACGGGTGGCCCGCCATTCGCGCCCGCATTGAATCGGCGCGTGTGGTGCCGCTGCCCGGCAGCGGACGAGTCGCACGCCGGCCGTCACTCCCGTGGCGCCTCGTGACGGCCGCCGCCGTGTTGGTGCTGGTCACGTCGGCCATCACGATGCGCGCCGTTCGTCGTGAGGCGCCGCGCGCGGCGGCCGTGAGCGCCCCGTCGACGTCGGGCATGCTGCGCCTCGTCAATGACCGGCGTAAGCTCGTCATCGACGTCTGCAACAATTACGACGCGGCGGCGAGCGACCTCGAAGGCGTGCTGCGGGAACGCCGCAGCCGGCTGTCGCCCGCCACAGTGCGCGTGCTCGAGGAGAGCCTGCGCGCCATCGACCAGGCCATTCGCGAGGCGCGGGCCGTCCTTGAAGCAGATCCCGCCAGCCAGGACATGCTCGACCTGCTCGATTCCGTCTATCGCCAGAAACTCGACCTCTTGCGGCGGGCCAATGCCCTGCCGCTGCGCTCCAGCTAGGACTCCATCATGCGCCTTCGCTCACTTGTGCTCCTCGCTGGCGCGCTCGCGCCACTCACGTCGCTGCCCGCGCAGCAGAAGATTGATCGCCGGCTCGCACTCGACGCGAACGGCATGTTCAAGTTCTTCGTCGCCTCCGGCGCGGTGCGCGTCATCGGCTGGGACGTCGATTCCATCGTCGTCACCGGCACCATCTCGTCGAAGTCGCAGTTCTTCGTTGGCGGCGGCCATTCGGGCGTGAAGGGCGCTGTGGAAGGAGAGGGCGTCGAAGCGATGGCCGATCTCACGGTGAAAGTGCCGCGGCGCGCGCGCTTGTGGGTGCGCGGCGGCGAGGCAGACGTGCGCATCGACGGCATGAGCGGCGCGCTCGACTGCAGTTCGGCGTCCGGCAGCGTGCGCATCCAGGGCAACTCCGATGAAGTCACCGCCGAGACGATGGGCGGCGATCTCGTGCTCGTCGGCTCGCCCAGCTACATGCGTCTGAAGACGGCGACGGGCCGCGTGGACTGGACGGGCACGGGCGAAGACGGCGGTATCAGCACCGTCAGCGGCCGCGTCACCGTGCATGGTGGCATGACACGGCGCGGCCGCATCGAGACGGTGACGGGCGACGTGCGGTACGAGGGCGGCATTGGTGCCGGTGGTGCGCTCGCCATCGACACGCACGCCGGGCATGTGGATCTCGTCTTGCCGAAGTCCACGAACGCGACGCTGATCGTCACCGCCGCGACGAGTGATCTGTTTGGACTGCGGTCGATCGGAGATCCAGGCAAGTCGCCATCGAGCGTGGTCAGGGAAGTTGGCGGCGCCAGCGCCGGCGCGACCATCACGGTTCGGACATTCAAAGGGCGAGTGACCGCGGCCTCGCCGTAGCTCTGCACCTACGCCGCTCCACGGACGCCCGCACGATGGTGCGGGTGCGGGGCGGAGGCGTCCCACTGCACAGGGAGGATCGATGCTGAATCGAATGCTGCGCCTCGCCGTTATCCCGATGCTGCTCGTCGTCGCGTCACCCGCGCTGGCGGGTCCGCCGTGGATCACCATCGAGTATCCGGGCAATCCGTTTGATCAGGAGGTCCGCGACGCCTTTCTCGTGGTGCACTCGTTTCACCACAACACGCCGGTGGGACTTCCGGTCAGTGGTACCGCCGAAGGCGTCGTGAACGGCAAGCGGCGTACGATCGTGCTGCAGTTCCAGCCGTTGCGGCGCGAAGGCACCTTTGCGCTCAGGAAGCAGTGGCCGGACGAAGGGCGCTGGCTGCTCGCTCTCCATGTGACACAGGGCGAAGGTGAGTGGAACACGGCGACTGCGCTCGTGAAGCTCGCGGCCGACGGCAGCGTGGCCTCAACCGTTGTCCCGTCCAAGCCGGGTGAGCGCGGCATCAGGTTCCCCTCGCCCGTCTCGCGCGCCGAGCTTGAAGCGGCCGTCGCCTCGCTCGGAGACAAGCAGTAGCGCGCGACAAGCGACACGCCGTGTTAGTCGCGAAGCGCCGCACAGGCCAATGCCCGTGCGGCGCTTCGTCTTCGCATTCGACGGCTTGCGGATGCCGATATCGGCCCCGCGTCGCCAGAAGTGGACGTGCGATGCCGCTACCGGCCCCGCGTCGCTTCGATCAGCGCTTCCATGTGTCCCAGATAGCGCTCAAGCGCACGTTTGCCGGCGGCCGTCAGCCGAAACTCGCTCTTGGGCACGCGGCCATCGAAGCCTTTCTGGCATGTGACGTACCCGCCCTCCTCAAGCTTGCGCGCGTGCACGCTGAGATTGCCGTCGGTCAGCGCCAGCAAGTCGCGCAGGTCCGTGAAGCTCAGGCGGTCGTTCACGGCGAGCGCGCTGATGATGCCGAGCCGCACGCGGTCGTGGATGAGCTTGTCGAGCGCCGTTGGCACGGGTTCGCCGCCGAGCACGGGCACGAGTGCGGGCGCCGGACTCGCTGGCTTGCGATCGCCGCGTTTTGCGGCCGTTGATTGAGCCTTAGCCACCGTGGTACCTCGCGATGAAGAAGCCGAAGAACAAGTGCGCCACGCCAAAACCGGCGCCGAGCAGCCACGCATGCGCCGCCACTGGAACAAACAGCGTGGCCGCGCCGAGTATCACCAGCACGGTGCCGAACACGGGCACCGTACGGACCGAGAACGCGCCGCCTGATACGACCGCCGCCCCGTAGCACACGAGCCACGCGCCGGGAAGCAGCTGCCACGCGCCGGCCAGTACGAGCGCCGCAGTCAGCAGCGCACCAGCGGCGAGCGACGGTGCAAAGGCCAGCGCGAACGTGCGCGCCGGTCCCGCCCGCAGCGACTGGCCCGAGCGCCGCGCCTTTCGCGCCACGGCTACGAGCGACACGGGGACGGCAACGGCAGCCGCCAGCAGCCAGGTGATCAACCACGACGCCGACGACTCGGCGCGCGGCGCCACCAGCGCCGCGGTAAGGCCGACAACACCCGTGATCATCGTCCCCGCGCCCGAGACGGCCGTGAACCGTCCCGCACGCACCATCGTGTCGCGAATGAACGCGAGCTGGTCGGCGGCGTGATCGGCGAGCGTCGCGCTCGGGCGGGAGTCAGGAGAACGCATTGGCACTTTGAATTATAAAGACGATCGCGTCGCCACGATAGGCGGAGACGCGCACGATCTGCCGCAAAACAAGAAGGACCGGCTCCCGGAAGCCGGTCCTCTTGTCTGCGCACGGCGTAAACCGCGCGAGATCCAATGCATTGATGGCATTGGTAACGAAAAAGGTATAATCACTCCGTCAATTCGCGCCAGAGTAATTCTGAAAATTCTTTACGACGCCGCACCGGCCGCACAATGGCGGTCAAACGCGCTGGCGAGGTCATTCGCGACATCGGTCGCGGTGCGTCCTTCGATTTGATGGCGCTCGAGCATCGTGACGATCCGCCCATCCTTGAGCAACGCGATCGACGGCGATGAGGGCGGATACCCGGTGAAGAATGCGCGCGCCGCCTTGGTCGCTTCAAGATCCTGCCCGGCGAATACCGTGTAGAGATGCTCGGGCTTCACGTCGCGCTGCAGCGCCGTGGCCACGGCGGGACGCGCATTGCGCGCCGAGCAACCGCACACCGAGTTCACCACGACGAGCGCCGTGCCTTTGGCATTGCCCAGCGCCTCGGCCACTTCCGCCGCCGTCCGCAGCTCCTGCACGCCAAGGCGGGTCAGCTCATCACGCATCGGCGCAATCATCGGTTCGGGATACATCATCTTGCACGTTCCAGGTTGGGGGGTCCAGGCACTGGCGTGACGAACCGCCATCTGCATCTGCATTTGAAGATAACCACCGAAGAGGCCGCCGAGTGGCAGTCGGACACCTCACCGCACGAACCTCACCGCGCCAGCGTGAGAATCGCCGCCTGCGGCACCACCAGGAACCGCTCATCATCGAAGGTGATTTCCACGGCTGCCTTGCGAAAGAACAGCGCGTAATCGCCAACCCGCGCCTGCATCGGCACGTGCCGCATGTCGCGGCCCGACGTGATGCGCCACGGCTCCTCGAGATGATCCTCCACGGCCGGCAGCGGCGTTCCCGGTCCGGTGGCCACGATCGTCCCGCCCTGCACCTGCTGCCCCTCCATCGCCGTCGCCGGCAGGTAGAGGCCCACCTTGGTGCGTTCCTCGCCGTCTTCCACGCGAATGAGGACGCGGTCGCCAACCACAATCAGTTCTTTCTTCATGGCTCGATGATCAACCGTTCGGGGAGGCACTACTTCACCAGCCAGAGCTTCTTCTGCTGACCGTGCACCCAGCGCGGCGTGCCATCGGTGCCAATCGCCATGTCTTCCTCGAGCGCCATGCGCACGGGCTGTCCTTTCCAGTCGGCGACTGGCGTCGTGGCCTGCAGTTCGATGGAATACCACATGTTCGCCATCACCTTCGCGTCGCCGCGGCCCGGCACGCCATCCTGATAATCCCACAGCCCGATCAGCGGCCCCGCACCGTGCCCATGCCTTCCGATGGGATGCGAGTAGATGGTGCCGTCGATCCCTTTGGCCTTCATCGACGCGCGCGCCGCCGCCAACACGTCATTGCCGCTGCGCCCGGGACGAATCTCCGCCATTAGCAGGTCCTGCAGCGCATTGCCATTCGCCAGCGCCTGCTTCAGTCCCGGCGGCGCGTCGTTCTCCCCGAGCCGCAGCACATACGCCATGTGCTGCGTGTCGGTGTTGAGCCCCATCGCCGTGATCCCGACGTCGCAATGGAGCACGTCGCCCCACTGAATCAGCGGATCGCTGCCGAGCTGCTCTTCCGTCCGCCCCTGCCGCTGCACCTCAATGCTCGGCTGGAACCACGTGCCCAGTCCGAGATCGTGCACGCGCTGGCGCCACCACCAGACGAGATCGCTCGTGCGCGTCTTCCCCACTGCGATCACCTTGCCCGAGTACATCTCACCCACGAGTTCCCACACGACCTGCTGGAGCTGCCCGTAGAACGCGTCTTCGTCGGCGACCCGCGACGCGATGAACTGCAGCGGCAGCTCCTCGGCGCTCTTGAGCCGCGCGTTCCAACGGTCGCCGAGCGCTTCGGTCATTCCAAGGTACTCGCCGTGCGTGAGCCCGTCGGAGAACGCGAAGACCTTGGAGTAGTCGATGCCGATCACGCGCGGGTTTCGCTCCTCCACGACCTGGCGCAGCAGCTTCCATTGCTCGTCACCCCAGAGCTCCGCTTGACGGCCGCCGACGGCGGCATCCACGGCGAGTGTCGAGCGTTTGGCTTCCCAGACGCCGCCCTGCGACGTCCCGCCGAGCGCAATGCGCTCAAGGCACGCGCCATCGCCGGTGTCGGTGCGTCCGCTTGCCGAGCACTTGTCGAAGACCACGTAAATGGTGCGGCGCCGCGCCGAGAACGTGGTGGGCGAGACAAGCGACGAGAAAACCGGATCCTCCGCGTACTCGCGCATCGGCACGATCCACATGTCGATGCCCTGCGCGCGCATCAGCGCGGGGAGCACCGTCTGCATGCGCGTTTCCAGCCAGCGCTGCTGCCGTTCGGCCTGTTCGCGGAGTGTGCCGAACGGGTGCGGCCGGTCGGAGATCCGCGTTGGGGCTCGCTGCGCGGACAGTGGCAGCGCCGCCAGCAGTGCGGCAGCGGCGAACGAAGCACGCATGCATCGTGACATGGACCTGCCCGGAAGTTGGGACTACGACGCCGGCGGTGCCGGCGGTTCGTCGATGACGACGCGGCGGGCTTCGGACACCCGGAGCGCCGTGGAGGTGCGGTTTTCGCGCGACAGCAGAATGCGGCGCACTACCGTGACCAGCACGGCGAGCACCACGGTGAACGGAATGACGAGCGCCATGCGCCACATCAGCACCTGCGCCGCGCCCGGCAGCCAGTCGCTAAGTTCGGCCACGCCGCTGCCGATCTTCTCCATGCCCACCGCCGTCAGCGCCAGCGACATCATGATCTCGGTGCCGGCCTCGAGCGCCGCGAACATCGGCGCGCGCCACCACCAGTGCCGCACCGTGTAGTTGGCCAGGTGCGCGGTGAGCATCACGAGCAGGAGAATGGCGAAGAGGACGAGCGTTGTCCCCACCCACAAACCGCTTTCGGGCGACCCGTGCGACAGCACGTAGGCGCGGTACAGGCGAAGCGGGACGCCCGTCAGCAGCGCCATCTCCGGCAGCGAGTTGGACAGCCGCCGGATGGCCGCCGGATCCTCGACGACCTCCCATGCGATCGTCTTGCGAGGGAAGAAATCAGCCACGGTCGGAAGATACGCAGGAACGGCGCGTCATGTTACTCGACTAGCGCGGCGGCATCTGCGCGGCGAGCCAGGCCAGGCTCTCGCGCGAGTGCGCGCGCCAGTACGGCCAGTCGTGCGCGCCGGGGAACTCGTCGTATGTCAGTTTCACGCCGCGTGCGGCCAGCGCGTCGCGAAAGGCGCGGTTGCCCGCGAGAAATGGATCGCTTGTTCCGCAGTCAGCCTTGAGGGCCGGGATCGTGGCATGCCGCGCCCGGGCGCGATCGAACAGGTGCACGGGATCACGCGCGAACCACGCCGAGGTGTCGCGGCCAAAGACCGAGCGCATGCTCTGTCCCACCGCATTGTTCCAGATGCGCGTCCACGTGGAGTCGGCCGTCCCCGCCGGACGAGTCAGCACGCCCACCGGTGCCCACTCGAGCGGCCACACCACACCCGAGTGCGACGCCGCCGCGCCAAAGACCTCCGGATACTGCAGGGCCAGCATCATCGCGGCGTAGCCGCCCATGCTGAGGCCCGCGATGCCGCGGTGCGCGCGGTCGGCGACCGTGCGGAACGTGCGGTCCACATACCGCACCACGTCGTAGGCCACATAGTCATCATAGTGCGGCCACGGCACGCAGTACGTGCCGGCATCGCCCGCATACGCCGGCAGCGTTCGCTGGCATCCGGGAACGTCGGGGAGCGAGTTCGACGTCATCCACCATGAATCGTCGCCGTCAGGCATCACGACGATCATTTCGCGCCCGCCTCGTGAAACCAGCGTGTCCATGGACGTGTCGATCTGTCCTGCCTTCACCCAGTTGTTCTCGTTTCCGCTCCAGCCGTGCAGATAGTACGCCACCGGATAGCGCGCATTCGACTCGCCGTATGACGGCGGCAGATACACGACGACGTGCTTGTACGTGCCGAGCGCGTACGACCAGAGCGAATCGGTGATCACGCGGCCGGCGCGGACCGCCTGGCCGCCGACCGCCGCTGGCGTCATGACGGCAATGAGCAGGGCGAGTGCGACGGCGCGCGCCGTGTGCCCGGTGCTCTCAGCGCCACTTCTCACTTCGCCGCCGCCATGCATTCGATCTCAACGCGGGCATTGAGGGCCAGGCCGGTGGCGCCGAACGCCGAGCGCGCCGGATAGTTGGGAGCCGTGAAATACGTGCGATACACCGCGTTCATCGCGTCCCACTCCTTCATGTCGGCCATGAACACCGTGCACTTCACCACGCGGTCCATCGACGACCCCACCGCCGTCAGCGTCTGCTTGATGTTCTCCAGCGTCTGCCTGGTCTCGGCGGCGATGCCGCCGCTCACCACCGCGCCGCTCGCCGAGGCGTCGGTGCCGATTTGTCCGGCGAGGTAGAGCATGTTCCCTACCCGAACAGCCGGGGAGAACGGGCGCGTCGGCGCGCCAAAGGGATGCAGGAAGGCGACGTCGCCCGTGGGTTCAGCCGCGGGTCTGGTAGCGACGCTGGCGCGGCACGCACCCAGTGCGCCCACCGTCGCCACAAGAACAAGACGCATCATGCGCATGGTTCGCCCCGAAAAGAGGTCTCCATCTACTCCCATCTCCCATCTGCCATCTGCCATCTGCCCTCTACCATCTATCTGATGACGTGCCCAATCCGTCCCCACCGAATGTCCGTGACGAACGACAACGCCCGGTCCGACTCGTTCTGCGGCACATACGTGTAATAGATGAAGATCGGGCGCCCGCGGACGTTCGCGCGCGGGACAAAGCCCCAATAGCGCGAGTCTTTTGAGTTGTATCGGTTGTCGCCCATCATGAAGTAGTGGCCGGCCGGCACGACGAACGGTCCCCAGTTGTCGTGCGTCGGCTGCGCGGGCGCCTCTCCAAAGCGCGACTTGATGATCCCCACCTTCTTCTGCCAGTCGAACAGCGGGTTCACCTCGTCCGGATCGCCCTTCGGGTTGTCGTCCGCGCCGTAGCCTTGCCGCTGCGGGATGCCGTTGATGTGCACCAGCCCGGCGCGCATGAAGATGGTATCGCCCGGCATGCCCACCAGCCGCTTGACGAGCGTCGGCGTGGGATCCTCGTTGCGCTCGGCTTCGTCCGGCTGGTACGGCGAGACGAAGACCACCACGTCGCCGCGCTTGGGATCCGAGTATCCGGGCAGGTTCGTCGACGTGAACGGCACGTGCGGGCCGTACACGAGCTTGTTGACGAAGAGCCAATCGCCGATGAGCAGCGTCGGGATCATCGAGCCCGACGGAATGCGATATGCCTCCACGAAGAAGGCGCGCAGAAACAGGAAGATCGCGAGCGTGCCGGCGATCGATTTGAAATTCTCCCAGGCGCGGCGGGCAAACGGCTTGCCTCCGCCCCCGCGGGCAGCGGCAACGGCGCTCTTGGGCTTGTCAGCTTTCTTCTTGGCCACGGAAACTCGCGCTACGGGATAGGCAACGGGCGAACCCATAGGAATCTGGCGGGCGCGAGCCTTCGTTCAAGGGCGCGTGCTCAGGGATTCGCGGCAGAGACAGAGTAGCGGTCCTTGCCCGCTGCTTTGGCCGCATACAACTGCGCGTCGGCCTTCTTGAGCAGGGCGTCGATGGAGGCGTGCGGCGGCTGGCTGGTGACGGCGCCGACGCTCATGGTCACGGCGCGAGGCGCGGTGGAGAGCGCATGCGCCACCATGCCGCGCAGCCGCGTCAGCATGATCTCCGCCCCGGCTTCGTCCGTCTCGGCCAGCACCATCGCAAACTCGTCGCCACCCACGCGCGCCACCACGTCGGTGCCGCGCCCCGCCTCGAGCAGCGTGCGGCCGACCGTGGCCAGCACCATGTTGCCCTGCGCGTGGCCGTGGCGGTCGTTGACCTGCTTGAAGTCGTCGAGGTCGAGATACACCACGGTGACCGGCCGGCCGTGACGCCCGCAGAGCGCCGCAATCCGGCCGGCCTCAGCGCTGAACGCGCCCGCGTTCAGTAAGCCGGTGAGTGCGTCCGTGCGGCTACGCGCTTCCGCCAGCCGGTAGTTCTGCCGCGAAAACACCACCAGCGCGCCGATGAAGCTGAACGACAGCGCTTGCGTCAGCGAGTTGATCACCCAAATGGTCTGCGTCGAGTACTGCAGGCCGGCTTCGAAATTCGACACGAGCCACGTCGCCGCGCTCAGCCACGCCGTGAAGAGCGTCAGGCCGTAGCCGAGCCGCCAGCCGACGAGGCAGATCGGAATGAAGTAGAGCGGGAAGACCCGGATTTCGACGCCCGTGAGGTAATCCAGTGCGCCGGTCAGCGCAATCCAGACGCTGGCTCCGACGAGCAGGAAGACGCGATCTCGAGTAGGAATCTCTTCTGGGTTCACGGCGAGACCTCGCGGGGAGCCACGCGAATGTACCGCAACAGAAAAGGGGCGCCCAGAGGGGCGCCCCTTACCGTCGCGCAGGCGTGCCTACTTGGCGTGCTTGAAGATGTACTTCGTCATCTCAAACATCGTCACGTTGGCCTTGCCACCGAACAGCGCCTTGAGCTTGTCGTCGGCGTTGATCTGGCGCCGGTTCTTCTTGTCCTGGAGGTTGTACTTCTTGATGTACACCCAGGTCTTCTTCATGATCTCGGTGCGCGGCTGCGGCTTGTCGCCGACTACGGCAGCGAGGATCGCATCAGGCTGAACCGGCTTCATGAACGCCGCATTCGGCTTGCGAGCGGTCTTCTTCTTGGCGGGCTTCTTCGCGGCCTTCTTCGCGGCCTTCTTCGCCGGCTTCTTTGCGGCCTTCTTCTTGGCAGCCATTCTGGTATCTCCTAGAAAGGATGTTCGCGGTCGGCGCTCCCCCGGTGGAACACGCGCCCCGACGCCTCGAAAGTAAAGTATTTCCCTCTGAGCGCAATAGCGTTTCCCTCTGAAAATCGCCGAATTTTCGGCCCGGCCGGCCAATCTCCAGAGGGAAACCCGCCCGGCGCCGCCGGCGCCGCGCGCTCCGACGAAGCGCCCAACGCCCGTTGCAAATCAGTTTGTCAGAGGGAAAACCGTGTTTACGGCGTGCCGGCGCCGGTCCACGCGCGCAGCAGCTGCATCATCCGCAAGTCGGCCGTATCCGCGTCGGAGGCGTCGTCCGCCACCTCGTCATAATCGTGCGGCGTCTCGAGAATGCAGGGCACGCCGGCAGCGCGCGGGTCGGCGAGCAACCACTGGAACGGCGCGGCGCCGATCGCGCCTTCACCCAGCAGCGCGTGCCGGTCCTTGTTCGACGCGAGCGGATGCTGGCTGTCGTTCAGATGGAAAAAGGCAGGCGGTTCGCCAATCACCTGCTCGAATCGATCAAGCACGCCGCGCAGGGCGTCCGCGCTCGACGCAATGTCGTGGCCGGCCGCAAAGAGGTGGCAGGTATCGAGGCCGTACCCGGTGCGATGACGAAACTCGGACGGCACCTGCGCCAACATCAGCGCAATCTCCTCGGCCGTGCGTCCCATCGTCTTCCCGGCCCCGGCCGTGTTCTCCACCAGCACCCGCGCGGTGCCCGCGACGCTCTGTACCGCATGGCGAATCGTCTCGCCCACCTGGATGGCCGCCCGTTCGGGATCGCTCGTGACCGCCGAACCCGGATGAAAACAACACCCGAGCGCGCCCAGTGCCTGCGTCCGCTCCAGTTCCTTGGTGAGCCCGGCGCGTGCGCGCATCGCCTTCTCTTCCTCCGGCGACGCGGTGTTCAGCACGTACGCGGCGTGCACCAGCACGTCGCCGGGGTTGATGCCGCCCTCGGAGAGCGCGGCGTGGAACTTGGCGGCCTTGTCGGCCTTCATCCCCGCCTTGTCGCCATAGTACGTGGGCGGCGCCGTGAAGACCTGCAGGGTGGTCATCCCCGCCGACACGGCCCGGCGCGCCGCCATGGCGATGCCGCCGGCGTCGCTCGGGTGCGACCCGAGCAGCCGCCTCACTTCCGTCGGCCCGCGGCCGTGGGACCGCCGTCGCCGCGCAGGTCGATCATGCGCTGCTCGCCCATGTACTCCACCGACGCCGCCCGCTGTTCACGCTGGATTTGCCGCAGGCGCTTCACGACCTCGGCGATGCGGCGCGCCTGCTCTTCGATCACGGCAACCGATTCCTTCACTTCCTCGTCGCTCAGGACGCCGCTCTGAATGAGCGAGGCATTGGTCATGAGCGCCGCCAGAGGGTTGTTGATCTCGTGCTGAATGGTCAGCGTCGTCTCGCCGATCCCGGCCATGTAGCGCGCGCGGCGCAGCTCCTCTTCGGCCGTCTTGCGGGCCCGCGACACCTCGATGCGGCGTTCGGCGATGCGCAGCCGCGCCTGCAGGTTGTCGGGAGTCACCGGTTTGGACAGATAGTCGTCGGCGCCGGCGTCGAGCACCGTCGTGAGGTCGTCGGCGCCGTCTCGGGCCGTGACGACCAGCACGAAGGTCGTATCGCCCTGCGGATGTTCGCGGATGCGCCGGCAGACTTCCAGGCCATCAAGCCCCGGCATCTGCCAGTCAAGGATGACCATCGGCGGGGTCTGGCGCTCGAAGGTCGCCCACGCCTCGATGCCATCGCTCGCCACGATCGGCTCATGCCCGCACGCCCGCAGCACTTCCTCGTGCAGCAGCCGCATGAAGGCGTCGTCATCTGCCAGAAGAACGAGCACGTGACCACGGTGGAATAGTTGAAAGGAATCTGCCTAGGCTCACCGCGTGCCGCGAGGGGGGCCGAAGAAGCCGCCGCAGGACGACGACAGGGCGACGACAGGGCGACGACAGGGCGACCAGGGGGGCGCCCATGACCGCCGCGCGTCGCGGGACAAGCGGGCGAAACGACGGTTATCTTTGAATGGTCCAACCAACCCAATCGTTTGAGGCCCGTCCTTCCATGAATACCCCCGCCGCGCCCGTGAACGGCACGCGCCGCGTCCCGCCGCCGGTCAATGAACCGGTCAAGTCGTACGCCCCAGGCTCGCCCGAGAAGACGGACCTCAAGCGCCGCCTCGCGGCGATGTCGGGCGAGTGCCCCGATATCCCGGTGGTGGTGGGCGGCAAGGAGATCCGCACCGGCAACACGGTGGACGTGCGCTCCCCGCACGACCACCAGCACGTCATCGCCAAGTTCCACAAGGCGCGCCCCGAGGACGTCGCCGCGGCGATTGCGGCCGCCACCGAGGCTCGCAAGGACTGGGCGTCGTGGAAGTGGGAAGATCGCGCCGCCGTCATGCTGCGCGCCGCCGAGTTGCTGGCCACGACGTGGCGCAGCACGCTGAATGCGGCGACGATGCTCGGCCAGTCCAAGACCATCTTCCAGTCGGAAATCGACGCCGCCTGCGAGATGACCGACTTCCTGCGGTTCAACACGCACTTTGCGCAGGAGCTCTACGCCGAGCAGCCGTTCTCGTCGCCCGGCATGTGGAACCAGACCGACTACCGCGGCCTTGAAGGCTTCGTCTACGCGGTGTCGCCGTTCAACTTCACGGCCATCGGCGGGAACCTGACGTCGGCGCCGGCCCTGATGGGCAACGCCGTCGTGTGGAAGCCGGCGAGCACGGCCACGCTGTCGTCGTGGTACATGTATCAGCTCTTCGTCGAAGCGGGCCTGCCGCCGGGCGTCATCAACTTCGTGCCGGGTGACGCGTCGGCGATTTCCGGCGCCGTCCTCACGCACCCCGATCTCGCCGGCGTGCATTTTACCGGCTCCACCGAGGTGTTCAACTCGATGTGGGAGACGATCGGCAAGAACATGGACCGCTACCGCTCGTATCCGCGCATCGTCGGCGAGACGGGCGGCAAGGACTTCCTCGTCGCGCACCCATCGGCCGAGGCCAAGGCGCTGGCCGTGGCCATCGTGCGCGGCGGGTTCGAGTACCAGGGGCAGAAGTGCTCGGCGCTGAGCCGCACGTACATCCCCAAGTCGCTATGGAAAGAGACGCTCGGCTACATCAAGGAGATGGTGGCCGACATCAAGATGGGCGACGTGGCCGACTTCAGAAACTTCATGGGCGCGGTGATCGACAAGAAGTCGTTCGAGCGCATCAGCGAGTATCTGGGCGACGCCAACAAGAACGCCACGGTGCACACCGGCGGAAAGGCGAATGGCGAGAAGGGCTGGTTCATCGAGCCGACGATTGTCGAGACCAAGGATCCCAAGTACCGTCTGCTCTGCGAGGAGATCTTTGGCCCGGTGGTGACGGTCTATGTCTACGACGACGCCAAGTGGATTGAGACGCTGCAGTTGGTGGACAGCACGTCGCCGTACGCGCTCACCGGCGCGGTCTTCGCGCGCGAGCGTAAGGCCGTGCTCGAAGCGCACACGTACCTGCGCAACGCGGCCGGCAACTTCTACATCAACGACAAGCCGACCGGTGCGGTGGTTGGCCAGCAGCCGTTTGGCGGTGCGCGCGGCAGCGGCACCAACGACAAGGCCGGGTCGAAGATGAACCTGATGCGTTGGGTGAGCGCCCGCACCATCAAGGAGACGTTCGTGCCGCCCACCGACTACCGTTATCCGTTCATGGCCGAGGAGTAGCAGACGTTGTCCACGATTCGCTTCATCACGACGGACGTCTTCACGAACGCGCGGTTTGGCGGCAATCAGCTGGCCGTCATTCCGCACGCCACGGGCATTCCGGAGGAGCTGCTCCTTCCGATCGCCCGCGAGTTCAACTACTCGGAAACAACGTTCGTCTACCCAGCAGAGCAGCCGGGCACGACGCGCCGCGTGCGCATCTTCACGCCGGGTGGTGAAGTGCCATTTGCCGGACATCCCACCATTGGCACCGCGATTGTGCTGGCCGCCATGGGAGAGATTCCGACCAACGACGGCGAAGCGAAGATCGTACTCGGAGAAAACGTGGGCCCGGTGCCGGTGCTGATTCGCGGCGTGCACGCTGGCGGTGGCTGGGCGCAGCTGTCGGCGGCGAAAATGCCGGAGATCGGACCGCCGGTGCCGTCGCGCGCGACGCTGGCGCGCATGCTCGGTCTGACGACGGAAGACGTGATGGCGACATCGGAGCGTCCGCAGGCGGTCTCGTGCGGCCTGCCGTTCCTCATCGTGCCGCTCACGAGCGTCAAGGCACTGAGCAAGTCGCGGGTGAATGTGGAACGATGGGAGGAGACGCTCGCCAACGCGTGGGCGTCGATGATCTGGGTGTACGCCGCCGATGCAGCGGGCGGCGAGCACCATTACCGCGCCCGCATGTTCGCTCCCGGCATCAGCGTGCCCGAGGATCCGGCCACCGGATCAGCGGGCGTGACGTTCGCCGGCTATCTCGCGGCGCGTTCCGCGATGCGCGATGGCACGCTGACGTGGACCATCGACCAGGGCTTCGAGATGGGGCGGCCGAGCCGTCTCGAGATCGAAGCCGACAAGGTTGAAGGGACCGCCGTTGCGCTGCGCGTGGGTGGCCACGCCGTGCTCGTGTCGGAAGGCACGATGGCGATCTGATATTCGGCGGGGAGCTGGCTCTTACGGCCTTCCACGGATGACACGGATTGGACGGATGCACACGGATACGACGAACAAACAGGGGGCCTGCAGAGCGGGCCCCCTTTTTGTTTATTGTTGTCTGATCCGTGCCAATCCGTTCAATCCGTGTCATCCGGGGAAGTCAGTTAGACTCGCCCCTTCACAAATGCGCGAGCTCACGGCAGCCGTTCGATCTCGCGCGACAGACGCCCTCCGGATGCGTCAAACGCGCGCAGGCCCGTCTTCCACAGCACCGCCTGATCGCGGCCACTTCGCTTGGCGGCGTAGAGCGCCTCGTCGGCGCGCGCCGTGAGCACGCGCACCACGTCGTCCATCCACGCATCGTCCGACGCCACGCCAATGCTGATGGTGATGGCCAGTTGTCCGCGCAGGCTCACAAAGCTCCGCGTGCGGAATGCGTGCATGATGCGCCCCGCGAGGTGCATCGCGCCCTCTTCATCGGTGTCCGGTGCCAGCACGCTGAACTCCTCGCCACCCGTGCGCGCGACCACGTCGCCGGCGCGCGCCGTCTCGCGGATGACGGCGCCAATCTCCTTGATGGCCTCATCGCCGGTGAGATGCCCGAAGTCGTCGTTGATCTGCTTGAAGTGGTCGACATCGAGCGCCAGCATCGCCACGCGCCACTTGGCGCGAATGCCGCGCGAAATTTCCCGGTTCGTCATCTGCTCGAAGCCGCGGCGGTTGAAGCAGCCACTCAGCGGATCCGTCAGGATGATCGTCTCGAGATGCCCGCGCAGGTTGTTGTACGCGCGGCCGATCTGCGTGATGTAATCGGGAAACCGGTCGCGGCCGTCTTCGTACGGTTCGCCGAAATCCCCCTCGCGCGCCTTCTCGAATAGCTCCGTGAGGTGCCGCATCCGCACGCCCTGATGGCCCAACAGCCACGCGTACGCCAGCGACCCCAGACAGAACAGCGCAAACGTCCATAGCTGTTCGCTCGGCGCGCCAATCATGTGGGCCGAGTTGGCAAGCGTCACGATCGTGGTATAGCTGATCGCCACGGCACCCAGCTCCATCAACGTCGCGCGCCACCCGAAGTAGAGCTGCGTGAACTGCACCAGGAACATCGAGAGGATCAGCGTGCGGTCGTACTGGCCGGGCGGCGTGAGCAGGAGCGCGCAGGCATGCACGACGAAAACGTCCGTCACGAGCTGCGTCCACAGCACCGCCCGCGACGCGGCGCGACGGCGCTGGAGATGCCAGTAGATGGCGGTCGTAAGCAGGATGTACGCCGCGGTGACGGCGGCAAACCACAGGGCGGCTTCCGTCACCCCGAACCGGCGCGCGCCCACCGAGTCGGCGGAGACGACGTGCAGCGCCCGCAGCAACAGCGCGCTGCCGGCAACGGCCACCGCCAGGCCAATCCGATACCCGCGCTGCCAAATCAGGATTTCAGCGCGCGCAGCGGCATCGCCGGTGGCGTGGGTGGGTTCGGTCACGGCGTTTGGATTTGCGTGGGGCTGACTAGTGAAGATTTGACTCCAATCCCCCTGCTTACGCAACCCACCGGCTGCCACAACGCGCTAGAACCGTGCCTCGACACTCAGGTCAACACGCACCGCTTTCTGCGGATACAGCCCGCGCGCCACGTCGAGACGGATCATCCCGTCCAGCACCGACGCGCCCACGCCGACCCCGCTCATCGGCCGCCCCGGCGACGAGAAATTCGTGCGGGCGCCGGCCCAGCCGACGTCGCCAAAGACCACCGGCTTCACCGCCCCGCGCGAGAACGCGAGCTCGCCGCGGCCCATCCAGAACGCATCGCCGCTCATCGTCCCCGGCTTGATGCCGCGCACCGTCTGCAAGCCGCCCAGCAGGAAGGCTCGCTGCGCCGGCGCCGTGCCCGCGGTGCCGCCTGCTGAACCGGTGATCGCAAACTCGCTGCCGAACGGCAGTCCGTGCGACACCGTGAGATCGAGCAGGCCGCGGCCATATTTGAAGTCGCCCGTGGCGCCTTCCGCCCTGAAATCCGCGCTCACCCGCAGCAGCCGTGGATCGAGTCCCCACCCGTGCTGCACACGCACCGCCGCGCCCGCTTCGAAGGCCTTGTCGGCGGTGAGGTTCGGCAACACACGGTCATCCTGCGCGCCGCGGAAGAGCGTAAAGCGCGTCTTCATCGGTGCGTTCCACTGTTGTTCGGCGAACAAACGCCACTCCGTATGACCAAGCATCGGCGTGACGCCGGACAGTTCACCACCCCACGCGCGATAGTAGAACCCTTCATCACCGGCGTAGAGGAGCGACGCGAGCCCGGCGCCAAACGACAGCGGCGACCCGAAGTCGCTCGCCACGGCGAGTCGGCGATACACCGTGCCGCGCAGCGTCGAGCGCCCGTTGCTGCGTTCGAGCGCAAGGTCGCCGTTTAGCTGGCGATCGGCCCACGATCCGCGCGCGCCGGCAAACGCGGTGTAGCCGCGGCCGAGTGTCATCGAGGCCTGCGCGCCCGTACTGAAGCCTTCCACGCGGTTGTAGCGCGTGAGCGGCAGCCCCCACTCGATCACCGGCTTCTGCGGCACCCACGCCGCCTGCAGGTTGAAGTTCAGCGCCTTCTTGAGATCCTCGATGTCATTGGTGCCGAAGATCGACTCGCCGGCATCCATCAGCGATCCCACGAACTCCGGCGACCGCGACAGCTTGGTGCTGTCGCACGGCAGCTGCACCGCCATCGTGAGGTTGCCGTTGTACCGCGTCTGCATGCGCGTGTACGTGCCACTGGCCGCGCATTCCTGCGCGCGTTCCGCCTTGGCCGTCTCGTCGCGCTTCTTGCGGAAGTCCTTCATGAGCGAGTCGCGCGTCAGCGAATCCACGCCGGCCTTGCGTAGCGAGTCGCGCACCGACGCATAGCGCACGGGCGTGCGCGGAAACTTGGGCAGTGAATCCAGCCCGTTCACCGACGCGTAGCGGAACCGCTGCTCAACCTGCACCGGCACGCGCATCAAGCTCACCTGCGCTCCGGCTTCCAGCACCTGCAGCTTGGGCATCCAGAACCGCCCGTTGTACAGTCCGTACTCGATGCTGATGGCGTCCACGCTCACCTTCAGCGGCGAGATCATCGGCTTCACCCAGAACGGCACGTCCTTCATGTCGTTCTTGGTCTCGTCCATCGACCAGATGTCGATGGGCACGCTGAGCCGGTAGACCGCGCGCACCAGGTGCGCCGAGGTCTGGTCGAACCAGAACGAACCGACGGCGAGGTTCCACTTGGGGGCGCGCGCTTCGACGCGGATTTCACGGAGCGTGATCCGGCTCTGGTCGGGCAGCGTCATGATCACCGAGTCGCCCGTTTCGTACGTGTAGTACGCCTCGGATCCTTCGGCGATGGGGTGCACGAGTTCGCGTTCGTTGACCTCGGTCTGCGCCATGCCGCTGCCAATCCAGAGCTGTTCGCGCCCCGGGTAGTACGGAATGGGCGGATCGGTGGCCATATCCATGTTCTCGACTTCGGCGTCGTTGTCGGCCACCGGCATCGCCGTGCGCGAGCCTTTCACGTCCACCCACGCGCCGCGCGACCGGTGCCATTGCACGTGGCTCACGTCCTCGTGGCGCATCAGCACGCGGTCGCGCCCGAAGGCGCGCAGCCCCATTCCGACCGAGAAACGCTGATAGGCGCGCGCGTCGTAGCTCGTCAGCAGTGAATCCTGCGTCAGCCGCGCCTTGCGCGCGCGGAGCAGCAGTTCGCGCGCCACCGGATCCTTGAAGGCGGTGCGGCGCATTTCGTCGGTGACGGGAATGCGCTTGGCGGGTTCGCGTTCCTCATCATCGCCGCCGCCGATCTGCAGGTTGAAGCTCGCCTCGCCCTTGGCCGATTTGGCCGTTTTCACGGAGTCGATTTTCGTGCGCACCTTCGTGCTGTCGGTCGCGCGGCGGCTCACCCCGGCCTTGACTTGCACCTGAAGGGACGCGGCGAGAATAAGTGGCAGCAGGGGCAGCAGCATGCGAAAGCTCCCGGAAGGTGGCCGGTCAATTGGTCACTCTCTGGTACGCGCGTCCCGTACGGCTGGTTTCGTCTTCTCGATGGTCCATACCGGCCCGATCGGCGCTCCGGACCGCCGTCCCTCCCGCCGCTACGGCCGCTGCTGCGGCGTCCTCCGCATCGCGCGTTCCACGGCAATCGAGTCGCGTCGTGCCTTGTTTCTCGACGTGCTTGCGCGGGCATGGCTGCGCTGGCTGGCGATGCGGTCGCGGTCGATCGACGTCGCGTCCTGCATCAGCATGAAGCCGAGGATCGCGGGAGCGATCAACGCAAAGACACCCCCCGGCAATCGCGGCGGCTTTGATGGATCGCCTCCCATCCGGCGAATCACGTCCGGAAAGCGCTTCTGCAGCCAGACCGTCACGATGATGATCGCCACGCCCAGCAGCGCCAGCACCAGCGGAAACGCCGTCGTCACCTTGAACACGTCGTTGGCCAGCCACGACAGGAATCCGAGCACGCCCACCAGCCCCGTAATGAGCACCGCCCGCCGGCGCAGATACACCGATGCCATGATCACCAGGATCGCCACCGGGCCAAGCCACGGACGCAACGCCGCGTCGAGCTGAAAGACCACGATTCCGCCGAAGAGCGTCGCGCACGCCGTGGCAATCCACAGCCAGAATGCATAGTCCTCGTCCCGCCGGCGTTGCTCCACGAGGTACGACACGGTGCCAAGCACGCTCGCGACAATCACCCAGCGCCAGCCCATCACCACACCATTCGTGTCGGGCCACGGGCCCATCTCCCGAATGAGCCGTTCGGGCAGCGTGACGCAGACCACCGCAATGGGAATCATGAACGGCGAGAATGCCATCGTGCGCAGCGCAACAAGCGCCGCGCCCACCGCGGCAAACTCAATCGCCAGCGGCTCGCCCTGACAGGCGCCGAACGGATGCTCGCGCATGTTGCACATGAGCTCGATTTCCGGCGTCCAGATCCCGGTCCACCGCAGCAGCGCGCGGATCGCCAGCGGTGCCATGCCCACGGCCAGCAGAAGCGCCACGCCGCGCGCCGTGCTGAACCCTTCGCGATGCAGCACATGCGCCACCAACAGGAACACCGCCCCATACGCGACCGACAATCCGAACACACCGGAATCGCCGAGTACCCGCCAGCGGTCCACCATGAACCAGGCGAAGGCAAACAGCACCACCAGCGCGCCAAGCCCGTACGCGATGGTTATCCCATTGAACGCGCGCGGCGCCTCACGCGACGTGCGCGCCGCCGACTCGTCCGGACTGACCAGCGCGAGCAGCGCCGTGCTCTGCTCCGCCGTGATGATGCCACGTGCGACACCCTGCTCGAGCAGGGAACGGTATTCCATGATCTCCTCGGGGGAGAATGCGAAGCGACGGCAACCGACAATCTGCTAGAGATTTACCGCCAGACTGACTGCCGTGCCATACGTCCCGCTCGGCACGCCCCGCCCTCACACTCTGTCGTTTCGCGACGTGCGCTGGCAGGTTTCTCACATGGATATCTCTCCCGACGAATACCGCCGGCACGCGCATCGTCTCGCCGACTGGATCGCCACCTACCTGCGCGACGTCGGCGACTACGACGTGCTCTCGCACGTGAAGCCGGGCAGTATACGCGCGCAGTTGCCCAAGGCGCCGCCCGCCGCCGCGGAATCACTCGACGACATCATCGCCGATCTGGATCGCGTGGTGCTTCCCGGCGCCACGCACTGGAACCACCCGGGCTTCCTCGCCTACTTCGCCAACACGGCGTCCGTGCCCGGCATACTCGGCGAAATGATTACCGCCGCGCTGAATCTCAACGGCATGCTCTGGCGCACGTCGCCGGTCGCTACCGAACTCGAACAGGTGGTCACCGACTGGCTGCGCCAGCTCTTCGGCATGGGTGACCGCTGGTTCGGCATGATCACCGACACGGCGTCGATTTCGACGATGTACGTACTCGCCGCCGCGCGCGAACGTGATCCAGCGCTCGGCATTCGCCAGCGCGGCATGGCCGGCCGCGCTGACCTGCCTCGGCTGCGCGTCTACTGCAGCGAGCACGCGCATTCGTCGGTGGACAAGGCGGTGATGACGCTCGGCATGGGACTTGAAAACGTCGTGCACATCGCCTGCGACGCCGACTTCCGCATGAAGCCGGAGATGCTCGCGCGCGCCATTCTCGCGGACCGAGCGCAGGGCTTCCGCCCGCTCGCCGCAGTCGCCACCGCAGGCACGACGGGCATGACGAGCATCGATCCCATCGACGACATCGCCACCATCTGCCAGCGCGAGAGTCTGTGGTTGCACGTGGACGGCGCCTACGGTGGCTCGGCCATGGCGGTTCCCGAGATGCGAGCGCTGTTTGCGGGGCTCGACCGTGCGGACTCGCTCGTGGTGAATCCGCACAAATGGCTCTTCACACCCATGGACTGCTCGGTGCTCTTCACGCGGCAGCCCAAGGTCCTGCGGCGCGCCTTCTCGCTGGTGCCGGAATATCTCACCACGGCCGACGGCGACGACGTACTCAATTACATGGATTACGGCGTCCAGCTCGGACGCCGGTTTCGTGCGCTCAAGCTCTGGATGGTGATTCGCGCCTTCGGCGCTGATGGAATCGCCGAGCGAATCAGGCACCACTGCCAGTTGGCGCGGACGTTCGCCGATTGGGTGCGGGCCAACGGTGATGGGTGGAGCGTCTGTGCCCCCGTACCCTTCTCAACGGTCTGCTTCCGGCACGTGCCGGAGAACGAGACGGACGAAGCCGAGATCGCCGCCCACAACGCCGCCATCATGGCGCGGGTGAACGAAAGCGGTGACATCTTCATCTCGCACACCAAGCTCGGCGACCAGTACGTCCTGCGGGTGGCCATCGGGAACCTGCGAACCACCGAAGCCACGCTCGAACGGGCGTGGACGCTGCTGCGGGAGGCCGTGCCGTAAGCCGGCAGCCTGCGGCCGGGGAGCGCGGAAGGGGGGCGCGGAAGCGGGGCGCGGAAGGGGGGCGCGGCCGAGGCGGCAACGCCGGCGGGACCTGGGCGCGTTAACATTATGAAGGGTGCGGCGTCTCAATTGGCGTCGGATGCCCCCGTGGGCCTAGCTTTACGTCCGC
>JAHFCT010000007.1:0-5051 GCA_023249375.1 Gemmatimonadota bacterium | reverse complement strand
GCGCGGAAGGGGGGCGCGGCCGAGGCGGCAACGCCGGCGGGACCTGGGCGCGTTAACATTATGAAGGGTGCGGCGTCTCAATTGGCGTCGGATGCCCCCGTGGGCCTAGCTTTACGTCCGCATCCCGGACCGAACGGAGACCAGACTCATGAAGTTCAGAATCGCCGCTATCGCCGCCGCCGCGCTCTTCGTTGTGGCCTGCGAAAAGTCCTCCACTGCTCCGGCCACCGATGAAAGTGCGTCGCTCTTGCTGAATATCCAGGCGACGCTCGACTCGGTTTCGTTCCTGCCCGAGGGCACGATGGCCGTCGGCGCCGCGCCCGACAGCATCCGGCTGACCGACGCGCAAAAGGCCGCCATCAAGGCGCTGCACGACAAGTTCGCGGCCGACCACAAGGCGAAGTTTGATGAGCTTGCCGCCATCCGCCGCGAAGCCGCCGCCGCCGTGAAGGCCGGCAAGACGCGCACCGAAGTGGCCGCGATCCTCGCCAAGGGCAAGCCCATCATGGAAGCCATGCGGGCCGACTTCGACGCACTCCGCGCCGCCGTTGCCGCCATCCTGACGCCCGCCCAGAAAGCCTGGGCCGCGTCGCACCAGCGCATCCCGGTAGGCCCCGGCCCACTCGGCGCCGCGATGCCAGGTCGCAACGGCTGATCCGTCACGCAGCGAATGCAAAGGGCCGAGACAATGTCTCGGCCCTTCGTATTTCACCGCTTCTTCAGCGTCTCCGGCACCGTGTACTCATCCGTCGGCGGACGCTTCGGGATGTTGAACAGCCCAACCATCTTTAGCCGCAGGTCATCGAGAATCTCGTAGACCGTCGGAATCACCAGCAGCGTCAGCAACGTCGACGTGATCACGCCGCCGATGATTGCGCGGCCCAGCGGCGAGCGGAAATCGGCCCCTTCGCCGCGGCCGAGCGCCACCGGAATCATGCCCGCAATGAGCGCCATCGTCGTCATGATGATCGGACGCAAGCGCACGCGCCCCGCTTCGATGATCGCCTCGCGCCGGTTCATGCCAAGCTCCTGCCCCCACTTGGCAAAGTCGATGAGCAGAATCGCGTTCTTCGCCACGATGCCCATCAGCAGCAGCACGCCGATCATCGACATGATGTTCAGCGTGTCGCCGGTGATGATCAGCGCCAGCACCACGCCGATGAGCGAGAGCGGCAGCGACATCATGATCGCGATCGGCTCCAGGAACGACCCGAACTGCATCACGAGGATCAGGTACATCAGCAGGACGGCGAGGCCCATCGCGGCGAGCATGCGGCCAAAGACTTCCTTCTGATCCTTCACTTCTCCGCCTGCGGTGAGGCGCACTCCCGGCGGCGGCACATAGCCGGCCAGCGCGCGGTCGATGTCGTTGTTCACCTCGCCAATCGCGCGTCCCTGCGTATTGCCCTGCACCACGATCACGTTGTCGCGATCAAGATGCGAGATGAGCGCCGGCCCAAGGCTCTGCTTCACCGTGGCAATCTGACCAAGTGGCATCGGGCTCGACCGGTTCTGGTCGCCCACGACGAGCGGCAGCGCCTCGATGTCACTCGCGCGACGGCGCGACTCGGGAGAGAGCCGTACGCGCACCTTCCGGTTCTCACCGCTCGGGTCCACCCAATCGCCGGCATCGATGCCGGCAAAGGCCGGCCGCATCGACTGCGCCACCTGACCGACGGTGATGCCGAGTGAGCCCGCGAGTCCGCGATTGATCTGAATCTCGAGTTCGGGCTTCTGTCCCTTCGTCGAGAGATCGACGTCCACCAGCCCAGGAACCGTCTTCACGATCTTCATCACGCTGTCGGCGACGCCCTGCAGAATGCTGGCGTCGTTGCCGCGAATTTCCATCTGGATCTGCTTGCGCGCGCCGCCCATGCCGCCGGAAAAGACGCCGGCCTGCGCGCCGCCGATGCGCGGCAGTTCGCGACGCATCAATTCGCCGAACTGGTCCTGATTGATTGAACGCTCGCTTTTCGGTACGAGCCGCACGTACACCTGCCCCATGTCCACGGAGCCTGATGCCGAGCTGGGATCCATCATCGCCGACGCGCTGCCGCCAATGGTCGCGAACGTGTAGCGCACCAGGTCCGTGTGGCTGCGCGCCAACTGCGCCGCCTCCTCGGTCTTCATCTTGGTGTACTCGAGATTCGAACCCGGCGGCGTCTTCACCTGAATGATCATCTCCGACCGGTCGGACACGGGCATGAAGCCGAAGCCGCCAAATGTCACTTGCAGCCATCCGGCAACAAAGAACGACGCCGTGGCAATCAGCATCATCGACCAACGGTGGTCGAGCGCCCAGCCGATGAGGCGCGTGTATTTCTCGCCCATGCGGTTGAACCACTGGTTGAAACGGTCGAGCGTGCGTGCAATCGGATTGCGCCGTTCGTGCGCCTCGGTCTGCGGATCGGGCCAGTACGCGCTGAGCATCGGGTCGAGCGAGAACGACACGAACAGCGACACGAGCACCGCGCAGGCAATGGTCAGCGCCAGCGGTTTGAACCACTGCCCGGCGACGCCATACATGAACGCGATCGGCACGAAGACCGCGATAATCGAAAACGTCGTCGCCGTGACGGCGAGGCCGATCTCGTCGGTTCCCTCGTGCGACGCGCGGAAATGGTCTTTCCCCTTCTCGATGTGGCGCACGATGTTCTCGCGCACCACAATCGCGTCGTCAATCAGAATACCAATCGCCAGCGACAGGCCGAGCAGCGACATCGTGTTCAGCGTGAAGCCGAACGCCCACACCGCGATGAAGCTCGCCAGCACCGACACCGGCAGCGCCAGTCCGGTGATCACCGTCGAGCGCCACGAATTCAGGAACAGGAAAACCACCAGCACCGTCAGCGCCGCGCCCTCGAGCAGCGCCTCCTCCACGTTCTTCACGCTGCGCGCCACGCGGTCGCCGCTGTTCTGGATCACATCGATCGTCGTCCCCTTCGGCAGCGTCGGCTTGATGCGCTCCACCGCCGCCAGCACCTTCTCGCTCACTTCGGTGGTGCTGTAGCCCTTGGCTTTCTTCACCAGCAGCCCTACCGCATCCTTGCCGTTGTACAACGCCGCCGTGCTCGGCTCGGCCGTGCCGTCCTTGGCCGTCGCGAGTTCGCCCAGGCGAATGTTCTTTCCGCCGCGCTGGGCCACCACGATGTTCATGAAGTCTTCGGGGCGTTCGAGCTTGCCCTTCAATCGAATGGAGCGGTCTTCGAGCGTGCCGCGCACCGCACCCACCGGCACCGCCAGGTTCTGCTGCTGCAACGCCGCCACCAACTGACCCACGCTCACACCCGCCTGCCGCATCGCGTCGGGCCGGATCTCCACCGTCAACTCGCGCAGCACGCCGCCCAGCACCGTGGCCTCGGCCACGCCAGTGATGCCGCGTAGCGCGCGCGTGATTTCGGGATCGGCGATGCGCGTCAGTTCCGGGGCGGTAAGCGTCGTCGAGTTGAGCGACAGTTGCACGATCGGCATATCCGACGGATCGAACCGGCTGAGCACCGGTTCTTTCATTTCGGTTGGCAGTTCACTGCGAATCGTCGAAATCTTGTCGCGAATATCCTGCGACGCCTGCTGCAGGTCTTTCTCGTAGACAAAGAAGACGGTGACGCTGGCAAAGCCGTCTTGCGCAGCGCCCTGAATTCGATCGACGCCGCTGATACCGGCCACCGCTTCTTCCACGCGGTCCAGCACTTCGCGCTCCACGACGTCGGGCGACGCGCCCGGATACGCGATGGCCACGTTGATGATCGGCTGCTGGATGTCGGGGAACTCGTCGGTGTGCAGGCTGAACGCCGCAAACAGGCCGAACACCACCAGTGCCACCATCGAAACGATGGTGACCATGGGGCGCTTGATGGCAAAATCAGATATGAACACGGGGGGCCTCGGTTAGTTCTTCTTGGTGGCGTTGTCGGACGGCGCGCTCACCCGCAGCGGCGTGCCGGGCGTGATGCCGAGCGCGGCGCCGACCAGCAGCGTGTCGCCGCGCGCGACGCCCGACGTGATCTCCACGCGCTCGGTCGCTTCGTCGCGTGCGCCGAGCGTGACTTCAACGCGCTCGACGCGGCCGCCCTTGAGGCGCGCGACCACCGGGCGAATGCCGCGCTGGTCGATGGCCGTCTGCGGCGCGGTCAGTGCCTCGCGCACCGTGCTGCTCACGCGTCCCTCGGCGAAGAGCCCGGCCACCAGCCCGGTGCCCGCGTTGGGAATGCGCGCGATCACGCGTACCTGCCGCGTGGCCGCGTCCGCGCTCGGCGCAATGTGCGCGATGCTGCCCTTGAACCGCCGCTCCGGATATCCCGTCACCGAGAACGTGACCGGCGCGCCCAGTCGAATGCTGCCCAGTTGGCTCGCCGGAATGTTCGCTTCGAGACGCATCGTCGAGGGATCGACCACCGTGAAGAGCGGCGCGCCCGGCGCGACGATGTCGCCGGCGTTCGCGGTGCGATCGGCGACGATGCCTGCGTACGGCGCCTTCACGATTGTTGCGTCCTTCTGCTTCTGCGCCTGCGCCAGCCGCGCCTTGGCGTCTTCCAGCTGCGCCTGTGCGGCAAGATTCGAACGGCGCGTGTTCTCCGCGTCGCGATCAGCAATCGCGCCCGCCGCGCTCAGCTTCAGCGCGCGCTCGAGTTCACGCTTCGCGATGTCCGCGGCGAGTTCGGCCTGCGTGAGTCCGCTGCGCGCCGACAGGAACGCGTCGGCGATGGCGCGATCATCGATGCGCGCCAATGGCTCGCCCGCGATCACGCGATCGCCCGGCTCGTGCAGTGTGGCCATCACCTGCCCGCCCACTTCAGCGCGAATGGACGCGTTGCGCTCGGCGACCAGCGTGCCGCTCAGTGCGGGGCCCGTCGAGAGCATGCCGACTTCGGCGACGACCACGGCTTCCGGACCGATAAGAACCATCGTCGGGGCGGCCACGGCGGTGTCGGCTTTGCGGCCGCAGCCGGTCAATGCAACCAGCGCGGTGGCAGCGAGCAGAGTGCGAAGGGACATGATCGTATTCAGGTGCAGGGGAGAAGAGGCCATTTGTGGTGCACGGGCAAAGACGG
>JAHFCT010000117.1 GCA_023249375.1 Gemmatimonadota bacterium | reverse complement strand
AGAAACTGCGGCGCAACCCGTCGTGGCTCTGGATCCTGTCGATCACAATCAATATCGGCATGTGGTTCGAGCGCTTCGTGATCGTGGTGCCGTCGCTCTCTCACGAGTTCGAGCCGTGGCAGTGGACGACGTACGCGCCCACCTGGGTGGACTACTCCATCCTGCTCGGTTCGTTCGGCTGGTTCTTCATGTGGTTCCTGCTCTTCGTCCGGCAGTTCCCGGTGATCGCGATCGCCGAGGTCAAGGAGATTGTGCCGCCGCGCCTGCGGCATGCGCACGCGCACACGCCGGAGACGGCTGACGATTTCGAACCCGAAACGCCGGGAGTGAACTTCTGATGCGCGGCGTACTCGGTCACTTCAAGGAGTTGGACGGCGCGGTGGAAGCCATCACCGAGCTCAAACAGGCGCGCTTGGGCGACGTGACGGTCTTCACGCCGACGCCGCGCCACGAATTCGAGGTCGCGATAGCGCCGCCCCCGAGCCCCGTGCGCATGTACATGCTCTTCGGCGGGCTCGCCGGCTGCATCTTCGGCTACTGGATCGCCATCTGGGCGTCGAACTATTGGCCGCTGGTCGTCGGTGGCAAGGCCTTTGGGTCGTGGATTCCGTACACGATCTTCGGCTTCGAGGTCTTCGTGCTGATCGGCGCGCTCTCTACCGTTGCCGGCCTGTTCATTCATTCGCGGCTTCCGCGGCTGACGATGATGGTCGGCTACGACCCGCGCTTCAGCCAGGGCGATTTCGGCGTCTGGGTGGAATGCGCGCCCGATCGCGCGGCGTCGGCCGCGGAATTACTCCGCAAGCATGGGGCGGTGGAGGTGCGCAGTGAGCGCTAACATGCTTCGCCGCGCCGCGTTCGCCGCGCTCCCCTTGGCGCTCGGCGCCTGCTCGTGGTTCACCGACTTCAAGCAGCAGCCGTCGGTGGGCACGTGGCAGGTCTTCAGCGCCGACTCGGCGGAACTCAAGGGCTTCCGCGGCAACCCCGCGGGTTCCGTGAATACGAACGGCACGATGATGCCGGCGTGGGTCGTGTCATACGGCATGCTGCCGAACGTCATTGACTCGATGTCCGCGCTCGCTAATCCCGTGGCGGCGGACACCGGTTCGGTGCGCCGCGGCCGAGTGTACTTCCAGATCAACTGCGCACCGTGCCATGGGCGCGCCGGCAAGGGCGATGGGACGGCGACGAAACTCGGCATGGTGCCGATGCCGCTGGTGTCGGACCGCGTGAAGAACTTCACCGACGGCTACATCTGGGGAATGATGCGCAACGGCCGCGGCCTTATGCCCGCGTACAACCGCATTGAGGAGATGGACCGCTGGGATGTCGTGAACTACATCCGCGCGGTGCAGGGTAAGGTCGAGGGCGTCGTGGCTGACACGACGCCGGCGGGCCTGCCCGGCGAGACCGGCGACAAGCTGCCCGGCTACACGCAGATCGGTCCCACCCGCCCGGCGCGTTACGCGCATCCGACGGTGACGGCGAAGCCCAAGACCGCGGAGTCGAAGATGGAGGGCCACGAATAATGAGCGCCCACGAAACTCCCGCCCCGTCGCGTGAGCGCGTGACGTCGGTGCTGTACAAGCCGATTCCGGCGGTCATCAAGCAGATGTTCCTCGCGATGTTCGTGGCCGGCTTCGCGGTGTTCCTCTACGGCGCGGTACGCGGCAATGGCCGCGCGTGGCAAGCGTTCCACGTCAACTGGCTGTTCTTCACGACGATCGCGTCCGCGGGCGTGATGTTCGTCGCCGTGCAGCGCATCACCACCGCGCGCTGGTCGCGGAGTGTGATCCGCATTCTCGAAGGGTATGCCGCGTTTCTGCCGTTTGCGTTCGTCTGCCTCATGCTCACGGTCTTCGTGGGCAACAAGGCCGTCTATCCGTGGTGGAACGAAGTCGGCACGGCGGCGCTCAAGCACGAGAAGAACATTTATCTGGCACACGGTTTCTTCTGGGCGCGCTCGGTGGGCGTCTTCGGCGTCCTGGCGGCGCTGCAACTGTGGTATGTGTGGACGTCGCTGCGGCTCGACGTGGGCGTGAGTCCCGAGGGCGGCGCCGCGTGGGCGGCGGGCATTCGCGCTGTGATGCGGCGCGGGTTCGGTGAGGAGCGGCGCGAGCTGCACTCGACGCACAGCCGTCAGGGGACGATGGCCGTCGTGATGGCGCTGCTCTTCGGGTTCGGGTGGTGCGTGCTGGCGTGGGACCACTCCATGTCACTCGACCCCAGCTTTTTCAGCACCATGTACGGCTGGCAGGTGTTCATGGGTG
>JAHFCT010000050.1 GCA_023249375.1 Gemmatimonadota bacterium | reverse complement strand
CGGCCTCGTCGGGAACCCCGCATAACTCAGCCCGGCATGCAAATGCTCGTTCTTGAGCACCACGCTGTGCGGCGCTACGCTGGTGGCTTCGCCGATATCAGCCCCATAGAGCAGCACGGCATTGCTGCCCACGGTCGCGCCGCGGCGGATGACGATGCGGCCCATCTTGAGCACTCGATCTTCGAAGGTGTGCGCCTGAAAGAGGCAATCCACCGTCGCACCGTCTTCGAACGTCAGCATGTCGGGATCGGGAAGATCCTCGGCGAATCCGGTGCCGAGCACCACGCGCTTGCCGACGTTCACGCCGGTGATGCGCAGCAGCGCGTTGAGCAACAGCGTACCGTCGAGCTGCGACACGAGCGGGCCGGCGCAGATGTGCCAGGCGAGGCACATGAGATCCCAGCGCGACGCAAAGCTCGACCAGAGCGGATGCATGGCGGGCTGCACCTTGCCGAGCAACGACCACTTGGTGACGACCACGGCGGCGGTGAAGAACGCGCCGCACGCGAATGTGACCAACGGCAAAGCGACAAACAGAAAGAGCAGCAGCGAAACCGTGGAAACGGCGTGCACTGCCGCGAACCACGCGAACACAACAAACGCCGGCAGGGCCGGCACGGTAAAGCGCGTCAACTCCCAGAAGATGCGCACCGCGTAGCGCCACAGCGTTGGATCGAATGTGAAGGCGGCGTCATACTCGATGACCTCGCGATGCGGCAGCTCAAACGCGGGATGTCCAAACCAGGCACTGCCGGCACGCATCACCGCTTGGTCGGCCACGGTGCAGATGCCGAGCAGGAGATCGTCGGGTAACTGCAGCCCGCCGCCGACGATGACGCCGTTGCCGAGGAAGGTGGAGCTGCCGAACGTCGTGTGCTCAATCGTCACGGTGCCACGATGCACGCGCGGACAGCCAATGTAGATGCCGTCGGCAAAGAAGTTCTTGTGGCCGATGGTCACCGACTCGGGGACGGTGTCGATGAGCGAACTGATCTCGCAATCGCGCCCGACCCGCATGCCGGCGAGGCGTAGCCAGTACGGCCAGAAGAGTGCGCCGTAGAGCCATTTACTGGCGTTATCGACCAGCATGGGCTTGAGCCAGACACGCACGTAGCCCGCGCTCCACCGCGATATCGCCCCATCAGGCACTCGGCCCATCGCTCGGCACGCGAGCCCGCTGAGCACGAGACGCAGCGGCACGGTGACGGCGAGCAACAGCGCGACGACCGCGATAACACGCAGGCTGAACGCGCCACGCAGCATCCATTCAACGGCCATCGCGGTGTTGAAGTACCACACCCGCATCGCCGCAAACGTCAGCGCGCCGAGCGGAACGGCGAACACAAGTGCGAGCGCAAGGCGCGTGATGTAGAAGCGCATCGCGTACGCCAGCGGCGTGAGGTCGTGCGTGTGATCAACCGTTGGTGCTTCGGGCGCACGCCCGGCCGCATGTGCCGAAATACCATCCCAACATTCATACGCAGGCACACGCGCACCGGCAGCAAGCGACGCGTTGTTGGCGAGCATGGCGCCGGGTTCGAGCACGCAGTGGCCGCCGACCCCGGAGTGCACGCCGAGTGTGACACCATCGCCGAGCGTGACGGGCGCGTAGACGAGATGTCCGTCGTCGAGTTCGGCGATGCGAATGGACGCGTCCTGCGCGAGCGTGACATCGTCGCCGATGTCCAGCAAGTCCCATCCGCCGCGGGTGAGCACGACGCCGCGGTGGATGTGCACGCGCTTGCCGATACGCGCGCCGAGCGCACGGAGCGCGATGAGTTGGAGTTCCGTACCTTCGAGAATCCACCACGGCACGGTCTTCACCGACTGATGCACGAGCCAGTGCCGCAGATAATCGGGGCCCCAGACGCGAACGCGTCCGGGCGCGTACTGCCCGATCAACGAGCGTTTGCTGGCGACGGCGAGCACAACGGCAATTGGCGCCCACGCGAGCATGGCAAGCAGCGCCAGCGGCGGCGCGAGGATGACCGACGACACCAATCCAATGCGAAGCACGACGGCGGGCAACACGTGAAACGCGGCGAGCCAGAGCGCAATGGACGCGACGAGCAGCGAGCGAAGGAGCGTGAGCGTCTGACGAACCGTCAGGCGGGTGACGGGAATCTGCACATCGAGTTCATCGCGTGCGGCGGCTGCAGCGGCACGCGGTCCGCGCTGTCGTGCGCGTGCGGCAAGCGCGGCCACGGTACGCGATTCGTACACGTCCCGCACATCCAGTACGTTCGTTCGCGTGTCGTCACGCAGTCGGGTGACCAACTCGGCGGCACTGAGCGAATCACCGCCGAGGGCGGTGAAAAAATCGGCGTCGGAGTCGGGATATTGGGTGAGACGCAGCACGTGCTTTGCTGCGGCAGCGATAGCGTGTTCGAGCGGATCCTCGGGGGCCTTTCCCAAGCCATTGGTCGCGGCGCCGTTGAGGCGGGGCAACGCCTTGCGGTCGAGTTTGCCTCCGATGGAGACCGGGAGGGCTTCGATGGCCGCTATCTGGGCAGGGACCATGTACGGCGGAAGAACGGCCCGGAGGGCGTCCTGCAACGCAGCCACGGTCGGCACCGGAACCATCGCCTCTGGAACGACAAAGGCAACGAGCATCTGGCGGCCATCGTCATCCTGAACGCGGCACGCGGCTTCACGCACGCCATCACAGGCGGCGAGCGCAGATTCGATGGCGCCGAGTTCAACCCGGTAGCCGCGCAGCTTGACCTGGGCGTCGAGCCGGCCGTGATAGATGAGCGTGCCGTCCGGGGCGCGCTGCGCGAGGTCGCCGGTGCGGTAGATACGTCCGAGCGTCGACAGGGTGGGGAATCGCTCGGCGGTCAGTTCCGGTTGGTTCCAGTATCCGCGGGCGAGCGCGGCGCCGCCGAAGACGAGTTCGCCGGATTCACCGTCGGCGACGGGTTCGAGCCGTTCATCGACGATCCACGCCTGCACGTTGTGAATGGGCAGTCCAATGGTGATCGGGGCGCCGACGGTGATGTGCGCGCGGGTGCAGGTGACCGAGCATTCCGTGGGACCGTAGCCATTGACCAGAGACCGGCCCTGCGCCCAGCGATCGGCGATGTCCTGCGGCAGCGCTTCGCCGCCCACGTACAACAGGCGCGTGGCGGGGAGTTCGCGCGCGGGGTTCTCGCACCCGGTCGCTCGCAGCAGCGTTGGTGGCGGGCAAAAGGCCGTTACCTGCTCCTGACGCAGCCAACCCACGAGGTCGGGGCCGAGGCGCGCGGCATCATCGTCCATGACGACCAGCGTGGCGCCAGCGGCGAACGCAAGCCACGATTCTTCGATTGACGAGTCGTACGCCGAGGACGAACCCTGAACGACGCGGTCGTCGGGCGTGAGGGAAAAGGTCTCGAGATCGGAATGCACCAGATTGCAGATGGACCGGTGCTCGATCATCACGCCCTTGGGCTGACCCGTGGTGCCGGACGTGTAAATGACGTAGGCGAGCGACGAGGACGTCAGCCAGCCGGGGGCCGAGCGTGGCAGTGATGGCGAAGCCCCGTGCAGCGCATCGACGACGTCGATGATTTGGCTCTGCGGATAACCAGCGGCCAGCGCCCGCGAACGACCGGCGCGGTCGGTGAGCAGGGCCGCCGGTTGCGCATCGGCGAGTGTGTCGCGCAGCCGCTCATCCGGAAACGCCAAATCGAGACACGTGTAGGCGGCGCCCGCTTTCATCACGCCGAGTTGCGCGGCGTACAGATGCATCGCCGTCCGCGGGAGAAGAATGGCGACGATGCCTTCGTGCGATACGAACGGTGCGAGCAGGCACGCCACGACGTCCGAATGCCGGTCAAGCTCGGCGTACGTCGTGCGGTGGCGTGTCGGGCGCAGTCGCCCAGGCGGGACGTCAACGGCAACGCGATGCGGCCACCGGGCGGCGGCAAGCGCGAAGAACCCGTGGAGCAGCCCCGGTGCTGCAGCAGGAGTCATTGTGCTACTAAATGTAGCGAACCGGCTGCGGTACTACATCACCCGGTGCGGTGAATGTTCGCGCGACTCACGGGCGTTGCATGACGAGCGTTCGTCGCACCACTAAAGTGCGATGCGTGCCGACAAGCGTTCGAAGTCCTCGATGGGGAGCCACCCACGAGCGAGCATCGCGAGGGCTGCATTTGTGACGGATCGCCGCGCCGCGAGCTCAATGGCCGTCGACGTTGGGGCGTCATCCTGCGCGGCGAGATGCCACGCCGTGTCGGCGGCGTCGCGGACCATCCAGGCTTCGAGGGTAAGGTCATGGTGCGCCAGCACGCCTTCGAGAATGAGCTGCGAGGCGGTCACGGCGCCAGCGTCAACGCGCGATGTGCTCAGCATCCGCGCGCCAATGGCGTGCCACTCCGACCGCGGACGCGCGCTCCATTCGTCGAGTATCAGCATCGCCGCACGCGTGGAATCGTCTTCGGCCTCGAACACGGACTGAGGTTCCTGTTCGGGAATGAGCATGGGAATCGCGTCTGGCGTTGGCACGCGAGACATGATCGCGTGAGACGTGGCATTCAGCTGGCGTCTGGAGCCCAGCGCACCGATCACACCCGTGGCCACAAGGACGGCGGGAATGCCGGCGGCGGTGATGAGAAGCGAAGAAGTGAGCATTGGATGCGTTGTGGAGACGCTCTCACAATGTCACGGCCCTCGTGAAACGCGCGTGAAGAGAGCGCCGACGGTCACAAAGACGACGTGAAAACTCCCGGTTTGCTCCACGCCCCCTTCCTATCTGTCACTACCTTCGCCAGCGTCTATGCGATGCCCGTCCGTTGCGATTTCCGCCGTAGACATCCATGACCGCTCCTCCGCTCACGATGCTCGTCATCGACGACGAGCCACAAATACGCCGCGTGGTTCGCAACGCGCTGCTCTCCGCTTCATTCGGAGCGGCAGAAGACCCAGAACAGCCCAAGGTTCGCGTGCTCGAAGCCGCGACGGGAACTGAGGGTGTCGATCTGGCAGCCTCGGAACTCCCCGACTTGATCGTGCTCGACCTCGGGTTGCCCGATCAGACCGGGTTGGCGGTCTGTCGGGAGATCCGACGCTGGTCGGCGGCGCCCATTCTTGTCCTGTCGGCCCGCCACGCGGATACTGAAAAGGCGGCCCTGCTCGACGCCGGCGCCGACGACTACATGACGAAGCCGTTCAGCACGGTTGAACTTCTTGCCCGTGTGCGAGCCCAGCTGCGCCGGGCCCGTCAAGTGAGCGAGGCCAAGGCGCCGGCCGAACGCGTTGTGCTCGGCAGCATCACCGTGGATCTCGCCCTGCGTCGCGTGCAGCGGGAAGGCGAGGTGGTGCATCTCACCCCTACCGAGTGGGCGCTGCTGCGCACGTTCCTGCTCAGTCCACGCAAGACGCTCACGCACCGGCAACTGTTCACCGCCGTCTGGGGCAACTCCGAGGGCGATGCCCAACAGTATCTGCGCGTCTATGTGGGACACCTGCGACGGAAGATCGAAGACGATCCGATCCGGCCACGGTTTCTGCAGACCGAACCGGGCGTTGGGTACCGTTTCGAGCCCGACGCCGTGGCCGAGGCATAGCTGATGCCGGGTCTTGGCGCATCGCCGGGTGTTGCGCACTCGCGCACGCGCCTGACCGATTGGCTCATCTGGTTCGCTGTCCTCGCGCTGGCCACCCTCGCGATGCTGGCGTTGCGCACGCACCTGGACAAGGCGCACGTCGCACTCGTCTATCTGCTCGTTATTCTCGGCGCGAGCGGCGCGGGAGGACGGCTGCTGGGCCTGAGTGTGGTGGCGGCGGCGTTTGTGATGTTCAACCTTCTCTTTCTGCCGCCGTACTACACGCTCGCCATCTCCAATCCGCTGGATTGGCTGGTGCTGGTGACCTTCCTCGTCACCAGCGTGGTCGCCGCGCAGCTCCTGTACCGCGCGCGGCGGGAAGCACAGGAGGCACAAGACCGCGCCGCAGAGGTGGACCGTCTGGCGACGCTCGGCGCCGAGACGCTGAATGCGCCCGACGCGCACGATGGGCTGCGCCAGATCGTCGAAGTCATTCGCTCGACGCTCGGAGTGGACGAGTGCGATGTGTTCGAGCGAGACGCGGAACTGGCCCGCCCGACCGCTTCGGCACGCCTGTCGCGCGCCTCGTCAGCGCTGACTCCCGTGAGAACGGGAGAGGGCAGTTTGGTGGGTTGGATCCTGCAATCCGGATCGCGCGCCGAAGAGTTGGTGGATGGCACGGTGCGATTGAGCGAAGACGGCAAGCTGAGGGCTGACGTGCGCGCGCTGGCGATACCGCTGCTCGTCCGGGGCGCGACCGTGGGTGTGCTGCGGGTCGCGAGCGCCGAGGGACTGCGCCAGCCTCCCGAGTGGCGGCGTCTCCTCGATGCGCTGGCGTACTACGCCGCGCTCGGCGTGGAACGCGTGCGGCTGACGACGCAGGCCGAGCAGGCGGAAGCTGAGCGTCGCCTTGAGGCGCTGCGCAGCGCGTTGCTGACCTCGGTGTCGCACGATCTGCGGACGCCACTGACCACGATCAAGGGGCTTGCTCATGAAATCGAGCAAGGCGGATCCACCGATTCAGCGAGCGTCATCGGGATGGAGGTGGATCGGCTGAACGCCCTGATTGGCGACATGCTGGAGTTGTCGCGCATTCAAGCTGGCGCCGTGCGTCCGATGGTGGTTGTGGATACTGCCGATGACTTGGTCGGCGCGGCCTTGCAGGGGGCGAGCAGCGTGCTGCGCGGACGCGACGTGGTGATCGACGCGCCGACGGACGAACTGCTCAGCGGACGATTTGCGTTTACCGAGTCGCTGCGCGTGCTGGTCAATCTGCTGGAGAACGCGGCGAAGTACTCTCCGCCCGGTTCCCCGATTGTCGTGCGCGTGCGGCGCGATGCCGATTGGTTGTCGCTCAGTGTGCTTGATCGTGGCCCGGGAGTTCCGCTCGCCGAACGTGATCGAATCTTCGAACCATTCTATCGGCCGACCGGAACACCATCGGATGTCGGCGGCACGGGGTTGGGCTTGTCCATCGCGCGCGGTCTCGCCGAAGCGCAAGGTGGGCACCTGTGGTTCGAACCACGCGACGGCGGCGGATCGGTGTTTGTGCTTGAGTTGCCCTCGGCGACAATTCCCGACGACGACAACGACAGCGGGGACGACGAAGGCGACATCCACTAACGTGCGACGAAGCGCGAAGGCGCAACGCGCGCGCGCCTGCTTTCTTATCGCTTTCGCTGTAACGTGCCCGTTCTTTGTGCGCCGTTTACGGCAGCGGTCGTAGCATAGATCCGATCGGTGCGTGCAGCTGCGGCGGGTGATCCATCCGCCCCGCGCACCGGCTGGAGAAACGACCGTGATTGACCTTGCCTACCTTGCCGGCTCCGTGCTGTTCTTCGCACTGATGCTTGGCTACACACGTGCCTGCGAGCGGCTCGGCCGAGCGTCGACCGCCGAGGCGTCGCGCACCGACGAGGCGCGCTCATGACGGCGGACAACGTGATTGCCGGGATCGCTGCTGCGGCGATTCTCGCATACCTCGTGTACGCGATGCTGCGACCCGAGCGGTTCTGAGGCGACGGCCATGACCATGAATGGCTGGCTGCAGATCGCGTTCTTCTGCGCGGTGCTGCTCGCCGCGACGAAGCCGCTGGGCCTGTATCTGGTGCGCGTATTCGACGGGTCGTTGCGCTTCCTGCGTCCGATCGAACGCATGATCTACCGCGCGGCGGGAGTGAATCCCGACGAAGACCAGCACTGGACGCGCTACACCGCGGCGATGTTGCTGTTCAGCGTGGCGTCGATGCTGCTGACGTACGCCGTGCTGCGGCTGCAGCACCGGCTGCCGCTGAACCCGCAGCACTTGGCGGCGGTGCCCGACCGGCAGGCGTTCGAGACGTCGGCGTCCTTCACGACGAACACGAACTGGCAGAGTTACAGCGGCGAGTCGATGATGTCGTACTTCTCGCAGATGACGCAGCTCGCCTTTCACAACTTCGCGTCCGCAGCGGTGGGCATCGCGGTAGCGGTGGCGCTGGTGCGAGGCATCGCCCGCCGCGGCGGCGAGGCCCGCGGCCGCTTGGGCAACTTCTGGACCGACCTGACGCGCGCCACGCTTTACGTGTTGGTGCCAATGTCGCTGGTGCTGTCGCTGGCGATGATTCAGCAGGGCGTCATCCAGAACTTCAAGCCGTATGTCGAGGTGACGACGCTCGAGGGCGCCAAGCAGGTGCTGGCGATGGGGCCGGTGGCGAGCCAGGAGTCGATCAAGCAGATCGGCACGAACGGCGGCGGCTTTTTCAACGCCAATGCCGCGCATCCGTTCGAAAACCCGACGCCGTGGTCGAACTTCCTTTCAGTCATTGCGATCTTCCTGATTCCGTCGGCGCTCGTCTACTACCTCGGGCGCGCGGTGAAGAACGTCGCGCACGGCTGGTCGGTGTGGGCCGCCATGTTCCTGCTCTTCCTCGGTGGCGTGGGAGTGACGTATTGGTCAGAGGCCCGTGGAAACCCCACGCACGCCGCGCGCGGCGTCGACGTAGTGGCGAGCGCCACCAACCCCGGCGGCAACATGGAAGGCAAGGAGGTGCGATTCGGCGTCGCCAATTCCGCACTGTATGCGGTGGTGACGACCGATGCCTCCTGCGGCGCGGTGAACGCGATGCACGATTCGTTCACGCCGCTCGCTGGCTTGGTGCCGATCGTCAACATGCAGCTCGGTGAAGTGATCTTTGGCGGCGTCGGCGCCGGCCTCTACGGCATGCTGATTTTCGTGGTGCTGACGGTCTTCATCGCCGGCCTGATGGTTGGCCGCACTCCGGAGTATCTGGGCAAGAAGATCCAGGCGCGCGAAGTGCAGATGACGATGCTGTACGTGCTGGGCGCGGCGGCGTCCGTGCTGGTCTTCACGGCCATCTCGTCAATCGCGACCAGTGGCCTTGCCGGCCGCAACAACATGGGGCCGCACGGCTTCAGTGAGATCCTCTACGCGTTTTCGTCGGCGACCGCCAACAACGGCAGCGCGTTCGCCGGCCTGACCGGCAGTACGTACTGGTACAACACGCAACTCGGCATCGCCACGCTCGTGGGGCGGTTCGCGCTGATCGTGCCAGCACTGGCACTCGGCGGGTTCCTTGCGGAAAAGCGCGTGGTACCCGCGTCGGTCGGAACGTTTCCCGTCTCCGGCCCGCTCTTTACGCTGCTCCTGATCGGCGTCGTGCTGATCGTTGGCGCACTCACCTTCTTTCCCGCCTTGGCGCTCGGCCCAATCGTCGAGCACCTGCTGATGGGCGCGGGGAGGCTGTTCTAGGATGGCCACGCTCTCCCAGGGGACGCGCCGGCGTCCATTGTTCGACCCGCCCATCGTGCGGCGCGCCATGCGCGACGCCGTGCGCAAGCTTGACCCGCGGCACCAGCTTCGCAATCCGGTGATGTTCGTCGTGCTCGTGGGCTCGGTCTTCACGACGTTCGTGTGTGCGCGTGAACTGTTGGGCGGCACGGCCGGCTGGGGCTTTACGCTCCAGCTTGCGCTGTGGCTCTGGTTCACCGTGCTCTTTGCCAACTTCGCCGAAGCGATGGCTGAAGGACGCGGCAAAGCGCAGGCCGATTCGCTGCGCAAGTCGCGCACGCAGACCACCGCGCGGCGTCTGACGGGCGAGAGCCGAGAGGGTAAGTTCGACCAGCGCGGCCCTGTCGCGGTTGACGCCGAGCGCCTGCGGCGCGGCGACGTCGTGCTCTGCCTGCCGGGCGACATGATTCCCGGCGACGGCGACGTGGTGGAGGGCGTGGCGTCGGTGGACGAAAGTGCGATTACGGGCGAATCGGCGCCGGTCATCCGCGAGAGCGGTGGCGACCGTTCAGCCGTGACGGGCGGGACGAAGGTGCTGAGTGACTATCTGGTCATTCGCATCACGGCCAATCCCGGCGAGACGTTTCTCGATCGCATGATCGCGCTCGTCGAGGGCGCGTCGCGCCAGAAGACGCCGAACGAGATTGCGCTGACGATCCTGTTGTCCGGTCTCACCATTGTCTTTTTGCTGGCGGTGACGACGCTGCAGCCGTTTGCGATTTATGCGGGAGGCGCCGTGTCGGTGCCGGTGCTCATCGCGCTGCTCGTCTGCCTGATTCCGACGACCATCGGTGGCCTGCTCTCGGCCATCGGCATCGCCGGGATGGACCGCATGATCCAGCAGAACGTGATTGCGATGAGCGGCCGCGCCGTGGAAGCGGCTGGCGACGTCAACACCCTGCTGCTCGACAAGACGGGAACGATCACGCTCGGCAACCGGCAGGCGGCGGCGTTCGTGCCGGTGAACGGCACAGCCATCGAGCGACTTGTCGACCGGGCGCAGTTGTCGTCACTTGCGGATGAGACACCGGAAGGGCGCAGTATCGTCGTGCTTGCGAAGGAACAGTTCGGTTTGCGCGGCCGTTCCGTTGGCGCGCACGCTGGCGAGACGCCATCGGAACCCGGGGTCCTCGGGCCCGTCTTCGTGCCCTTCAGCGCGTCGACGCGCATGAGCGGAGCGGACAACGGCACGCATCAGGTCCGCAAAGGCGCGGCCGATGCCGTGCTTCGCTGGGTGACGGATCAAGGCGGCAAAGTACCCGCCGATCTGTCGACCGTGGTGGAGTCGATCGCCCGCGACGGTGGCACGCCGCTGGTGGTCGCCGAACGTGACGGCAGCGCCACGCCCACGGTGCTGGGCGTGGTCTATCTGAAGGACATCGTGAAGGGCGGCATGCGCGAACGCTTCGACCGCCTGCGCGCGATGGGCATTCGCACGGTGATGATCACGGGCGACAACCCGCTGACCGCGGCGGCCATCGCCCAGGAGGCGGGCGTCGATGATTTTCTGGCCGAAGCGAAACCCGAAGACAAGATGGCGCTGATCAAGCGCGAGCAGGCGGGCGGGCGTCTGGTGGCGATGACCGGCGACGGCACCAACGACGCGCCAGCGCTGGCCCAGGCCGACGTCGGCGTGTCAATGAACACCGGCACGCAAGCGGCGAAAGAGGCGGGCAACATGATCGACCTCGACTCCAATCCGACGAAGCTCATCGAGATCGTGGAGATCGGCAAACAACTGCTGATGACACGCGGGTCGCTGACGACCTTCTCGATCGCCAACGATGTCGCCAAGTACTTCGCCATTATCCCCGCGATGTTCGTGGCGACGTACCCGGCCCTGCAGGCACTGAACATCATGCGATTGCACTCGCCGCAGAGCGCGATCCTCAGCTCGGTGATCTTCAACGCGCTCATCATCGTCGCCTTGATCCCGCTGGCGCTGCGCGGCGTGCGGTATCGCCCCGCCGCGGCGAGCGTGATCCTGCGCCGCAATCTCGTCCTCTATGGTGTCGGTGGGCTGCTGGTGCCGTTTGCGGGCATCAAGCTCATCGATGTCATACTTGTTTTCGTCGGCCTCGTCTGACGGGGACTGGAGAATTTCATGCTGAAACAACTGAAACCCGCCCTGCTGATGACGCTCGTGCTGTGCGTCCTGACGGGCATCATCTATCCTGGAGTCGTGACCGGGCTTGCCCGCGTGTTCTTTCCGCGGCAGGCTGACGGATCGCTGGTGTCGGTGAACGGCCGAGTGGTGGGAAGTGCCCTCATCGGACAGCCGTTCACTCGGCCCGAGTATTTTCATCCACGTCCGTCGGCGGCGGGTGCCGGCTATGACGCCACCGCCTCGAGCGGCACGAACAAGGGACCGACGGACGCGCTCCTTGCCGACACAGTGCTCACTCGGCGGGTAGATAGCACGGTAACGGTCGAGCGCGGCGTGAAGGGGAAGATCCCATCCGACATGGTCACAGCGAGCGCCTCGGGGCTCGATCCGGACATTTCCCCGGCGAACGCGCAGCTGCAAGTGGCGCGCGTCGCCAAGGCGCGCGGCGCGGACTCCGCCGCAGTACGGGCGCTCGTCGACGCGCACACGAAGGGACGCCAGTTCGGCTTCTTCGGTGAAGCGCGCGTGAACGTGCTGTTGCTGAACATCGCGGCGGATTCCGGCTTTCCCATGTCCATGATCACGGTGCCGGCCAAGCGGTAGCGGTTCGCCCCTCTTTTCGTAAATAAGTAACACTATGATACTAAATAAGTGGTTGATCGGCCTGCTCTCCGGAACGCTCGCGGCCAGTGCCATGGCGCAGGCGCCGGCCGACACGGCCGTCAAGGTCACGTTCGGCGGCTTTGTGGACGGGTATTACGCGTGGGACGCGGGTCGCCCGCCATCAATGGATCGTTCCTTTGCCGGCGGGGCGCTGTTCACGACGCAACCGGCGCGGCACAACGAGTTCAATGTCAACTTGGCGTTCATCGAGTTGAAGGCGGAGGGCGCGCGCGTCCACGGACGCCTGGCGTTGCAGACCGGAACCTCCGTGCAGTCCAACTATTCGGGCGAGCCCACAAATGGCACGGTGAGCGGACCCTCGTTGGGCCGCATCATCCAGGAGGCCGTGGCTGGTACGCGGATCGGCACCAACCTGTGGGTGGATGGCGGCATCTTCTTCTCGCACATGGGCATGGAGTCCTTCATTTCGCGTGACAACGCGGCGTACACACGATCGCTGGCGGCGGATTACTCACCATATTACCAAAGCGGCGTGAAGTTCACGTGGACACCTTCGTCGACCGTCACGGCGCAGGTAGACATTGTGAATGGCTGGCAGAACATCTCGGAGAACAATTCCGGCAAGGGCGTTGGCGCCCGCATCGACTGGGCTCTCGCGGAGGGAAGCACGCTGAGCTACTACAACCTGCTCTCCGACGAATCGGGCTCGCAGCCGCGCGCATTCAACGGCGTCGGGGCGAAGGTGGTGCGTGGCGCCTGGACACTGATGGGCGAGGCCGACGCCGGCTCACAGGCGCACGCCTCGGCGTCGACGTCGACGTCGACGTCGACGTGGTACGGCCTGATGGCGCTCGCGCGTCGGCAGGTGACGCCGACGGTGGCGCTGGTTGGGCGCGTCGAACGCTTCGCGGATGACGACCAGGTGGTCATGAGCACCGGCAAGGTCGGTGGAAGAGCCAATCCGCCCTTTCACGGCAATGGCGCGTCGGTGGGTATTGATGTTGCCCCCTCGCCACGCGCGCTCTGGCGTACGGAGATGCGCGGCTTCGGCAATCGAGACGCCATCTTTCCGAATGGCACGGCGGCGGCACGCGCGACCGACGGATTTGTCGTGACCTCGCTCGCCGTGACGTTCTGATGGCCGACGGCACGAGCTTCCTCGAGCTCGTGCGCCAGCGCGAGCGCGGCAAGCTCAAGCTGTACATTGGTTCTGCGGCCGGAACAGGAAAGACATACCGCATGTTGCAGGAGGCGCAGGACCTGCGCCGTCGCGGCATCGACGTCGTGGTCGGATTTGTGGAGACCCACGGGCGCGAAGAGACAGAGGCGCAGGTGGGGACACTTGAGCTCGTGCGGCGCTCGCGTCTCGAGTATCGCAATGTCGTGCTGGAGGAGATGGACGTCGACGCGGTGGTGGCGCGCCGGCCGCAGGTGGCGCTGGTCGATGAACTGGCGCACACCAACGCGCCGGGGTCTCGCAACGGCAAGCGCTGGCAGGACGTGCTGCTGTTGCTCGATGAGGGCATCAGCGTGATTTCCGCCGTGAATGTGCAGCACCTGGAGTCGCTGAACGACGTCGTCGAGGAGACGATTGGCGTGACCGTGCGCGAAACGGTGCCCGACTGGGTGGTCGCCCAAGCCGATCAGGTGGTGAATCTCGACATCTCGGCGGAAGACCTGCGCCAGCGACTGCGCGAGGGGAAGATCTACCGGTCGGACAAGATCGAAACGGCGCTCACGAACTTCTTCACCGATGACAACCTGTCCACGCTGCGCGAACTCGCGTTGCGCGAAACGGCCAGCTCCGTTGATCGTTCGCGCGAAGAAGTGGTCCGCCGTCAGGAACAGTCGACACCGCGGGCACGGAAGACCGTCGACCGCGTCATGGCCTGCCTGTCGAGCAACCGCGCCATCTCCCGCTTTCTGCTGCGCAAGGCGAGCCGCATTGCCGGGCGCCTGAACTCGGACTGGTACTGTGTCTACGTGCAGACGCCGGCCGAGGCAGCAGACAAGATCGATACGTCCCTGCAGCGGCATCTGGTGGACAATATCCAGCTGGCCCAGTCACTTGGCGCGGAAGTGGTGAAACTGCAGGGAGATGACGTGCCGGAAACCCTCCTGCGCTTTGCCGCCGAACGCGGCGTGACGCTGGCGATGGTCGGCCAAACACGAAAGTCACGCTGGTACCGATTCACCCGCGGCAGCGTTGTGGACCGCCTCTTGGCAAAACGCGGCGGACTAGATGTGCTGGTCGTCTCGCCGCCGGACGAACGGACACCCCGCAACCACCAGGCGAGTGGAACAGACGCGGGAGAGTCGGAATGAACCGCCTGCTGCGCAAGCAATGGACGCTTTCCGTGGGCGGGCGGCTGCTGATGGGGCTCGTGCCCTCGTTGCTTGCCGCGGCGATGGTGGCCGGTCTCGTCTACTGGGGCGAATATGGACGACAAGCTCCGCGCACGGTGCTTGCCATCTCGGGAGTGCTTGCCGCGCTGACGCTCGTGCTCACCTGGTCCAACGTGCGATATCTGGTGCGGCGCTTCGACCGCATCACCGAGATCATGCGGGTGGAGGCGGCACGCGGCGCGCCGGGAACCAGTGGTGCGGACGACGAGTTCGACCGCATTGAGCAGGTGGTGGGAGGACTTGGCAGCGCCTTGACGAAGGCGGAGGCCCACCGTGCGCGCGTGGATGCGGAAGCGGCCGCACGATTGCGCGAGCAGTCGACGATGCTCGCGGCATTGGTGCGGGACACGATGTCGCGGCTGGATGATGTGCGCATGCCCTTGCACATCCTGCTCGAAACGAAGTTCGGTGAACTGAACGAGAATCAGGAGGAGCTGCTGCGCGACGCGCGCGGCGCCGCCGACGAAATGGATGCCGCGCTGCGCCAGCTTGGGCACGTGGCTGATGCCGACCGCGATGCGATGCCGATCAAACGTGAACTGGTCCAGGTCAACGACGTGGTGCGCGCCATCCTGCCGCTCATACGCGCCAGTGCCGAGCGCCGTGACGCTCGGGTCGATGTGGCGCTTGAACCGGGGCTGCCGCGCGTGATGGCGGATCGGGCCCGACTGGCCGAGGCGCTCTCGCTGTTTGCGACGCTGAGCGCCTCGGCGAGCGCCGGCGATCTTCCGGTCACAGTGGTGACGCGCCTCAGTGACCGTGGCGTGGCCATCGACTTGTCGCCCGCGTCAGCGGAGCCGGGCGGCGCCAGCGTCGCGCTGGCCGGACGCCTCGTTGCCGCTCAGGGCGGCGAAATTGCCGTCACGGCTGATGGCGTCACCGTGTCGCTCGGACGAACGGTCACGGGCAAGGCGCAATGAGCATGCCTTAACACCATCTTTACGTTCAATCAGCCATTCTTTACGAGTTCTTTACGGCGAACCTGATATCGATTCTCGATGGCCTCGCCGATCGTCCATTTCAAACGCGTCCTGTTCGGCCAGCCCCTCCCGTCAGACCGACTTGAACACGAAAAACTGAACAAGAAGACCGCGCTGGCGGTGCTGTCGTCAGACGCGATCTCGTCCGTCGCCTACGCCACCGAACAGACGCTGCTCGTGCTGGCGATACTCGGCACCGTCGCGCTGAACTACATCATCCCAATCTCGGCGATCATCGTCGGATTGCTGGTGCTGGTGGCGCTGTCGTATCGGCAGACGATCTTCGCGTACCCCGCGGGTGGCGGCTCGTACACCGTGGCGAAGGACAACCTCGGCACCTCGCCCGGGCTCATCGCCGCGGCCGCCCTGCTCACCGATTACATCCTGACCGTCTCGGTGTCGATCTCGAGCGGTGTCGCAGCAATCACCTCGGCGTATCCCACACTCGCGCCGCACGTCGTGGCGCTGTGCATCTCGGCCATCATGGTGCTGATGCTCGTGAACCTGCGCGGTGTGCGCGAATCGGGAATCGCCTTCAGCGTGCCGACGTACGTGTTCATCGGACTGATGCTGACGCTCATTGGCGCCGGTATTGCCCGCGGCATGATGGGGCACGAACTGGCTCCCGCGGCGAGCACGCTGCGGGTGGACCCGATCAGTGCGGCGCAGCACTCCGTGGGATTCCCAGCCGGTTTCGCGTTGACCTATCTGCTGTTGCGCGCGTTCGCCGAAGGGTGCGTGGCGATGACGGGAACCGAGGCCATTTCCAACGGCGTTGGTGCATTCAGGCGGCCGAGTTCCCGAAACGCGGCGAGCACGTTGGGATGGATGGCGGCGATTCTCGCCGTCTTCTTCCTCGGTACGAGCTACCTGGCGCGTCACTACGGCGTGATGCCCTCGACCACCGAAACGGTGCTGTCACAAATCGGGCGGCACGTTTTCGGTGGCGGCCCCCTGTACTATGCGCTTCAGTACGCGACGTTCGCCGTCCTCGTGCTCGCCGCGAACACCGCGTTCGCCGACTTCCCGCGCCTCGCGAGCATTCTCGCGGCTGACGGGTACATGCCGCGGCAGTTCGCGGCGCGCGGCGACCGGCTGGCTTTCTCCAATGGCATCATCGTGCTGGCGCTCATGGCGATGCTGCTCGTCTGGCTCTTCGTCGGCGACACGAGTGCCCTGATTCCGCTGTACGCCATCGGCGTCTTTGTCTGCTTCACGCTGTCGCAGGCGGGCATGGTCGTGCACTGGTTCAAATGCCGCGAACCGGGATGGCGCTGGAAGGTGTGGCTCAACGGCATTGGTGCGGTAGCCACCGCCGTCGTGTCGGTGGTGCAGGTGTTCACGAAGTTCACGCATGGGGCGTGGATTGTGGTGCTGATCATCCCGCTGATCATCCTGCTCCTGCGGACGATTCACCGGCACTACGAGCGCTTTTCGGCGGAACTGGCGTACACCGGCCAGTCGCCGTTGATGTTTCTGCACCACACCGTGATCGTGCCGGTCAACGGCATCTCGAAGCCGGTCGCTGGCGCGATGGTCTATGCGACCACGATCTCCGAAGACGTGCGCGCCGTGTATATCGAGGTGGACGACGCGGCGACGGCGCGGTTGGAAGCCGAGTGGGAAGAATGGGATATCGGCGTGCCGCTGGTGGTGATCAAGTCGCCGTTCCGGTCCGTGCTGCGGCCGATCGTCGAGTACGTGCAGGGTTTGTCGGCGCGCGGCGAAACGGATCTTGTGACGATTGTCGTGCCCGAGATCGTGCCGCGGCACTGGTGGGAACACCTGCTGCACAACAAGACGGCGCTCTTCATCCGCACGGCGTTCATGTTCCGGCCGAATGTGGTGGTGACGGCCGTGCCGTACCTTGTGGGACGGGCGCCGCGGTTGGCCGACCTCATCAACTTTGACGAGACGATTTCGTAGTCTCGCGCGCTGTCAGCTCGAGTAGTACGCCGCGTTCTCGTCGATGTAGCCCTTGGTGAGGTCGCAGCCGTAGGCGCGCGTCGAGGCGTTGCCGACGCCGAGCGAGACCTCGAGGTCCACGACCTCCACCGTCAGCGCCGCACGCACGACGGCGTCATCGAACTCCAGGCGTTCGCCACCGCCGACCACCTGATAGCCGTTGACCCAGGCGTTGGTGGCCGACGTGTTCATCCGCGCGTCGGTGCACTTGCCGATGGCCATCAGGATGCGGCCCACGTTGGGATCGGCGCCGTGCACCATCGTCTTGATGAGCGGCGAGTTCACGAGCGACTTGGCGACAACGCGCGCGTCGTCCGCGGTGGCAGCGTCCTTGACGGTGACACGCAGCAGGTGCTGTGCGCCTTCACCGTCACGCGCGAGAATCTCGGTCATCCGTACGCAGCCCGCGATGAGCGCGTCGCGGAATGCCGCTTCGTCGACTCGGCCGGCGAGACCATTCGCGAGAATCGCACAGGTGTCCGACGTGCTGGTGTCGGTGTCGACCGAGAGCATGTTGAACGACACGGCCACCGCGTCGCGCAGCAGCCGGTCGAGCGTGGCGGCGTCGAACGCCGCGTCGGTGAAGATGTACGCGAGCATCGTCGCCATGTTGGGTTCGATCATGCCGGACCCCTTGGCGACCCACGTGATGGTGGCCGAGCCGACCGAAAGCGACAGCGCCTTGGGATGCGTGTCGGTGGTCATGATCCCTTCGGCACCGACGAGCGGGTTGTCCTGCAAGTCGGCGGACATGCCGCGCACGCCAACCTCGATCTTCTCGACCGGAAGTTGCACGCCAATCACGCCGGTTGAGCTGACGAGCACCTTGCCGGCGTCGGTGCCAAGTTCCGCGGCGGCCGCGGCGGCCATGCGACGCGCGTTCTCGACGCCGCGCGCGCCGGTGGCGACGTTGCTCACTTTGCTGTTGGCGATGATCGCGCGCAGCACACCGCCCTTGAGGGTCTCGCGCGCCAGGACGATGGGGGCGCCGGGAAACTGGTTGCGCGTGAAGACGGCGGCGGCCACCGCATCGACCTCACTGGCGAAGAGCGTGAGATCGCGCGCCTCGGGCTTGAGGCCGACGTTGCGACTGGCGCAGCGAAAGCCCATGGGGAAACGCGCGCGTTCGTGAAAGGTCATTCGGAAGCTCCGTCACGCGTCACGGGATACCCAGCGGCGGCCCACGCCCGGAAACCACCCTGCACGTTGGAAATGTTGCGGAAGCCATGCCTGGCAAGCAATGACGCGCCGATCGACGAACGTTCCCCCGACTGGCAGTGCACGGCGATCTGACCATCGCGCGGCAGTGCATCGAGATGCTGCGACAGCGTGCCGAGCGGAATATGGCGTGCGCCCGGTATGTGGCCGCCGTTCCACTCTGCTGCGCTGCGAAGGTCAATGACAACGGCGCCGTTCGGCGCTAACGCGTCATGCAGGTCTGCGACCGTCGACTGCGCAATGCGCTCAAGCTGGGCCGTCTTCGCATAAGTCGCGACGGCATCGGCGGCGAAGAGACCGGCGACGCGGTCGAGGCCGATCATCAAGAGATCGCGAATGGCATTGCTTCGAGCGCTCTCGTCATCGGCGAGCACCAGATAGAGATCGCGATCATACGGCAGCAACCACCCCGCCCACGTGCTGAATGACTGGTTCAGCGGGATGTTGAGCGTGCCGGGCACATGTGCGGCGGCAAAGGTCGTCGCCGCGCGCGTATCGACGATCAATTGACCAGCGGCAACGAGGTCACCGAGCTGTGCGGCCGGTAGCGGTTGCGGGCGAGGTGCGCCGAGCACCAGCGGCGGCCCTTCGCGGTTGATGCGCTTCATCTGCGCGAAGTAGCGTGGGGGTTCGGGTTGCCCGTCGAGCACTTGGCGCACAAACGCGCTCTCGCTCATCGGCGCGAGTCCCCAGTTGAAACGCTTCTCGTACCCGACCGTGCTCGCCGGCACCGCGCCGAGCGACTTGCCGCACGCCGACCCGGCGCCGTGTCCCGGCCAAACTTGCAGCCAGTCGGGGAGCGCGCGGAACTTCCCGAACGACGCATACAGCGTGCGCGCCGCCGCTTCCATCGTGCCCTCATAATTCGCGGCCCGCTCGAGCAAATCGGGGCGACCCACATCGCCCACAAAAACAAAATCGCCGCTCACTATGCCCATCGGCTCGGTCGCCGTGGCGCCGTCGGTCACGAGGAAGCAGAGATGCTCGGGCGTGTGCCCCGGTGTGTGCAACACATCAAGCTGGATGTTGCCGACGCGGATGATGTCGCCGCCACGCACCAGCGTGGCGCCCGCCGACTCGGCAAATGCATACTGCCACTCGGGGCCGCCCTCGGCGGAGAGGAAGAGCTTCGCCCCCGCGACGTGCGCGAGCTCGCGGCTGCCCGACACATAGTCAGCGTGAATGTGCGTTTCGCTCACGTGCGTAATGCGCAGCTTCTGCGCCGCGGCCGCCGCGACGTACTGCGTAACGTCGCGATTGGCGTCAATGACGATTGCCTCGCCCGTCGCCTGGCAACCGATGAGATAGCTCGCCTGGGCGAGCGGAATGTCGTAGAAGCGCTCGAAATACATGGGGGGTCAGAGCTGGGCGCGGTTCTGCCAGAGAATCAACACGCCAATGACGATGAGTAGAAAGGCGAAAGCACGCTTGAGCTGTCGGGTGGAGATATGCCGGACTAGCGCCGTGCCTGTGAGAATACCAATGATCGCGACGCCGGTGAAGCGCGCCACAAAATCCCACGGCACCACCTCACGACCGTGATGACCGAGATACCCGGACGCCGAATTGAGCGCGATCACCAGCAGCGACGTGCCCACCGCCGACTTCATTGGCACTCGGCCGAGGATCACGAGTGCCGGCACGATGAGAAAGCCACCGCCAATGCCGATGACTCCGGTGAGTAGTCCGACGCCGAAGCCCACCGAGAGCATAAGCACGGGGTGCGGCGGTGCATCATTGGTTGGCGCCGTATTGGCATCACGGAGCGCACTGCGCATCATCGAAGCCGCCGCCACCACCATGACGACGCCGAGGATGAGCAGCTGCACTCGCCCGGAGAGCAGCACGCTGGCGCGCGCGCCGGTGTAGGAACCGACCATCGCGACCGAGCCAAAGATCGCCGCGGTCTGCAGGCGCACATTGCCGGCGCGCCAATGCGTGACTACCCCGACCAACGCCGCCGTGCCGACGACCGGCAGGCTCATGGCGATGGCCAGCTTGGGATCAAACCCAAGGACGTACACAAGAACGGGGACGGTCAGAATCGACCCGCCCCCGCCGAGGGTACCGAGCGCAAGCCCAATCAGGGCGGCAAAGAAGTAGCCGAGCACGCCGTAAGATACGGCGTTGGCAGTCCCTACGCCGTCGCGGTCTTGCGCGCCTTCTTCAGTGCATCACGCAGCGGAACATCCTTGGCACCCGGCACGAGCTTGCGGCCGTGGCCGGCCCACGACGAAACGCCGCCGCCGAGCACATGCACGTCGGTCTTACCCGAGCGACGGATGGCGGTGGCCGCAGTGGCGGCACGGCTTCCGGCGTGGCAGATCACGATGATCGGCGCCGTGGCTTCGGCGAGCAGCGTGAGGGACGCGGAGAGCTGATCGAGCGGTACGAGCGTAGAGCCGTCGATGTGGCCCTGCACGTATTCATTGCGGCTGCGGACATCGAGCAGGAGGGTGCCGGGGTTCTCGGCGCAGACCTGGTCGAACTGTTCAGGGCCGAAGGACGAGCCACCGATCATGGAGGCGAGTGAGGAGAGGAAGCTCATGGGTGGAAAAGGGGTTGATGTATAACTGTATGGTAGTATAGTAGAGTACTGAATGGGAGGCAAGGGGGGTGGGATCTCGCCTGCCCGCAACGATGCCAAACGACCGACCGATGCGCGTCGTCCTGGACACGGCGAGTGTCGCGCTGAGCACCGCGGCGCCTACACCGGGCGCCGAGTTTACCCGTCTATCGGCGCGTAGTACCGCTGCGGCCTGCGCCGCTCAACGATGGTGTCGGCGAACGCAGCGAGCCGCAGCAACAGTCGTTCGCTCCATCCCTTTCCAATGGCTTGGAGGCCAACGGGCAGGCCCGCGGCGTCGTAGCCCGCTGGAAAGCTGATGGCGGGATGTCCGGTGAAGTTCGACGGAAACGCGAAGCGCATGGTCTCCATCGTTCGGCCGAGATCGGAGACGGCGCCGCCGCCCGCATGAATGCGCGGTGCGGTGTTGCCCGCGGCCGGCGTGATGATGGCATCGCATTGGCCGAGTGCGCGCTCAAAGTGTGCGATGATGCGCGTCCGCACGCGTTGGGCGTGTACGTACTCCACCGCGGTCGACGCGCGCGCGATGGCCAGGTTGAGCTGTGTTTCGATGCCGAAGTCACTGAACCGGCTGCGAATGCGCGGTAGCATGCCGGCGGACATCTCGGCGGTGATGGAGACGAGGTGCGCCACACGGGCAAGTTCGAGTTCCGGAAGGTCCACCTCAACGAGCGTTGCGCCACGTGCGCACATCTGATGGAGCAGAGCCTCGCACGCAGCGACCACACTCGGCTGCGCGTCGCGGAACCACGGCCAGTAGACGCCAAGCCTGATGCCGGCGAGCGAGTGCGGTGCGCCGTCGTCGATGTCGGGCGCCGGATGGCCGAGCGAATGCGGATCTTGGGGATCGGCGCCGGCCATCACGTGGTACGCGAGGGCTGCATCGCGCGCGCAGTTGGCCAGCGGGCCGAGAAACGCGACTGACCAACAGAGTGGCGCCGCGCCCGCTTCGCTGATGCGGCCAAAGGTCGGCTTGAGCCCGACGACGCCACAATACGAAGCGGGCAGGCGAATGGAGCCACCGCCATCAGCGCCGATCGCCATCGGCACGAGACCCGCCGCGACGACGCACGCCGGGCCGGCGGAACTGCCGCCGGTGTGGAACGCATCATTATATGGATTGCGGGCGGAACCATAATGCTGATTGAAGCCGGTGACGCCGATGCCGATTTCGTGCATGTTGGCTTTGCCAACCATCACGGCACCGGCCGCGCGCAGACGCGCCACCGCCGCCGAGTCGCGTGCCGCGGGCGCGACGCCATCAAACAGCTTGGTGCCAATGGTCGTGACGTAGCCGGCCTGATCGATCTCGTCCTTGGCGGCAATCGGCACACCGTCGAATGGTCCGATGGGACGGCCGGTCTTCCAGCGCGCGGCGGACGCGGCGGCCTGCGCCATGATGTCGTCGCGGCGCATCGAGATGAACCCGCGTAACGGACGCAGCGTTCGTTCGCTCTCCTCCCAACGCGCCAGAAACCGCTCGGCGACATCAACTGGCGTCAGCGTGCCCGCCCGATAGGCTGCGTGATAGTCAGCGATGGTGGGGAAGTGAAAGCCGGCGCGCGCGTCGGTGTCGAGCGCAGGATCTGCGTTTCCGCGATCGTCACGCGCATCGAGGGCGGGAAGCGTCGGGGCGACATCGGGCAACATCGGCATGAACGTCGGCGCGTCGTCGATCGGCTTGGCTGTCAGCGCGGCGAACCCCGCGTCGCGCCGGAGCTTGTTCACAAGGGCGGCGCCAATAATCGGCATTCCGGCTAGCGCATTCAGTGCGCGGATGCCGCCGGGGCCAAGCGTCGGGAGCGTGACCGACTTCAGGTCATACGTCACGGCGTGTTGCCGCGGAAACGGACAATCCGTCCGCGCGGCCCAACAGCCCAGCCCGAGTCACGCGCCGCGAAGTCGATGGAGTAGAGCGTGAGCGTGTCGCCGTGCGTCCACGTGGCGCCGAAGTTGCTGGTGAACGCCGTGCCAAACGCACCGACCGCCGCGAAAATAGGCTTGTTGGTACCGCGCACGGCGACCACGCCGCCGGTGATGCCCTGCGATGGCCACTTTGATGCGCGACGCCACGTCACACCGCCGTCCTTGGTCATCACGGTCACGTCACCATTGCTGCGCGCAATCGAATAGTCACCGGCCACGGCAATGCCGCGGCGCGCATCGTTGAACGCGATACCAAAGAACCCCGAGCTGGGACCACCCGGAATGCCGGTGCCCGCGACCTGCCACGTGCGGCCAGCATCGGTAGTGCGGAAGACCCGTGCCTCACTCCCACCGCCCGTGGCAATCCACGCGTTGTTGTGACCCTGCACGGTGATCGATGTGCCGCTCGCGGCAAACGACGCCTCACCTGGTAAGACGGGCGGAATGTTGGCGGGGTCAACACGCTGCCACGTGCTGCCATCCTCGGTACGGAGAATGACGAGCTTGCCGTCCACGGGATCACTGAATGCGAGACCGTGCGTGGCATCCCAGAATGCCATGCCGTCCAAAAAGACGCCCTTGGTGTTGTCGCTCCACTGCAATGTCCACGACTGCCCGCCGTCCACCGTCTTATAGATGCGGGCCTGCCCCTGCTCGGCGAGACCGGCGCTCATGACGTACGCGACACGCGAACTCACGCCATACACGTCGCGGAAGTCGAGCGAGTCGGCGCCCTTCACTGAGACGTTTTCCCACAGCGTGCCGCCGTTGACCGTGCGGAGCACCGTGCCGCGACTGCCTCCCGCCCACGCGACCAGGCTGCTAGCCGCGCTGAAGCCGCGGAACGACGCCGACACACCGCTCAGCTGCGCGCCCCAGTGTGAATCGTGCGCCACCGCGGTGAGCCGCTCGCCAATCTGCTCGGCGAGTGCGGCCGCATTCGCGTTGGCGCGATTGGTGAGCACGATGATCGTCGCGCGCAGCGTGGGATAGCGAATGATCGCGTTACGGAATCCGATACTCGTGCCGGTGTGCCGCGTGCGTGGCAGCGCGTGTTTGGTGTCGAGGTACCAGCCAAAGCCGTAATCGGCACCGGTGCTGTCGGAGTGGGTGCCGCGCTTGAAGATCAACGCGCGCAACGAGTCATTGAGCAATTCGCGTGTCTCGAGCGCGCTGCTCCAGCGGTAGAGCTCGGAGACGGACGAATAGACGCCACCATCACCGAGTACGGCGCTGGTGCT
>JAHFCT010000049.1 GCA_023249375.1 Gemmatimonadota bacterium | reverse complement strand
GATTCCGCGCTCGCTCGCGCTGACGCTCTACGGCGATCTCGACGTCAGTGTGCTCGACGAGCGCCCGCCCGGCCGCCAGCCGGTGACCACCGCGCTGCGCCCCGAGACCGGACGCGATCGTGTGCTGGAGTTCGTCGAGCTGCAGCTGGCTGCTGGGCGTCAGGCGTACATCGTGTATCCGATCATCGAGGAGTCGGACAAGATCGCGCTCAAGGCCGCGACCACCGCGTTCGAGCATCTCGCGCAGGGGCCGTTTGCGCATCGACGCGTGGCGCTGCTGCACGGACGGCTCTCGGCCGAAGAGAAGGACTCCATCATGCGCTCCTTCCGCGACGGCGGCGTCGACTTGCTCGTGAGCACCACCGTCATTGAAGTGGGCATCGACGTGCCGAACGCCACCGTGATGGTCATCGAACATCCGGAGCGCTTTGGATTGTCGCAGCTGCATCAGCTGCGCGGGCGCGTGGGGCGCGGCGCCGAGGAGTCATTCTGCATCTTGCTCGGTGATGTCGGCCCCGAGTCGCGCGAGCGGCTGCGGCACGTGATCGAAACCGAGGACGGCTTCGAGATCGCGCGCGCCGACTTGCGGCTGCGCGGGATGGGCGATCTCTTCGGCAAGCAGCAGAGCGGCCTGCCGACATTCAAGATTGCCGACCCCGTGCGCGACGAGGAGTTGAGCGAAATGGCGCGCGTGGCCGCCGAGCGACTGCTCGCCGCGGACGCCACGCTGAGCTCTCCCGCGCATCGCGCGCTGCAACGCACGCTGACGCAGCGCTACGGCCGCGCGCTGGAGCTGTTCCGAGTGGGATGAGGTGCGCGCGTCGCGCGGATACTGCGCGACGCGCATGGTCACGGCGACGGCTACGGCGCAGCCAGCGTCACGTTGAAGACCGGCGTCGGTACGAGGATAAACTTCTTCGACGTGCTCAAAACGACGCCACCCCACGCCAGCACCGTGCCGTCCGCCCGGATGGCGTAGCTCGGCAGGCCGCATTGGTAGTGCGCCAGCACCGGTCCGAGGCGAATCGGGGTCTTCAGCTCGGGGCCGAACTCCTCGCCCTGGCCGTCTCCGAGCCTGCCTTGGTAGCCCATGCCCCATCCACGCAGTGTGCCGTCCTTCAAATGCACAAAAGTCGTTCGGCCATGCGTGCTGGCCGATCGAACGCCGGCGATACCGGGTACCTTGAATGGCGTTAAATGAAACGCCTTCGGATCCGTCTCGGCCACGTTGTCGGGGGCATTAGCGTCGCCGAGGGCGCCCATGTCGTTGTTGCCGCACATGCGCACGGTGCCGTCCGCCAGCACGATGATCGAGTTGGCGTCAACCGCGACGAACGTGGCACCGGCGATGCCCTTCATCTGTGCCGGGCGAAGCACGTGTTCGCGGGTGCCGTCGCACAGCTCGCCTTTCGCGTTCGTGCCCCAGCCCCACACAGTGCCGTCGCTCTTGAGGGCCAGCACCGACACCTCGCCGATCGCCAACTGCGTGACACCGGTCAACCCTTCAACCTGCTTGGGTATCGAAGCGCATGGCGTGGCGTAGCCCCACGTGCCGTCACCGAGATGACCCTTCTGCGCGAGGCCCCACATCCACACGGTGCCGTCGGTGAGCACGGCCCCCGAGACTTTCGCGCCGGCGACGATCTGCCGCACGCCGCGCAGTTTGGTAATGGGCACGGGAGTGTAGCTGCGCTTGAAATCGCCCGTGCCGACTTCGCAGTCGGAGTTGCTCCCCCACCCAACGACGGTTCCCGTAGACGTCAGGAGGAGCACCTGCTGCGTCCCCACCGATGCCGCGACGATGCCGCTGACGCCCGGGAGCGTCGTGGGCACGGTGACGGCGGGCGACTTGTTGTCGCCCACGCCAAGCGAGAGGTAATCGACGGGCTCGCCCCACGTCTTGACCCTGCCGTCCAGTTCGACGAGCACGTGCACCCGATCGTTGCCCGCGATGATCGGCAGGGGGCGCAACGATTGCCCACGCGCGTCGCCGGCCGCACACACGACGACGAGCGACAACGACCACGCAAGCCGCCGCATTACTGCTTCACCAGCTCGACGCGACGATTCTTCGCGCGCCCTTCTTCCGCATCGTTCGACGCCACCGGCGAATACGGACCGGCCCCGAATGCCTTGAGCCGCGCCGCGGCGATGCCATGCGTTTTCACGAGCGCCTGCACCACTGATTGCGCGCGGTCGCCGGAGAGTTTCATGTTGCCGTCGACCGCGCCCACGTTGTCCGTGTGGCCCACGACAAAGACCTTCAGCGTCGCATCGCCCTGCAGCAGCTTCGCCACTTCGGCGATCGCCGCCTCCGACTCCTTCTTGAGCTCCGCCTTGCCCGTTTCGAACAAGATGCCGTCCACGGCGATGTGACCCGTGGCCTTGAGCCCGCTGGCGAATGCGTCGGCGTTGGCAGTCAGCTCCTGGACCATCGCTTCCTTCTCGACGATCGTCAGGATGTACTGGCCCGTGAAATCAGCCCACGCCTCAATCCACAGTTCCTTCCCGCCCTTCGTCAGTTTCATCGTGCTGTACGGCGGCTCGCTCATCACCACCGTGCCGCCCACTTGCTTCACGGCCGTTTCGACGTTGCGGAGGAGCTGCAGCACGCTTGGCTTGGTCGTGAGACCGGCGGGCGGCTGGTACCTGATGTTCGTGAAGAGCCCTTCGACCTTCGTCTTCTTTCCCTTGCCAATGCCGAAGTCGAACGCGTCGAACTGCTTGACCGTGCACGCGTTGATGCGGTAGTCCGGAATCCGCGTGAGCAGCGCGTGGTCCTTGCAGTTGGCGGCGTCCTTGGACTGTGCGGCGGCCGGAACGGCGAACGCGAGCGACAGGGCGACGGCAACGGCGAACGTGATGGGACGGGGCATGCGGCCTCTCGCTACTTGATGGTGAAGGTGTGTTTCTCGACCGTCCGCGCGCCGGTGTTCTTGTTGACCTTGTCGTAGTCCCAGTTGGCGGTCGCGCCGTGCTGCAGCTTCGGGCCGGCGGCAAACGTCTTGCCGCCTCCGCCGCTGACCATCACGAGGTTCGTCATTGCGAGGAGCATGTCTTGCGGGACCATGCTGCTGACGGTCTCCGGCGGCAGTTTGCTGTTGAGGAACGTTTCGGTCACGTCGTACATGCGCGGGTTGGTGCCAGACTGCATCGCGAGCGTGACCTTGCCGTCCGTCACCTGTCCCGCCACGGTGAACGTGTAGCTGGACTGGCCGGACTTGCGTGACCGCTTGGTCTTGCTTTCGTACGTAGCCTGGCCGGTGCCGGTGCCTTCCAGCTGCGCGCTGCGAAGCACCTTGAGAGTGATCGTGCCCCGCTCGGTGATGTTCTCGAACGAGCCGTCCTCCTCGTTGCTCACCGTGCGAATCCCTTCGTACGTCGCAGTAATGCTGGCGCCCGGCGTCGGTGGCGGCTCCTCCGCGCCATCCGCGGGCGCCGGGGCGCGCGGCGTGGCGCCCGCGCCGGGTGTGCGGCGCGTCGGCAGCGGTGGAGGCATGGGTCCTCCGCCGGGCCCCGCGTTGCGGCCATCGCCGCCGGTCTTCTCCACCATGGTCAGCGTGTACTCGCCCGAGGAACCGGCCAACGCCTCAATCCACAGTTCCGGGCCACCGTTCGCGTGCCTCATGGTGCTCGTCGGCGGCTCGCGCGAAACGAGCGTGCCTCCGGTCCCGACGACCGCATCCCCGATGGCGCGCAGCAGATCCAGCGCGCTCGGTGCGGTGGTGAGGCTGGCCGGCGGCCGGTACCGGATGATCGTGAGCTTCCCCTCGGCGTTTGTCTTTCTTCCGTTTCCCACGCTGAACTCGTGACTGCCAATCGGCAGGGGCACGCAGCGCTGGATCGTGTAGCCCGGCAGCCGCGGGACACGCGGATGGTCGCGACAACCCGCGGCGTCCGCCGGTCTGATGAGCGTGGCTCGGTTCGACTGTGCGGTGGCAATCGTGGCGATCGAGAACGAAAGGGCCGCGGCAACCGCAAGTGCGGTGAGACGGGACATGCAGCCTCTGACTATTGAATGGTAAGCGAGCTGAGTGTCGTCGTCCGTCGGCCGGCCTTCGAGGTCACGTTCGCAGACCACGTGTGGGTCACGCCATGCCGAAGCCTCAAGGCGCCACCCAGCGGCCAGCCGTCGGGATGCCCGCCGAGCGCAGGCCACGTGGTCATCGAGAGCAGCATGTCGGTCGGCACTCCCCGGTCTTCGTAGAACGGCTTGATCTTCGGGTCGAAGTAGGTCTGGACCGTTTCGAAATCCCGTGGCTGCGTTCCCTGGGCAACCACGAGGCACGCTGCCCCATAATTGACGAACCCGGAAACGGCGAACGTATAGGCCGTTTCGCCAAAAGTGCGTGACCGGGCGTCCTTGCGATCGAAGCTGGCCTTGCCAGTCCCGGTGCCATCAATCAGCCGGCCGTCGGGCTTTACCCTGAACGTGATCGTTCCCGTCTCAGTGGTAGTGTGGGAGAGCGTGCCGTCGGCGCTGAACTCGTTCTGCACGCCTTCATAGACGGCGGTCCACATTCCCTTCGGGCTTGGCGCCAGCTTGTCCTCCGGTGGATACGCGTAGGCCAATCCGTCGGTTGGTCTGCATCCATACAGTGCCTCCACCACTTTCGGCGCCGGCTTTGGCGCCAGCTCCTCGGAGTCGCCGGGCGTGCTCGTAGATGGCACGCCTGAACCCGCGTTTCCCGAACCCGAGTTGCCTGAACCCGTCGTCCCCGAACCAGGCCCCACTCGCGGGGGCTGCGCGGATTTTGTGGTCACCCTCTTCTTCAGATCGCGCAGCTGCCCTTCCATGAGTTCCTTGAGCGTGCGGCTGTTGGCCGCCGTCAGCGGCGAGATGGCGAACGCGAGCAGTGGGAACATCCCCGCTCCCACTTGAACCATCGCGTTCGAGTACTGCACCGCCTGATTCAGCTTCATGTCGAGCCGGACTCCGGCGATTTCGTCGAGAATGCGCTGCTTGAGGCTCGGGTCGTCCAGATACGCCCTTTGCGTCAACTCATTCGTCGGGTGTTCAGCCGCTTCTTGCAACTCGTTGAGTTCGCGCACAAGCCCCAGATACTCCTTGCTCTCGTGCAGCACCTCGAGCACTTCGGACACGGCCTTGGCAGTATGGAGAGCCGGATGGATATCCACGCCCTCATGGTGCAAGGCCTCGGAGACGACTTTTTCGGCAGCCTTCAAGCCCAGACTCTTCAGATTCACTTCCATTTCCACGCTGATACCTTCGATCGCCGCCGCGCGTCGCGCGATGTAACCTGTCAGGGGACCGCGATACGTGACGGGCTGAAGCCGAAATAGGACGGCGCCTCGTGGCGAATCCAGTCGCGCAAGAGTCTGTCGCGGCACGCGATTTGAGGAGATGCGAACGGCGCCCGCCGGAAGCACGTAACTCAGCCGCAATGTCTCTGCGTTCCCGGTGATGCTACGGGCAATTGTCGCGTTGTGAGCGGCCCCGGTCGACCCCGTGGCAACAAGTCCACTTTCGGGCGTGTACAGGCCACCTCGAGTGACCCGGATCGTGACGCCCGCGGTCATGTTTCCCGGAAAGGTGGCGACGAAGCGATACACGTTCTTTTCGGACTTCAGCACGTCGAGCTTCGTCCGCGCCAGGATCGTCGCCCCCGCCAGCGTCAGGTTTCCCTTTGTTTGGAACTCGCTAACTCGGGCCCGCGAACTGTCCGGCGCGAGTGTGGCGACAATCTCGGCTGCTCGACGCGGCGCTTGCGCACACACCTCGCGTCCGACGAAAAGCAGGGGATTGGCAACAGCCAGCACGACCGGCACAAGCAGGCTTCGTTTCATGGCATTTCCTCGTCTGGGAGAGCGCGGGCGATGAACAGCCACGAGGCACGTGACGCGCAAGCGAGCTCGCACGGTCAGTGACGGCGCCGTCTGCGGGAACGGCTGCACGTAACTTGTGGTGACCAACGGTGCAGAGCATCGAAGCGTTCCGCCAGCGTCTTCCGTGCGGGCCAACTTGCACGAAGTGTAGGGGAATCTCCGAGTCGTGGCCGAGGGTTCGCCTCGCGGGAACTCCCCCGCATCGCCGTGATGAGTGAACCGAGCTCAGTGAAGTTGGCGTCGATGTGTCCAACGCCACCGTGATGGTCATCCAACATCCAGAGCGCGTTGGTTTGTCGCCGCTGCATCAGCTGCGTGGGCGCGTGTGGCGCGGTCCCGACGAGAGCTTCTGCATTCTCATCGGCGATGTCGGCCCCGAGTCGCGCGAGCGGCGATGGGCGATCTGTTCGCCAAGCAGCAGAGCGGCCTGCCGACGTTCAAGATTGCCGACCCCGTGCGCGACGAGGAGCTCAGCGAACTGGCGCGCGTTGCCGCCGAACGCCTGCGGCGCGCGCCGCAGTCACACGAATCCTACGCCGCCGGGAAGTAGACGTCGAACGTCGTGCCGGCGCCCGGCGCCGAGCGCACGGTCACGCCGCCGCCGCAGCCGTGCACGATGCCGTGCACCGTCGCCAGCCCAAGGCCAGTGCCACGTTCAGACGGCTTGGTCGTGAAGAACGGCTCGAAGATGTGGGCCGCTGCCTCCGGTGCGATGCCTTCGCCCGTGTCGGCCACGGACAGCTTGACGTACTCGCCGTCGGGGATGTCCGACACCGCATCGCGCAGCGCGCGAATCGAGACGTGCTCCAGCCCAATCGCCACGCGGCCGCCCACCGGCGTCGCATCACGCGCGTTCGCCACGAGGTTGATGACCACCTGTTCAAATGCTGTCGGCTCGACGTGCACCATCGCCGGCCGCTCTGGCGTGCGCACCTGCAGTTCAATGCCGCTCGACAGCAGGGTGCGCAGCAAGGCCGTGATTCCGTCGAGCTGCTTGCCCGTGTCGCAGGTGGCCGCCACGCGCTCGGGCGGACGCGCAAAATCGAGCAGCTGCCGCACGAGGGCACGGCCGTGGCCCACTGCCTTGTCGACCTCCTCGAGCGCCGACACGTCAGCGGGATCGTGGGTGCGGCCCTTGATCGTCGCCGAGGCGAAGACGACGACTTGCAGCACGTTGTTGAAGTCGTGCGAGACGCCCGACGCCAATCGGCCGAGGCTTTCCATGCGCTCGCCAGCGGCGAGCCGCGTCAGGGCCTCGCGGAGCGTGGCGCCCTGCTGCTGCTCGTACCGCAGCTCCTCCGCCGTCGTCGCGAGCAGCGACAGCGCCCCCATCGCCATGATGGTCACGACCTCGCCCGACAGCGCAACGAGCTGCGCCGCTTCGGGCAGATCCGGCAAGCCCACGCGCAGTCCCAACCCAAGGGAGAGGCCCTGCCGCAAGGCCAGTGCCGTCAGTCCCATCGCGAGCAGCCGCGTGGCCGTGCTGTCGGCCGCGTGATGCCGCCGCTCCTGCCAGCACATCCACGCCGGCACGACGCTCACGCCGAACGCCAGCGTCCGGCTCCATTCCACCGCAAAGATGCGCTGGTCAGGGTATGCCGCGCCGAGCCCAAAGACCCCCGCCGCGTGCAGGACGAGCACTGCGAGCCCCCAGTACGTCGCGTGCCGCACCGACGGTGGAGGTGACACGGCCGTGCTCATCGCCCGGGCGGCACCCACCGCGTACGGGATTGCCGACGCGCTCAGCGCGACGACGATGGTCGTGAGGGCGCGCGACAGCGCGCGCTGCTGCCAAATGGCGCCCGCCCACGACGAAAAAATATTGACGACTGCCGCGACGGCGAAGAGCGCCCAAAAAACGGCCAGCGCGCGGAGGGCCGGGCGGCGGAACTGCCGCGTGGCGCCGAGGTGCGCGGCCGCGAAGGCCAGTACAATGGTGGCCTGAAAGAAGGTCGACGAGAGGTTGATGCGGTCGAAGGACCGCAGCTGGTCAAGCTCGCTCAGTGCCTGCTCCGAGAATGCGGGGAACTCCAACCCTGCAACGTGCCGCCACGACGGGGCCGTGGCAAACACCTAGAGTATCGGGCGCTCGGTGCGCCGACATTTCGGTGCACGATTCCGCGCGGCAAGAACTCCCATCCGCCACAGGCCTTCGCTACATTATTATGTTTGCCCGGAACCCCTTGCCACTTCGTGTAATGGTGGGGCCGGTGCTCGAGCCAGACCCCCACCCGCTGGTCGAACTATCCTTTGGAGGAACATGATGCATAGCTGGCTCGCCTCGGGCCTGATTGGGCGCGTGTTGACCGCCCGCCGGACCCGCGCGCTGGCGGCCCTTGCCGCCGTCTTCATGCTCGCCCTGCCTCTCACGGCGTCCGCTCAAGAAGCCGGTGGAGAGGCCAATCTGGTGCTCCCCGACATGACGAGCGTCACGTTCCTTGGCGGGATGAGCGGATACACCCTGCTCGCCATCGGCCTCATCTTCTGCGCGCTCGGGCTGCTCTTTGGCCTGATGATCTACACGCAGCTCAAGAACCTGCCCGTGCACAAGGCGATGCTCGAGGTGTCCGAGCTCATCTACGAGACGTGCAAGACGTACCTCGTCACGCAGGGCAAGTTCATCCTGATTCTCGAGGCGTTCATTGCTGTCGTGATCGTCCTCTACTTCGGCATGCTGCTGAAGATGGAGGCGTTCCGCGTTGTGATCATCCTTGCCTTCAGCCTCGTCGGCATCGCCGGCAGCTATGGCGTGGCCTGGTTCGGCATCCGCGTGAACACGTTTGCGAACTCGCGCACCGCCTTCGCCGCGCTCCGGGGCAAGCCGTTCCCGTTGTATTCGATCCCGCTCCGCGCCGGCATGAGCATCGGCATGCTGCTCATCAGCGTCGAGCTGCTCATCATGCTGTGCATCCTGCTGTTCATTCCGCGTGAGTACAGCGGCCCGTGCTTCATCGGCTTCGCCATCGGCGAGTCGCTGGGCGCGGCGGCGCTGCGTATTGCCGGCGGCATCTTCACCAAGATTGCCGACATCGGCTCCGACTTGATGAAGATCGTCTTCAAGATCAAGGAAGACGACGCCCGCAACCCCGGCGTGATTGCCGACTGCGTGGGCGACAACGCCGGCGACTCGGTGGGACCGAGCGCTGACGGCTTCGAGACCTACGGCGTCACCGGCGTCGCGCTGATCACCTTCATCCTGCTCGCGGTGCACGAGCCGGTGGTGCAGGTGCAGCTGCTCGTCTGGATCTTCGTGATGCGCATCATGATGCTCGTCTCGAGCGCCGCTTCCTATTTCATCAACGAGTTCTTTGCCAAGGCGCGTTACGCCGACTCGGACAACATGAACTTCGAGGCGCCGCTCACCTCGCTCGTCTGGCTCACGTCGGCCATTTCCATTGCGCTGACGTTCGTCGTTTCCAAGGCGATCATTCCCGAGCTCAGCGGCGATCCGACGCTGTGGTGGAAGCTGGCCGCCATCATCTCCTGCGGCACGCTGGCTGGCGCCATCATCCCCGAGCTGGTGAAGGTCTTCACGTCCGTGGAGTCGCGCCACGTGGCCGAAGTGGTCACCTCGTCCGAGGAAGGCGGCCCGTCGCTCAACATTCTGTCCGGCCTCGTGGCGGGCAACTTCTCCGCCTACTGGCTGGGCATCAGCATCGTCGCCCTCATGGCCACCGCGTTCTGGGTGAGCACGCACGGGCTCGGCGCCACGATGCTCGCGCCGGCCGTCTTCGCCTTTGGCCTCGTCGCCTTCGGCTTCCTCGGCATGGGGCCGGTGACCATCGCCGTCGATTCGTACGGCCCGGTGACGGACAACGCGCAGTCGGTCTACGAGTTGTCGCTCATCGAGCAGGTGCCCAACGTGCAGGCCGAGGTCAAGAAGGATTTTGGCTTTGATGTCGTCTTTGGCCGCGCCAAGGAACTGCTGGAAGAGAATGACGGCGCCGGCAACACTTTCAAGGCCACGGCCAAGCCGGTGCTCATCGGCACCGCGGTGGTGGGCGCCACTACCATGATCTTCTCGATCATGATGGCGCTGACGAAGGGACTCACGGTCAACACCGAGAATCTCTCGCTGCTGCACGCGCCGTTCGTGCTCGGGCTCATCACCGGCGGCGCGGTCATCTACTGGTTCACCGGCGCCTCGATGCAGGCCGTGACGACCGGCGCCTATCGCGCCGTGGAGTTCATCAAGAAGAACATCAAGCTCGACGGCGCCGAAAAGGCGTCGGTGGAAGACAGCAAGACGGTGGTGAAGATCTGCACGCAGTACGCGCAGAAGGGCATGTTCAACATCTTCCTCACGGTCTTCTTCTCGACGCTCGCGTTTGCGTTCGTGGAGCCGTTCTTCTTCATCGGCTACCTCATCTCCATCGCGATCTTCGGCCTCTACCAGGCGATCTTCATGGCCAACGCCGGCGGTGCCTGGGATAACGCGAAGAAGGTCGTCGAGACGTCCATGCGCGCCAAGGGCACGCCGCTGCACGATGCCACCGTCGTGGGCGACACCGTCGGCGATCCGTTCAAGGACACGTCGTCGGTGGCGCTCAACCCGGTGATCAAGTTCACCACGCTGTTCGGCCTGCTCGCCGTGGAACTCGCGGTGAAGTTGACCGCCGAGCAGGGCGCGGGCCTGACGACCGGGATGGCCGTCGCGTTCTTTGCCGTGTCGGCCTTCTTTGTGCATCGCTCGTTCTACGGGATGCGCATTGGTGGCGCCAAGGAGAGCGCGGCGAAGCACTAAACGCCGCGCCACCAGCAGCCGATAATTGAGAAGGCCCGCCCCACTCGGCGGGCCTTCTTATTGCGCCCCTGCAGGACGGCGCGTTGAATTGAGAGGCGCCGGCAACGGCGTACCACACCCTCGCTGAGCCTGCGATCTCCCGCCTCATTCCGCGCAGTGTCGTGATCATTCCGCTGGCGGTCTTTGCCGCCAGCGCGAGCTTTGGCTTGAAGGTCTATGATCGGTTTGCGACGGCGCTGATCGAAGCGGAGCAGCAGAGTGCCAAGGCCGAGCTGCTCCCGATCGCCAACATTGTCGCGGCCTCCGTGGGCCGGCACGCGTCGCAGATGTCGGGGCTCGTGGCATTTGCCGAGTCCGCCGATGATGAGGCGGAGCTGCGCCGCGAGTTCGACCTGTTTGGTGCCGGCCTCAAGGCCAACTCCACGGGCATCTCATCCATCCAAATCGTGCGCGACGGACGCATCTGGATGGTGTACCCTCGCGACGAGAACAGGGCCGCGATCGGACTGAATCTGCGCGACAGCAAGGTTGCACGCACCCGCGACGGCTACCGCCGCGCGATGTCGAGTGACGCGATCACGGTCTTCGGGCCCGCACGTCTGATGCAGGGCGGCTCCGCCCTCGTCATCGACCTGCGCCTGCACGCGCGGTACGACCCGCATCTCGATTTCGCCGCGATGCTCGTGGACATGAGGTCCGTGGTGAGCGACCTGAAGCTCGCCGAGACGAGGGCTGCGTTCGCCATCAGCGTGCTCGCACCCACCGGCTTGCCGGTGGACCAGTCAACGAGCGCCCTTCCCGCGGACCCACAGCGCGTGGAAGCCCTCGTCAGCAACGGCAACTGGAAAGTGCTCGGCGGTCCGACGGTCGGCTGGGATGCGGCGGTCGAACAGAAGCTCCGACCCGTGCGCCTGCTCACGATCGCGCTGGTGCTGGCGCTCACCATCGTCGCGTGGCTCATCACCGGGCGCAATGCACGGCTGACCAGCGAGGTGGAGGCGCGGACGGCGTCGCTGCGGCACCTCGTGGACGAGCGCAGCGAGACCATCCGGCAGCAGCACGAGACGGAGCGGGCGCTCGCGACCAGCGAGGAACGCCTGCGGCTCGCGCTCACCGCGTCGCTCACCGCCACGTTCGAAGCGGACGTTGCCAGCGATCACGTGACGTGGTCGCCCGAGGTGGGCCCGATGTTCGGCTTGCCCCCCGGCGAATCGCCGGGAACGATCGCACAGGCGCTGCGCTTTACCGATCCGGTGGATGCCGCGCGCATCGCCGCCGAGTACGCCGCCGTCAGCCGCGACGCGGGGCACGGCACCATCGAGCTGCGCCTCTTCGGCCAGGACGGTGTCACGCGGTGGATCGCGCTGTACTGGCTGTCGCGGTCCGATCCGGACGGCGTGGTGCGCCGCGTCATCGGCACGCTGACCGACATCACCGAACGCAAGGCGCTTGAGGAACAGTTCCTGCACGCGCAGAAGATGCAGGCGATGGGCGCGCTCGCCGGCGGCATTGCGCACGACTTCAACAACTTGCTCACCGTGATCCTCGGCGCCGGCCAGATGGCGCGCGCCGAGGCAGACAGTCCGCACGTGCCCGAGACCATTCGCACGGATCTGGACGAGGTGCTCGGCGCTGGGGAACGCGCGTCGGTGCTCACCGGACAGCTGCTCGCGTTCAGCCGCCGGCAAGTCGTGCAGCGCCGCCACTTTGATGCCTGCGATTTCGTGGGTGGCATGGGGACGATGTTGCGGCGGCTCGTTGGAGAGCAGATTCGCGTCGAGACCGCGCTCCCGGGCACGCGCATTCCGCTCTATGCCGATCAGGGCCAGCTCACGCAGGTCGTGATGAACCTCGCCGTCAACGCGCGCGATGCGATGAAGGAAGGCGGCATCCTGCGCATCAGCCTCCGCGCGGAGGGGCGGCCCGCGGGCCCGTCACTGCCCAACGAGTCGCTCACGGCCGATCGCTACGCGGTGCTCTCGGTCAGCGACACGGGCACGGGCATCGATCCCGCCATTCGGCCGCTGATCTTCGATCCGTTCTTCACCACGAAACCGGTCGGGCAGGGCACCGGACTTGGACTCGCCACCGTCTACGGCATCGTGATGCAGCTTGGCGGCACGATCCGGCTCATCTCGGCGATGGCGAAGGGTTCGACGTTCGACATCTACCTGCCGCTCTCGGCTGACGCGGACGATGACGCGCCGGCGGCTGTCGCACTGCCCGGCAAGGTCGATGGCGCCGGACGCACGGTGCTGCTCGCCGAGGATGAAGCGGGACTTCGGCGCGTCGTGGAGCGCGTGCTCACCGACGCGGGATATCGGCTCATCGTCGCCGAGGATGGACCGGGGGCGCTGGCCGCGGCGCGCGCCTATGACGGCGTCATAGATCTGCTGGTGTCGGACGTCGTCATGCCGGGAATCGGCGGGTTCGAGCTCGCGTCGGCGCTCGTGGCGGATCGACCGACCTCACGCGTGCTCTTTATGTCGGGCTATCCGCAGGGCGCGGGCGAAGGGGCGGCGCTGCCGTTTGTCGACGCGCCGTTCATTGCGAAACCGTTCAAGCCCACCGATTTGCTCGCGGCCTGCCGGCGCGCCCTCGCCGACACCTAGCCCTTGGCGGCCATTAAAGGCCCCCGCAGGAACGTGTGATCTCGGCCCTGCGCGGCTCATACTATATTGAGTGCGACGATGGGCGGGGGGCGCATGACCCCGCGCCCGCTCTCCAGTACCTCATTCGTGGACGCGACCGTCCGACACGCCGTGACTGACTCTCGCCCCCCTAGGTTCTCGTCCCTGTCGTTCGTCGCGAGGCCGCTCGCGGCGTCGATCCTGACGCTGATGGCTGTGCCGGGCGTCGCCGAGTCGCAAGTCGCCAGGCCGGCTTGCGACGCCGGGTTGATCGTACCCGCCGGATTCTGCGCCCAAATCGTCGCCGACCGCCTGGGCGCGCCGCGTCACGTGGTGGTCGCGCCGAATGGTGACGTGCTCATCAACGCCAACCCGTCGCAGGGCGGTGCTGAAAGTGGCACTGGTGTTGGAGCGGGCGGCGGCGTCATCCTGTTGCGCGATACCAACCGCGACGGCCGCGCTGATTTGATCCGCCGGCTCGGCGGCTCGGGCGGCACGGGCATCGCCGTGGGCAACGGGTATCTGTGGGCCACCGACCGCAACGCGGTTGTTCGGTTCAAGTACGCCGCCGGTGACACGATCGTCGGGGCAGCGGACACCATCATCGGTGGCCTGCCGACCAACGGCCACAGCGCGTACAACTTCGTGCTGCGCGGCAACGTGCTGTACGTGAACGTGGGGTCGGCCACCAACTCGTGTCAGGAGCAGGATCGCCGGCCGAAGTCCAAGGGCGTTGATCCCTGCGTCGAGTTGCAGTCGCGGGCCGGCATCTTCGCCTTCGACGCGAACAAGCCTGGTCAGAAGCTGACCGACGGTCGCCGCTATGCCACCGGCATTCGCAACGCGGTTGGCCTCGCATGGAACGGTCCCGTCAATGAGCTATGGACGATGATGCACGGGCGCGACCAGCTCGCGATGAACTGGGGATTTAGCGACGACTACAACGCCGAGAACCCCGGCGAAGAACTGTTGCAACTCAGGGACGGCGACGACTTCGGCTGGCCCTACTGCTACTACTCCACGGAAGAGAAGAAGCTGGTGCTCGCCCCCGAATACGGCGGCGACGGCAAGCAGGTGGGGCGATGCACGTCGAAGAAGAATCCGGTGTATGTCTTCCCCGGTCACTGGGCGCCGAACGCGCTGCTGTTCTACACGGGCTCGCAGTTTCCCGCCGAGTATCGCAACGGTGCGTTTGTCGTCTTCCACGGGTCGTGGAACCGCGCGCCGCTGGTGCAGGATGGTTTTCGCGTGTCCTTCCTGCCGCTCAAGGATGGCAAGCCGGCTGGTGCTGCCCGCACGTTTGCCGACGGCTTCGTCACCGAGTTCTTCAAGGGCAACCGCACGGCCGATCCGTCGCCGGCGATTGTCCGCAACCACCGGCCCACGGGCATTGCGCAGGCGCCCGACGGGTCGCTCTACATCACCGATGACCTGAGCGGCACCGTGTACCGCATCAGCTACCAGGGGAAGTAACCGCGTGTCCCAGACGTTTGCCCGCATCGATCAGCTCTCGCGCTTCACCGGCCAGACCGTCACCGTCCGCGGCTGGGTGAGTCACCTTCGCTCGAGCGGCAAGGTGGCCTTCATCGTGATGCGCGACGGGAGCGCGACGCCGTTGCAGTGCGTCCTCGTCAAGAAACAGCTCGCCGAGGAGGACTGGGCGCGCTTCGCTGAACTCACGCTCGAAACCAGCGTGGCCGTCACCGGCGAAGTGCGCGCCGATGACCGCGCGCCGGGCGGCTTCGAACTCGGCGTGACCGCGCTGTCGATTGTCGGCACCAGCCCGCTCGATTACCCGATTCAGCCCAAGGAGCACGGCGTCGATTTTCTTCTCGACAACCGGCACCTCTGGCTCCGTTCGCCGCGGCAGGTAGCCATTGCCCGCGTACGCCACGAGGTCGAGCAGGCCATTCACGACTTCTTCTACGAGCGCGGCTTCCTGCATGTCGACACGCCCGTTCTCACGGCGTCGCAAGGCGAGCGCTCGGGGATGTTCGCGACCGAGTATTTCGACGAGGGGATGGCGTACCTCGCGCAGACGGGGCAGCTCTACGGCGAAGCGGCGGCCGCCGCCTTCGGGCGCATCTATACCTTTGGCCCGACATTCCGCGCCGAGAAGTCCAAGACGCGCCGCCATCTCACCGAGTTCTGGATGATCGAACCCGAGATGGCGTGGTACGATCAGGCAATGAACCAGGACCTGCAGGAAGAGTTCGTCTGCTACGTCGTGGAGCGCTGTCTCACGCGCCGCGCGGCAGAACTGAAGGAACTCGAGCGCGACATCTCGAAACTCGAGACCGTGAAGGCGCCGTTCCCGCGCATTCCGTACACCGAGGCGGTGGAGATCCTCCAGAAGAAGGGCAGCGGCATCAAGTGGGGCGACGACCTCGGCGCCGAAGACGAAGCGCTGCTCGTCGCCGACTACGACCGCCCGGTCTTCGTATGCAATTATCCCAAGGAAGCGAAAGCGTTCTATATGAAGGAGAACCCCGACGATCCGCGCACCGTGCTCTGCGCCGACTTGCTAGCGCACGAGGGGTACGGCGAGATGATTGGCGGGTCGCAGCGCGAAGACGACCACGACAAGCTCGTGGCGCGCATCAAGCACGAGGGGCTGCCGATGGAGGCGTACGGCTGGTATCTCGACCTGCGCAAGTACGGCACGTTCGTGCACTCGGGCTTCGGGCTCGGCCTCGAGCGCACCGTCGCCTGGATTTGCGGCAGCCCGCACATTCGGGAGTGCATCGCATTTCCGCGCATGATGCACCGGTTGCGGCCGTGAGCGGAGTTCCGCGCAACCCCGGCGAGCCGCTCGACCTTGAGCGCGTGCGTGCCATTCGCGTGAACAAGAGCGCGGCCGAGAGGCGCGCGGCGACGATTGGCACGCGACGCACGGTGAAGAAGCAATGGCAGGCCGCGTGGCTGCTGCGCGCGATGACGCTCATCGACCTCACCACGCTGAGCGGCGACGACACGCCCGGCAACGTGAAGCGGCTCTGCGCCAAGGCGCGGCATCCGCTGCGTCCCGACATCGAACAGGCACTCGGCGTCGAGTCGCTACATCCCACCGTCGCCGCCGTTTGCGTGTACCACGCCATGGTGCCCACCGCGGTGGCCGCGCTCGAGGGCAGTGGTATTCCGGTCGCGGCGGTCTCGACGGGATTCCCGGCAGGACTGTCGCCGTTCGCACAGCGCGTCGAAGAGATTGGCGCCTCGGTACAGGCCGGCGCGCGCGAAATCGACGTCGTCATCACGCGCGGCCACGTGCTTACCGGCGAGTGGCAGCACCTCTACGACGAAGTGCGCGCGTTCCGTGAGGCGTGCGGCGAAGCGCATCTCAAGGTGATTCTCGCCACGGGCGAACTCGCGACGCTCACCAATGTGGCGCGCGCCAGTTGGGTCGCCATGCAGGCCGGCGCCGACTTCATCAAGACGTCCACGGGCAAGGAGGGCGTGAACGCCACGCTCCCCGTCTCGCTCGCCATGGTGCGGCAGATTCGCGAATACCGCGAACGCACCGGTTTTCTCGTTGGCTACAAGCCGGCCGGTGGCATTCGCACCGCCAAACAGTCGCTCGAATTCCTGATGCTGATGAATGAAGAGCTCGGCCGCGAATGGCTCGAGCCGCACTTGTTCCGTTTTGGCGCCAGCAGCCTGCTCACCGACCTCGAGCGCCAGCTCGAGATGTTCGTGACGGGACGCTACGCCGCGGCGCACCACCACCCGATGCCCTGAAGACCATGGCGACCGTAGCCGAGTTGTTCCAGACGATGGAGTACGGCCCCGCGCTCGAAGCGGACGCGCCAGCGCGCGCGTGGCTTGCGGCGCATGATGCCAAGTTCGGGCATTTCATCAGCGGCCAGTGGACCAAGGCCGGCAAGACCTTCGCGACGCACGATCCTTCCACCGGCGCGGCGCTCGCGCAGGTGTCGCAAGGCACCGCCAAGGACGTCGACGCAGCGGTGGCCGCGGCGCGCAAGGCGTTCCCGGCGTGGAGCAAGCTTACGCCGCACGCGCGCGCCAGGCACTTGTACGCGTTGGCCCGCATGGTGCAGAAGCACGCTCGCCTGTTTGCCGTGCTCGAGACGCTCGACAACGGCAAGTCGATTCGCGAGACCCGTGATGTCGACGTGCCGCTCGTCGCGCGGCACTTCTATCATCACGCGGGGTGGGCGCAGCTCGCCGACACCGAATTTGCGGGCTACGGGCCCATCGGCGTGGTCGGACAGATCATCCCGTGGAACTTCCCGCTGCTGATGCTCTCGTGGAAAGTCGCACCCGCGCTCGCCGCCGGAAACACGGTGGTGCTCAAGCCGGCGGAGTTCACGCCGCTCACCGCGCTGCTCTTTGCGGAGTTCGCGCATCAGGCCGGACTGCCGGCCGGCGTGCTCAATGTCATTACCGGCGACGGCGACACAGGTGCCGCGTTGGTGAATCACCCCAAGGTCGACAAGATCGCGTTTACCGGCTCCACCGAAGTCGGCAAGATCATTCGCCGCGCGACCGCCGGAAGCGGCAAGAAACTCTCGCTCGAACTCGGCGGCAAGAGCCCGTTCATTGTCTACGAGGATGCCGATCTCGACGGTGTGGTCGAGGGCGTGGTGGACGCCATCTGGTTCAACCAGGGACAGGTCTGCTGCGCGGGCTCGCGCCTGCTCGTGCAGGAAGGCATCGCCGACAAGTTGCACGCCAAGTTGAGGGCGCGAATGGAAAAACTTCGCGTTGGGCCCCCGCTCGACAAGGCGGTGGACATGGGCGCCATCGTGGCGCCGATTCAGCTCGAACGCATTCGCACGCTCGTCGAGCAGGGACGCGCCGAGGGGGCCAGTGTCTGGCAGCCGTCGTGGAAAGTGCCGTCGAAGGGATCGTTCTATCCGCCGACGTTGTGCACCGACGTCTTTCCGTCGAGCACCATCGCGCAGGTGGAGATCTTCGGCCCCGTGCTCGTGTCGATGACGTTCCGCACGCCCGAAGAGTCGGTGGCGCTCGCGAACAACACACCCTTCGGCCTCGCCGCGTCGGTGTGGACGGAGAACATCAATCTCGCGCTCGACATCGCGCCCAAGATCAAGGCGGGCGTGGTGTGGGTGAATGCGACCAACCTCTTTGACGCGGCCGCCGGATTCGGCGGATATCGCGAGAGTGGGTTTGGTAGAGAGGGTGGCCGAGAGGGGATGTGGGAGTATGTGAAGCAGAAGGCAGAAGGTAGAGGGCAGAGGGTAGAAGGCGTGAGCACGCCCCGCCGTTCTTCTACCATCCACCATCGACCGTCTACCATCTCTTCCGCCGCAGGCGGGATCGATCGTACTGCGAAGCTGTTCATCGGCGGCAAGCAAGTGCGGCCGGACTCAGGCTACTCGCGCGGCGTCGTCTCGCCGAAGGGCAAGCTCATTGGCGAAGTCGGCGACGGCAACCGCAAGGACATCCGCAACGCGGTGGAGGCGGCGCACGCCGCGTCGCGTGGTTGGAGTGCGAGCACGGGACACCTGCGCGCGCAGATCCTGTATTACATCGCGGAAAATCTCGACGCACGCAGCGGCGAGTTTGCCGCGCGCATCGCCTCGATGACTGGCGCCACCGCCGCTGCCGGCAAACGCGAGGTGCAGGAGAGCGTGCGCCGTCTCTTCACCTATGCGGCGTGGGCCGACAAATGGGACGGCGCGGTGCACAGCGTGCCTATTCGCGGCGTCGCGCTGGCGATGCATGAGCCCATTGGCGTGGTGGGCGTGGCCGCACCGTCATCGGCGCCGCTGCTTGGGTTCATCTCGCTCGTTGCCCCGCTCATCGCGACGGGCAACACGGTCGTCGCGATTCCCAGCGAACCACATCCGCTCGCCGCCACCGATCTGTATCAGGTCTTCGACACGTCCGACCTTCCCTCCGGCGTCGTCAACATCGTCACCGGCGAGCGCGATGCGCTGGCCAAGGTGCTCGCCGAGCACGAGGACGTGGACGCCGTGTGGTATCGCGGCTCCGCGGCGGGCGTGAAGGCGGTGGAGCTCGCCTCGGCGGCCAACATGAAACGCACGTGGTGCGCTGTCGGGGAATCCGACTGGCTCGACGCGGCGGACGGTGAAGGCCGTGCCTTCCTGCGTCAGGCCGTGCAGGTGAAGAACATCTGGATCCCGTATGGCGAGTGACGAAGCCGTCGTCAACGAGCTGCTCGCGCTCTTGGAGCTCGAGCCGCTCGAGGTGAACATCTACCGCGGGAACAACCGCGACATCGGCACCGGCCGCGTCTTTGGCGGGCAAGTCTTTGCGCAGTCGCTCATGGCCGCCAAGCGCACGGTGGAAGCCGAACGGGACGCGCACTCGGTGCACGGATATTTCCTGCGCGCCGGCGACCTCAAGGCGCCGATCATCTTCTTTGTCGACCGGCCACGCGACGGCGGTAGCTTCACCAGCCGTCGCGTCACCGCCATCCAGCACGGCGAGGCGATCTTCCACTTGTCGGCCTCGTTCCACGTGCACGAGCCAGGGCTCGAGCATCAGACCGCGATGCCCGAGGTGCCGCCGCCAGAGTCGCTGCCCCCCGAGCTCGATGTCATTCGCGAGATGGCGGACCGGATTCCCGAAGCGATGCGCGCCGTGCTCACGCAGGACCGGCCGTTCGACTTCCGGCCCGTGATTACCATCGACCCCTTCAAGGCCGACAAGCGCGAACCGCTCCGGCATGTCTGGTTTCGCGTGATCTCGCGCCTGCCGGACGAGCCCATCATTCATCAGGCCGCGCTCGCGTATGCCTCCGACTACGGGCTGCTGCCCACGGCGCTCTTCCCGCACGGCATCGCCATGCGCGACCGACGGCTGCAGATGGCGTCGCTCGACCACTCGGTCTGGCTGCATCGGTCGTTCCGCGCCGACGACTGGCTGCTCTATGCGATGGACAGCCCGACGGCGGCGGGAGCGCGGGGGTTCACGCGCGGGTCGGTGTTTACCAGAGCGGGTGAACTGGTTGCCTCCGTGGCGCAGGAAGGGCTGATGCGGATTCGTGGCGCCGACGGGGCAGCTGGCGGGGGCTAGACCCGCGACGTCCCGCCCGACGGAATCCGTCCGCAAGGGGGTCGCGAACGAGCGCTGCGTGGCGCTCGCATGGATTCTTCCGTCGCTCGCTTGCTGGCCCCTGTCTCCGATCCTACCTTATGCGGATCACGGCGACCAGGCTGTTGTCTTGTCCGCTCCGATGGTCGCCCACTCTCCCTAACGGATGCCCCCCCATGCGTTATGTGACTGTTGCATCGCTGCTGATCCTTGCTTCTGCCGTCCCCGTCGCGGCGCAGACGCTGAACATCACGGCAGACCCGGCCACGGCGACCATTTACAAACTCAAGGCCCAGGACAGCTCTCTCGTGGCGCTGGGAACAGGCCAGGCCAAACTGAAGCTTGAGAAGAACGACGACAACGTCGTGCTCGTCAAGCTCGAGGGATTCCGCGAAGTGCGGCGCAATTTCCCGAAGGGCGCGGAGTACAAGGACAAGAACTACACCATCGCGCTGACCAAACGCATCGTGCAGCTGCAGGTGCTGCCGTACGATGCGCAGATCATCGTGAACGGCGACGCCAAAGGAACGAAGAGTCTCGACCTCGAAGTCGAAGAGGGGAAGGCGACCACCGTCGAGATCACCAAGCGCGGCTTCGCGACGCTCAAGCGCGTCTATCGCTGGGATAAGGGCGGCGACATGCCGCCGGCGGCGGAGAAGCTGGAACTTGTGGACCGCAAGGTGTTGGTGAGCGCGGGCCCTGCCGGCGCCCAGCTGTTCGACAACGACACGAAGATCGGCGAGGCGGACGCCGAGTTCACGGTGAAGCGCGGCACCTGCAGCTCGGTGACGGCCAAGAAGGCGGGCTTCCTGCAGAGGGAAGCGACGTACTGCAACAAGGACGGGCTGCCCGATCCGCCGCTCAATGACCGCCTGACGCTCAGCGGGCGTGTCGTGAACGTCGCGGGTCCGCCGAACTCGCGCATCATCGTCAACCAGAAGTTCGCGGCCAATGGGTCGTTCCTGGTGCAGATCGCCGACGGCTCCTGCGTGAAGGTGCGCGTGGAGCAACTCGCGTTCATTTCGTACGAGCGCGAGTACTGCGCCCAGGCGAATGCGCCGGTGCCGCCGCTCGAGGATGTCATCTCGCTTCGGCAGGACGACTCGTACGCGGCCTCCGTGGCGAGCGACCAGGCCAACGTCAATGTGACCGTTGAAGTGGGCAAGTACACCGAGGAGCAGGCGTGGAAGTTGATTTCGAGCATCGTCCTCAGCCACTTCGACGTGCTCGAGAACTCCGACAGCCAGACGGGCTACCTGCGCACCGCGTGGCAGCTGAAGACGTACGGCGAGAACAACGACGTGGTCATCCGTACACGCATCATCCTGAAGCGCAGCAACGATGCGCCGCTGCGGTACGCGCTCAAGATCGTCAGTGAACGCAACCGGTTCGCCGGCGTCTCGGTGAAGGACGACGAGAACTTCGTGCCGTGGGACCGCATCCTGAACACGTACAAGGATGTCATCAGTGAGGCACAGAGCCGGATGAAGTAGCGGCGCGCCTGGCGTGAGCGAGCCGGGCGCTAACGTACCCGGCGCGAACGAACCCGGCGCGAACGAACCCGGCGCGCACGGGCCATCACTTGCAGAACTGGTCGATGAAATCGTTGATGCGCGTCAGTTCTGCTCCGGCCACCAGGGGCCGCGCCTTGATCCAGTTCATGCAGCCGTCCAGCGTCTTGTTGCGCTTGAAATACGCGAGGCCGAGCACGTAGTAGGCATTCCCCTTGGTGACGCCGGACAGTTGCTCCGCAAACGGTTCGAGATCGTCGATGGCGCGCTGTGCCGAGCCTTCGGTGATGGAATCGGCCTTTGGCAGCCACAGCTTCACGAGGCCCGCCGCGGCGCGCAGTTTCTGCGGCGACAGCGGCGGCGCGGCGACCTTCGCGGGCTCAGCGCCGCTCGCCGCCGGATTCATGAGGTTCTTCTTCAGCAGCGTCGTGCCGCGCGTCGTCGAGGCGCCGTTTGGGGTTGCCGCCGTCGGCGCCGACGGTGCCGCAGACTGGCTGGCTTGGTTCGCCGTGCTGTCGTTCGGCGCCGCAGCGCCACCACCCCCTCCAGCGCGCGTCAGTACATAGCCGCCTCCGCCAAGCGCGCCGGCCACAATCACGGCGGCGGCGATCCACTCTCTCTTCACTTTCGCCCACGCCGTCGCGGCCACGCTCCCTGCGGATGCCGCCGCGTCCCGAGCCGGCGACTCGATGCGGAGGTCATCGTGCGACAGAGCGGAGTGGTGCGTCGCCGCGATCACACCACCCGCGGGCGTCGACGAGAGCACCTCGGTGCCGGCGGTCGCCGCCCGTGAGGCGGGCATGCGCTCGCACGCGGCCCACAAGTCGCGACCGAACTGTGCGGCACTTGCGTACCGAGACGCCGTCTCACGCGCCAAGGCCTTGTCCATCACCCGCTGAACCTCGACGGGCCACGCGACGTCCGGTCGCATCTCGGCGAGCGTCTTGGGGCGCTCGATGAGACGAGCGATCATCGCTTCCTGCGCTGACTCGCCGGAGAAGGGAAGCTTCCCCGTGAGGCAGTTGAACGCGACGAGTCCCAACGAGTAGATGTCGCTGCGGCCATCCAGCTTGTCGCCCATGCCCTGTTCGGGGCTCATGTACTCGGGCGTGCCCACCACCAACCCCGTCTTCGTCACCTTCTGCGCGTCGCTGCCGTGCGCCTTGGAGATGCCGAAATCCACCACCTTCACAAAGTCCGATCCGTCGCGATTCCTCGCGATCATGATGTTGTCGGGCTTCAGGTCGCGGTGCACGATGCCCGCGTCATGTGCCGCCTGAAGCGCCTCGGCGCTCTGCAGGATGATGGCGGCGGCTCGCGCCGGCGGCAGCGGGCCACTCTGGGCCACAAGCGACGTCAGCGACTGTCCCTCGATGAACTCCATCGCGAGGAAGATGAGCCCGTCGGACGTCTCGCCGAAATCGTAGATGCCGCAGATGTTCGGGTGGTTCAGCCGGCTGGCGTTCGCGGCTTCACGGTTGAACCGCGCGATGGCGTCCGCGTCCTGGTTCATGCCGGGGTGCATCACCTTCAGGGCGCTCTTGCGCCCCATCTTCACATGCTCGGCCAGGTAGACCTGACCCATGCCGCCCTCGCCGAGCTTCCGCAGGACGCTGTAGCGCTCTCCGACAATCGACCCCATCAAGTCGCCGCTCGCGCTGGTGGCGCGCAGCACCGTGCCGTCGCGCCCGCAGAAACGCTCGCTGAGCGGGTACTCCGTCCCGCACGTCGGGCAAATCTTCTGGTCGCTCAAGGGCGCTCCACCCGAGAAAGTCGTTCGACGTTCGGGCAGCGAGGATCGGTAGCGTCGCCGTAGCACATCAGCGAGGTAATCTTTGCGGTCCGCGAGCGATCCAGCAAGGGCACGCGACGCGTACGCGACGCGTACGCGACTCGCACGCGACGTGCACGCGACGCGCGGCTGGCTCTGGTGATCGGTGCACGCCCCGAGCGAAAGACGGGCCAGCCAACTGTGGCTGACCCGTCCGTTCCGTCGCGACGCCTGCGCGGCGGCTCAGCGAACGGTGAAGTCCCAGAGCCGCGTGGTACTCGCCACGTCCTTGCCGAGGGCGACGAAGCAATACTCGCCGGCCGTGAGCGCGTTCTTCAGGTTCACGCGGTAGACGCCCGCTTTGATGCGCGCAAACAACAGGTCGTAGGTGCCCTTCGCACCCTGTGCGCCGGTCTGCGAACCCCAACTGTTGGTGGCATAAAGGATGGCCTCGCGACCATTCGGCACCACGTCCATGGCGATGAGCGAGAACTCGTTGGGACGCTGAATGCCGCCGAACGTCAGCCCCGCGGGATTCGCGCCAGCTGGTGCGTTGTCCCAGACGAAAATGAACGAGGGGGTCTTCTCCGTGGTCGCCGCCACTGCGGTCGCGCCGCGGATGACCGCCTTCTTGTCTGCGCTGGCGATACCTGCCGTGGCAACACCCTTCAGACTGCCCACGAGGCCGCCTGTCTTGGCGAGCACGAACGGCGTTGGCTCCACCATCTGAAAGGTCGGCGCCTTGCCCTTGGCTTCGGTGACTAGGTAGACGCCCGCCTCGGTCGGGTACACGGGGTCGAGCATGTCCGGTGCAGCCGGCTGAGCGGCAGGCGCGGCCGCGAGCACCGCGGCGGCAGTTGGCGCTGCCTGGGCGGAGGTCGGTGCGGGC
>JAHFCT010000048.1 GCA_023249375.1 Gemmatimonadota bacterium | reverse complement strand
GCAGGCGCCGCGCACGTGGCCCACGTGTACGCCTGTGCCGCGCGTGACGAAGGAGCGGTTGAAGTAGTTCCGCGTTCCGTCTACCGCAAAGTCGAAGCGCACGAAGGAACACGAAGGGCACGAAGAGGTACGATTGCAATCAACGGCGCGGCACGCAGACTCTGCGTGGCGCGCCGTTGTTCAGATGATGATGTTTCGCGCCCTTCGCCCTTTGTTGTCGGAGGTCAATCGTCGAGCAGCGCCTTCATCCCCATGGGGTAGCGCTCGCCCACGGCCGCATCAGCGGGGATCGCCTCGGCGAGTTGCGCGACATCGCTGGCGCTCAGTCCGATGAATGTCGCGGCCGCATTTTCGTCGAGCCGCGCGCTGCGCGTCGTCCCCGGAATCGGCACCACGTCCTCACCGCGCGACAGCACCCACGCCAGCGCCACCTGCGCCGGCGTGCAGCCCTTGGCCGCGGCGACCACCTTCAGCGAGTCCACGATGCCCAGGTTGCTCGCGCGGTTGTCGCCGACAAATCGCGGCGTCGTCTGCCGGTAGTCGCCATCGGGGAACGACGAGTCGGCCGTGACGGCTCCCGTCAGGAAACCGCGCCCAAGCGGGCTGTACGGCACGATGCCCACACCCAGCGCGCGCGCCGTGGCGAAGGTCGTGCGCTCCCAATCGCGCGTCCACAGCGACCACTCGCTTTGCACGGCGGTGACGGGGTGCGTGGCGTGCGCGCGTCGCAGTGTCTCCGACGACACCTCGCTCAGGCCGATGAACCGCACCTTGCCTTCCTGCACGAGCTGCGACATGGCGCCGACCGTCTCCTCGATGTCGATGCTCTTGTCACGCCGGTGCTGATAGTACAAATCGATGGTGTCCACGCCGAGCCGCTGCAGCGAGCCCTCGCACGAGGAGCGCACGTACTCCGGGCGGCCGTTGACGCCGCGCTTGGCGGGGTCCGAGGCATGTCGCACGATACCGAACTTGGTCGCGATGACCACGCCGTCACGACGTCCGCGCACGGCTCGCCCGACGAGTTCTTCGTTGGTGTACGGCCCGTACATGTCGGCCGTGTCGAGGAGCGTGATGCCGATGTCGAGGGCGTGGTGGATGACCGCGACGCTGTCGACGGACGCGCGATACGCGGCGTCGCCGTAGAACTCCGAGAATCCCATGCAGCCAAGCCCGATGGCCGAGACGCGGAGTCCCTGCGATCCGAGCGTGCGCTGGGGAATGGTCGAGTTGATCATGCATCGAAGGTAGCGCCATCGGGATCCGACGGCTGCAAGGCGTGATGCTCCTCTCTTGAAGAGCCGAGCGTCGCGCGCCGCGTTAGGCATGCGCCGCATCTGGCGCTCGCGCTGCGCTCGGTGCACCATGCACGGTATGGGCAGCACGTGTCGCGGCATCCTCCTCGCTCTCGCCATGACCGGCGGCCGCGTACTCGGCGCGCAGGAGACCGTAGCCGCAGCGTATGCGCGTGCCCTGTCGTATCACGCCTTTCTGGTGTCCGATACGACGCGCGCCGACAAGTGGGCGGCCGCCAACAAGCGTGCGCCGGCGTCGGTTGCCGCGGTGCTGCGCGAATCGCCGCGGCCAACCGGAGCGTGGCATCTGCTCGTGGTCGCGGATCTTGCGTGCAGCGACTCGCCGGAAGCCGTACCGTACCTCGCGCGCCTCGCCGATCGGCTGCCGGGCATCGAACTGCGTGTGCTGCGCCGCGCCGATGGCCTGGCCTTGCTCAACACGCACCTGCTCAACGGCCACACGGCGACGCCGCTCGTGCTCGTGCTTGATTCCGCGTATCGAGAACGCGGCGTCTGGCTGGAGCGCGCGGCGCACATCCAGCAGTACGTGACCGCCAACGAGGGGAAGATCCCCTTCGATTCGCTCGCCGCGCATGTCCGCGCCCTGCGCCGCGACGACGCCGGCCGCACCCCGCTGCGCGAGGTGCTGGCCCTGATGCAGGAGCCGCGCACGCCCTGACGCGCCTCGCTTGACATAGGGGAGGGGGGTATACAGATTCAGGGCACGGGCCGCGCACGCGAGCAAGTGGTTGCCTCGCTTCGCCTCGTCGCGCCGCACGGCGCGCCAAGCTCCGCCCCTGCACCTGACCCTTCCTCGTTACCTCACTCCGCCCCTTCCCCTGCACCAGGAATTCATATGACCTCGCTGAACCTCGCCATCGATGGCATGAGCTGCGGACACTGCGTGATGAGCGTGCAGAAGGCGCTGCGCGCGCTCGACGGCATTGAGGTTGAGCAAGTGCTCGTCGGCAGCGCCGCGCTGACGTACGATCCCGCCAAACGCACGCTCGAGGACATCCTCGACGCCGTGCGCGACCAGGGCTTCCAGCCGCGTCCAGTCGCCACGGTCTAGGAGCGTATCGTGGTGACCGCCGCCCCCCGCGCCGTGACGGCCTCCCACGTGACCATTCCCGTGGGCGGCATGACGTGCGCCGCCTGTCAGTCGCGCGTGCAGCGCGCACTGGGCAAGGTGGACGGCGTGCAGGATGCCACCGTCAACCTGATGCTCAACAACGCCACGGTCACGTTTGATCCCACCGTGGTGTCGCCGCAGGCGCTGGTCGACCGCATACGCGACACGGGCTACGAGGCGGAGATCCCGCGCGGCGAAAAGACATCGCTCGAGGCGCAGGACGAGAACGAACGCCACCAGGAAGAAGAGTTCCGTCGACTGCGCCTGCGCGCCATCGTGGCCGGCATCGCCGGCGCCGTCGCGATGTTCTTCTCGATGCCGTTGATGATGTACACGTCGCACGTCAGCGGCGCGCCCGGCAACGATCCGCTCATGCGGTGGCAGGAGCGGCTCTTCACGCCGTGGTTCGTCAAGCACGCCGCGTGGACCTACTATCTCGACCCGCGGATCATCAGCTACGGCAGCCTGCTGCTCACCGTGGCCGTGATGGCCTGGGCGGGGAGGCACTTCTACACCCGTGCGTGGGCGGCGCTCAAGCACGGCGCGGCCGACATGAACACGCTCATCGCCGTCGGCACCGGCGTCGCATTTCTCTACTCGGCCGCGGCCACGGTGGCGCCGGCCTTCTTCAGCCGACGCGGCGTCGCGCCCGACGTCTACTACGAAGCGGTCATCATCATCACCGCGTTCATTCTTACCGGCAACGCCTTCGAGGCGCGCGCCAAGCGCAGCACCGCCTCCGCGCTGCGCGCCCTCGCGCGGCTGCGGCCGCGCACGGCGCGCGTAGTACGCGCCGGCGTGGAGTCGGATCTCGACATCGATGACGTGCTTCCGGGCGATGACGTCGTGGTGCGCCCGGGCGAGCGCGTGCCGGTGGATGGCATCATCGTGAGCGGCGCGAGCGACCTCGACGAATCGATGCTCACCGGCGAGTCGATGCCGGTGATGAAGCGCGTGGCGGACACGGTCGTGGGCGGCACCGTCAACGGGCACGGCGCCTTCCAGATGCGCGCCACCACCGTGGGCGCCGACAGCGTGCTCGCGCGCATCGTGCAGCTCATGCGCGACGCGCAGGGCTCGCGCGCGCCCATCCAGGCGATGGCCGACCGCGTCAGCGCCGTCTTCGTTCCCTCCGTCATGGTGCTGGCCGTCGTGACGTTCGCCGCCTGGTACATCGCACTGACGCACGGCGGCGCCACCGCCAGCGTCGCGTCGGTGCGCGGCCTGGTCTCCGCCATTGCCGTGCTCATCATCGCGTGCCCCTGCGCCATGGGACTCGCGGTGCCGACCGCCGTCATGGTAGCAACGGGCAAGGGCGCCGAGTTCGGTGTGCTCATCAAGGGCGGCGAAGCGCTGCAGCGCGCCGGCGACGTCACGATCGTCGTGCTCGACAAGACCGGCACCGTCACCGAAGGCAAGCCGGGTGTCACCGACTTCGTGCATACGGGCGCGGTGTCGTCCGAGGACGAGTTGCTGCGGCTCACGGCGAGCATCGAGCGCAGTTCCGAGCATCCGCTGGCCGCCGCGATCGTCGCGCATGCCGCGTCGCGCGGGCTCGCGCTCTCTCGAGCCGAGTCGTTTGCGGCCGTGCCCGGCCGCGGGACCACCGGTATTGTTGACGGTCGCGCACTCGCCGTGGGCAACGCCGCGCTTCTCGCCGACTGGAGCGTCGATGTCTCGCCGCTCGCGAGCGATGCCGCGCGCATCACGCACGAGGCGAAGACACCGGTCTTCATTGCCGTCGATGGCGAGCTCGCCGGCCTGATCGCCATCGCCGATCCGCTGCGCGCCACGTCGCGCGATGCGGTGGCGCGCCTCGTCGCGATGGGCCTCGACGTCGTGATGCTGACCGGCGATCACCGCCGCACGGCCGAGGCCGTCGCCGCACAGGCGGGGATTCCGCGCGTCGTCGCCGAAGTGCTGCCCGACGGCAAGGTGGCCGAGGTGCGGCGACTGCAGGGCACCGGCGCGGTGGTCGCGATGGTCGGCGATGGCATCAACGACGCGCCCGCGCTCGCGCAGGCCGACGTGGGCGTGGCCATCGGCACGGGGACGGACGTGGCCGTCGAGGCGGCAGACATCGCGCTCGTTCGCGGCGACCTGCACGGACTCGCCGATGCGATTGCGCTCTCGCGCCGCACGATGCGCGTGATGAAACAGAACCTGTTCTGGGCCTTCGTCTACAACGTCGTAGCCATTCCAGTGGCCGCCGGCGCGCTCTATCCGGCGTTTGCGCTGCAGCTCAGTCCCATACTCGCGAGCGCCGCGATGGCCTTCAGTTCCGTCTCCGTCGTCACCAACTCGCTGCGGCTGCGGACCTGGCGTCCGCGTCCAGTGCCCCTTCTGCGCGAGGCGCGCGCCTGATGCCCCGAAAGCTCCCCGTGCAGTCTGCCGGCTGTGGCTGCGCCACGCACGACGCCCCGCCGCGCCACGCCGTGGCCGTCGACGCCGACATCAAGTCGCGCAACGTCACGCGCCTCCGCCGCATCGAAGGCCAAGTGCGTGGCCTGCAGAAGATGGTCGAGGACGACCGCTACTGCGCCGACATCCTCATGCAGGTGTCGTCGGTACAGGAGGCGCTGCGCGCCGTGTCGCGCGAGCTGATGCGCAATCATCTCAAGCACTGCGCCGCCTCCGCCATTCGAAAGGGCGACGAGGCCGCCGAAGCGATGTACGACGAGCTCGTGGAGTTGATGCACCGGCACGCCCGGTAGGCTCGCACACCGGCGCCGCCGCGACGTATCGTTCGTCATGACACTCCGCCGCTCTCCACTCGTCGCGCTCGCCCTGCTGGCCGTCGCGCTCCCCGCCCGCGCGCAGCGCCTCGCGACTCCCGCGGCTCCCGCCGTCATCGACTCCGCCGTCACGTGGCGGACGCTGACCGAACTGGCCGCCGACTCCATGGAAGGGAGGCGCATCGGCACGCGCGGAAACGCGGCCGCCCGTGCGCTCCTCGTGCGCCGCCTTTCGCACACCGCGCTCTCACCATTCGGCGCAGGCTTTGAGCAGCGATTCGCCGTGACGGGACGCGACACCTCCGTGCGTGAAGGCGTCAACGTCGTCGCCCTCGCGCGCGGCGCCGACACCAGTCGCGTGATCGTCGTCAGCGCGCACTACGACCACGTCGGCACGCGCAATGGCGACATCTTCAACGGCGCCGACGACAATGCTTCGGGCACCGCGGTGGTGCTCGCGCTCGCCGAGTGGTACGCCACGCACCCGCCGCGGCACTCGATGATCTTCGCGTTCTTCGACGGCGAAGAGAGCGGACTGCGCGGCTCGCGCGCGTTTGTGGCCGCCCCGCCCGTTCCGCTCACGCGCATCGCCGCCAACGTCAACCTCGACATGGTCGCGCGGCTCGACAAGAACGAGCTGTACGCCGCAGGCGCGTCGCCCTACCCGTTCTTCCGCGCCCTGCTGGAGGCGTCGGCCGCGGCCGCCCCCGTCAAGCTCCTCCTCGGTCACGACACCAACGAGCATGGGCCTCAGGAGAACTGGACCGGCCAATCGGATCAGGAGTCCTTCCACGCCGCAGGCATCCCGTTCGTGTACTTCGGCGTCGAGGATCATCCCGACTATCACCGCGCCACCGATGAGGTGGACAAGGTGAATCCGGCGCGATTCATCGGCGCCGCGCGCACCATCGCCGATTTCGTCCACCGCCTCGACGAGTCGCTTAACGCGACCGTGCCCGTTCGTCCAGTCAAGTAGCTGCCACGCAACACCGACGGCCCGCACCCGGCGATGCCGGATGCGGGCCGTTGGTGTTCCGGGTGCCCGGGGAGACTAGGGGCCGTGCACCCGGCTGGAGCTGCGCCGCGAGGGGTTCGGCGCAGGATCAGTCGTTAGAAGCTCGAACGAATGGCGACGACCACGTTGCGCTTGGCCTCTGGCCGGAAGAACCCCGCGTTCGCCGTCTCCGCATACAGTTTGTTGGTCAAGTTGTTTAGTTGCAAGTCCAGATCCTGCCGCACACCATGCAGCGTGAACAGGTGCGCGCCGCCGCGCACGCTGTGCACCACGAACGCCGGCAGCGTGTTGCCCACCGGGCTCGAGCCGGCGACGATGTCCTTCTGTTCGCCATTGCGGCGCACCACGTACTCCATCCAGCCGCGGCCGCCCGCGGCGCGCCAGCCCACCGTGCCCACGAGCTTGCTCGAGAACGTGTCGCCAATCGGGATCGACGCGTCGAGCAGGTTCTTGCTCTTCACCGTCGAGTAGTTCGCCGACACCGTGAACCCGCCGTTGAGCAGCGCCGTTCCCGTGGCTTCCCAGCCATTCGCCCGCAGCTTGTCGACGTTCACGTTCCGGTACTCGGGCAGGTTGTTGATCTTCGTCCCCGTGGCCGAGATGCGTACCGCGTCGCGAATATCATTGCGGTACACGAACGCTTCAAACGCCACGCGATCACTGCGGAACTTCGCGCCAAGATCCGTGTTGAGGCTCCGTTCGGGCTTCAGCCCAGGCGTCGCCGACTGGTACGCCGAGCCTTCCGGCGTCGGACCGTTGAAGTAGCGCTCCACCAGGTTCGGCGCGCGGAAGCCGCGCCCCAGCGATGCCACCAGGTTGAGCTGCGATGTCACCTTGAACAGCGCGTTCGTCGCAAAGACCGTGGTCGACTGCACGTCGCCTGGCGGAATGGTCGTCAGCCCTGCCGTCGGCAGCGCGTCCGAACTCACGCGTTGCCAGCGTCCGCCGACGATCAGCGAGAGCCGCTCGTGCAGGCGCAGATCGTTTTGCATGAAGACACCGGTGCTCGCCAGCGTCGCTGACGGCAGCGACGGCACGGCCTTGGATTTCGGGCTCGGCGGTCCAAAACCAAAGACCGTCGTCTGGCTCGAGTCGTGACCCACGGCGTTGTCGTGGAAGTAGTCCACGCCGTACACGATGATGTCGCGAGAGAACAGCTTGGTTGCTTCGGCGCGCAGGCCGCCGGTGGTCAGGTCGGTGTGATTGCGCGTCTGGATATCCACACCCGTCGTCAGCGGGAACGGCGCGCCGAACGGCGCGAAGATCGACTGTGACAGGTCACGGCCATTCACCTGGCGGTACGCGGTGAAGTCGGCCTTGTCGAACACCTTGGCGTTGAGCAGGCCGGTGCTGAAGCCGGTGCTCCACTTGGTGAAGTGCTGCGTCGGGTACGTGATCTCGATCTTGGTGGGGTCGCCGCCAAGAATCGCCGGATCGATGTAGCCAAATCCGGCATTGCGCGCGTCGTACGTCTCGGCGCGCACGAACGCACCGGTGCCCGTCTTGTAGCGCCAGCCCAGGTAGACCGACGCATTCTTGTCGTTGACGCCGGCGTTGCTCAGCGTCTGGTCCCTGGTCAGGTTCACGCTGCCGTAACGCCCCTTGGGCGCGTCGTAGTCGGCCGCATCGCGCTTGGCAGCTGTCGCGAGCATCACGAAGTTACCGGCGCGTGCACTGAATGAGCCCTCGCCACGGGTCAGCGCACCAGCGCTGCCGTAGCGATAGCCAAACGAACCCGCCATCATCGGCGCGTCCTGTGCAAAGCTCGGTACCTTGGTGATGATGTTCATCACGCCGCCGATCGCGTCCGTGCCGTACAGCACCGACGCGGGACCGCGCACGACTTCGACGCGCTGGATGGTGGCCACGTCAACGATGCCGGGAATCTCGCCGAAATCCTGCTGACGGCGTGCGTTGTTCAGGCGAAGCCCATCCTGCAGCAGCAGAATGCGCTGGCCGCGCTGGCCGCGAATCGACGGCCGCGCCTGATTGGTGCCCGTGCCGATCACGTCGACGCCGGGAAGTTCGCGCAGCAGATCCGCCGCGGTGTTGGGCTGGCGTTCGCGGAGCACGGTCGAGTCCAGCACGCTCACGGGTGCCGGCACCGCCTGCACGTCAGTGGCCCGGCGGGTCGCGGTCACCGTGACCGCACCAAGCGAGGTGGACTTCTTGGCCTTCGTGGAGTCGCGGGCGGCGGTCTTGTTCGAACCGCTCACCGGCGCGCTGTTGGAATTGGAGGGAGCTGAAGTCGCCTGCTGTGCACCGGCGACGGTGGTCACCAAGATGAGAGCCGCGGCGGCAAGCGTCACGCGGGCGGCTGTGTTGGCAGTTGAAGGGAGCATGGCAAGGACATTAGGGATTTCCCCTAAGACCGATAATTGCCACTTGTACGTAAGAACTTACCCTACATCGATACCGTGTTCTAGGCAGTATCTGGTGAGGCCCGCCACGGTATGGATGCGGAGCTTCTTCATGAGCGCTTGCCGGTGCGCTTCGACCGTGCGCGTGCTGATGCCGAGTTGCGCGCCGATCTCCTTGTTGGCGCGGCCCTGCGCGATGAACCGCAGCACTTCGCGCTCTCGCGGCGAGAGCACTTCGGTACCCGGCGGCGGCGTTGGCTCGGCATCGCGCGCCGATTTGCCTTCGCGCAGGGCCTGCGCCACGCGCTGTGCCACGAGCGCGGAGAAATACGTGTTGCCCTCGTGCACGGTCTTGATGGCGCGGCGCAACTCATCGGGCGCAGAGTCTTTTCGGCAGTACCCGTGTGCGCCAACCCGCACGCTCTCCAGGATATACTCGGCGTCGTCGTGCACGCTCAGCATCAGGATGCGAACCTGCGGCGCGCGTTCGAGGATCTCCGGCACCGCGTGCAGTCCCGATCCTCCCGGCATCGAGATGTCCAGCACGAGCACATCAGGCTGAAGCTCGCTCGCCAGCGTCATCGCCTCGGCGGCGGTGCCGCCCTCGCCGATGATCGTGAACTCCGGCGCCGCCTCGAGCACATGGCGCAGCCCTTCGCGAACGATGACGTGATCGTCCACGAGGACCAGCCGGATAGGCGTAGTCATGACCGGGTATCCTCCGCCTGCGGTACTTCAATTTCAAGCGTGACGCCGGCGTTCGGCGCGCTCTTCACGCGCACGTCGCCGCCGACGGCCGCAATGCGTTCGCGCATGCCCGCGAGTCCGAGATGGCCGGCGGTCTCAAATCGTTCGAGCCCTGGTGTCGCGTCAAATCCCGGGCCGCCGTCGCTGATGGTGAGCCGCACGCCGTCGTGACGCGCGTCCGCCACGACGCGCACCGGCGCGTGGCTGGCGTGCCGGCCGACATTGGCGAGTCCTTCCTGCAGCGCACGGAACAACGCCACCTCCGCGTCATCGCTGACCACGGGCAACGCATCGGGTGCGTCGAAGGTCGTCGGCGCCTCGCGCCGCGACGCAAACTCGCCGACGAGCGAACGCAGCGCCGGGAGCAGGCCGAGGTCATCGAGCAGCGACGGCCGCAGATCGTGCGTCACGTCTCGGATCTGCGTGAGTCCCGCGTCCACCAGCAGCACCGCGCGCTGCACGCGCTGGCGCAGCGCGTCATCCACGCGCTCCCCGATGGCGCCCAGCTCGAGTTTGAGCGCCGCGAACACCTGCGCGGTCTCGTCGTGCAGGGCGAGCGACAACCGGCGGCGCTCCTCCTCGTGCTGCCGCACCATGCGGCGCGACAAGTGCTCGAGTTCCGCCGTGCGCTGACGCAAGCCATCAGCCAGTTCGTGATTCACGAGCAGCAGGATGCCGCCGCAGGCGCCAAGCACGAAGATGATATCGATGTAGTAGCCCCACGGCGTCCAGACGCCGCGCGCCCGCAGCAGCGGGTAATCGAGGTGATGCAATCCCCACAGCAGGAACGTCACCGACAGCATTGACGAGCCGCTCGACGGATTGGCCAGCCGGTAGCGCAGGAACATCACGCCCGTGGCCAGGGTCGCGATGCTCAGGAAGAGCACCGCTGGTCCGGCGGCGAGCAGGAAGTTGTCGAGTCGGTAGATCGCGATGTATGACCACAACGGCGGGAAGGCGACGGCGAGCCAGTACGACAGCCGCCAGCGGGTGGCGCGGCTGAAGACGATGGCCGTCCACAACAGGGCGAGCGCCGTTTCACCGGTGAACACCTGATGCCAGAAGAGCCACTTGGGGTCCTGCTGCACGGCGAACGCGAGAATCGCCCCGAGCCGCGCCAGGTACATGCCCCACGCCACGGCGAACCACGCGAAGTAAAGCCGTTCGTAGCGCACGTACAGCGCGGCGCAGAGTCCGCAGGCCAGCAGCGTGATCGATGCCTGCAGGATGGCGGCATCAAGTTCCAGAACGCTCGTCGGATTCACGGCGCGATCCCGGCCGGCGCGGCATCGAGTACGGTGCGCAGCGCGCGGTCAGTTCGTGCGTCGCCCGTTCCCGTAACGTGCGCGACTTTCGCATCGAGCGCCGTCAGCGCGCTGGCGAACGCGGCGTGCATGGTCTGGCGGTCAGATTCGGCGGGCTGGTCGCGCACGCCGTCCGCCTCCCACGGCAGGTCGGGGGCGCAGAGCAGGTAGAGGTCCGCGCGCTGCGCGCGGCATTCCTTTTCGATCCACGCCGGACAATCGCCGTAGTACGCCCGGGCGTACACCATCGTGCTCACGAGATCGGTGTCAGCCACCAGCACGGGCGCGCCATCGCCGGCTGCGCGGTGGAGTGCGTCCATTGTGGCGTGAGCGATTGGCTCCACGTCGGCCGCCGAGAGCAGTCCGCCTCGGGCTTCGGCATAGGCGCGCGATGCTTCGGGCACACAGGCGGCGCCGAGGCGCGTCGCGATGCGTCGCGCGAGGGTGGTCTTGCCCGTGCATTCGGGCCCCGTGAGCACCACGCGCCACGTCACGCAGCGGGCGCCTGTTGCTGGCCACGCAGCGACTGCCGCCATCCGTACCACCCCATGGCTGCCAGTGCCATGAAGACGGCGTACTGCAGGGCGGTGAAGGGAAGGCCACGCTGGATGAAGACCGGCACGTAGACGATGTCGGCGAGCAGCCAGATGAGCCAGTTCTCCAGCAGCTTGCGCGTCATCATCCACTGCGCCACGAGGCTGGCCGCGGTGAGCAGCGCGTCGAAGTACGGCACTGGCGAGTCGGTGTAGCGCGCGAGCATCGCGCCGAGTCCAATGCCGCCGACCAGGAAGAGCGGCACGAGGACTGCCCAGTGTATTCGCCGCGCGCGCGAGACCAGCAGCCGCGAGTTGTGCTCACCGCCAAACAACCACTCGTACCAGCCGTAAATCGACAGCGCGAGGTAGATGAGCTGCAGCACGGCGTCGGCGTAGAGTTTGGCTTTCCAGAACAGTAGAAAGAAGATTGCCACGTTCACGATGGCGGTCGGCCAGCTCGCAATGTGCTCGCGCGTGGACAAGTACACGCTGACGAGGCCGAACACGACGGCCACCAGCTCCAGCGGATTGGTCGAGCGCACGGCCTCCACGAGGCCCAGCGCGAGATCGGCGGCGGGAACGAACACCTACGGCTTCGCGCGCGGCGCGGTGAGATAGTCCACGGCGAGGCCCGTCATCACCTGCACGCCGTACGGAAGCGCCGATTCGTCGGCGACGAAGCGCGGGCTGTGGTTGGACGCGGCGTCCTCGACGCGGATGCTGTCGGGCGTCACGCCGAGGAAGACGTAGAGCGAGGGCACGCGCGCGCCGAAGAACGCGAAGTCCTCGGACGCGGTCCAGGCAAGGTCGCTGAACGCGCGGCGTGCGTAGCGCTCGAGTGTCGGCCGCATGCGCTCGGTCAACGCCGGGTCGTTCACCACCACCGGGGTCTGCGGCGCAATCGTCACGGTGGCGGTGGCGCCCCACGCCTCGGCCACCTTGGTGACGGTGCGACGGATGCGGTCATGGATGTCGTTCTGCATGGCCGTGTCGAACATGCGGATCGTCCCCTGCATCACGACGCTGTCGGGGATGATGTTGCGCCGCACACCGCCGTGCACCGAGCCGATGGTGATAATGGCGGGCGCCTGCGCGAGGTTCGTCTGCCGCGACACGATGGCCTGCAGGGCGTTCACTACCTGCGCGGTGACGACAATCGGGTCGATGCCACCCCACGGCACCGCGCCGTGTGTCTGGCGGCCGCGAATGGTGATGTCGAGGCCGTCGCTGCTCGCCATGGCGCCGTTCGCCTTGTAGCCCACCTCGCCGATCTTCCCGGGGCGCACGTGCAGGCCGAAGACGGCTTCGACTTTGGGATTGTCGATCGCTCCCTGTTCGATCATCACCTGCGCGCCGCCGCGCTCACCAGCGGGCGGTCCTTCCTCGGCGGGCTGGAAAAGGAACGTAACGGTGCCCGGCAGCTGCGCCTTCATGCCGGCGAGCACCGTGGCCGCGCCCAGCAGAATCGCGACGTGATTGTCGTGCCCGCAGGCGTGCATCACACCCACCTGTTGTCCGTTGTACTCCGTCTTCACGGTCGACTTGAACGGCAAGTTGCCTTCCTCCGTCACCGGCAGTGCGTCCATGTCGGCGCGCATCGCGATGGACGGTCCGGGCCTGCCGCCGCGGAGAATGCCGACGACGCCGGTGACCGCGACGCCCGTGCGAACTTCAAGCCCGAGCGAGCGCAGCTGCGCGGCGATGATGCCGGCGGTGCGCGTCTCATGGTTGCCGAGTTCAGGATGCTCGTGCAGATCGCGCCGCCACGCGACGACCTGCGGAAGCACCGCCTGCGTGCGTTTGCGGACCTCGGCCTCGAACGCCGACGGCGATTGGGCAAGCAGCACCGGGGCCGCGTACAGGGCGGCCCCAACGGCGATGGCGATTCGGCGGGTCATATGGGGAAAGATGGGAGACTTTGACGCTAACCGCAGGAGGTGCAGGATAACAGGCGGCCGTCGAGTGCCTGAGTTCGCGATGCCAGCTATCAGACAGCCGCTGTCTCCCGTCCACGGTCGGCAGCCTGCCATCTAGCATCTATCCTCTATCAGCTGTCCCCCTGCCGTCTCTGTCCGCCACCCTCGTACTAGACTAGATTACTTGCTTCCCCCGCGGCCGGGGCAGACGGTACTGGCCGCTCAACGAAAACCCGGATTTATGGCGAAGGAAGAAGCGATCGAACTCGAGGGGACTGTCAGCGAAGTGCTGCCAAGCGCGACGTTCCGCGTGCTCCTGACGAATGGGCACGACGTGCTGGCGACGATGGCGGGCAAGATGCGCCGGCACCGCATCCGCGTGCTCGCTGGTGACCGCGTATCGGTCGAAGTGTCGCCGTACGACTTGAGCCGCGGCCGGATCACCTTCCGGCACAAGACCTAACGGGCGCTTTCGTCGCGCGACACGGTGATGCTCACCGTCGCGCGGCGTCCCCGGATGCCGGCCGCGATCTTCACGATCCCTGGCCGCAGCGCCTGCACCAGCCCGTCCGGAGCCACGGCGGCGATTGACGTGTCGCCGCTGGCCCACGACACCTCCACATCGGGGATGATGCGTCCCTGCGCGTTGGCGGCGAGCGCCTGACATTGCAGCGTCTCCCCCACCGCAAGCGTCGCCGACACGGGCACGACGCGGAAGACGGAAATCGTCGCCGGATGCACTTGCAGCGGCAGTGAGGCGCTGATGCCCGCATTCGAGGCGATGATCGTCGTCCATCCCTCGATGCGAGCGAAGACGCGCCCGCTCTGATCGACTTCAGCGACCGCGGGATCCGTGGACGTCCACTCCACAAGGCGTCCGCCGAGTCGCGAGCCGGTGCGATCGTGCAGATCGACGTTCAACTGCAGCTCATCCGCCACCGCGAGGTCGCTGACGCGCGGATGCACCGTGAGCCGGTGCACGCTGACCCGCGACACATAGAGCGTGGCGGCGCCAGTGCACCCCTCGCAGGTGGCGCTGATCTCCACAGACCCGCGCTCGAGCACGAAGACGGTGCCTTCGTCATTGACCTTGGCGATGCGCGGCGCGCTGCTCTGCCACGTCGCGGCGCGCCCGCCGAGCCGGCGGCCCGCGGCATCGCGCATGATCGCGCGCAGCGTCACGCGTTCGCCAACCACCACCGTGGGCTCGGCGTTGGCGAGTTCGATGCTCGCCACCGCACCCTCGCTGACCTCGGGGTCGCGTTCGACCGCAGGATGCACGAGTGGCAGGCCGAGCGGCGTGGTGATCACCGATGGTGCGGTGGACCGGCGCTCTTCCGCGCGGGCGACGGCGGCGAGATTCGCGGCGGCCGCCGCACTCGACTGCCGTTCGAGGATGCGGGCGCGCAGGGGGCTGAGGCGCGGTTCGGTGACCGCGGGCGCGGCATTCGCCGTCACACGCGGCACCGACGTCGGAGTATCTGAGGCCCTCGACGGGCGCCCAACGCGGCCCACCACGCGTCCGCCCGAGCTGCGGTCGGCGCTTGGCGGCGTGACCGTGACGGGCGACGTCAGTGTGGCGGCGCGCAAGGCCGCGACGGCATCGGCCATCGAGGCGTGGCGATGCTCGGGCTTCTTTTCGAGCATCTTGCGCACCGTCTTGCTAAGCGCAACGGGGCAGTCCGGGCGCAGTGACTCGATGGGCGGCACCGGATCGATGGCGTGCGCCATCATCACGGCCATGCCAGTTTCGCCGGTGAACGGCAACTGGCCCGTGAGCATCTCGTACGCGACCACGCCCAGCGAGTACTGGTCGGACGCCCCGCCCACCACGGTGGCGACGCACTGCTCGGGACTCATGTACTCCGGCGTGCCGATCGGCTGGCCCGCCTGGGTAAGCTTGCTGCCGCTCGCGCCCTTGGCGATGCCAAAGTCCATGATGATCGGCCAGCCTTCGCTGTCGAGCATGATGTTGGCGGGCTTCACATCGCGATGCACGACGCCGCGCTTGTGTGCATAGGCGAGCGCTCCGCCCACCTGCACGAGCAGCGACTGAACCGTGCCAAAGGCGAGCGGCCCCCTTTCCTTGAGCACCGTCTCGAGCGACTTGCCTTCGATGTACTGCATCACGAAGAACATGAGCCCCGCCAGCTCACGCACGGCGTGGATAGGGACGATCTGGGGATGCGACAGCGCCGCGACCGTCCGGGCCTCCTGCTTGAAGCGCTCCACTGCCACTTCATCGGCAAGCAGGAGCGACGGCGACATCACCTTGATGGCGACCTTGCGTCCGAGCGCGAGATCGAGCGCGAGGAAGACCGAGGCCATGCCGCCGGTGCCGAGTTCCTGCAGGATCTCGAACTCATCGGCCGTGGCGAGCTGCAACCGGTCCATCAGTTCCCGCCGTGCCCGATCGCGCATCGTGGAGCGGGCGCCGGGATCGGTGCCGGTCGGATGCACGCCGCCGCCGCACTGCGCGCAGAAGCGCGAACCGGTGGGTACCGGTTCGGCGCAGGTGGGGCAGTGAAGGGTTTCGGTCATCGAGTAGGCGCGTGAGCGGGCCGTCTGCCCCGACGCGGGGAGACACGCCACGGAATTGAGTGTCGGCCGGACCCCCGGAAAAACACAATGCGGCGGAAGCCGAAATGGCCTCCGCCGCTCTCATCGTCACCTTGTAACAGCCAGCCTAATGTTCCGCCGTGGCCGCCGCCGGTGCATCCGGCTTGAGGTACGTCGCTTCATGGATCTTGTACGCCAACGTGTTCGCCACAATGGCGAGGATGATGATGAAGGCGGCTACGCCCCATCCCTGCGAGGACGGCGACACGTTTTGCTGGCTGGACATTTCTCGTCGGCTCCGGTTCAGTGCGCGAATTGTAGTCGCCCATCGGGCCTTGGCGCAACGCGCCACTGGCTGAGGGGGCGCACCGCGGCGCATCTTGCCTTCATGCCGGAGATTCGCACGTCGCACCTCGCCGTCACGCGCACGGCGCGCTATGCCGCTTTTGGCCCTGTCCCGTCGCTGGCGGACGAGTGGTGGATCGTGCTGCACGGCTACGGGCAGCTGGCCGGGGATTTCGCGTCGCAGTGCGCCGCGCTCGACAACGGGCGGCGTTTGGTGGTGGCGCCCGAGGCGCTTTCGCGGTTTTACCAGCCAGGGGCGAACGGCTCGCAGCCTGATGCGCGCGTCGGGGCGTCTTGGATGACGCGCGAGGACCGCGAGAGCGAAATCGCGGATTACCTCGGCTACCTCGACGCGCTGGTGGAAGCGCTCGGTGCCGGTGTGCCCGCTGAACCGCCAATTCACGTGCTCGCCTTCTCGCAGGGCACGGCGACGGCGTCGCGCTGGGTCGCGAGCGGCCGAGTGAACGTGGCGCGTTTCGTCTGCTGGGGTGGGCTCATTGCCCCCGAGCTCGACATCGCGTCGCCTGGCGCGCCGCTGCGCCGAACGCGCGTGCAGATGGTCGTTGGCAGCCGCGACCGGTTCGCGACCGCTGATCGCGTAGCCGCCGAGCACGCCCGGCTGGACGATGCGAAACTGAGCTATGAAGCAATCACGTTCGAAGGCGGACATCGCCTCGACGACCAGACGCTGGCGCGGCTCGCGGCGAATTAGAACGCGGGCTTCGGCGACATCGTGACGTCGCTAGGACTTGCCGCGCATCCGCCGCACGTCGCGCCGGTCCTTCTTGGAGTCCGTCCACGACGCCTGTGGATTGAATGCGCTCGCCGCCTTGAGCTGTTCGGCCAACTTGGCGCGCGCGGCCTGCGAGGCCGCCGTCTCCTCGTACATCAGCACGGCGTCCCTGGCGGGGCCGCGCCGGGGGTTGAGCGTGCGCACATGCACGACGTGCTCGTACGGCCCCATGCGGATGCGGACCTCATCCCCTTCGCGCACTTCGCGCGCCGGTTTCGCACGGTCTCCGTTGTACAGCACCTTCCCTCCGGCGATCGCCTCGACGGCGATCGCGCGCGTCTTGAAGAAGCGCGCGGCCCACAGCCATTTGTCCAGCCGGACGTGCCCCTCGCCGTCGTCATCGCCGTCGTCACGCGGATGATGTGCCATATTTCCAAATATGCTTCGCTTCATCCGGCTGTGCCTGTCTGCCTCCGTCGCGCTGACCCTGCTGGCGTGCAACTCGGAAGATCCGCGTGCGGTGCGCGCCGCCAAGGAGAAGCGCGACGTTGATGCGGTGGCGCAGCAGGTGCGCACCGCGCCGCGCGCACCCGCCACCGGACGGTGGGATCAGGAGCAGCTCACGCAGCGTCTCGTCAATGCGGGGCTCGCGCCGCGCGCCGACGATTCCCTGCCGTCACATCCGAAGTTTCCGGTGCAGCCGGTGGGCCTGCGTGTCGGCAAGGCGCATCTGCTCGCGTGGATCTTCGCCGACAGTACCGCCCGCAAGAAGGTGAGCGCCACCATCGACACGCTGACCGCCATTCCGCAGGGCCAGCCGAATCCATGGGCCGAGCCGCCGATGTTCGTCGAGCACAACAACCTCATTGCCGTGCTCGTGGGCGGCAGCGACCGCCAGCGTGAACGCGTGCGCCTGGCCATCGAGGCCGGGTTGCCGGCGCCTCGGCACTAGACGCGGCCGGCGGTGCATAGCGGCGCGTCTATGCCGCGGCGAGATCCGATGTGCGCTGCGCCTTGGCCCACGCCAGCGACTCGCGGAAGAGCGCGGGGATCTGCGCCGCGTCCACGCCGGCGTCGACCACACCCACCAGCACGGTGGCCCAGTCGCCCTCTTCGTAGGCTTCGGCCAGCGTGAGCACGGCCCCGTAGAAGTCGTCGCGCTCCAGCAGTGCGCTGCGCACATCGCTGGCCAAATCGAGCTGCGCAACGAGCTCGGGCATCGGCACGCCGAGCACGACGTCGAGGAGCGAAAAGAAGCCGGTGATGAACAGCGACGGCCCGGCGCGCGGCACGCCGGCCGCCGCCCCGATTAACTCGCAGAAACGGCCGCGCGCCAGCGAGGCGCGTGACAGCTCGCCCTGCACGCCGCTCGAACCGCCCCCGCCCAGCAGCAGCAGCGACAGCCACTGATAGAGCGAGTCGCGGCCCAGCAGTCGAATCGCATGCCCAATCGACCAGACCTCGCGCCGCCCCATCGCCGCCGAGTTGACGATGCGCAGCAGCTTGTAGCTCAGGGGGAGGTCGCGCTGGAAGCACTCTTCGAGTTCGCGGTCATGCACGCTTGCATCGCGCAGCTTGTTCAGCAGCTGAATAAGGGCGCCGTGCGACGCGCGCAGGTCCCGTCGGGCGACGGTCTGCGCCTGCGCAAACCGATAACCCTGGAACGCCGTGAATCCGAGTGCCACGCACCGGTCGCGCATGGTGCGGTCCCGCACATGCTCGGCGATCAAGTGCACGTCGTGGCGGTGCGCCTCGGCCGCCACGGCGGCGAGCGCGTCCGGCGAAAGCGATGGCACGTCGACGCGGGCGGCGCCGATCACCGGGAGCAGCGCCATGCCGGGGGCGTCGGGGCAGAGTTCGAGCAGGGCGAGCCGATAGCCATGGTCGGCCAGCTTCGCGCAGGCGCTGAAGGTCTCGTCGTCGAGCGGCGCGCGGGCATCAATGCCAAGGATCATCTGCGACGACGGGAGCTGGCGCAGTGCCTCATCCCCGAGCAGAAACGACGAGACGCGCACCAGCGCCGGCTGTCCGTCGGCGATATCGCGGAGTCCAACGCCGAGCAGCGCATCAACCAGCAAACGAGCGGCCTCATCGGCGATCAACTCGGTCTCGGTGTGCGAAACCGTGCCGTGCAGCACCTCGTACGCGATGATGCGCTCCTGCCGGTCGAAGATCGGCAGGCGGGAGAGGAGGAGTTCCATGTCCGGAGTGTCGGCCGCATCCCGGCCGGGCAAAAGGCGGGATTCCCGATGGCGCTGGGGATGGGTCATCGCACAGATTTCATCGAGTGGCCGGCCAGCGTAGGCCGGCCCCGTCACTTTCCGAGGTCAGCCATGAATATTCGCCGCATGCTGTCTGCGCTGGCCCTGGCCAGCCTGGTGGTCCCCGCCATCGGCTTCGCCCAGGCGCTGCCGGACGGCAAGGCGCTGGTCGCCAAGCACATCGCCGCGATCGGCGGCCGTGAGGCGCTCGACAAGCACACGTCACTGCATCAGACCGGCACCTTCTCGATGGCCGCGATGGGCATCGACGGGCCCATCCACGTCTATCGCGCCAAGCCGGCGCGCTTTCTTCAGCAGATCACGCTGGGCTCATTTGGCGAGATGACGCAGGGCTTCGACGGCACCACGGCCTGGGCCATTCAGCCGATGCAGGGCCCGATGATCATGTCCGGCGACCAGGCGACCCAGTTCAGGCAGCAGGCCGACTTCTACGCCGACTTCCCTGACGTCAGCAAGTACAGCAGCATCGAGACGGTCGCTGCCGAGGATTTCGAAGGGCACAAGTGCTACAAGGTGAAGCTGGTCAAGGCCGATGGCACCGGTGACGCGATGCAGTACTTCGACGCGGAGACGGGGCTCGCCGCCGGTGTCGTGCGCACCATCGAGAATCCGCAGATGGGCAAGATGGACGTCACGGTGGTCTTCAGCGACTACAAGGACCAGGGCGGCTTCAAGATGCCTTCCAAGGTGACGCAGAAGACGCCGCAGGGCGACGTCGTGCTCACGTTCACCGCGTACGAGTGGGACAAGGTCGAGTCCAAGATGTTCGACCTGCCCGAGGCGGTGAAGGGAATGGTCAAGCCGTAAGCGAAACGTCGCTGCGGATGAGCAAGGGGCACCGGCTACACGCCGGTGCCCTTTCTTGTGGGCTGTCGCTGAACAATTGAGTGCGGCCGGTCGAGACTTGAAGCTGACACCGGCACCACGCCGGTCCACTTCGCATGAACGCACCCATCGACTACCTGGTCACCCTCCTAGGCACCGCCACCGCCGCCGGCATGGCGGCGATGTTCGCGTTCCTGGTAATGCTCGTGGCGCGGCGCATTCGCCGCCGCCGTGATTATCGCACCACCTGGTCTGAGGGCTGGATTGCGCTCGCGGTGGGATACGTCGCGCGCTTCGCCTTCATCGAAACCGTGGGCGATCCGGCGGCCTCCGGCTCCGGCACGCGACTCGTGCTGCTCGCGATTGCCGCCCACTTCGGCTCTCTGCTGGGCGTCGGACTCTTCGCCTTCGGCTCCACGCTGTTCGCCCGCAGCCTCCCGCGCCAGACCGTCCTGCGCGTGATGGCCGGCGCCATCGCGCTCTACTCGATCATCGCCACGTTTGCGTCGCCGTCGCTGCCCGCCCTCGTCCTGTGGGAAAGCCCGCTGATGCTCGTGCTGTTCGGCTGGGCAGGCGCCACGCTGCTGATGCTTCCGGATGCGCGTCGCAGCCGGCGCAGCAGCGCGCTCGCCAGCGCCTTTGCAGTGGCGTCGCTGCTGTGGGCGTCGTGGTTTGGGGCGTTCGGCCTCGCCGCGCTCACCGGAGGATTCGAGTCGGGGCCGTTCGGCGCCATGCTCCGTTTCCACGCGTATCTCGAGGCGGTGTCGCTCATCCTGCTGGGCATCACGATGCTCGGCGTCGCCATGGAGCAGACGGGCCGCGAACTGGCCGACGTTACCGAGGCGCTCGCCGTGGCCCACGATCAGGTACGCCGCACGGAACTCTACGACCTCAAGACGGGCTGCCTGAACGACCGCGCCTTCCACGAACAGGTGGGGCTGGAGGTGGCGCGCGGCGCGCACGGCGCGGTGCTGGTCTGCGACATCGACGGCATGCACCGCATCAACAGCGAGCAGGGTCCGCTGGCCGGTGACGAACTGCTGTGGCATTGCGCCCAGGTGCTGCGCGGTTCCATTCGCCCCACCGACCGGCTCTTCCGGTGGCGCGGCGACGAGTTCGTGCTCATCCTCCCCGGCGCGCGGGTTGACGAAGTGCTGCCGCGCTTCGAAAAGATCATCGAGAATGCCTGGCCGCTCCGCACCAAGCTGGCGCGCGGGCCGCTCAAGTTGCGCGCCTCGCTCGGCGGCGCCGAGTTTGCCACCGTGCGCGAACTCGATCAGGCGGTGCATTCGGCGGAAGACCAGCTCAGCCGGCGCAAGCCGCGCGCCTCAGGGTCGCTGCGCATCATCATCAACGACTAAGCGCTTGCGGCAGTGCCGAAGCGGGGCGAGGTTGAGCGCGTCCCCAGCCCATTGGTCTCCGCATGCGTGCATCGTGCCGCCTTCGCTTTGCCGTTTCCCTCGCGTTTCTTCTGCCCGCTGCCGCCGTGGCGCAGCCGGCGCCCGCGACCCCCGCCACGATTGCCGCACGCACCGCGGGTCTTGAGCGGCGCGACGGGTTTATCCCCGTCTACCTGAACGACCGTACGGGCGCGGTCCTGTTGGAACTGCCGCGCGACTCGACGCGCACGCTCTTTCTGACGACGCTGGCCACGGGACTGGGCTCCAACCCGATCGGCCTCGATCGCGGCTCGGGTGGCAACGTGCAGGTGGCACGCTTCGAGCGTCACGGCGAGCGCGTGCTCGTGGTCTTCGAGAACTGGGACTACCGCTCGAGCGGCGGGCCCGACAACCAGCGCACCGTCACCGAGGCATTCCCGCCGAGCACGGTGGCGGCACTGCCCGTGGTGGCGGAAGAAAACGGGCGGCTGCTCGTCGATGCCACCGACCTCGTGATGCGTGACTGGAATGACGTCGCCGCCACGCTGCAGCGCAGTCAGGAAGGGGCGTACGCCGTGGCTCGCGATCGATCGTACGTCTACAAGACCTACACCAAGGGCTTCGCCGACAACACCGAGATTGACGTCGCACTCACCTTTGCGGCCAGCGCACAGCCTGGGCGCACGGTCAGCGCCATCGTGCCCGACGGCAAGGCGCTGACGCTGAGGCAGCACATCACGCTGCTGCGGCTTCCCGACGATGGGTTCCGGCCGCGAGCGGTTGATCCGCGGGTAGGGTTCTTCGGCATCGGCTTCAAGGACTACGCGCAGCCGATCCAGGCGCAGTTGCAGCAGCAGTGGGCCGCGCGGCACCGGCTCGAGCGCGTGAATCCGAACGATCCCCGTTCTCCAATCAAGAATCCGCTCGTCTACTACATCGACCGCGGCATCCCCGAGCCGATGCGCACCGCGACGTTCCAGGGCGTGAGCTGGTGGGCCGAGGCGTTCGACAAGGCGGGGCTCAAGGGCGGCTTCAAGGTGGAGTATCTCCCCGAGGGCGCCGATCCCATGGATGCGCGCTACAACGTGGTGCAGTGGGAGAATCGCAACGAACGCGGCTGGTCCGTGGGCGGCGCCCTGACTGATCCGCGCACCGGCGAGATGCTCAAGGCCATGGCGCGCATGGACAGCCATCGCGCCCGCACCGACTACAACATCTACGCCGCGTTCATGGGTGCCGCCGCCACGCCGGCCGACACCGCGTTCGTGCTCGCCCGCGTGCGGCAGGTAAGCGCGCACGAAGTTGGCCACACCCTCGGCTTGCAGCACAACTACATCGCCAGTTCGTACGAGCGCGCGTCGGTGATGGACTACCCGGCACCACGCATTCGCCTGAAGAACGGCGACGTCGACTTGTCGCAGGCGTATGCTGTTGGGCCGGGCGTGTACGACGTCTGGGCGATTCACTGGGGGTACGGCATCTTCCCGCCGGCGTCCGAAGCCGATTCCCTCAAGGCCATCGTCGCCGAGGGACTCCGCAAAGGCTACCGGTACCTCAGCGACGGCGACGCGCGCCCCGAAAATGCCAGCGATCCGCGCACGAGTCTCTGGGACGACGCCAACACCGCCGATGAGTTCTTGCGTCATCAGGTGGAGACGCGCCGCGTCGCGATGTCGCGCTTTGGCCTGCGCAACATTCGTGACGGCGAACCGCTCGCCATCCTGCAGGACCGTTTCCCGCTGCTCTACTACTTCCATCGGTTCGCGCTCAACGGCGCCACCAAGACGATCGGCGGAATGGAATACAGCAACGCCGCCAAGGGCGACGGGCAGTTTGCCACGCGCATTATCGACGGCGCGCGGCAGCGCGCGGCGCTCAAGGCCGTGCTCGCTGAACTCGATCCGCGCGAACTGGCGATACCCGACACGGTGCTTTCGCTCTTTGTGCCGCGGCTGGACGCCGGCAACGTGGAGTTGGTCGGCTCACGAACGCGCCCCGCGTTCGACGAACTGAGCGCGGCGCGCTCGCTCGCGCAGATGATCGTCGACGGCGTGCTGCAGCGTGAGCGCGCGGCCCGCGTCGTGGCCTTCGCGCCGCGCGCGGCAAACCTGCCCACGCTCGGCGAGGTCATCGACTCATTGGTGGCCGTCACGTGGAGCCGTCCCGCCGATCCCGACGCGAAGCTGGCGGCGCTGCGGCGCGTGGCGCAGCGCAGTGTCGCCGACGGCTTGATGACACTCGCCGCCGACAAGCAGGCAGCACCCGAAGTGCGCGCCATCGCCGATTTCAAGCTGAACGAGCTGAAGGGCGTCGCGGCCCGCACGGCGGCCGCCGCGGCCGGTGCTGATGCCAAGGCGCAGGCGCTGGCTATCGAAGCGGACATCAAGCGCTGGCTCGAGCGCGGCGAACTGCCGTCGCCGTCACCGGCGCTGCGTACGCCGCCGGGCGATCCCTTTGGCGATGACTGGCCGTCGTCGCTGTGGCCGTGAAACAGTCGCGGTCCCGAGACGGTAGAATGTTCAGGGCGTGAAACGCCCGCCGACATCCGTATTCTCTCCACCGCGGCGCTGACGCCGCGCAGGAGGCTGTCTAGTATGAAGCGCGTACTCGCTCTTGCACGGTTCTCCGCGTTCGCTGCGTTCTCCGTGTTCACCGCGCCGCTCGCGGCGCAGTACTCAGGGTCGTCGCCGGATGAGATGCCGAGGTCTGCGATCGGCGGTCTCGCCCTGCACTACGGCGCGCCGCAGGGCGCGTTTGCCACCAACGTTGACGGCGTGTTCGGCATCAATGGCTTCCTCGGCGGACGGCTCGGCAGCTCGCCGTTCGTCATTCGCGCCGATCTCGGCTACAGCATCTACGGTTCCGAGACCTACCGCGTGCCGCTGGGCAGCGGGCCGCTGGGACTCATTCGCGTGGACGTCAACACCACCAACAACATCCTCGTTGGCGGCCTGGGCCTGCAGATGGGCCACCCCGGCAGACAGGTCAATCCGTATGTCGGCGGGTCGGTGGGCTTCTCGTACTTCTTTACATCGACCAGCGTCTCCGGCTCACAGCAGTCGAGCAGCGAGTCCTTTGCCTCGTCCACGAACTACAGCGACGGCACCTTCGCCAAGACGCTCTTCGGCGGACTCTATCTGCCCTGGGGACCGGGCGGCAGTTCCATCGACGTCGGGTTGCGCTATCACTGGAATGGCGAGGCGCAGTACCTCACCTCGCGCGACATCACGTTTGACGGCGCGAGCAATCCCGTGCTCCACCCGCGTCACTCACGCGCGGATCTGCTGACGTTTCAGGTGGGGTTCGCGCTCGGCCGGCGGTAGCCACGTGATGCGCGGCGCGCGGTGAGGCGTCCGCTACGGACTCGGCGCTTCCGTCACGCCCGTCTCTGATCGTGCGGCGAGTGCCGTGTCATTTGCAGCGTGCTCGATTCGGCCGAGCAGTCGCAGCAGGCCGTCGAGAATCGTGAGTGGATGCGGCGGGCAGC
>JAHFCT010000047.1 GCA_023249375.1 Gemmatimonadota bacterium | reverse complement strand
GCGAAACGATCGCGTTCACCTGCGAGTTCTCGGCGACGTCGTTGTTCGCCGAGTTGCTCAGCGAACCGTTCGATGCCTGGCCGGCGTCCGTCAGGCTGCCACGCGGACGGAAACTGTTGTTGCGCGTGTTCGAGCGGTCCGTGCCGTACGAGGCATCGAGCTTCAGCCATTCGAACGGACGATAGCGCAGCGCGGCGGAGCCGAGCAGACGCTCACGGTTGTACTCGGTGTTGAGCACCGAGAGGCTGTACAGCGGGTTCGCGCGCAGACCGCCGCCCTTGGCGACGGGAAGCTTCGGGAAGTACTTGACGTCCAGGTGGTTCGCATCCGGATACGTGAGGTCAAGATCCGGCGGCGCCTGCAGCAGGTTGAACCACACGCCCGTGTCACCCAACGGGAAGTCGTAGTTGCTCGTGCCGTAGGTCACGCTGGTCGAGAGATCGAGCTTCGGCGTGATCGCCTGGTCGACGTTGAGGCGCGCCGTCTGGCGGTAGAAGCCAGTGCGCATCGGCAGGATGCCCTGGTCATGGTCGGACGTGAACGACGACGCGAAGTTCGTGTTCCCGCGCTTCATGGCCACTTGCACGTTGTTCGTGTAGAACGCGCCGTCCTTCAGCCACGTCTTGAGCTGGTTACGGAAATGGTCCGGCCCCGTCGCCGGGAACGGATTGTCGTAGATGTTGTCGGTCTCGAGGTAGCGCACGCCGCTGGCATCCAGCTTGAAAGAACCGTCGGCATTCAGCTGGTATGGGTTGTGCTGATTGAGCGGCACAAAGTGCTCAATGTTCGAGGTGCCGATTTCGGAGCGGGCCTTCACCTGCACTTCGCCTTCCACGCCGCCCTTGCCGCGCTTGGTCGTGATGTTGATCACGCCGTTCGCCGCATCGGAGCCGTAGAACGAGGCCGCAGCCGCGCCCTTCAGCACTTCGATGTTCTCGACGTCGCTGGCATCGATGTCGGACATCGAGAACTTGGTGATGACGCCGTCGATCAGGATGATCGGCGAGCTGTTGCCGGCCCCGAGGTTTGTCGAGCCGCGCAGACGGATCGTCGGCGCCGCACCCGGCTCGCCGCTGCCCATCTCAATGCGCGTCCCCGTCACCTTGCCGGCGAGCGCCGCGATCGGGTTCGTCGCGGGCACTTCGCTCATCTTTTCGGCCGAGACCTTCGCGATCGAGAACGGGACCTTGTTCATCGAGGTCTCGGTCGCGACGCCCGTAATCACCAGTTCGGTGAGCCGGAACGGGTCGGCCTTCATCACGAAGTCCATCTTGACCGACGGCGGCGTCAAATGCACGGTCGACTTCACCGGCGCGAAGCCGAAGAAGCGCGCCGAGATCGGCGCGTCAAGTCCCTTCGCCACGGCGACGGGTATGGAGAAGCTGTACACGCCGTTGGCGTTGGCCACGCCGCCGAAGACCTGGCTTGACACCGTCGTGCTGACATTCGCGCCAGCGATCGGCTGCCCAGCCTCCGACGTGACCTTGCCGGTGACGGTGACGTTTTGTGCGCCGGCTACTCCCGCGAGCAGCAGGCCGAGCGCAGGAAGTCGAACGGCCGCGGCGAAGCGCCACGGCCACGCTCGCAGTGTGATTCGAGGCATCATGTTCCTCGTGGATCTAGAGTGGGGATGAACGACGGACTAGAACAACAACGGGAACGCGCGGCGGGTGTTCCCGTTGCCCGCACGTTCGATGCACATGCCTTACAAACTGACCTACCCGCACAACGTGAGCAATATCACAGCGTGCGGCGCACAAACATATGATCTCGTCTGCGCGGGTTTCGAGACGGATAGAAGAGCACGGTCATGCTGGGGACGCCGCGGAGTGCAACATCATCCTCGCCTCAGACACGCCCTTTCCTCGCGAACCACCGAGTATGGCGACGGCGCCGACTATCGGGACATAAGGAAATATCCCGCCATTCGTCAGGCAAACCACTACGAACGTTCTTGCTGTCACGGCGCGCCAGAACGTACGCGCCTAGAGGTCTGCGCGCTCCAGCCGGAAAAACAAGCGGGGCACCCTTTCGGATGCCCCGCCTGAGTCACGCCTTGCCGCAGCCTGCGCTACTTATCCCACCACATGCGGGTTGAGTAGGTATCAGCACCCTGACGGGTGATGGCAGCCTGCAGGTTGTCGTTGTTCACTGACTGCTCCGTCGTCGCATACATCATGCGGCGCGGCATGTACGACAAGGTCGCCTTCGGCCCCGGCACGATGTTCGCCGGAATGCCCGTACGACGCCAATCGCTCCACGCTTCCTCACCCTGCGTGAAGAAGGCCACCCACTTCTGCGTGAGGATCTGCGTCAGGCCAGCCGCGCCGCCAGCATAGGCCACCGTGGGCTGTGCAAGGAACGCCGCGGCCGAAGCTGCCGTGCCGCCCCACTGCGTGATCGACGCGGTCACGCCGTCGTTGTAGAACTGCTGTGCCTGCGCCGCCGTCAGCCCACCGATGCCGCGATTGGCTGCTTCGGCCTTGATGAAGCAGACTTCGGCGTACGTGAGCAGGTAGGTCGGCGTCTTGCGACCAGCCGAGGTCCCGATGGTGCCGGCATACGTCGTCGAACCCGGATAGAAGATTGCGCCCGGGCGCGACGTCGTCGTGCCATACGCGTTGGCCGTTGCGTTGTCCAACCCGTTCGGCTCGCCCGCGTACTTCGTCGGGTCGGCCTTGGTGGGCTGCGCATAGATACCGGTGCGCGGATCGTTGTTGGCGACCAGCACATCCATAAGCGTCTTGCTCATGCGATAGTCGTCACGACCAGCGTTGTTTGACGCCCACGGATTGTCAAACACCAGATCGCCCGGCCAGTTAATCATCGCATTGTCCGAATTCGACGTCATCACGCCGGCCGCGAGCGCCGCCGCGAGTTCCGTGTTCGCCTTGGCCGCATCAGCCTTCTGCATGCGCATGGCGAGACGGAGACGCAGCGAGTTGGAGAACTTCTTCCAGAGCGCGGCGTTGCCGGCGAAAATCTGATCGCCGCTGCCGAGGCCCGGACCGGCGCCACCCATGCCGGCGCTCGCGTCGGTGAGCTCCTTCACCATGCCGTAGTAGATGTCCTTCTGGGCATCGTACTTCGGCTTGAGCGGGCCCGTCATTCCCTGCAGCGTCTCGGTGTAGGGAATGTCGCCGAACAGATCGGTCATCTGCTGGAACACCCACTGCTGCATGACCTTGGCCGGACCCCAGGTGTTCGGGTCCTTGATGGTCTGTCCAACGTTGACGACCTGCTGCAAGTCCATCAGGTCGGCCGGATACGGGCCGTTGAAGTACCCGTCAATCGTGAGAACGCGGTACGCAAACCGGTCCTCATCGACGTACTGGTACTGCGAGATGTGCTGGGCGAGCAGTTCCACCATGGACTGCTGGTAGCCGGCGCCGCCGTAACGTCCGCCCGTGGTCGCCACGGCGCGGGTAAAGATCGTCCCCGGAGGAGGCGGCGTCGAAATCGACGGACTGTTCGGGTTGACATTCAACCCAGTGATGTCGGTCTTGCACGCCGTCGCCGCCAGCGCGACGACAGCGAGCATGGCGACCGAAAGCCGAGTGGTTCGCATTATTCCAATCTCCCGGTTGGCGGTCACGGAGTGATCGTGAAGTTGAGGCCGAACGAACGCGTCGTCGGAATGGCACCGAAGTCAAAGCCCTGACCCACATTGCCGGAGTTCGAAGCGTTTTCCGGATCGTAGTTCGGGAACTTGGTCCAGGTGTGCAGGTTGCGGCCGACGAGCGACACGTTGAGCGCGGAAATGTGCAGGTTGGTCAACAGGTTCCCCGGCACGTCCCAGCTGATGCGCATGTCGCGGAGTTTCACGAAGCCGGTGTTGTAGATGCCGTCTTCAACCGTATAGAACCAGTTGTGGAAGTAATCTTCCGCGGTCACGTTGGTCGTGTTCGCCGCCTTGCTGGTCTGGTCGATGCCGTCCACCACGATGCCCGGCTTGTTCCAATCCTGCTCACGACCCTTCAGCGTCGTCGACAGCACGCCGGCGTAGTTGCCGAACCAGTTGCCCGACGAGAAGTTCTGGCCACCCTGACGGATGTCGAGCAGGAAGCTGAACGTGTAGTTCTTGAAACGGAACTCATTGTTCACGCCGCCCGTCCAATCCGGGTTCACATTGCCCAGCAGGCTGAGGTTGGCATCCGCAACCGGGAGACCGCCCGACGTGATGATCTTGCCGGTGGTCGCGTCGCGCAGCCAGCCCTTGCCGTAGATCGCGCCGTACGGCTGGCCCACACGCGCTTCGATACGCGCGTTCCAGTTGGTGCCGAGCACATACGTCGTCAGCCCCGGCGCCAGCACGTCAACCTTGTTGCGGTTGCGCGTGTAGTTGAACGTCGTGCGCCACGAGAAGCCGTTCTTCAGCTCCAGCGTCTTGAGCGTTACCAGCGCTTCGATGCCGCGGTTGCTCACCTGGCCCGCGTTGACCACCGCCGAGCTGTAGCCGATTTCCGGCGCCATCGCGAGCGGGATAATCTGGTCCGCCGTCTTCTTGAGGTAGTACGTCGCGTCGAGGGTCAGCTTGTCGTCGAGCAGCGACACTTCAAGGCCTGCCTCGGAGCCAGTGGTGCGCTCCGGCTTGAGCAGCGGGTTGTTGGACTGGTCAGGCAGCGTGAACAGCGTGCGGCCGCCGAACTTGCTCGACGAACCGCTGAACGTGGTCAGCAGCTGATAGGCGCCGGCGTCCGCACCCACCTGCGCATAGCCGCCGCGCAGCTTGGCATACGTCACCCAGCCGCCCGCCGTGATCGACGGGAACAGGTCGGACAGCACGACCGAGCCGTTCACCGACGGATAGAAGTACGAGCTGTTCTCCTTCGGGAGCGTCGACGAATAATCGTTGCGCGCCGTGAACTCGAGCGTCGCGAGGCGGTTCCACGTGATGACGCCCGATCCGTAGATCGAGTTCACGCCAGAGTGCGATTCGCTGTTGCCGACGGTCGGGGTGATGGCCGAGTTGGACAGATTGTAGATCTTCGGCACCACGATGCCCGACGTGCTGTAGTTGTTGGCGTACGAGTTGTTGCGGCGAATGTTGCCGCCGAAGTTGCCCGTGAAGTCAAACTTGCCCCACGACTGCGTGGCCGTGAGCAGTCCTTCGATGTTCGACTCCGTCGCGCGGTTGTTCGACGCCGTGAGCGCACCGTTGTACGCCGCGCTGGCGCGGTCGATGTTGCCCTTGGCCATGTGCTCTTCCGCCGTGTAGCGGTAGAAGTCCTGGCCCATGCGCACCATCCCCTTCAGCCAGCTGTACGCCTGGTAGTTCACAGTCGCCTGCGAGATGACGCGGTCACGCGTGTCCATCTCGCCGTTGTCGTACGCCATCCACAGCGGGTTGTTATGGTAGTTCGTGTTCCAATTGAACAGGCTGCCGTCATCGTTGTAGTACTTGGCCTTGAGCGCGGCCATGTCCACCTGACGGCCGAACCAGGTGAAGCCCTGGAACGGATTGCCTTCGGTGTAGCCGTTCTCGGTGCGGTTGATGCCGGTGTTCTGCACCACCTGCAGCGAGCCCGCCACGTTCCACTTGTCCGTGATCGCCGCACTCGCCGACAAGGCAACCGCCAGCTTGGCCAGCGCCGAGTTCGGCACGATGCCCGCGACGTTGTCCTTGGTGATCGAGAGGCGAGCCGCCGTCTTGGTGCCGTTCGCCGTGACGGCGACGCTGTTCGACACCGAGTGGCCGGTCTGGAAGAAGTCCTTCACGTTGTCCGGATGCGCAACCCACGGCATTGACGGACCGGTGAACTGGTCGATGAGCTGACCGGCGAAGCGGGGACCCCACGACTCGTCCGCGCCATCGTTGATGCCGCCGCCCGAGCCGTCCACGTACTTGAACGCGCCGCCGAAGCCCTGGCCGTACGAGTTCTGATAGGTCGGCAACACGGAGAACTGGTCCGATGTCATGTAGCTGCGGACCTGGACCTTCACGCCTTCGGCCGAGCTGCGGCCGGTCTTGGTGGAGATCACGACGGCGCCGTTCGAGGCGCGCGAGCCGTAGAGCGCCGCCGCGTTGGGGCCCTTGAGCACCGTGATGCTCGCGATGTCGTCGGGATTCAGGTCGGAGATCGCGTTGCCGTAGTCACGGCCGCCGCCCGCGCTCGCCGTCGAGAAGCCGGCGTTCGAAATCGGGATGCCGTCAACGATGAACAGCGGCTGGTTGTTGCCGGTGATCGAACCGGCGCCGCGGATCACGATGCGCGTCGAGCCGCCCATGTTGCCGCTGGCCTGAATCGCAAGACCGGACGCCTTGCCCGACATCGCGTTGATCAGGTTCGTCTCGCGCGTCGTCGTCAGGCTGGTGTTGTCGATCGCCTGCTGCGACGTGCCAAGCGTCGACTTCTCGCGCTGGACGCTGAGCGCCGTCACCATCATGCCGGTGAGCTGCACGGCCTGCGCCTGCAGCGTGAAGTCGGCGGTGACGGTGGTGCCGTTCATGTTGATGTTCGTCGTCGCACGCTTATAGCCGATGCGACGCGCCACGAGCGTGGCAGGTCCGCGGTTCTTGCCCGCGACGGTGATGGTGTACTGGCCATCTTCGCCCGTCTGGGCGCCAGCCTTGAGTGCGTCGATGAAGACACTGGTGCCGGCGAGTGGGGTGCCGGCCTCGGTCAACACGCGACCCTTGACGATGGTGGGTGCCTGGGCCTGTGCAGTGGCGCTAACGCCAACCAGCACTGCCAGCCCGACCACGCCCGCAAAAAGTGCGCGGGCCAATCGGATGTTCATTCTGTATCCTCCAAGAGAGAGGGCGGGGAGTAAGACGGTGCAACCTACTAATACCTGCGGATCCCGCCGTGCATCACAACCGTTTCGTAAGGGAAATCACGGAAACGGCCGATACCCGGCGGAAACAACCACAGAGTATGCGACTCCGAGATCGCCTCACGTCATCAGGGAAAAGACTTCGACTTGTAAGGTAAACCCGCACTACCTTACTCGCGACTTCTCGACCGCCCTTGGCTGAATCGTGCGAGAAGATCTCGGGCCCGCAATCGCGTCAATGATGCCGCACCGATACCAGCAACCCGATGCGCCGTGTTCGCCAGATGCGACGGCGACGCGAACGCCAGCACCGCGGCGACGTCCGCCAGATCGTAACCGGGGTTCTTCGACAGCTCCGCCGCGGCGATCAGCCGCACGAGGTCGATCACGCGCTTCAAGTTGGGCGCCCCCGCCGCCGCGAACGACCGGCTGAGATGCTCCCGCGTCACCGCCAGCGTCTCGGCGATGGTGTCGGTCCGCACCGGACGGCCCCCCGCCGCGACAATCACCTCCCAGGCGCGCTGCTGCAGCGGCGCGCTCAGTCCCAGCGCGGTATGCGCCGTGCGAAGCGCTGCCGCGAAGCGCACCGTGAATGCGTGCGGCACGACGAGTTCGCGCAGCGCCGCCTCATCGACGCCTTCGATGAGCAGGTCCGCGACGTCGAGCGACGCACAGCGGCCGAACACCTCGGCGTCGGCCAAGCGCGGGGCCACGAACGCGAAGAACGGAATGCTGGGCAGCTCGCGCGCGAGCGACGCGGCGGTCCACGCTTCGTCACCACCGGCGCAGAGATCGACCACCACGGCATCGACGAGCGAGGTGCGAAGCGCCTGGCCGGTGGCGGCGGCACTCCGCACCGTGAGCAGGCGCGAACGGCGGCGCGTGAACGCGCGCCTGAGCAGCTCGCGCGCCTTGTCCCGCACCGTGAATGCGAGCACCGTAGGCGAAAACTCGCGCGGCGCAGCGGCGGCGCTCATTCGCCCCCCTCCACCGCCAGCAGTGCTTGCGCCCGCGCCAGCACGCTGCGCGCGTTTGCATACGAGACGAGCGTTGCCGCCTCGTCGAACGCGAGCCACTTGCACGCGGTGATTCCTTCCTTGCGCAACGGACGCGGGTGTCCGCTGGCGGCTTCAATCAGATAGAAATGACAGACTTTATGGACAAGGCGCCCGCGAAAGCGGAAATGCCAGTCGATCACTTGCACCGGCGACTTGAGCGTCAGCCCGGCCAGGCCGGTCTCTTCGCGCACTTCGCGCATGGCGGCGTCGTCGGGCGACTCATCGTCCTCGAGATGTCCTTTCGGAAAGCCCCAGTTCTTGTAACTGTCCCGGATGAGGAGTACGCGCACGCCGTCGGCCGACCGGCGAAAGACGACGCCGCCGGCGGAGACTTCTTCGCGGGCCTTCGGCGCGCGCGCCGTCATGAGGAAGGCACCAGGTTGGGCCCGAACACCGCGTGGAGGCTGTCGAGGAGGATCACAAATGGTCGGCGGGGGGCGAGGTGGTGCCAATATGACGCGTGGTGCGGCGACGCGGAATGGACGCGCGGACGTGCGTCCGCGCGGATTTCGGAATTCGGATCACGAATGCCGATTTTTGATTTCGATTCCGGAATCGGATTTCGATAGCAAGGAGGCCCGGCGAGATTCTCTCGCCGGGCCTCCGTATGCTGCTGCACTTGGTGCTGCTAGGCGCTGAAGCTCTGCAGGGCGCGACCAACATCGCCCTCGCGCAGGCGTTTGAGCGCGCGGTCACGCAGCTGGCGGACGCGTTCGCGCGTGACGCCGAGCATCGAGCCGATTTCCTCGAGCGTGTGTTCGCGTCCGCCTTCGAGACCGAAGTAGAGGCGCAGCACCTTGGCGTCACGCGGTGGCAGCGTGCCAAGGGCCTGTTCGATTTCGTCGGTGAGGAAGCGGTTCATCGCTTCCTCTTCCGTGTCGGGCATTTCGTCGGCCACGAAGCGCTCGATGAGTGAGCGATCGCCGTCGGGATCCATGGGGGCGTCGAGGCGCACATCGCCGCTATTGAGCGCGGCGAGTGACGACACGACGTCGACGGAGAGACCCGTGACCTTGGACAGCTCTTCGGGCGTGGGCTCGCGGCGCATCTTCTGGCGCAGGATCTCCGACGCCTTGATGATGCGCGAGAGGTCGGCCGTGCGGTTGAGCGGCACGCGCACGGTGCGTCCCTGGCGCGCGAGCGACGAGAGGATGGCCTGTCGGATCCACCACACGGCGTACGAGATGAACTTCACGCCCTGATCGGGATCGAACTTCCGCGCGGCGGTGAGCAGCCCGACGTTGCCCTCGCCAATCAGGTCGATGAGCGGGAGGCCGCGGTTCTGATATTTCTTGGCGACGGAGATGACGAAACGCAGGTTGCGCTTGACCAGTTCCTGCAGTGCGTCGGGATCACCCGCGCGGATCTTGCGCGCGACCTCGATCTCCTCGGTGCCCTTGAGGAGGGGGTAGGTGCTGACCTCGTACAGGTACTGGTCAAGGATATCACGCTCGGGCTCGCTGGGCGCGATCCCTGCGGGGACGGCGCGGCGGCGGCGGCGCTTGACTTCGGTGGCCATGGACTATGCCTCGACGAGCCAGGGGGCTCGAGCGTGAATCGGTTCGGCGGGCGGTCCGGACGTGGACCATACCCGATACGGCGACGGCGCGCTCGCTTAGTGCATACGGATGCGGCGCGGCCAATGCTGACATGAAACGGAAAGGCGACTAAAAATAGCGACAACCGGAAATTCCGCCAGACTGCAACTTGACCTTATAGATACGTCCGGATAGCTTTTTTGGTTCCTGACGGAACGCCTCGGAACATTTTGGCGCCCGAACGGACCAGGGGGCGTAGCTCAGTTGGGAGAGCGCTTGAATGGCATTCAAGAGGTCAGCGGTTCGATCCCGCTCGCCTCCACTGGGGGGTCCGGCAGTCGCCGAACCATCCGGTTCCGGAACCCACTCCGGGACACGCGGGAATAGCTCAGTTGGTAGAGCACAACCTTGCCAAGGTTGGGGTCGCGGGTTCGAGTCCCGTTTCCCGCTCTTTAACACTCGACCGTTGATCGTCCAGAGCCGCAGGGCCGCGGGCTGTTGACCGTCAAGCGCACGTGCTGGGATGTGGAAGCGGAACTCAGGCGGGTCCGGCGGGTCGATAGATAATCGGCTGGCGCCTGGTCCAGCGTGGAGTGCGAGGGTGGCGTGGCATATGCCGGAGTATCGGCACAGCCCGTCCGCTTCATGACACATGGTTTCGGGCGGTTAGCTCAGTTGGTTAGAGCGCCACGTTGACATCGTGGAGGTCACAAGTTCGAGTCTTGTACCGCCCATTGCCTCACGAGAGCGCCTCGTGAGGCGTTTTATTATCTTCCCTCGCGTCACCGCCGGCGGACCGGCACCTACCGAGTGAACCAATGACGCACACTTTCCGCATTTCTCTCGTCGCCGCGCTTCTCGCGGCACCATTGGCCGCGCAGCAGCCGGCGGCCGCGACGTGCTCCGTCGAACTGGGCCAGCCCAAGGAGCTCGTCTCGCTGTACAACATCAACCGGGCGCGGGCGCTGCAGCTCCAGCCAGGCGATGATCGCGCCAAGGCGATTCGCGACATCATGAAGACGCTGAGCAACCCCAAGGTGTATGCGCAGAACCCGCAGGGGTTCGGCCTGCTCTCCGGGCAGATGATGCTGCTTTACATGTTGCAGCCCGGTGTCGGCAACACCGCCACGCGCGGCCAGCTGAACTGGGGTGAGCCCAAGGACGCGGTCATCGACCTGCCCAAGACGGTCGATTCGCTGTTCACCGCGTTTGAGGCCGGCGGCGCGGGCTGCCTGACCGAGTCGAAGCCTTGGCGCCTGTCGAAGCCATGGCAGGACCGCATCAACTTGGCGTTCAAGGCGCTCGCGGCCAACCAGTTCGATTCGGCCGAGGTGTACGCCAAGCAGTCGCAGGTGCTCGACCGCACCTCGCCCTACGCGCCGCGCGTGTACGCGGCGGTGGCGCAGGGACGCGGCTCGATGGGTGAGATGCTCGCGCATCTCGAAGTGGCGCTCAAGGCAACCGAAGGCGACACGACCTACCTCGAAGATCGCCGCGCCGTGCTGTTCCAGATTGGCCAGGTGGGTCTCGAGTATGCGGAGATTCAGCCGGAGCCCAAGCGCAGCGAGACGCTGAAGCGTGCGGCGGCGGCGCTCGTGGCGCTCGCCACCGAAGCGCCGGCGGCTGATGCAACACCGTACGCGCTGGCCGGACTCGGCATGGCGGCCACGTCGCTCAAGGACTCGTCGCTTTTCGCGAAGTGTTTCAGCCTCGTGGACGCCGCACCGGACAAGTACAACGATATGTCGACGCTGCAAGCGGCCATCTGCGCCAACCGCAACGGCAAGACGGCCGACGCCATCAAGCTGTTCCAGGCCACGCTGGCGAAGAATGCGAACAGCCGCGACGCGCTCTACAACGCCGCCGCGCTGCTCTACGAGCAGCGGAAGCCGAACGACATGATTCCGCTCGTGACGAAGCTGACGTCCATCGACCCGAGCAACCCGGACAACCTGTCGCTGTTTGCATACGCCTACAACGTGCTCGTCGAGCAGAGCAAGCCGGCGGAGCCGCCGCCGCCCGCTCCCGCCCCGGCGCCGAAGCCTGGCGTGAAGGGCGCCGCGGCGCCGAAGCCGGCCGCTGCCCCGCCGCCGCCGCCGAGCCCGTTCGCGGATTCGGTGCAGAAGTACATGAAGCTGTCGGACGAAATGCCGCAGCGCGTGGTCATCACCGAGTTCACCCGGTACACCGACCGCGCGATCCTCAAGGGCGAGCTGGAGAACCGGACGAAGGCGGCGAAGGCGTACGAGATCGAGTTCGAGTTGCTCGACGTGTCGGGCGCCGTGGTCGACAAGCAGGTGGCGAAGGTGGAGTCGGTAAAGCCGAGTGGCACGGGGACGTTCACCGTCAACTCATCGAAGCCGAAGATCGCCGCCTGGCGTTACGCACCAATCAAGTAGCGAACGAGGTCTCCCAATGAGCGCCCGGATTCTGGTCATCGACGACGATCCCGTGGTGCGCGGCATGCTGGTGGAGATGCTGGCCCGCGAAGGGTACGATGTGGATGAAGCAGAAGACGGGCGCGCCGGGATGAAGCGGTTTCGCGAGCATCCTGCTGCTCTGGTGATCACGGATGTGGTGATGCCGGAGCAGGAGGGGCTCGAGACGCTGATGCAGCTGCGCCACACGGGATTGCCGGTGAAGGTGATGGCAATTTCCGGCGGTGGTCGCGTCGGGCCCGATGCCTATCTCAACTCGGCGCGCACGCTGGGTGCGGATGCGATTTTGGCCAAGCCGTTTGGCCGCGAGGAGCTGCTGGAGTTGGTGACCAAACTGCTCGCCGACTGATTGACCTTAGCGGTTGTGCCGGATATATTTTGAGTCTCGCCGGCGGCTGGTTGCGCCGGCGTAGGTGTCCCGAGGATGGTTCGGCGGGAACTGCGCGCTCGTAGCTCAATTGGATAGAGCATCTGACTACGGATCAGAAGGTTGGGGATTCGAGTTCCTCCGGGCGCATGAAGGACGATTGATAGAAGAGCGATGGCAGATGGTCGAGAAGAGACTTTACCGAAAATCGGGGCGTAGCTTAGCCCGGTAGAGCGCCTGCTTCGGGAGCAGGAGGTCGGAGGTTCAAATCCTCTCGCCCCGACTGAAAGAGAAGAAACGCAACCCTCGGCGGCGCCGGAGGATGCGTTTCTTCTTTTCCGTGAAAGGAACTATCTCATGGTCAGAGAGTCGTTGCCGGCACCACGGGACCCGCGAGCGTCATCGGCTTCGCTCGGTACGCTCGTCGTGGCGCACGCCGAAATGCGGCTCGCGCGTTCGGTGCCCGTGGGATGCCTGTCGTCGATGCGGTCGGCCCCTCGGGCGCCAAAGAACAGCGTCGCCGCGGCGACGGCATCGGCGTTCCCGCGAACCAGCGAACGAGCGGCGTAGCAGTCGGCGTCGAGCTCCAGCCGGCGCAGCCGCGCGAGATCAGGGGCGCCGCGATCGGAGAGCGTATGGTTCATGTGGATGTGCGCTTCCTCGTGGGCGAGGATAAACGCGGACATGGCCGGCCCGGAGCGCTCGAGGATCGTCGGATTGTAGTAGATCACGGGGCGGACGGAATCGGCGACGGCGAGCGCTGCGTCCCCGAGCTGGTAGTCGGCCAGAAATGCGATGGCGCGCGGCGGCGCCGCGGCCTGGGCGTGAGCCACAGACGCGGAACAAGCCAACAGGCTGGCTGTCGCGATCGACCAAACGCGTGACATGAGGCGACTCCGTTCGCCGTGATCCAGGAGCCGCGCCCACATCCGTGCGGTGCGCCACCAGCCTTGGCTCCTTCATCTTGGTATCGGCGACTTGCCGCAGACTCTTGACCGTTGCGGTCGTCAGGCACGCGAGGGGGGATGCAGAGGCCGCCGGTGGATCACTGATCCACCGGCGGCGTTCTCTCCATGGGCAATGCGCGGTCAGTGCTACGAGATGCGCACTTTCTTCTTCTCGATCTTGAAGATGAACGGCATATCGACGAGCTGCCGGACCGTTCGTTCGCCGATGCGCGCCGGCCGGAACTTCATTCTGGGCAAGACCTCGAACACGGCCCGCGCAAAGAGCGAATGCGTGGTGGAGAGAACACGCGCGGTGGACAGGTCGACGAGGCCCGTGGAGTCCACCTCGAACCGCAATACTGCCTTGCCCTCGATGTTCCGCGCCACGAGGGCCGCGGGATATTCCGGCGCTGCACTCGCGGGATCGAAGATGGCGATGGAGTCCACATCCACCTGGGAGTACGTCCCCTCACCAAGGGCGGGCTCGGCCTGCTCCGCGTTTGACGGCCACGGCGTGTACGCCGCGCCATCGCGCGAGATTGCCGGAGCGCTGCCGACACCGCGCGCCATCAACTCGGACGTCGGCCACCCTGGTCCGGCCGTGTGCGCACCGCCGCCCTCCGGCTGGCTTGCCAGCCCCGGACGCAACGGTCCCATCTCGCGATCGACGGGCAAGATGACTTGCACGGACTCTTCGATGAGTCCGCGCACCCGCTCGACCACCTGCTGGCCGGTGGTCGCCAATAGGACGATCGCGCCAGCGTGCAGGATGACGCTCAGCACGGTGGACGTCAGCGAACGCTGGGGTCGAAGCTGCTCGGCAAGCAACAGATGCACGCGAGTCACCGGCAGAAGGGGGCGAACACCAGTGATGCAACACGGCTTGCCCAGGCGGGCGGAACCGCGTCGTACCTGCCTTCAGTCTAGAATACCCAAGTCCGGCAAGCAACGTCACCGGTCGGTGCTGTAGCGGCCGACGTGATGGCGTGCGGCGCCCTCGCGCTCCGTTTCGGGTGCTCAAGGCGCTATCTTTCAAGGATGATCGATGGTGCCGGCACGATGAGTTCCGCGCCGCGTGATTCCGCGCGGACGACCGGCCTTGTCTTCAACATCCAGCGCTACTCGCTGCACGATGGGCCTGGGATCCGCAGCACGGTCTTCCTGAAGGGCTGCCCACTGGCCTGCGCGTGGTGCCACAATCCGGAGAGCATCGCGCCGGCACGCGAGTTCATCGTCGCCGAGAGCCGTTGCATCGCCTGTGGTGAGTGCCGGGAAGCATGCCCATACGGCGCGGCGACACCGGGTACGGGGCCGATTCCGTCGCGCAATGCGGACTGTGATTTTTGCGCGCAGTGCGCCGATGCGTGCCCAACGGGCGCGCGCGAACTCATCGGCCGCCAGATGTCAGTGGCCGAGGTGCGCGACGAACTGCTCAAGGACGCGATCTTTTTCGCCGAGTCGGGCGGCGGCGTGACTGTCTCCGGGGGCGAGCCCTTGATGCAGTGGCAGTTCGTCGAGGAACTGCTGCCCGCGCTGCGCGAACGCGGCATCCACACCGCGCTCGATACGAGCGGCTATGCGCCGCTGGAGCGACTGCTCACCGTCGCCGCACGGTCGGACCTGGTGCTGTACGACCTGAAGGGATTCGACGAGGCGCGGCACATCGAGTACACCGGCGTGTCGAACGCGAGCATTCACGCGAATCTGCGCGCGCTGGACGCGGCGCACGCCAACATCTGGATTCGCGTGCCGATCGTACCGGGCTTCATCGACGATGCGGAGGACTTGTCGCGCATGGCAGCGCTGGTGTCGACCCTGCATCACGTGACGCGCGTCAGCCTGCTGCCATTTCACGGCGCCGCCGAGCGCAAGTATGAGCGGCTCGGCCGCGTGAACCGCACCTCCCACGTTGACCCGCCAACCGCCGAGCAGATGGAACGCTCGGCACAGATCTTCCGCGCGCACTCTCTGCCCGTGCACATCGGGGCATGATAGAATTCTGCCTATGACACAACGCACCGACCTGCTGCGCCGGCAATCGCTCGACACGCCACCGAGCCTCTCCGCCGAGCGCGCCGTGCTGCTGACCGACTTCTACGAAGCGCAGGCCGGACGGCATTCGGTGCCGGTGCTGCGGGCGCTGTCGTTCCTGCATCTGTGCCAGCACAAGTCGATCTACCTTGGCGAGGGCGAGCTGATTGTCGGTGAACGCGGGCCGAAGCCCAAGGCCGTTCCGACGTATCCGGAGCTGAACTGCCACAGCGCGGAGGACTTGCGGATCCTCAACTCGCGCGAGAAGACCTGGTACCGCGCCGACGACGAGTGCATTCGCGCGTACGAAGAGCGCGTGATCCGTTACTGGCACGGCCGGTCGATGCGTGACTTGATCTTCGCCGTGCTTCCCCCGGAGTGGCACGACGCGTATGCCGCCGGGATGTACACCGAGTTCATGGAGCAGCGCGCGCCGGGGCACACGGTGCTCGACGACAAGATCTACGGCAAGGGCATGCTCGACTTTCGGCAGGACATCGCGCGCTCACTCGCCGCGCTGGACTTCCTGACTGATCCGCTCGCCGTCGACAAGCGCGAGGCGCTGCGGTCGTTTGACATCGCGTGCGATGCGGTCATCGTCTTTGCGCAGCGTCACGCGGCGCTGGCCCGCGAGCGCGCGGCGGCCGAGCAGGATGCGACGCGCCGCGGCGAACTCCACGCGATCGCCGAGGTGTGCGATCGGGTGCCGGCGCACGCGCCGCGCACGTTTCACGAGGCGCTGCAGTACTACTGGTTCTGCCATCTGGCGGTCATCACGGAGCTGAACGGCTGGGATGCGTTCAATCCGGGGCACCTCGACCAGCACCTGCTGCCGTTCTACGAACGCGGCCTGGCCGATGGCACGCTGACTCGCGCATCGGCGCGCGAGCTGCTCGAGTGCTTCTTCATCAAGTTCAACAACCATCCGGCGCCGCCCAAGGTGGGGGTGACGGCAGCGGAGAGCGGGACGTACACCGATTTCGCGAACATCAACATCGGCGGGCTGCTCAAAGACGGCTCGAGCGGCGCCAACGAGGTGTCGCACATCCTGCTCGAGATCGTCGATGACATGCATCTGCTGCAGCCGAGCACGAATGTGCAGCTGTCGCGGCGCACGCCGGATGCGCTGCTGGCGCACGCGCTGCGGGTGCTGAGCAAGGGCTACGGCTTCCCGAGCATCTTCAACGCCGACGCGGTGGTTGAGGAGCAGCTGCGGCAGGGCAAGTCGGTGGAGGATGCGCGGGCCGGCGGATGCAGCGGGTGCGTGGAGGTGGGAGCGTTTGGCAAGGAGGCGTACATCCTCACGGGCTATTTCAACATGCCCAAGGTGTTCGAGCTCGCCCTGCACAACGGCGTCGATCCGCGCAGCGGGAAGCAGCTGGGCCCGCGCACGGGTGAGGCGGCCTCCTTCACCAGCTGGGAGGCGGTGTTTGCCGCGTATCGTGCGCAGTTCCGTCACTTCCTGGAGATCAAACTGCGCGGCAACCACGTCATCGAACGGATGTACGCGACGCTGATGCCCGCGCCGTTTCTGAGCGTGCTGACCGACGACTGCGTGGCGCGCGGCGTGGACTACAACTCCGGCGGCGCGCGGTACAACAACAACTACGTGCAGTTCGTGGGGCTCGGCAGCCTGAGCGACAGCCTGAGTGCGGTGCAGGCGATGTGCTTCACCGATTCGAGCCATCGCCTGGCGCTGTCCGATCTGGTCGCCGCGCTCGACGCCGATTTTGCGGGACAAGAGCCGCTGCGGCAGCGCCTGTCGCACAAGACGCCGAAGTACGGTAACGACAACGACGACGCGGACGAGATCATGGTCCGCATCTTCAACACGTGCGTCGAGGAGCTTGACGGGCGGCCCAATGTGAAGGGTGGGCACTACCGCGTGGAGATGCTCCCGACGACGAGCCATGTGTACTTCGGCAGCATGACCGGTGCGATGCCGGACGGCCGTCAGGCGCGCCGCCCATTGAGCGAAGGGATCTCGCCGGTGCAGGGCGCCGACCGCCACGGCCCCACCGGCGTGATCAAGAGCGCCTCCAAGATGGATCAGGTGAAGTCCGGCGGCACACTACTCAACATGAAGTTCACGCCGTCGCTGGTGAATGACGGCGAGGGCGTGGACAAGTGGGCGCACCTGGTGCGGAGCTACTTCAAGCTCGACGGGCATCACATCCAGTTCAACGTCGTCTCGGCGGCAGCGCTGCGCGAGGCGCGGGCGCAGCCGTCGGAGCATCGCGACCTGATCGTGCGCGTCGCCGGCTACAGCGATTACTTCTGCGACCTTAGCGACGCACTGCAGGAAGAGATCATCGCCCGTACGGAGCACGAAGGTTTCTAGGAGTACCATGACGCGCCGACCCGAGATTGACCTGGCTTCCATCGCCCGGCCCGAGGGCGCCGTACGCGTCTCGGCGATGGCCGCGGGCCTGACCGGATCAGAAATCCTCAAGATCGCCGGCGAAATTCGCGCGCTCGTGCGCGACGGCGCGACGATCTGCAATCTGACGGTCGGCGACTTTGATCCCGGCCAGTTTCCGATTCCGGAGGCGCTGCGTGACGCCGTCACACAGGCGCTCGCGCGGGGCGAGACGAACTATCCGCCGGCGGACGGCGTCCCCGAACTGCGGCAGGCGGTGCAGGCGTACTATCGCCGCGAGCTCGGGTTGTCGTACCCGATGGAGTCGATTCTCATCACGGGCGGCGCCCGCCCCGTCATCTACAGCATCTATCGCAGCCTGGTCGATGCCGGCGATCGCGTCGTGTATCCGCTGCCGTCGTGGAACAACAACCACTACGTGCATCAACTCGGCGCGGTGGGCGTGCCGGTGCCGAGCAGCAGCGCGAATCACTTTCTCCCGACGGCGGAGGATCTTGCACCGGCGCTGCGAGGCGCGCGGCTGCTCTGCCTGAACTCGCCCCTGAATCCATCGGGCACGGCACTGCGGCCGGACGCGCTCACGCAGATCTGCAACGCCATCATCGCGGAGAATCGGCGGCGCGACGGGACGAATGAACGTCCCCTCTTCCTGATGTACGACCACATCTACTGGCAGCTGTGCGTGGGCGCGACGCAGCACGTCACGCCACCGCAGGTTGTTCCGGAGATGGCGCGGTATACCATCTTCGTGGACGGCATCTCCAAGGCCTTTTCCGCGACGGGCCTGCGGGTGGGCTGGGCCGTGGGCCCGACCGATGTGATTGCACGGATGGCCGCAATTGTGGGGCATATGGGGGCGTGGGCGCCACGCGCCGAACAGGTGGCGACCGCGGCCTTTCTCGAGAACCAGGCGGCGCAGGCCGCGTTCCGCGGGACCTTCGTTCCGGGCATTCAACGCCGGCTCGACGCGGCGTATCGCGGACTCGAGCAAATGCGGGCCAAGGGTCTGCCGGTGGAAGCGCTGCCGCCGATGGGTGCAATTTATCTCACGGCGCGCATTCATCCGTTCGGCAGAAAAACGGCGAACGGCGCCGTGCTCGCAACGAATGACGACGTGCGCCGCTGGATGCTCGAGGCGGCGCAGATTGGCATGGTGCCGTTTCAGGCGTTCGGTGTGCCCGAGGAGAGCGGTTGGTTCCGGCTGAGCGTGGGCGCCGCGAGTGAGGCGTCGATCACGGACGCGATGCCGCGACTCGAGCGGGCGCTCGAACAGCTGACGTAGCCCAAGCGCGGCTTGTTCACGGCTGATCGCGTGATGCAGATCACATCGCGCGCCACGTGGGCGCCTTGGCGTCGCGCGCGCACCTTGCCGTCGGCGCGTCCGCGTTGGATCATGCAGTGTTCCCACTCAGGGCCGCCCCCCGCATGGACCTCTGGCACCGCGTGCTGTCCCCTGCCCCGCGTGTCGCCGCGCGCATCTTGGCGCGTGCCGGGCTACTCGCCCTCTTGGGCGTCGCCGCCGGTTGCGGCAAGGACTCCACGCCGCCGCACGTCGCGACCACCATCGTGGTATCGGTCTCGAGCGTCTCGCTCGACGCGCTCGGCGCCACCGAGTCTTTCGCGGTTTCCGTGCGTGACCAGAACGGCGAGACGATGTCCGGAGTGACACCGACCGTCACGGCGGGCGCGCCGGCGATCGCCTCGGTCACCGGTGGCGCGAGCCCAACCGTGACCGCCGTTGGGAACGGCAGCACATTGATCGCCATCACTGCCGGCCACGCCACGTCGAACGTGTCGGTCATCGTCTCGCAGCTGCCGATGACGCCGATCAAAGTCTCCGGCGACGCGCAGAGCGGGACGGTGGGCGACGCACTCGCCGGCACCCTTCGCGTGAAGCTGCAGGATCGGCTGGGGCACGCCGTTGCGGGCCGCGAGGTGAGCTTCGGCGCCGCAGCAGGCAGCGGATCTGCGAGTCCGGTGACGGCGGCGACGGCAAGCGACGGCACCGCGTCAACGACCTGGACGTTGGGCACGGCGCCAGGTGCGATGACCTTGAATGCCACCTCAGCGGGCGTGACGACGGCGGCGGCGTTCACGGCGGTCGCGGCCGCGGGAGCGCCCGCGTCCTTGACGTCGGCGGTGGGGAACAACCAGACGGCGCGCGTGGGCGTCGCCGTGCCCGTTGCGCCGGCCGCGCGCGTCACGGACAGGTTTGACAATCCCATCGCCAACGTCAGCGTGACGTTCACCGCCGGCATCGGCAGCGGAACAATCACCGGATCACCCGCCACGACCAACGCGCAGGGCATCGCCACGATCGGGTCGTGGACGCTCGGGACGACACCGGGAGTGAAGTCGATGGCGGCGACGGCGACGGGTCTGAACTTCGCCGCCTTCAATGCCACCGCGACCATCGGGCCAGCGACGGCCTTGATCGTCAATGCCGGCAACAATCAAGTGGCGGGCATTGGCACCACGCTGCCCGTGGCGCCGTCAGTGAAAGTCGTCGATCTGTTCAGCAACGGCATCGCCGGCGTAACCGTGAGCTTCAGCGTGACCGGCGGCGGCGGTTCCGCCACGGCGACGACGGCGACGAGCGATGCGACGGGTGTAGCCGCCGTTGGCAGCTGGACGCTGGGGAGTGTCGTCGGCGCGAACACCCTGACGGCAACGGCCGTCGGGATGACGCCGCTTTCGCTGACCGCAACGGCGTCGCTCGCGCCGACCATTGCGGGCGTGTCGCCATTCCTGCTCGTTCCCGGTTCATCGATGACGATCAGCGGCACGGGCTTCGCGTTGACGGCGTCGGGCAATACGCTCAAGATCGGCGGTGTGACGGCAACGGTCACCGCGGCGACCGCCACGCAGCTGACCGCCACGGTGCCGTGCGTGGCGAGCGGAACGGTCGGCGTCGTGGTCACGTCGGGTGGGCTGACGAGCGCGATAGCCACCGCGGCCGCCGCGGGCGCCGTGCGCACGCTCGCCGTTGGCCAGGCGTACGTCGCGACGAACAGCGCGTCGAGTGTCTGCAACGAACTGCCCGCCGCCGCCGGCAACGCGCGCTATCTCGTTTCGGTGTACAGCGCGTCGACCAGCGCCAACTCGCAGATCGACTTCGAGCTCGGCGGTAACGTCGCCACGGGTGCGGCGGCGAGTGCGCGGCAGTTCGCTCCGCTGCACGCGGCGCGCCTGGCGCGCACCGACGCGGCGTCGGAGAGCGAGGACGCGCGCCGCGACCGCATGCACTTCGCGCACCTCGAGCGTGAACGCGTGCTCGTGGAGGAAATGCGGGCGAAGACGCGCCAACTTGGCACGGCAGGCGCTCGGGCCAAGTCGGTGGCCGCTGCCGTGGCGGCGCCGACGGTGGGCGAGCGCCGGGTGTTCTACTGGAACTGGAACGCGTGCAGCGACACGCTGCAGCGAATCACCGCGCGCGTCATCTACGCCGGGAGCCGGGCGATCATCTGGGAGGATACGTCGAACGCGCTCCAGTCCAACGCGAACACCACGCTCTCGGACCGATACCAGCGCCTCGGCCAGATCTTCGATACCGATCAGTATGACGTCATCAGGAACACGTTTGGCGATCCGCTGCGGCGCGACGCGCTGACCGACAACGATGCGCGCGTGCACATGCTGTTCACGCACCGCGTGAACGAGATCGGTGGCGTGGCGGCATACGTGACGAGCCTCGACCAATATCCGCGCGCGACGTGCGGGACGAGCAACTTCGGCGAGTTCTTTTACGGCAGCGTTCCCACCACGACCGGCACGAATCTCGAGAGCACGGGCAATCCTGAAGGCTGGTTCAACTTCATCAACCGCACGGTCGTCCACGAGGTGAAGCACATCGCGGCGATGGCGGCACGCGTGGCCAACAACGCGACGTTCGAGCCAAGCTGGCTTGAAGAGGGCACCGCGCGCATGGCGGAGGAAGTGTGGGCGCGGCAGTCGCTGCACCACACCGCCTTCCAGGGGAACGCCGGCTACGGCACGGCGGGGAGCAACGGGTTGCTCTGTGATTTCAATCCGGCGAATGCCACCTGCCTGGCCAACGACCCGCTCCGCCGGCCCAGCTTCGGCGCACGACGCCAGTTCAACGAACTGCTCCCCAAACTGCAAACACCGTGGGACTGGTCGCTGTTCGGCGATGGACTCGGCCAAGGCGGCAGCGTGTTCTACCAGACGGTCTGGTCACTCGTGCGTTACGCCATCGACACCTACGGTGCGTCGGACGCGGCGTTCCTGACGGCGCTCACCAACGCGACGGCCACGGGGACGACGAATCTCGCCGGCGTCACGGGCGTTCCGTTCGATCAGTTGGTCGGCGGATGGTCGCTCGCGCTCTACGCCGACGACTATCCCGGACTCACGGGCGCGTCGAACGTCGTCAAGTTCCAAACGTGGAACATGCGCAACATCTACAATTCATTGAACACCGACCTCTCGTGGGCGGGCCGGTTCAATACGCCGTTTCCCATCGTGCCGACGGCGCTGTCGTTCGGCTCGTTTACGGCGCAGCAGACGGGGCTCCGTGGCGGCGCCAACGCGTATTACGAGCTGAGCGGCAGTGCGGCCACGGCGCAGCTGCTCAACTTGCGCGCGCTCGGCGGCGGCAATCCCTCAAACCTGCTGCGCATCGCCATCGTGCGGCTGCAGTGAGAGCCGCCGCCGTCATCGGCGTTTTCGGTGCGGCGCTGCTGAGTGCCTGCGGAAGGCGCACGGCGAGCGCCATCCCAGACGCCGGCGCGGCGGTCTCGTCGAAGCAGCCCGCGGCGACTTCGCCAGCCGCGGCATCGCCAGCCGCGCCATCGTCGTCGGTCGTCGCAGCACCGGCGTCTCGGTCAGTGCGCATGGATTCCGTGCGCGGCGTTGTCTCGCGCATTGGCAACGAGCCGCGTGCGCACTGGGTCGTGCGGGCAGGGGACGGAAGCTCCTGTCTATTGCGCTGGACAGAGACCGCACCAGCACCGTCGCTCGATGGTCTCGAGGTGACGCTGTGGGGTTTTCGCTCGACCGGCGCCCAACCGGGAATGCCCGGCACACCATGTGCCTTCGACGCGGCGCGATTTGCCGTGCGTGCGGCGGATGGCATCATGGCGGTGGACGGCGTGCTCCGGGCAAGCGGTGCACGATTTGAACTCGAACGCAGCGACGGCGCTCGGGTGACGCTCCGTGTTGTGCCAGTCCCGATGCGCGAGTGGGTCGGCGCTCGCGTTTTCTGGGCCGGCCCACTCGACCGTGCTCCGGCTGCGTACGGTCTGATTGTGCGGGCGAAACGCGGGTCGCGCGAGACCCTACGCACGCGCTAGGCGAACGCCGCCGCGCACCACCGACGTCTTCGCGCGCTACGGCGCGCTACCGTTCCGTCGACGAGCGAACACCCGGGGTACCTGCCCGGACGATCAACGCGCAGGCACCTGACTTCCCCGCCACCGTTGCGGTAATGGTCGCCGAACCCGCCGTGAACGTGGTGACAACGCCGGCGGAGGAGACCGTGGCGATCGTGCTGCTCGACGTCGTCCACGACACCACCTGCCCCGTCATCGTCGAATCACGCTGGTCCTTTACCGTCGCCACGAGCGTGAGCGTGCCGCCCGCCGTGACACTCGCGTTGGGCGGCGTCACAAGAACCGTGGTGACCGTCGGCACAAACGTCGCGGGCGAAGTGCTGCCGCCTCCGGAGCAGGCGACGAGGGTCTGGCTCATCAGGATGGCGGCAATCGTCGCATGTCTCGCCGATGCAGCGAGCACGGTACGGAACTTTCTCAAATGGTGCCTCGATGGCGACACGTGCGACTCGGCGATCAACGGGATCTCATAGCCTAACGCGTGGGCGGGCGGCGCGTCCAGCGCCACACCCACGGTCAGTCGCGGCACCATCCCTTAGATTCCCGTCACCCCCGCGCGCGCTGTGCGCCAAACGCTGGAGTTTGCCCATCGTGGATGCGTCGCTGCAGCCGTTCTTTCACCCCGCCGGCATCGCCGTCATTGGCGCGTCGCAGGATCCGGCGAAGTTGGGATACGGCGTCGCGCGCAACCTGACGCAGTCGGGCTACAAGGGCGCGATTCATCTGGTGAACCCGCGCGGCGGCACCATCCTAGGGCGCGCTGCACATGCGTCGCTCGAGAGCGTTCCGGACCCTGTGGATCTGGCGGTCATCGTCGTTCCGGCGGCCGCGGTTGCTGGGTCACTGCGCGCCTGCGGTGCACGCGGTATCCGTGCGGCCATCATCGCCTCGGGCGGCTTTCGCGAGGTCGGCGCCGAAGGCGCCGTACTCGAGGCGGAGTGTGCCGCGATTGCCCGAGCACACGGCATCCGCCTCATCGGACCCAATTGCATCGGCCTGCTCGATACGCACCTTCCGTTGGACACGACGTTCCTCGCGCCGCCCCCCCCCACGCCGGGTGACGTGGCCTTCATTTCGCATTCCGGTGCCATCTGTGCCGCCGTCATCGACTGGGCGAGCGGCCAGGGCTTTGGACTCTCGCGCCTCGTGAGCCTGGGCAACCAGACCGATGTGTGCGAGACCGATGTGCTGTCACCCGTCGCCAGCGACGCGCACACGCGCGTGCTCACGCTGTATCTCGAAGGGATTCGGGACGGCCGGCGATTCATCGAGCAAGCGGGGCGCGTCACGCGCCACAAACCGATCGTCGCACTCAAGGTCGGGCGCTTCGCTGCGGGCCAGCGCGCGGTCGCGTCGCACACGGGAGCCCTCGCCGGTCACGAGGCGGCGTACAACGCGGCATTCCTCCGCGCCGGCGTCATTCGCGCCGAAACCAACGAGGAGATGTTCGATTGGGCGCGCGCACTGGCATGGTGTCCGCTGCCGCAGCGGCGAGACATCGCCGTGCTCACCAACGCCGGCGGCCCCGGCGTGGTTGCCGCCGACGCCATCGAGGCGCTTGGGCTGCCGCTCGCACCGCTTGCGGACGCCACCGTCGCTCGCATGCGGGCGGTGCTGCCCGCGGCGGCGAGCGTCCACAACCCCGTCGACATGCTCGCGTCCGCCGGTCCCCACGAATACGCGGCGTGCCTCGCTGCACTGCTCGACGATGCATCGGTGGGCGCCGTGATGGTCATCATGCCGCCGCCCCCCACGCACAGTGCGAAGTCGGTA
>JAHFCT010000046.1 GCA_023249375.1 Gemmatimonadota bacterium | reverse complement strand
CGTGCGCGGGTGTACTTCGCCCAGCGCCACGCCGCCGCCAGTGACTTCGGCCTTCTTGTAACCCTCGTCGCCACTCCATGGGAGGTCGCCGCGCACCAGGGTGGCGATGAGGCGCAGCCGTTCATCCCGGCGCAACTCGCTCAGCGGACGCGCGGTGTCCACCCCGGCCACGCCGAGCAGCACGACGGCGAGTCGGTCGGGCAACTCGGCGCGCAACGCCGCTAGCACCGTCCGCGCCCCGCTGGGCCTGAGCGCCGCTTCCCACGCGGCGGCGTCGAGCGAGGTCCACTGCACGTTTAGCTGCGCACTCTTCTGCTCAGCGCGCGCGCGCACCAGCACGTGCGACACGTCCAGCACCGACGGGCCGCTATAACCGCGGTGCGTGAACAGGAAGCCGCCAGTGGCCCTCGCGCGCCGTGCATCGCTCGTCGCTGTGAGCGTGACGGTCAACGACACGCCGGCCAACGCCGTGAACGGGGACGGCTCTGCGGTGATTGGCGTCAGTGCGGCGTACGTTGGGTGCATCTCGTGACCGAGTGCCTCGAGAAAGCGCAGGCCATCGCCTTCGCTGCCGGTGGCCGGTACCGAGAGTCCACCGGTGGCGATGATGAGTGCGTCGGCATCGATGGTCTCGCGTGCGTCGAGTTGCGCCCGCCAGCCGCCGGCAGATGGTGCTATCGACGAGACGCGGGTGCCGAAGCGCATGCTCACACCCTGCTGCCGCGCGTGCGCGATGAGACCGTCGCGCACGTCACGCGCCTTGTTCGACACCGGAAAGAGCTTCACTGACTCCGCTTCTTCCGCGAGCGGAATGCCCAGCGAATCCTCGAAGAAGGCGCGCTGCTCAGCCAACGGCCATGCGCGCACGAGCTTGCGCAGCAGGTTGGGCGAGGAGTCGGAAACGAAGCGCGACTCGTCCACGCGCGCCGGAAGCACGTTGCAGCGCCCACCGCCGCTGATGAGAATCTTCCGCCCTCCGTCTGCGGTGCGCTCAACGAGTATCGTCTCGGCGCCGGCAGCGGCGGCGAACGACGCGGCGATGGTGCCGGCGGCGCCGGCGCCGATGACGAGGACTCGACGGGGGGCCGCGGGGAGGCGGGCGCGCGCGTCACTCACTTCGACTTGGTGGACGTGAGTCGTCGCAACTCGCCGAACCAGTTCTGCAGAATGAGATAGCGATTCAGAGGGGGCGCACCAGCGCCGCCGGCGACGGCAGCAGAGGTGGGAACCGTCGGGGCGATAGCAAGCACAAACCGTCGACCGTCGGAATGCACGTCCCAGTTGCCAACACCCATCGCGTCAATCGTCGCGACGACCTCCGGTGCGTGTACCACAACCGAGGGTGCGCGGTCAATGCGCACGCGGAAGAGGGTGTCCAAGGGCGCCCCGGTACGCCAGAAGTACACCGCCTTTCCGTCAGGCGCCCATCGCGGTGCACTTCCATCGCCTCTGGAGAGATTCCATTTGCCCTGCTGCGCTGGATAGTCGCGCATCCACACCTGGGAGCTTCCCGTCTCGTCCGATGCATACGCGAGCATCTTGCCGTCGCTCGACAGCCGCGGATCGAGTTCGTTGAACGGCGACTGCAAGACTATCACGGGCTGGCTCCCGGAGTCCACTCCCACCGTGAACACGTCGTAGCCGCGCCCGGTAACGAGCGAACTGAACAGCACGGTCTTGTCGTCTATCCACTGCGCCGTCTTGATCTCACCCGATTTCAACGTCGTCACTCGGCGCTCGGGCCCGCTGTTGTCCGCCGGCTTCACGAAGAGATCCTCGCCGTCCGGACCGTTCTTGTCATACGCCACGCGTTTGCCGTCGGGTGACCAGGCAGGCTCGTCGTTGTCCCCGTCAAACGTGAGTTGCGAATACGTGGCCGTCAGCAGATCGAGCGTGTAGATGTCCGTTTGTCCACCGCGCCCCGCCGCGACGACCTCGATGGCGAGCTTGCGTCCGTCGCGCGAGAAGCGCGGAAAGTTCCGCCGAGCCGGCGGCAGGCGCACCGTATCGGCACCGTGTCCGGGATCAAACATGACCAACAGGTTCGCCGCGGCACTGGCCGATCCGTCGGCGTCGTGTTGCACGAGCACGCCGTCGTCGGAGATTGAGAACCCCTTCGCGGTGATCGTTGACCCGACGCGTTCGAGTACTCGCACGGGCGGACCTGTGACGCGTCGCTTCTTCAGGTCGAACGGCACCGCAAAGAGGCCGCCGTCCTGCGCGAGGTACACGAGATGTCCCGTCGGCACATACTCCGACGAGCGTCCGCCGGATACCAGAAGAACCGATGAATCCGTCTTGAAATCGTACAGCGCAATGTTGCCGTTGGGTGAGTGCAGAATCCCCGAACCGTCCGGCAGAAGAAACAGCCGGCGGCCGTCCACCTTGGGCAGCGGCTTTGGTTCGCCGCCGCTCGCCGACACGATGCCGTTTCCCGCTGGACCCGCAAAGACAATACGGCCATCCGCTCCCCACATCGGGCTATACGGATCGAATCTTCCCGACCCCACGATGGTCACCGCTCCACCGCCGTTAACGGAGACCTTCACGAGCGTACGATCGGAAATGCGGCGGAACGCAATCCACTGATTGTCGGGGGAGAATGTTGGGTACATGCCGTTCTCCGTCCCCGGCAACCGTCGGAACTCCGCCTCCCCGTCGAGATGTCGCAGGTAGATGCCCTGCTCACTTCCGACAGCTCCGGCCACGGCGAGCATCGACCCATCCGGCGAGATCACGACGTCGTTGCCAGCGGCGACGACGATGGAGCCGAGCGAGAGGTCGAGACGGCGAAACGGTGGTTCCGGCGTGCGGCGTAGCCATCCCGCGGTGGCAGCACCGATCGCAACCACCGCAACCGACGCCGCGATGATAGTCGCCCGACGACCTCCGAATCGGCCGTTGGCTGCCACAACGCCCGTCGCCGCCGTCACACCGGGCGCTGAGGTCGCATACGCGAAGCTCTCCGTGCCCAGCGCGTCACGAAACGCCTTGGCGCTTTCAAACCGATCCGCCGGCAGCTTCTCGAGCGCGCGCATCAGCGCCGCCGCGACGTGCGGCGGCACCGACTTGCGATACGTCGTCACCGGCTGCACTTGCTCGGTGATGATCTTCATGATGATCTGCTGCGCCGACGCGCCGACGTGCGGTGGGTTGCCGGTCAGCATCTCGTACAGCACCGTCGCCAGCGAATACACATCCGCCCTCGGCGTGAGATCCTTCTCCGCCGTTGCCTGCTCGGGGCTCATGTAGTGCGGCGTGCCAAGCGACAATCCGGTCTCGGTCATGCGCCCGCCGGCCGCCGCACTCACCGCCAGCGCGATGCCAAAGTCCATCACCATCGCGCGCCCGTCGTGCAGCAGCAGGTTCTCGGGCTTGATGTCGCGGTGGATCACGCCGTGGCGATGCGCGTAGTCCAGCGCGTCGGCAATCTCGCGCGTGATCCGCACCGCATCATCCACCCCGAACTGCGTCTCGCGACTGAGCTTCTCGCGAATCGTCTCGCCCTGGATATAGGGCATGACGTAGAACAGGAAGCCGTCCGCCGTGCCACTGTCGAACAGCGGCAATATGTGCGGATGCTGCAGGCTCGCCGTCGTCTTGATCTCCACCACGAACCGCTCGGCGCCGAGCACGGCGGCGAGTTCGGGCTTGAGGACCTTCACGGCGACCCTGCGGTCGTGCTTCAGGTCCTCGGCGAGGTACACGGTGGCCATGCCGCCGGCGCCAAGTTCGCGCTCAATGCGATAGCGGCCGGCGAGCGCGGCGGTGAGTCGCTGCGCGAGCTCGGTGGTCATCGCTGAACTTCCAGCGGCGCCGACGAGGGCGAGGGGGGCGCTGACATCAGAGGGGGGGCCTCGGTCACGGAAGCCCCAATAGTACGGAACGCGCGCGAGGGGTGCCAGCAAGCTGAACCCTGACAGCGCGGCCCAGGGAGGTGCATCGTATACATGTACTTGCATACATGTACTACATGTACTATTCTCTACCTATGCCCAAGCGCCCTCCCCCATCACCAGCGCGCGTGCGCGAGCCCGTCCAGGTCTACCTTGAGGCCGACGACTCGGCGCTCCTCGCCCGTATCGCCGCCGTCTCCGGCCTGTCGAAGGCCGAAGTCATGCGGCGCGGGATGCGCACGTTTGCCCGCGAGCAGGATATCGAGAGCCCGATGTTGCGATTCGCCGTATCGGGGGCCGATGGCGACTGGCCCACAGGCGTGGCGACAGACCATGACGGCGCGCTCGCCGAGGCGTACCTCGGTCATCGCGGCAAACGCCGTTGACCGGCGCGTTTCTCGACACGTCGGGGTGGTTTGCTGCGCTGAGTCCCAAGGAGGCGAGGCACAAGCCGGCCCTTGCCGCGTACCGCACGCTGATTGCCAAGCACACGCCGCTCGTGACCACGAACCTCGTCGTCGCTGAGATGCAAATTCTCCTTAGCCGGTTTCGCGGGCCCGCCGAGGGCGTGCGCTTTCTCGACAGCCTGTATCAGGACGCCGCGCACGAGGTCGTGTTTGTCGACCGAGACACCGAGCGCATGGCGGTGGATCGTTGGCTGCGCCGATTTGCGGATCAGCGCCTGAGCCTCGCAGACGCCGTGAGTTTCGAAGTGATGAAGGGCCGGCGGTTGCGACACGCGCTTGCCCTGGACGCGCACTTCGAACTGGCCGGGTTCGAACTTCTGCCGTAGCGAACGCGTTAGGTTGGAAGCATGCGCTCGCTCCGCATCATCTTCACGCTGCTGCCGTGGGTCGTCTCGCTCCTGCGAGACCGCCGGCGCTGGGTGTTGTGGGGCACGCCGCTTCGGCGGACGCGCGAGTTCCATCAGCGGCGCGCCGACGGCATCGTGCGCGACATCGCGTCACTCGGCCCGACGTTCGTCAAACTCGCGCAGGTCTTTGCCGCGCGCGCCGACCTCATTGGCGAGCCGTACATCAGCGTGCTCGCCACGCTGCACGACCAGGTGCCGGCGGTGCCCGTGGCCGAGATCGAACGCGAGATCGCGACCGCCTACGGGCGGACGGCCGATGCGATCTTCGAACAGTTCGACCGCGTACCGGTTGCCGCCGCGTCGCTCGGGCAGGTGCACCGGGCCTCGTACAACGGTCGCGACGTCGCCGTGAAGGTGCTGCGCCCCGGTGTGGAACACGTTATCGAACAAGACCTGCGCATCGCGCGGCGCATCATGCGATGGGTGTCGCGGCAGTGGAACAACCCGCATACGCGCGGCGTGCTCGCCGTCATCGACGAGTTCTCGGATCGCATCCACGAGGAGATGGACTTTCGTCTCGAGGCGGAGTACGCGACCGAGATTGGCCGCAACTTCGCCGGCGAAGACCAGGTCATCGTCCCGGCCATCGTGCACGAACTCACGCGGCAGCGCGTGCTCGTGCTCGACTTCGTCGAAGGGCGCCGTATTGACCGGCTGGAGGTGAGCGACGACGAAGCCAAGCGCATTACGGCCGTGCTCATCGAGATGTACGTGCAGATGATGCTGATCGACGGGCTGTTCCACGCCGATCCGCACCCCGGCAATCTCCTGGTCACACCCGACGGCCGCCTCGTCCTGCTCGATTTTGGCATGGTCGTGCGCGTCGAACCTGAGACGCGGCTGCGGCTGATCCGCACGGTGCTCGCCGCGGTGCGACAGGATCCGGACGGCATCGTCGAAGGGTTTGGCGAGATGGGGTTGATCGCGCCCGACGCGGACATGAACGAGATCGGCCGGCTGGTGAACCTTCTGCTTGAAACCGCGTATCGGCAGGACACCACCTCGCAGGACCGAATCAAGATGATGCTGGCAGACCGCGTGATGCACACGCTGTACGATTTCCCCATCGTGCTGCCGCGCGACATGGTCTACTTTGCACGCACCGCGACGCTCATCGAAGGGATCGGCACGCGATACGACCCGTATTTCCAGGCCATTCCCGTGGCGTCGCCGATCGTGCTGCGCATGCGGTCGCGCATCTTGCGCTCGCTGGGTGAGACACCGACGCCGAGCGTGGCGGAACTTGCCACGATCGCGGGCTATGCGGCGGGTCGACTGTGGAAGCGCGTGCAGGGTTGGCGCCATTCGTACGCGGGAGCATTGGAGCAATCCGCGCGGTAGCGGCGTTACGACGTGCTTGTGCGCGTCTCTGTGGGGGTGTAACGTGTGCGATCCCCCAACCGGAACGCCCCCCATGCGCTCTCTCGTGCTCCTCGCTGTCGCCGGCACCGCTCTCTCAGCGCAGGCGACTGCTCCAGCGGCCACAGCGCCCACGCCGGGCCCCATTCCGCCGGCCGAGCAACAGATTGCCGCGGCGGTGCTCGCCTTGCCCGCCGAGATGCGCGACGGCGCCACGGTGATGGGCTACAAGGAAGCCGGCAAGCTCGTCGTGCTGCGCGAAGGCAAGAACGGCATGCACTGTCTCGCGCTGTACGTTACGCGCCCCGACTTCCACGTGGCCTGCTACCACAAGTCGCTTGAGCCGTTCATGGCCCGCGGCCGTTCGCTGCGCGCCGAGGGCGTGAAGGGCGAGCAGGTGGACAGCGTGCGCTTCAAGGAGATCAAGAGCGGCAAACTGAAGATGCCGAAGCAGGGCTCGCTCTACACGCTGACGACGAAGAAAGAGAACTACGACGCCGCGACGAACAAGGTGAGCACCGCAGGCCTGCTGACGGTGCTTTACATGCCAGGCGCGACGACGGAAAGCACCGGCATCACGAGCCAGCCGCGAGCGGAGGGACCGTGGATCATGTTCCCCGGCACGCCGAAGGCGCATATCATGATGTCGGGGAAGATGTAGCCGATGGCCAAGGGGACGGCGTAGAGGAAGAGGGGCCTCGCATCGAGGCCCCTCTTGTTCTTGCAGCGGCTATTTCTTGGCGCGAGCGCGCTTGGTTGGCTTTCCTTTAGTTGCCATGCGTTTCTTCGCCGGCTTCTTCGCGGGCTTCTTCGCGGGCTTCTTCGCGGGCTTCTTCGCGGGCTTCTTCGCGGGCTTTTTCGCGAGCTTTTTCGCGAGCTTCTTCGCGGGCTTCTTCGCGGCAGCTTTCTTCGCGGCCGGCTTCTTTGCCGCCGGCTTCTTTGCCGCTGGCTTCTTTGCGGCTGGCGCTTTTGACGCCGGCGCGGCCAGCACCGCCGCCGCAAGCGCCTTGGCCGCCGCGTCATGCGCCGCGCGCGCGGCGCTGGCCGCATCAACGCCACCCTGCAGGAAAGCCATCACCTCATCCGCGTGACCGGCTGGATTGACCTTTTCGAAAATGTGCTGAATGGCGCCGTCGGGGCCTACGATGTACGTCGTGCGCGCGACGCCCATGTAGCGGTTCCCCATGAACTGTTTCTCCACCCAGATGCCGAGCTGCTCGGCCAGCGCGTGGTTCTCGTCGACGAGCAGCGTGAACGGCAGATTGTACTTCGCCTTGAACTTCTGGTGCGAGACGACGCTATCGGGCGAGATGCCGAGGATGACGGCGTCGCTGGCGATGAAGCGCGGAAAGAGGTCGCGGAACTCGCACGATTCCTTGGTGCAGCCAGAGGTATCGTCGGCGGGGTAGAAATAGAGCACGACCGTGCGGCCGCGCAGTGACGACAGGGAGAGCAAAGCTCCAGTGTCGGTCAGGAGGGTGAAGTCAATCACAGACATGTGGCGCTCGTGGCTGGCGACAGAGAGAGGATACCCGTGTATCAATGCGGCGATGGCACCAAGGGCACCATCGACAGTGATTCAAATGTCCGCAATTTCGCGCGGACTGTCCAATAGGGAGCGGCGAGCGGTGGTGGCTGCTGCCGAGATGCCTATCTGGCGCGGCGCGGACGCTTCTTCAGTACCGGCCTTTTCGCGACCGACTTCTTCGTTGCCGGCTTCTGCGCGGCTTTCGCTGCGCGCGGCTTCACTGCGCGCGGCTTCACTGCGCGCGGCTTCACTGCGCGCGGCTTCACCATGTAGCGCTCGAGCCGCTCCCCACCCATCAGTACCGCCATGATCGCCTTCTGGATGTGCAGGCGATTCTCGGCCTCGGCCCAGACACGGCTTTGCGGTCCTTCGAGCACGGACTCCGACACTTCCTCGCCGCGATGCGCCGGCAGGCAGTGCAGGAAGATGGCGTCCTTGGCGGCCCGCGCCATGAGCGCGTCGTCCACCTGGAAACCGTCAAAGACGCTGATGCGCTCATTCGTCTCGTCCTCCTGCCCCATCGACGCCCAGACATCCGTGTTGATGACGTCCGCGCCCGCGGCCGCCTCGCGCGGATCGCGGCAGAGCGTGACGTCCGCTCCCTCAGCACGCGCGGTGGCCAGCATCACCGGATCGGGCTCGTAGTTCGCGGGGCACGCGAGGCGCAGCGAGAAGTTGAGCCGCTGCGCGGCTTCGATCCACGAGTACGCCATGTTGTTGCCGTCGCCGATCCACGCAATCCGCTTGCCCTTGTAACCGCCGAGGAACTGCCGCACGGTGAGCACGTCGGCGAGGATCTGGCAGGGATGTGAGAGATCGGTGAGCCCATTGATGACGGGGACGTCGGCGTAGTTCGCCAGCTCCTCGGCATCAGCATGCGCGTAGGCGCGAATCATGATGCCATCCGACATGCGCGTCAGCACGCGCGCCATGTCCTTGATGGGTTCACCGCGGCCGAGCTGGACGTCGCGCTGCGAGAGGAAGAGCGCGTGCCCGCCCAGGTCGTACGCGCCGACTTCAAACGAGACGCGCGTGCGCGTGGATGATTTCTGGAAGATCATCGCCAGCGCCTTGCCGGCGAGGGGCTTCTTCGTGTAACGCTTGGCGCGGATGTCCTCGGCCAGCAGAAACAGCGCGTCAAGCTCGGCGCTTGAAAAGTCGAGGATGGAGAGGAAGTCGCGGTGATGCATGGATCAGTCCGAATGCGGGGAGCGAAACATAACCCTAACGGTGGGAAGGCACGGGCACAGGAGACAGCTACAGGATGTACTTTCGCAAATCTTCGTCTTCCGAAATCGCCTTCAACCGCTCGCGCACCACCTTGGCGTCGATCTTGACCGGATCGGTGCCGCGCTCAGGCAGGTCGTACAGCACTTCCTCGAGCAGCGTCGTCATCACGGTGTGCAGACGGCGCGCTCCGATGTTCTCCATCCGCGCGTTCACCATTGCCGCCGTCCGTGCGATCTCGGCGATGCCGTCGTCGGTGAAGGAAAGTTCGGCGCCGTCGGCCGCGATGAGCGCGGCGTACTGCTTGGTCAGCGCATTCTCCGGCTCCGTCATGATGCGGACGAAGTCAGCCTCGGTGAGCGGCTTCAGCTCCACGCGAATCGGGAAGCGTCCCTGTAATTCGGGAATGAGGTCGCTCGGCTTGCTCACGTGGAAGGCGCCGGCGGCGATGAACAGCACGTGATCGGTCTTCACCATGCCGTACTTCGTCTGCACGTTCGAACCTTCGACGATCGGCAGCAGGTCGCGCTGCACCCCCTCGCGCGACACGTCGGGGCCGCCCATCTCGCTCTTGCCGCCCGCGATCTTGTCGATCTCGTCAAGGAAGATGATCCCGAGCTTCTCCACACGGTCGAGTGCGTCACCCACGACGTCGTCGTGGTTGATGAGCTTGTCGAACTCTTCGTCGAGCAGGATGCGGCGCGCGTCCGCCACGGTCACGGTGCGCTTCTTCTTGCGTTTGGGGAGGAACTGCTCGAGCATCTCGGCGAAGTTCCCCATCCCTTCGGGCGTGCCGCCCTGCTGGGCAAAGTCGAAGCCCGCCGCCGACGACGCAGCCACCTCGATTTCAACCTCGCGCTGCTCCAACTGGCCGTCGAGCAGCAGTTGCTTGAGTTTGTCGCGCGTGCGCTTGTGGCGCTCGCGCGCCTGCTCGTGTTCCTGGGTCACCCCGCCCGACGCCGACACCACGAACACGCTTGGAGCGGAGTCGTTCGGGGCCGAGGCTGGCGGCTCGGCCGGCGGCGGCAGCAGCAGGTCGAGCACCCGTTCGTCCACCTTGTCGTTGGCCAGGTCTTCGACGTCGTGTTCACGTTCGTGCCGCACCATGTCGATGGCGCTTTCCACGAGATCGCGCACCATCCCTTCGACATCGCGCCCCACGTACCCCACCTCAGTGAATTTCGAGGCCTCCACCTTGATGAACGGCGCGCCCGTGAACTTGGCGAGGCGGCGCGCAATCTCGGTCTTGCCGACGCCGGTCGGTCCAATGAGGATGATGTTGTTGGGCGCGATCTCCTCGCGGATCCCTTCGGGCGCGCGCTGGCGGCGCCACCGGTTGCGGAGTGCGATGGCGACAGCCTTCTTGGCGTCGCCTTGTCCGACGATATAACGGTCGAGCTCGGCGACGATCTTGCGTGGGGTCAGATCGGCAAGACGCGCGAGCACTTGTTCGGTACGGTTGGCAGGCATGCCTCAATTCTAGCAGGTGCGGGCGAAACCAGCGCTCCGCGGGGTGCGTAGAGCGGCATATCGAGCCTCCCGGAGCCGCTCCCATGCGTACTGCCCTCGCGATCGCCGTCCTTGCCGCCTCGGCCGTGTGCTTCACGGCCGGCGCCCAGGGACCCCGCGTCTACCGCTACGAGTTTCAGCTCGATCCGGGCGGCAAGAAGCACGACCGCGTCATTCACGGCACGGCACAGGTCTCCGGCACGCGCGCCCGCATCGATACGGACGAGGACAAGCCGGAAGATGAACGCGGCTACTTCCTGGTCACCGACGGGGGACGCACCGTCACGGTGGTGCACCCCGGCCGAAAGACGTACGAGACGCACGACGCCGACGAGTTCGCGCACATCGTCGGCACCGCGATGCGCGCCGCCGGCCCGGTGCTCAAGGTCACCGTGCGCGACGCACGCCTCGACACCGCGCGGCTGGGCGCCGGCGAGCGCATCGCCGGACACCCCACCCAGCGCGTGCAGCTCCGCCAGCGCTGGACCACGAGCATGCGGGTGCTTGGCTTCGTCAAGGAAGACATGGGCGGCTCCTCGGTGGCCGAGTACTGGGCTGATCCGTCGATGCCGCTGATGCGGAACCCGCTGCTCGACATCGTCAGCACGTCGCTGCTGGCGCTGGCGTCGTCGGACAATGACTTCATCGAACATTCGGATGCGGCGCGCGCCGCGCTCTTTCGCGGGTCGCCACTCCGCGCTGACGTGCGCATGACGACGACCGGCAGCGACGGCGACGACATCACGCGGCTGCGCTACGAGGTGACATCGATCACGCTGGGCGGCGTAAACGAAGCCGACCTCGAGATCCCGAAGGGGTTCAAGAGGTCGGCCGAGAAGACCATCAAGCTGTAGCGCTACTCCGGCTCGATGACCGTGATGTTCTGATTGGTGAAGATGCAGATCTCGCCGGCGATCATCAGCGCCTTGCGCACGATGTCGCTGGCGGGAAGCGCGGTGTCGGCGAGCAGGGCGCGCGCGGCCGCCAGCGCGTACGCGCCGCCCGAGCCAATGGCGAGAATGCCGTCATCCGGCTCGATGAGTTCGCCGTTTCCCGAGATGACAAAGCCGTGATCGCGGTCGCAGACCACGAGCAGCGCTTCGAGCCGGCGCAGCACGCGGTCGCTGCGCCACTCCTTGGCGAGCTCAACGGCGGCCTTGGGCAGGTTGCCGGGATGCCGCTCGAGCTTCTCCTCAAATTTCTCGAACAGCGTAAAGGCATCGGCGGCGGCACCGGCAAAGCCGGCGAGCACGCGGCCGCCGCGCAGGGCGCGCACCTTCACCGCGCGCGATTTCATTACTGTCTCGCCAACCGATACCTGGCCGTCGCCACCGATGGCGACCTTGCCGTCGCGCCGCACGGCGAGGATGGTGGTGGAACGGATCGTTGGGAGCGTCATGAGTGAGAGATACAGCTTGTAGATGGGAGATGGTAGATGGTAGATGGTAGATGGGAGATGGGAGACGGGAGACGGGAGATGGGAGATGGGAGATGGGAGCGCAGGAAGTGACGGCGCCGGCAACACCTCGATGGTCAATCATCTATTCTCTGCCATCTACCCTCTACCATCTACCATCTACTTCACATGTTCCGGCGTCACCTGCTCGCCGAACTTCGCGCCCAGGTGCTTGAGCACGCCGTCCATGGTCGCGTGCGTCCCCATCATCTTCATCATCACGCGGAAGAGCGGCGGCTTGATCCATCCGTCCTCGGTGATTGTCACTTCGGTCCCTGCGCCGGACGTCGCGAGCTCGTACGTCCAGACGCCGCCCCACGAGGATTTCTCGTCGGTGATGACCTCGGTGACGAGCCGCGCCGGGGCGCGCACTTCCTTGAACTCAAGGCTCATCGTCATGCCGCCCGCGTCCTGCACCCACACTTCGTGACTGTTGCGCGACTCGCCGCGCACCGACGACTTGAAGTCGGTGTCCCACTTGGGGTAATCGCCGAAGTTGCGCAGCACGGCCCAGACCGAATCGCGCGGCGCGGTCAGCTGCACGCGGCTGGTGACGGAATGTTCGCGGGGCATCGTCATGCCCACGGCGTACACCGCGCAGGCCAGAACGACCAGCAGGATCACCACACGCTTGAGAAATCTCATGGGAGCGCTCCACGGCCAGGGGGACCTGACAAATGTGCATCACGAGCCATGGACTGCCAATGACTGATAGATTCCGCGCATGACCTCACCCTGGCCCATCACGTTCGACGACGTGCTCGCCGCGCGCGAGCGCCTGCATCCGTATCTGACCGCCTCGCCGCTGCGGCAGTATCCGCTGCTTGATGCGCTGGTCGGGCACGACATCCAGGTCTTCGTCAAGCACGAGAACCACCTGCCGGTGCAGACCTTCAAGGTGCGCAACGGATTAGCCGCCGTCACCGCGCTCGACGCGGCGACGCGCGCCCGCGGCGTCATCGGCGCGACGACGGGGAACCACGGGCAAGGAATGGCCTACGCTGGTCGGCTGCTGGGCGTGCCGGTGACCATTGTCGTGCCCGAGGGGAACAACCCGGAAAAGAACGCGTCGATCCGCGCTCTCGGTGCGGAACTGGTGGAGTATGGAGCGCGGTACGATGACGCCGCGGCGCGGTGCGCCGAGCTTGCTGCTGCTCGCGGACTGCATTTGATCCACGGGATCAACGATCGCGACGTCATCGCGGGGGCCGCGACGATGACGCTGGAGATGCTCGAGCAGGAGCCTGGGCTCGACGCCATCTTCATTGCACTCGGCGGCGGGTCGCAGGCGGTGGGCGCGCTGACGGTGGCGCGCGCACGCAAGCCATCGCTGCGCATCATCGCCGTGCAGAGCGAGGCGGCGCCGGCGCAATTCGAAAGCTGGAAGCAGGGCAAGATGCTGCGCGGCATGCCGGTGCGCACGTTCGCGGAAGGCATCGCGACGGGACAGGCGTACGACATGACGTTTCCGCCGCTCAAGGAAGGGCTGGCCGATTTCATCACGGTCAGCGAAGCCGAACTTGCCGACGCCGTGCGCGAGTTGATCCGGACCACGCATAACCTGCCCGAAGGGGCGGCCGCCGGCGGGCTGGCGGGCATTCGAAAAGTCGCCGCCGACTACGCGGGGCAGCGCGTGGGGATTGTGATGTGCGGGGGGAATATGAGCCTGGCAGCACTGCGAGCAGTGCTGCAAGGCGATTGAGGACGTGGATCTCTCTCAGCCTGCCTTTTTCATCCTCTCCGTCACCCGCGCCACCGTGGCTTCCGAGCCGCAGACGAAGATGTACTCACGGTTCCGCACGTGGCTCACCTCCCCGACGCGCTCGCCCCGCGGACTGTAAATGCCGATCTGTGCGCCGACGTAGCGTTTGTACGGCCGCTCGATGGTCGCCACCGCGCCGCGCTCGGCGAGGCGAGATTCCAGCCAGTCGCGCGTCACAAAGCCTTCGTCGCTGAACGACACCACCAGCGTGCGGGCGCGCACCGCGCGCAGCACACCGGCCAGGGCGTCTTCGAACTGCCGCTTGCTGTTGAAGCGGCTCGTGCGATCGCGCACATCCTCGCGCTTGCAGGCCACGCCGTAGCAGGCCGGCTTGTCCCAGCGCACCAGGGATTCCCAGATGTGGTAGTTGCCCAGGTACGAATGCTGGTTATACGGCGGATCGAGATACGCGACGTCGACTTCAACGCCGAGGGCGGCGTCGAGTGCGTCGAGCGCGAGTGCACGACCCTTCCCGGCGCGGGCGCGGGGCAGCACGGCAGGAAGGCGCATCTCAAGATCATTGTGCGCGCGAGGCGCCCACTGCTTCAGGTACGCCATCTGGACGCCGGTAGTGCTGTCGACGCGGTCGGCCGCCTCCATCAGCGACACGAGCATCACCGCCTCGAGTTCCGGCGGCAGCGCCAGCGCGACAAGCCGTTCACGAATCGCGTCCACTCGCGCGCCGTTCCTGGGATGGAAGAATCGCGATTGTTCGCAAAACGTCTGCGTGAAGTAGCCGGCCCGGCCCGTCAGCGCGTTGCACTCGCCGATGAGCACCTCGGCGTCGCGCACCACGTCGTCGTAGTCGGCCTCCACGTAGCAGCGCGACAGCACGTGGGCGTAGGCGTTGTGGTCGTTGGCGACCACGCGATAACCCGCCAGCTTGAGCGCGTGGCCAACGCGCGCGGTGCCGCTGAAGAGGTCAAGCACGGAGCGCGCACGCGCGTCGGCGCGCACGGCATCGAGGATGTGCGGCAGCAGTGTGCGCTTGGAGCCGAGATATTTGATCACGCCCATCAGACGAGCGCGGTGAATTGCGCGCAACACGGGCGTTTTCAGAGGAGAATCGCGTGTTGCCAGTGCTGAATTCGGTCGTCAGCTACGCCCGCGGATGCGCCTGGCGGTAGACCTGTTTGAGCCGCTCGACGCTGGTGTGCGTGTAGATCTGCGTCGTGCTCACCGATGCGTGGCCGAGCAGCTCCTGCACGGCGCGCAGGTCGGCGCCCGCGTCGAGCAGGTGCGTGGCGAAGGTATGGCGCAGCGAGTGCGTGCTCAGCCCGGCGCCTTCGTCCACCTGCGACAGCCAGCCGGTGATCGCCTTTTGGATCGTGGAGAGGCTCGCCCGTTTGCCGCGGTCCGAGAGGAAGAAGGCCTGCCGGTCGGCGCTCGGCCCGCACTTGGCAATTACCTCGTCGCGCTTGCGCTCGAACTCGCGGAGTGCGCGCTGGGCGTGCGATCCCACCGGGACGATGCGTTCCTTGCGCCCCTTGCCGCGCACCTTGACCTGACCCGAGAGCAGGTCGAGGTCGGCGCGGTTGATGCCGCGCAATTCGCTGAGGCGGAGCCCGCAGGAGTACAGCAACTCGATCATCGCGAGCGCCATCACGTCCCGGTGCCTCCCTTCCTGCGCCCGCGTGTGCAGCGCTTGCAGCAGCGACTCCACCTGTCGTCGGTCCAGATGGCCGGGCAGGTACTTCTCGATCTTCGGCGATCCGACGGCGCGCGCCGGATTCGCCGCGACCAGATCGTTGGCGTGGAGGAAACGAAAGAAGGTGCGCGCCGCGCTGAGGGCGCGGGCAATGGAGCGGCGCGCGAGACCGCGCCGCGCGAGGTGCGCCATCCAGGCGCGCAGCGCGAGCCGGTCGACCTGCCCCCACGTCCACGCCGGATCGCCGTAGTGCTGCCCGAGGAACTCCTGTAGTTCGCCCAGGTCGCGCGTGTACGCCGAGACGGTGTGGGGCGAGACGTCGCGTTCCTTGGCGAGGTGCGAGAGGAAGTCGGTGAGCAGGTCGGGCATGGCTAACTATAGACGCGTCAGGTGCCCGCCGTGGAACGGGCTTGCGGAATCAACAAGTACTTTGTAATGTAAAGTTGAAGTCGCCGACGATCACCTCCTCCCGCCCGGAGAGCGCCATGCCCCAGCCACCGGCCGCACCACCTGCGCCTGATCGCACCGCCGACGCGGCCGACGACACCTCGTGGGGCGACGCCGCGCGCTGGTGGGAGCCGCGGCGCGTACTCTACAACCTCGTGCTCTCCGCGATCTTCGTCGCGCTCGTCGCGCGCACGTGGATGCGCATTCGCCCCGAGCTCGACGCGTCGGCGGTGGTCCCGCTTTTTGTGCTGGCGGTGCTCGCCAATGTCTGCTACAGCGCCGCGTACGTCGCGGACTTTGCGTTGCAGGCGGGCTTCCTGGGCGCGGCGCGCAATCGTGCCCGCCTTGCCGTGTGGGTGCTCGGCACCCTCTTCGCCGTCCTGATCGAGACGTACTGGTATCTCGATGAGATTCTCCCTCCGCTTCGCTGACGCGCCAACTGGCGAGTGACAACAACGCTCCGCCGTCGACCGTCTGTCTCCTCCCCTCTGCCCTCCTCCCCATGCCCTGGTTCCGTCGCGTCGGCTGGCTTCACGTTCCCATCTCGGTCCCCGGCGTCATCATCACCGTCGGCGCTCTCGCGTTCTGCGTGCAGGTCTTCTTCGCAGTCGACCGGCAGTCGCACTCCGTGAGCGACACGCTCTACGGCGTGTACCCGTTCATCCTTCCCACGCTGCTCCTGCTCGACTGGGTGGCGGGACGCACCAGCGAATCCCGCCACGGCCGCTCATGAGCGACGCCCTGTGGGCGGTGACCTTGGCGCGGCTCGCCGCGTTAGCGCATTTTCGGGAATCCCCGATCGCTCGGAGTGCCCCCGATGACCATGCCCAGGCCGACCGAAGCCCACGACGCCCTGCAGATGATGGTGGGCGCGTGGGACGGTGACGAGACCATTCACCCATCGCCATTCGACCCGGCCGGCGGCAGCGCGACCGCGTCGGTCGTCAACACGCGCGCACTCGATGGCTTCGCGATCGTACAGGACTACACCCAGAGCCGCAGTGGCAAGGCGAACTTCACGGGGCATGGCGTGCTCTGGTTCGACGGTGGCGCGCGACAGTACGTGATGACGTGGTGGGATTCGTGGGGCCTTCCACCCACCGAGTTCCGCGGCACCGTCACCGGCACCGTGCTTGAGTTGCGATCGCAGTCGGCGCAGGGCTATGCGCGTGCCATCTGGGATTTCGCCGGGGGCGCCGGCTATGCCTATCGGATGGAAGTCTCGCCTGAAGGGACGACGTGGTTTCCATTTCTCGAGGGGCGCTATCGGCGCGTGACCTAGCAGCGCCAGCACATCGAGGCGGCATCGACGCATCGCGAGGCACGCCGCAGGTTCTGAAGCGGCGCGTAGAAGACAGGAGCGGCGCGTCCTGCCGCGCATAGCATGATCTCGCACGGCTGTCCAGTGGACACGGACGCCGCGCTTGCTTGCCCCCACGCTTACCTCGCCGCCGCGACTCGCTACAATTGGTTCTATGCTTCTTGGCGTCGCTGGCATGATCGGCTGCGGGAAATCGACTCTCTCGGCCGCCCTCTCAAAACGCTTCGGTCTCCAGCTCGCGCTGGAGAGCGTGGACGCCGAGAACCCCTGGCTCGAGCTGTTCTACGACGGCGAGTCAGGAATGCGAACCTACGGCCTGCACCTGCAGCTCCACTTCCTCGCCACGCGCTTTGAGAGCATGCGCAAGATGCGCGCGATGGGCGGCAGCTGGGTGCTCGACCGCACGTGGTACGAAGACGCCGAGATCTTTGCGCGCGGGTTGTTCGAGTCGGGCTACATGCACTCCAACGACTGGGCGCTGTATCAGCGCCTGTACGCCGAGCTGCTGCACGCCCCCGCGGCGCGCCCGCCGCGGCTGATGATCTACCTGCACGGCCCGTTCGACACGATCCTCGATCGCATCCTGACGCGCGGCCGCCCCAAGGAGAAGGACACCGATCCCGAGTACTTCGCGTCGCTGCACACGCGGTACGGGCGGTGGATTGATGGCTTCAGGCGCTGCCCCGTGCTGCGACTCGACGTGCGCGAGTACGATCTCTTTGCCGACCCGACCGCCGTGGATGACATCGCCTCGCGCGTGCGCCTCGAACTGGAGAAGGAGATCCCGCAGACCGAGCTGTGGCCGGCGCAGAAGCAGCGCAGCCAGCCGTTCGCGCGCGGGTGAACTCCGAGCGCGCTCTTCGGGTAACACGGAGATGCGTGAACTGGCTCCGCCTCCGTTCTACACGTGGACGCCGCCGTCTCTCGAGGAGCGCGCCGCGGAATTGATGCGTCTCGAGCACGACGCGCGACGCGCCGAGTGGAAGCTCTACGGGTTCGCGGCGTTGCAGTGTGTCGCGGCGACCGTCACCGGCTGTGTAGTCGCCGGCGCCGGCTTCGCTGTAAGCGATCCGGAACTCGGCAGGGTCCTCTTACTGTCCGGTCTGCTCGTGAGCTGGACTGGGAACGTCGCTGCGCTCGCCCGTCTCGCGATTCGGGTGGAGAACGGCGATGTGTGACGGCCTGCGGCCCACCGCCGCTGGTACCGGCTAGACCAGCCCGTGCTCCCCAATCCATGCCGCCATCGCCGCTAGCGACCGCTCCGCGTACAGCTCACGTTTGCGATGCTTGTCGCGCGGCGGATCCGGCAGCTCCTCGAGTAAGCCGAAGTTCGCGTTCATCGGCTGAAAGTGCTCGGCGTCGGCTTCGCGCAGGTAGCGGTACAGCGCGCCGAGCATCGTCACCGGCGGCGGCACCACCGGTTCGCGTCCCGCCAAGAGCCGCGCCAGGTTGATCGCCGCCAGCAGCCCCGTAGCCGTGCTCTCGGTGTAGCCCTCGACGCCCGTCAGTTGCCCAGCGAACATCACCATCGCATCATCGCGCAGCGACAAGTGCGGCGTTAGCGCGGCCGGCGCGTTGAGATACGTGTTGCGATGGATCGAGCCGAACCGCAGGAACTCCGCTCCCTCCAGCCCCGGGATCAAACGGAACACGCGCTGCTGCTCCGGAATGCGCAGCCGCGTTTGGCAGCCGACGATGTTCCACATCCGCCCCGCGCGGTCCTCGCGTCGCAGCTGAATCACCGCCCACGGCCGCTTCCCCGTGCGCGGATTGCGCAGCCCTACCGGTTTCATCGGCCCAAAGCGCAGCGACTCGCGCCCGCGTCGCGCCATTTCCTCCACCGGCATGCACCCTTCGAAGTACGGTGCCTGGTCGAACTCGTGCGCCGTGAACTGATCCGCGGCGGTCAGCGCATCGAGAAACGCCTCATACTGCGCCTTGTCCATCGGACAGTTGAGGTATGCCCCCTCACGAATCGCATCATCACCCTCCGAGCCAGCTCCGTCCCCCACCCCCTCACCACGCCCTGGCCCTTCCCCTGCACCACCAGTCGGCATTGTCTCCTTGTTCCACCGCGCCGCCCGAAACGCCACCGACTGGTCCACTGACTCGACCGAGACAATCGGTGCAATCGCGTCGTAGAACGCGAGCGACTGCACGCCCAGCCGCGCCCGTACGCTCTCGGCGAGCGCGTCGCTCGTCAGCGGACCTGTGGCGATGATCGCCGGGGCACTCGGCACGCCGACCACTTCTTCGCGCGTCACCGTCACCAGCGGATGCGCCAGCACCCGTTCGTGCACATACGCCGAAAACGCATCACGATCCACGGCCAGCGCGCTCCCCGCCGCCACGCGCGCCGCGTCCGCCCCCTGCAGCACGAGCGAGCCCAGCAGCCGCATCTCGGCCTTCAGCAGGCCATGCGCATTGGTCACCTCGGTGCTCTTGAACGTGTTGCTGCACACGAGCTCGGCCAGACGGTCGGTCTGATGCGCCGGCGTGCCGCGCACACCGCGCATCTCGTGCAGCACGACGCGATGGCCGCGCTCGGCCAACTGAAAGGCGGCCTCGCTTCCGGCGAGGCCGCCTCCCACGACATGCACCGCGCGCGCGTCCGTCACGCCACGCCGGCCGTCTCGCCTTCGGCGTCCGCCGGCGCCTCGACCGCCCACTCATTGGCGCACTTGAGACAGCGCCGGTAGTGTCCGCGCGTCTTGTTGCTCTTGGCCTCGGCGCCTTCGAAGCCGCACTCGGGGCACTTCTCGAGCACCGGCTTGTCCCAGCAGACGAAATCGCACGACGGGTAGTTTTCGCAGCCGTAGAACGCCTTGCCGCGCTTCTTGCTGCGCCGCGCCGCAATGTCACCGCCGTCCTTCGGGCACTTCACGCCGGTGGGCATGGAGCGCGTGCCGCGGCACTTGGGAAAGGTGGAGCAGCCGAGGAACTCGCCCGAACGGCCGCGGCGAATCACCATCGGCTTGGTGCAGACGGGGCACGGATACTCGGTCATCACGGGCGGCACGCGCTCGCCCTTGAGCGGCCGCGTGTATTTGCACGTCTTCGGATGATTTTCGCAGGCGACAAACGGCCCGAAGAAACCGCCCTTCGGCAGCAGCTTCCCACCGCACTGCGGGCACTTTTCCTCGTCGATGTTGCCGAGATCGTGCGCCTCGCGGATTAGCGCTTCCACATCGACGTCGTTGAGCGAACGCTCGAACGGCCCGTAGAAGTCTCGGAGCACGTGATGCCACTCGAGGACGCCGCCCTCGACCTTGTCGAGCTCGTCTTCCATTTCCGACGTGAAGCCCACGTTGAAGACGTCGGGGAACTGGCGCACCATCACCTTCTCCACGCTCTCGCCAAGCGTCGTGGGGAAGAAGCGGCGCTGTTCGAGCTCGGCGTAGTGCCGGTCGGTGAGCGTCGAGATGATGCTCGCGTAGGTGGACGGCCGGCCAATGCCCAGCCGCTCAAGTTCCTTGACGAGCGACGCTTCGGAGTAGCGCGGCGGCGGCTCGGTGAAATGCTGGCTCGGCGTGATCTCGCGCACCGGCGCATGTTCGCCCGGCTCGATGGCCGGCAGCGCCTGCTCGTCTTCGAGCGCCTTACTCTCGCCCTCCTCCCGCGCTTCTTTGTAGAGCGAAAGGAAGCCCATGAACTTGATGACCGACCCCGTGGCGCGGAACAGATAGCGGCCCAGGTCGAAGTCCACCGTGGTCGTGTCGAAAATCGCCGGTGCCATCTGCGACGCCATGAAGCGCTGCCAGATGAGCGTGTACAGCTTCAGCTGGTCCGGCGACAAATACTTGGCGACTGACTCCGGCGTGCGCGACGGATCCGTGGGACGGATGCCTTCGTGCGCATCCTGCGCGTTGCTGTCCTTGCCCGCACCGTAGAGCTGCGGCGTGCTGGAGAGGAACGCCTCGGGGAAGTTCTGCCGCAGGTAGTCGCGCGCCGCCTGCGCTGCGCTTTCGGCCACGCGGCTCGAATCGGTGCGCATGTAGGTGATCATGCCCACCGCACCTTCGGCCTTCCCGAGCTCGATGCCTTCGTAGAGGTTCTGCGCCAGGCGCATGGTGCGCTTGGAGCCGAAGCCGAGCTTCTTGGCGGCTTCCTGCTGCAACGTGGACGTCGTGAACGGCGCTGCTGGATTCTTGCGGCGTTCGCGCCGCTTGATGTCGGTGACGTCGAACGACTTGCGGCCGGAGAGGTCGCTCAGAATGGCCTGCGCCTCGGCTTCGTTGCGAATCTCCGGCTTGTGGCCATCAATCCAGTGCAGCTTCGCGGTGAACGCCTGTCCTTCGTGTTCGAGCGTCGCGGCGATCGTCCAGTACTCCGTGGGACGGAACGCGCGAATCTCGCGCTCCCGCTCCACCAGCATCCGCAGCGCGACCGTTTGCACGCGGCCCGCGGAAAGTCCCTTCTTGACCGTCTTCCAGAGTAGCGGGCTTGCCTTGTAGCCGACGAGGCGATCGAGGACGCGGCGCGCCTGCTGCGCATCTACCTTCTTCTGGTCGATGTCGCCGGCGGCGTCGATGGCCTTGGTCACCGCTTCCTTGGTGATCTCGTGAAAGAGCACGCGGCGGATTGGCGGGCCGTTCTTGCGCGCCACCTGCCCGCGCACATGCCAGGCAATTGCCTCGCCCTCGCGGTCAGGGTCGGTGGCGATGAACACGGAGCGCGCATTCTTGGCGGCGCTCTTCAACTCGGCAAGCGTTTTCTCCTTGCCGGGAATCGTGACGTATTCCGGTTCGAAGCTCCGTTCGACATCGATGCCGAGCGTGCGTTCGGGGAGATCGCGCACGTGGCCGACGGTCGCCTTCACGGCGTACCCGCTGCCGAGGTAGCGGCCGATCGTCTTGGCCTTCGCAGGCGACTCGACGATCACCAGCGCTTTACCTGCCGCGTGTGCCTCGGCTTCGGCATCGTGCGGCGCTTCCACGGCGCGCTTGCGCACCGCGGGCTTGCGCGTCGCCGTCTTCTTGCGGGTTGAGGTCTTCTTCTTGGCTGCCATCGGTCTAGTGCAGGGTCCCAGGTTCCGGGAGGGTTCCAGTATCGCTAAGCCCGGCGCTCTCCATCAGAGCGCGCAGGTCATCCAGGGCAATGCGTCCTTCGACCTGCGCCATCGCGCGTTCAATCACCTGCTCGAGCTCCGACGCATTGAGAACTCCCGCGCCGTTGAGGGCAAGCAGGTGTCCCCAAGCATCGGGAGCGAAGCGACCGCGTTCGTGCGGCCCAAGGACGCGAAAAGTCATCGTATATGGTAGTGGACAACTATAGAGGCTGTTCCGATGCGTGCAGCGGGCGTCGGGCCTCAATCCTAGCCCAGTAGTCAAGGACGGGCAAGCGCCAATATTGCCTCAACCACTTGGGGAGGCGTCATCGTTTCGACGCTAACCACATGATCTGATTGCAGATAGAATGCCTCGCGAGCGGCTGAAATCTCAGATAGCGCCGCCAGAGGATCGGGTCCGGCGAGCAAAGGGCGGGTCGTCACATCGACACCGAGGCGTTCGATGGCCCGCTTCGGCGAAAGCCGTAGCCAGACGAGCGTCGAGGGTGGACGGATCATCTCAACGAGGCCCGGCACCGTGATCCAGCCGCCACCCGGCGCCACGACCATTGGCGTGTCCACGCGAGAGAGCTCCGCCGTGGCCTCATGCTCGAGCCCGCGAAAAATCGCCTCACCGTGCGCTGCGAATATCTCGTTCACGCTCATCCCCGCGCGCTCCGCGATCTGCTCGTCGAGGTCGAGAAATGGACGCTTCCATCGCGCGGCGAGTGCACGGCCGACGGTTGTCTTGCCCGCACCCGGGAGGCCAACGAGTATGAGGTGCGCGGCGCGCCGCACGTCAGCCGAGCCGGCTGGCGATGTGCGTGAGGTACGCGTCGAGATTGCGGCGCAGTTCGTTCATCGAGTCGCCGCCGAACTTCTCGATCATCGCATCGGCCATCACCAGTGCGGCCATCGCCTCTGCAATCACGCCCATGGCGGGTACTGCGGTCACGTCGCTGCGTTCCGCCACGGCTTCTGCCGCGACGCCGGTCTTGGTGTCGATGGTACCGAGCGGACGCATCAGCGTGCTGATCGGCTTCATTGCCACGCGCACGATGAGGGGTTCGCCCGAGGTCATGCCGCCTTCGAGACCGCCGGCGCGGTTCGTCTTGCGCCGCACGTTGCCGCTGCGCGTCTGGCCCGGCGCCATCGTGATCTCATCGTGCACCTCAGCGCCAGTGCGGCGCGCGGCTTCGAACCCAATGCCGATCTCCACGCCCTTCACCGCGGGGATCGAGAGCATCGCCTGGCCCAGACGTCCATCAAGACGGCGATCCCAGCTCACGTGCGAGCCCAGGCCCACCGGGAGCCCGTCGACGACGACCTCACAGACGCCACCCAGCGTATTTCCTTCGCGCTTGGCAACGTCGATGAGCGCGATCATGCGCTGCTCCGCCTCGGCGTCGAGCGTACGCAGTGGTGAGGCGTCGGCGGCGGCATTGATGTCCGCCGGCATGTCCGCGGGACGCTGGGCGTCGATGCCGCCGAGGTGAACGAGATGGGACGCAACGGTGACGCCGCACTCGGAGAGCAGGCGGCGCGCGATGGCGCCAGCCGCAACACGGGCAGTTGTTTCACGAGCCGAAGCGCGCTCGAGAATGTCGCGCGCATCGTCGCGGTCGTATTTCAGCAGGCCCGACAAGTCGGCGTGGCCGGGACGCGGACGATGCACGGCGCGCTTGCGCTCGCCGGCGGCATCCTCGTCGCGAGGCGCCGGATCCATGATCTCCTGCCAGTTCTTCCAATCGCGATTGCGAATGAGCATCGCCACCGGCGAACCGAGCGTTTCGCCGGCGCGCACGCCGGAAAGAAACTCCACTTCGTCACGCTCGATCTGCATGCGGCGTCCGCGGCCGTAGCCCTGTTGGCGGCGTGCCAGGTCAGCGTTGACGTGGGCGGCAAGGAGCGTCAAGCCCGCGGGGACACCCTCGAGAATCGAAACGAGGGCGGGACCGTGGGATTCTCCAGCCGTCGTGAAGCGGAGTGGCACGAGAGAGATGGGAGAAGGCAGATGGGAGATTGGAGAGCGGGGGCGACCGTCAGGCCGCCCCCGCTCAACATAACAAGTCCGGCGACGTTACGGCTTCTTCTCGACGGCGGGACGCACGGCCTTGATCACTTCACCGTCGTCGAGAATGTGCGGCGTGATGAGAATGATCAGGTCCTGTTTGCGCTCGATGGTGTCTGTCTCGCTGAACAGCCTGCCGATAAGCGGCAGTGAACTGAGAATCGGAATGCCGGTGCGGTTCTTCGAGACGGTTGTCTGCGTCAGTCCGCCAATCACGGCCGTTTCGCCATCAGCCACCAGCACCTCGTTCTTCGAGTTGCGCTTGTTGGTGTTGGGGCCGGCCGACGTAATGCCAACCAACGCTTCCTGGGACGCCTTGACGGTCAGGTTGAGCTGGCGGTTGGCGGTCACGCGCGGCGTCACGGTGAGCGTGATGCCGATTTCCTTGGTCTGGATCTGCGGCGCCACCGAGTTGAGCTGGCCCGAGGGCACCGGCGGCGTCAGCAGATACGAGAGCGTTGAGCCCGAGAACAGCTCGGCTTCGGTGTTGTCGAGCGTGGTGATGCTCGGCTCGGCCTGCACATCGGAGAGCTGCTCCTGCGACAGCGCGTCGAGGAACGACGTCAGGTTGAAGCCGCCGATGGCCATGTTGTAGATGAGGCTGACGGCGGCGTCACTCTTGTACGCGCGGCCCGCATTGGCGATGCCGGTGAATGCGTCACCCGCGAGATCCACGCGGAAGTCGCCCGGCACCACCGAGCCGCCGACGATACGCGGCACGAGCTTGTTCTGGAACGCGCTCGAGGTGCCGAGGTCGTAGCTGATGCCCAGCTTCTCGGTACCCGTGCGGTCCACCGCGATGATCTTCGCCTTGATCGAGACGAGCGGCGTACGGACGTCGAGATCCCTGATGAACCCCATCACGTCGCTGAGACGCGCCTGCGTCTCGGTGATGATGAGCGAGTTGGTCTTTTCATCGACAGCCACCGAGCCGCGGCCGCAGCCGACAGACGAGATGACCGAGCCGCCGCCCGCGGATGCGCCAGCCGCATCGGCGGCGCCCGCCGCGGCCGCAGCGCC
>JAHFCT010000089.1 GCA_023249375.1 Gemmatimonadota bacterium | reverse complement strand
GCTGCGCCGCCTGTAGACGACGCACCGGGACGAGAATTCCCCGCGCGTCCCCACGGCGTACTCCAGCTACGAGCGAGTCGGCGACTTCGAACGCAAAGTACGCGTCGAGCTGGTTGGGATAGTACGAGAGCAACGTTCCCGTGCTGTCGAACACCTCGCCGATGGTGAACCCCGCCGGCTTGATGCGCCGCACATGCGCGGCGAATTCACGAAGGACCGCGTGCGTCCCCGGCGTGTCGTCCACCCGCGCGCCTTCCTCGACGAGGTACTTCACGGCGTCAAGCCGGAATCCGTCAACGCCCATCTCGCGCAGCCAGAACGTCGCGACCTTCTTCATCTCGGCCAACGCGAACGGCTGCTCGTAATTGAGGTCAGGCATCCGCCCGGAGAAGAAGCCGTAGTAGTACTCATCGCTGACAGGCGACTTGTGCCAGTTGTTCCCGCCCCAACGGTTCCGCGGACCGGGCGTTGGCGAAAAACGGAACCAGGCGCGATATGGCGACACCGTGTCGCGCAACGCTGCCTGAAATGGCGGGTACTCGCTCGAGGCGTGGTTGAGCACCAAGTCCACGAGCACCCGGATACCGCGAAGATGAGCGGCAGCGACGAATCGCTTGAAGTCGTCGTTCGTACCGTAGGCGCGTGCCACGCGGTAGTAGTCACTGACGTCGTAGCCGTGATAGCTGGGCGACTCGGCGACGGGCATCAACCAGATGCAACGCGCGCCGAGTGATCGCGTGCTGTTCTGGTTGCCATCGTTGATGTAGTCGAGGGACTGCGTGAGCCCGTTGAGGTCGCCGATGCCGTCGCCATCGCTGTCGCGGAACGAGCGTACGAAGACTTCGTAGCACGTTGCGCCCTGACGCCAATCGGCCGGCGATGCCGGCCGTGCGCGTTGTGCGACGGCGCGAGAGGCGCTCAACGCACCCGCGAGCAGGGCGGCACATCGGAATACGCGAGTGGTGCGAAGCGGTCGCATAGAATGTTCCTAAGAATGGCGCGATGACCGAGTTCCGGCGAGATTCGACTGTGGGCGATGAATCTCCACGCGCTTTCCAAGGTCATGACCAATGCGGCACGCGTTTCGCAAGACGCTAGCATGCCTCGGGCTCGCCGTGCTGTTCGCCTGTTCGTCGGGTGAACCGCCGCGAGGCGTTGCCGCCCCGCGGGGCAAGAACAGCGTGCCGGTGACGATTATCGCGGATCCACGGGTGGATGCCGCAGCGCACGCAGCGTGCCTGACTGGCGACTCACTACTTCGCCAACTTCCTGGCTCATTGACACAGTGGCAAACAGCTGTCTCGTTTGACTCCGTCTGGTACAGCACGACGGTGCGATGGGCGTGCCGCGTCGCAGCCGTAGGGCATACCCGCGACTCGTGGCTGTCAGTTGACACGATCATGAAGGGTTTCAAACAGCGCGGCTGGAACGACCAGACTCAAATTGCCGCCGACGGTCCGGACGGCACGGTTCAGGGCGTGCATCACGCGGGCGTCACCTGTGTGATCGAGGGACGCTGGGATGGCGGCGACGATTCGGACACGACCTACGTGCCGAACGACACCATCGAGGTGCACGTGGCGTGCACGCGCACGGTTGCATCTGATACTATCTACATTCCGCCGGTTGTCCGGCCTCAGTCGCCCCCAAAGCGCGCCAGGGATCCCGCACGCCCGTGACGGGTACTTTCACGGGGGCGCGTGCGCGCCCGCAAGAAACGATCGCCGGAGTTGACGCATGAACCGAGTACTGGTGGTTGTCGCCGCATTGCTGTTGGTGGCTGGATCGACCGCTGCACAGCTCCCGCGCGGCGGCATGGGCGGCGGGCGGCGCGGCGGAGGAATGGGTGGTATGGGCGGCCGAGGTGGCCAAGGGGGCCAAGGGGGCCAAGGCGGCATGATGCGTGGCGAGCGCGAGCAGAATATGAAGTTTCCGTCCGCCAAGGCGCTCGAGAAGTACAATCCCGCCGGGCTGATGCTCGACAAACACAAGAAGCTCAAGCTGACGGACGTGCAGCAGGATCAGCTGAAGTCCCTCCGCCTGCAGATCTTCGAACGCAACGCGCCGCTCATGGGGCGTTACGACTCCGTGCAGCGCAACTTCGAGCCGCCGCGATTCAATGCTCGAAACGGCAGCGGCCAGACGCCGGCACCGGACAGTGCGCGTCGGCGGTCCATGATGCAGATGCGACAACTGCGCCTGCTCGTAGACTCACTGCAGGAGCATCGGCGTGCTGACGTGCGTGCCGTGCTCACGGCACTCGGCGACGACACCCAGCGCAAGCGGGCGGCAGAGTTCCTCGACGAACAGGACGTGAAGTTCAGCGAGGAGTTTCCGGTGCCGCCACAGCAGCGTGGTGGTCGCGGCACTGAGGGGCGGGGCGGACAGGGCGGCGTCGGCGGCAGGGGCGCTCGTCGGCCGCCAGCGTAACGAGCGGTTCGCGCGCTGGTCCGAGGGCAGGCCGTAGCCGACATTGCTAAGATCAATGGTCCCGGGTCATGGTGACCCGGCCTCTCCGGATTCGTGATCATGCGTCTCTTTCGCGCGCTCGCCATAGCTGCACTGACGTCGTCCACGCTGGCAGCCCAAGGTGCCACGGCAGACCCCGTAACCACCGGGCGTTTCGATCTGGGCAAGATGTGGACGTTCGAATACCCGCCGACGGATTACTTCTCGGCCACGTACGGATTCAAGGCCGACTCGGCGTGGTTTGCCCGCGCGCGCATGGCCGCACTGCGGATTCCCGGATGTTCGGCGGCGTTCGTGTCAAACGAAGGCTTGATCATCACCAACCATCACTGCGTGCGCGGAGCGGTCAACGCGCTGAGCCGCAAGGGCGAGAACCTCCTTGACTCGGGCTTCGTGGCGGTGACACCTGCGGATGAACGCAAGCTGCCGACAATGCTCGCCGACCAACTCCTCGCCGCCGTGGACATTTCGGACGAGGTGAACAAGGCGGGGGACGCCGTCGCGGAAGGCCCCGCGCGCGATGAGGCGCGGCGCACCGCAAGCAACGCGGCACAGGCGAGGCTCAAAGCGAAGTACGCATCACCCAGCGACTCCATCGTTGTGCAGGTGGTGCAACTCTATAACGGCGCGCGATCGTCGGCCTACGTGTTCCACCGCTACACCGATATCCGGCTGGTGGTGGCGGCTGAACTCGGCGTTGCCAACCTCGGCGGTGACTGGGACAACTTCACGTATCCGCGATACGACCTGGACTTCGCGGTCATGCGTGCGTACGGCGCCGATGGCAAGCCCGTGGCGAGTCCCGCGCACTTCACGTGGGGCGGCGGCAGCGGCGTGAAGGCTGGCGACGTCGTATTTGTCATCGGCAATCCGGGCGCGACGCGCCGGCTGACGACCATCAGCCAGCTTGAGTACCAGCGCGATGTCGCGCTCCCGTACCAGGAGCACTTCCTCTCGTCACACATTGCGGCGCTCAAGGCATATCGCGACGCCAGCAAGGACGAACGCGTGCGCGCTGATGCGCTGGTCGCCATGCTGAGTCTCTCCAACAGTTGGAAGCCGATCCCTGGACGCATCGAGGGATTGCGCGACGCGAATATCATGGGACGCCGTTCGGCGATCGAGCGCGCCCTTGCCGACGCCATTCAGGCGAAGCCCGACCTCAAGACCCGTTACGGCAAGCTCGTTGACCGGATGGCGGAGCTGCAACGGCAGCGTATGAAGTCACGCACCGCCTTCTCGGCGTTTTCACAACTCATGAGCGCCACGGCCGGCAGTACCATGCTGCAGGCAGGATACTGGGCATGGCGCGTGCAGCACGCGCCGGCTGACTCCGTCGCGAGTATCCGGCAGCGCCCTCGCTTTCGAGTGCAGGCACGCGACCTCGAACGACGCTACCTCGCGCTTGCGCTCGACGATATCGCGACTGCGTACGGTCCCGGACACGAGTTCGCGCGCGCGACCCTGAACGGAAAGACCGCACAAGAAGCTGCCGATGCACTTTGGGGAGCCAGCGTGCTGAGCGACACGGCCGGCATGCGGCGCGCGCTTGCGGGCGAGCTGGCGTCCGATCCGGTCACGCAACTGATGAACGTCATGATGCCGGCGGTGCTGGCGTTCGAGGCGGAGCAGGCTCGGCTCAGCGTCGAAGAAGCGTCACTGTCGGCGCAGATCGGTCGCGCGCGCTTCGAACTCTACGGGTCGAGCATTCCACCAGACGGCTCATCATCACCGCGCATCGCTGACGGCGTGGTGCAGGGCTACGAGTACAATGGCACGCTCGCCGCGCCATTCACCACGTTCTATGGCGTGTACGACCGCAACCGCAGCCACGGCGCCGGGTCCGACTGGGATCTACAGTATCGCTGGCGCGTTCCGCCGATAGGCCTCGACCTCGGCACGCCGCTCAACTTTGTCTCGACGGCTGACAGCTATGGTGGCAACTCCGGGTCGCCGGCCGTCACGAAGGACCTGCGCATCGTAGGACTCAACTTCGACCGCAACATCAACGCGCTCGTGCGCGATTACATTTACTTGCCCGAACGCGGGCGAAATGTGATGGTGGATGTGCGCGCGATTCAGGAAGCCCTCTCGTACGTCTATCACGCCGACCGCATCGTGCGGGAATTGACGACCGGACGAATGTAATCCGATTCGAGGGGCGGCAATGACACGACGTGCGGCTTGGCTGGTGTTGTGCATCACACTCGGCCAGGCCGCGTGCCACAAGGAGCACCCGCTCGAACCGCAGGTGCTTCCGCCCGATGGTGCAATCGCTGTGGATTTCCGCACCGACCAACAGCAGTATCGCACCGGTGCGTCGGCGAAGACGACGATGGTGAATCGCAGCCCGGACACCATCACGATGGGCGTGTGCAGCGACGCCCTCGAACGCGAAGTGACGGGCGGGTGGGCGGAGATTCTGCCAAACGTCGCCATCGCGTGCATCGCGCTCGCGCTCATCGTGCCGCCGGGCGACTCGGTGACGCTGTCGTATAATCTCATACTGGCATCAACACCGGGTACCTACCGGGTGCGACGCCAGTTCTCGGTGCAACACGGAACGTCCTCGGAAGGCATGTACCGCCGCACAAACACGTTTACGGTGGTGCGATGAGTTCGGTACCATCGTGCACGACAACCGTCTTTCGGAGTGGAACATGATATCACCACATCGGGTAACGTGCGCGTTGGTGCTCCTGGCCGGATTGAGTGGCCGCCTGAACGCTCAAGGCACGGCCGCCAATGTGCCGACTCGGGACAGAGTGCTCACCGCTGCGCGCGAGATCATGGTCACCGCACGCTATTGCACGATGATCACGAATGGCCCTGGCCTACAGCCACAGGCGCGCATCGTTGATGCGTTCAGTCCAGACACGAACTTGATCGTGTGGATCGCCACGAATGCCCTGACCCGTAAAGTCGAGGAGATCAAACGGGATCCGCATGTAACGCTGCTTTATTGGAATGCGGCCACATTTGAGTTTGTGACATTGCAGGGCACGGCGGTGCTGAGCAATGAGGCGAAGGACAAGGCGGTACACTGGAAGCCGGAATGGGCGCGGCTGTATAAGGACGAGAATCGCGGAAGCGACTTTCTGCTCGTCAAAGTGACGCCATCGCGCGTGGAAGTAGTAAGCGCGAAGCGGGGGCTCAGCAACGATCCTGTGACCTGGCGGCCGACGAGCGTGACGTTCCCATAGGTCACGGCGATTCGTCACGACTGCTAGTCGTCACCCGCGGTCGAATATCACGCGATGTGTCCGCGAACCCTGCGCGCCAAATACCAGTGACTGTTCGATGTCGGCCGTCTTCGACGGGCCGCTCAGGAACCAGCCGCACGTAGACTCGGCTGGCATTCGTCGCATGGCCTCGTGCATCGTCGGCACGATCGCGTCAAAGGGGACGATCACCACAAGATGCTCCGCACGCACAATGTCAGTGCGTGCTGCGAGATCTGCGGCATCCACATACACCGCGCCATTCTCGGCGACGGCAAAGCGTCCACGGATCACCATCGCCTGCGATTGATCGCCGCCGAGCAATTCGGCGAGCAACGCTTGCATCGGTTGTCCGGCCGAGTGAATGATGCCCTGACCGCCGACCTCGGAGAGCACTCGCAGGAACGTGTTGCGGAGGCTATCGGCGTTGATGTGTGCCGGTGCAGGGACTAGCGATGCCGGTGGCGCTGCGGGAACCGCAGCGGCGCGGATGGCCGAGAGGATCGCATCGCGCGCGCTCACTGGAGTCTCCCCTCGCGACGTGCCCACGAACGGAACGACTCATTGGCGATTACCGGCAACGCACGCCCAGGCCGCGTCCATGGATTCCAGCGGCTGGCGATCCATGCGTTCGGAACGAGCCGTTGCAGCCGACGCACCCACCGTGCGACACTTTCGAAGCGGCCTAGCCGCGAGAGCACCCAGCCGAGCATAGGGAAGATGGTCGCGTAGCCGCGTGGCAGCTTGCCGGACGCCGCGCTGCGCGCGCGCCACACAAGTAACTGCGCCGGAATGTCAATCTGCACGGGGCAGACGTCGGCGCACGATCCGCAAAGCGTTGAGGCGAACGGCAGCGTGTGATGCGCGTCGAGATCCACCGCCGGCGCAAGAATCGCGCCGATGGGGCCCTGAATCACGTGTCCATAACTGTAGCCACCGCTGCGCCGATAGACTGGGCAGGTGTTCAGGCACGCGCCGCAGCGAATGCAATGCAAGGCGGAGCGTAGCGCCGAGTCAGCGAGCCGTGCGGTACGCCCGTTGTCCACCAACACCACGTGCATCGCAGCGCCTGGCCGCGGCGATGCGACGTGCGTTGTGTAAGCGGTAACAGGCTGACCCGTACCGCTGCGCGCGAGCAGGCGCAGCAGCACGCCGAGGTCATCGCGCGTCGCGACGATCTTCTCGATGCCCACGCAGGCGATGTGAATCGGCGCCGAGTGCATGCCAAGGTCGGCGTTTCCCTCGTTGGTGCAGACGACCACGCCGCCGGTTTCCGCGACGATCGCATTGGCGCCCGTGATACCAGCTCCTGCGTGGAGCAGTGCGTCGCGCAAGTGCACGCGTGCGGCGGCGGCGA
>JAHFCT010000045.1 GCA_023249375.1 Gemmatimonadota bacterium | reverse complement strand
GTACCAATCGAGCAGGCCGAGCGCGCCGCGCGGTGACCAGCTCTCGAACAACGACAGCGCGAAGTAGCCGTCTGGCCGCAGCGGCACGCCGCGCACGAGGTTGCCGAAGACGGCACCAAAAAGCACCGGCGCGAGCGTGGATGCGAGCGCAAACGTGGCATCCCAGAACGAGCGCCAGAGCCGGTCGGCGAGGTGCGACCGGAACTCGATGGCGATGCCGCGGAGGATGAGCACCCAGAGCAGCATGATGACGCCGAGGTAGAAACCGCTGAGCCCCGACGCCAGCACCCGCGGGAAGGCGAGAAAGAGCACGCCGCCGCCGGCCACCAGCCACACTTCGTTGCCGCTCCAGAACGGGCCAATGGCCGAGAGCACCTGGCGGCGCTCGTCATCGCTGCGCGCGACCCACAGGTGCAGCACGCCGGCGCCAAAATCGAAGCCATCCATTACCACATAGATGGCAAGCATCACGGCGGACACCACGAACCAGATCGTCTGCATGCGTCGCCCGTATCAGGAAGGTGTCGCCGATGCGGCGTCCGGCACGCGCGCACCGGGCGCGGCGGAAGGTCCGTGCCCGATTTCCAACGCGACGAGCGCGAGAAAGAGCACGCCGAGAACGAAGTAGAGGCCGGCAAAACCAAGGAGCGTGAAGACGGTTGCCCCGGCATGCACCGTGGGTGAACCGCCCTCGCTCGTGCGCATGACGCCGTACACCAGCCACGGCTGGCGCCCCAGCTCGGCGGCCATCCAGCCCGCGGTGTTCGCGATGAAGGGAAATGGAAAAGCGAGCGTGAGCGTCCAGAGCATCCATCGGGAGCGTTGCAGCGAGCCGCGCCACATCAGCAGGGTGGCCAGTCCCATGATGCCAAGGAAGATCGTGCCGAGTCCAACCATGATGTGAAAGGCGAAATACAAGAGTTCGATGTTGGTTGGCCAGTCGCGCTCAGGAAATGCGGTGAGACCGCGCACGTCGGCCGAGAAATCGCCGTAGGCGATCCAGGAGAGCACGGCGGGCAGCTCGATGGGGTTGTCCAGTTTGCGTTCTTCCACGTTGGGCTGGCCGACGAGCGCCATGGGGGCGCGCGTTCCGCTCTCGAACCTCCCTTCCATGGCGGCGAGCGTCACGGGCTGGCTGGCGGCAATCATCCGTCCCTGCTCATGGCCCGTCGGGAACCCGACCAGCGCGGCAGCCACGAGGCCGGCCAGCACGCCGATGTGCAGTGAGACGCGCGCCACCGGCCGATGTTCATCGCGCAGCGTCCACCACGCGCCCACCGCCGACATCACAAAGGCGCCGGTAACGATGGCGGCGACCTGATTGTGCGCAAACTGGGTGATGGCCCAGCGATTGAATACGAACTCCGCGAGCCGGGCAATTTCCAGGCTGCCGTCGGCACGAAGCGCGTAACCGACGGGATGCTGCATGAACGCGCTGGTGACGATGATGAAGTAGCCCGAGAGCCAGCTTCCGGCGAGGAGCAGCACGGCCGCAGCGAAGTGCAGCCTCGGACCAAACCGGCGTTCGCCAAACAAGAGCACGGCGACGAAGCTCGATTCGAGGAAGAAGGCGAAGATTCCTTCCATGGCGAGCGTTTGGCCGATGACGCCCCCAGTGCGCGATGTGAACGCCGCCCAGTTCGTGCCAAACTGGAACTCCATCGGCACGCCGGTGACCACGCCCATGGCGAACGAGAGCCCGAAGATCCTGATCCAGAATCTGGCCGCGTCGTTCCAGGCGCTATCGCTGGTACGCAGCGCCATGCCCTTCAGCACGACGATGAGGAGCGCGAGCCCCATCGTGAGTTGCGGGAAGATGTAGTGGAACGTGATGGTGAATCCGAACTGCAGGCGGTGCCAGAACAGTGGATCGCTCATATCCGAACGATTCCTCCGGCCGCAGTGGGTGTCAAGAAACGGCCTCAGCGGCTAAGATAGTCGCTGCTCGGCCCTTCGCCTCCCACACCCGGACCGTTCTGCATGCGACTCATCATCCACGCGGTCAAGAGAATCGGCGATAGCGACTTTGCCACGCTGCGGCGGATGGCAGCGTGACCCTCGCCTGGTTCGACTGGCTCATCGTTGTCGGCTACTTCGCGCTGAGCCTCGGCGTGGGCCTCACGTTCACGCGCCGCGCCGGACGCAGCACGGAGAACTACTTCCTCGCCGGACGCAGCGTGCCGTGGTGGCTGGCGGGGATCTCGATTGTCGCGACGACGTTCTCGTCGGACACGCCGCTGCTCGTCACGGGCATCACGGCGCGCGGCGGCATCGCCGGCAACTGGATCTGGTGGGCGTTCGTGCTCTCGGGCATGCTCACCGTCTTCTTCTTCGCGCGTCTGTGGAAGCGGTCGGGTGTGATGACCGACGTCGAGTTCGTCGCCATCCGCTATTCGGGGCGGCCGGCGCACTTTCTGCGGATTTTCCGCTCGGTGTATCTTGGCCTGCCGATCAACGCCATCATCGGCGGCGCGGTGACGCTGGGGATGGTGAAGATCCTCAAGATCACGCTTGGCATCGATGAATGGAGCGCGGTGCTCGTCTGCTTTGGCGTCACGGCGCTCTACTCGACGCTCGGCGGGTTCATGGGCGTGCTCTGGACCGACTTCTTCCAGTTCCTGCTGGCGATGGCCGGTTCGGTGGCGCTGTCGTACTTCGCGGTGCACTCGGTCGGCGGCCTCACCGGCTTGCACAGCGGGCTCGTACGCACGTATGGCGACGCAGCGCCGAGCCTGCTGACGTTCTTTCCGACGCACGAGGGGGCGTACCTGCCGCTCGTCACGCTGGCGGTCTTTCTCGCGGTGCAGTGGTGGGCTGCCGTGTATCCCGGTGCGGAGCCGGGCGGCGGCGGATACGTGGCGCAGCGGATGTTTGCGTCGAAGGACGAGAAGTCGTCGCTGCTTGCCGTGCTGCTGTTCAACATCCTGCATTACACGATCCGGCCGTGGCCGTGGATTCTCACGGCGCTCGCCTCGATGGTCTACTACGCCGGCAACGCGACGGTGCAGGCGGATCCCGAGTCGGGGTACGTGCGGATGATGGCGGACGTGCTGCCTCCGGGTTGGCGCGGACTGTTGCTCGCGGCGATGCTCGCGGCGTACATGTCCACCGTGTCGACGCAGCTCAACTGGGGCGCGTCGTACATCGTAAACGACTTGTATCGACCGTATCTCAAGCCGGGCCAGTCAGAAAAGCACTACGTGGCGGTGTCGCGCATCGCCTCGGTGGTGATCATGATCCTCAGCGCGCTGGTCGCGCTGCGGCTCGGCCGGGTGACGCGCGCGCTCGACATTTTGCTCTCCATTGGTGCCGGGACGGGACTCGTGTTCATCCTGCGCTGGTACTGGTGGCGCGTGAATGCGTGGTCCGAGATTTCGGCGATGCTGGCCGCAACCGCGACCTCTCTGTACCTGCAGTTCGGTGTGGGCCCCGCGGCTTTTGGATTGAGCTCCTCGGGGCAGGACGCGCAGCGATTCTTCTCGTATTCGATCCTGATCACGACGGCGGTCGTGACCGTGGTGTGGCTGAGCGCGACGTTCCTGACGGCGCCGACCGAGACCGAGAAGCTTGTCGCGTTCTACCGTCACACGCGTCCGTCGCGCCGCGGATGGGGGCCGATTGCCGCGCTCGCGCCGGACGTGAAGATCGACGCCGCGGGGTGGGTACCGCTGCGACAGTGGGTGCTGGGTTGCCTCACGGTCTATTTGTCGCTCTTCGGAATCGGCGACGTGCTGCTGGGCAGCAGCGCGCGCGGCGCATTGCTTATCGGGGCCGCGCTGGTGTGCGGATTTGGCATTCTGCGATCGTTGCGAACGCCGCACGTCGACACGCCGTCGGCACCACTCAACCAATCCCCACATGGCTGATCTGTCCGAACTTGCGCAGCACCTCATCGACGGACACGCGGACGACGTCGCGCGCCTGACGCGCGAGGCGCTCGACGAGGGCCAGGCGCCCGCCGAGATTCTCGAGCGCGGCCTCATCGCCGGCATGCAGGTGGTGGGAGTGCGTTTCCGCGACAACATCATCTTCGTGCCCGAGGTGCTGGTCGCCGCGCGTGCCATGAAGGCTGGCCTCGCACACCTGGAGCCGGTGCTGGCGGCGTGCGGCATCGAGCCGGTGGGCACCGTCGTGATCGGTACCGTGAAGGGCGACATTCACGACATCGGCAAGAACCTGGTGGGCATGATGCTGCGTGGCGCCGGCTTCCGCGTCATTGACCTCGGCGTCAACACTCCGCTCGCCAAGTTCCAGGCGGCCATCGAGGAGCACCATCCCGAGATTGTTGGCATGTCGGCGTTGCTGACAACCACCATGGGGCAGATGAAGATCAACATCGAGGCATTCCGTCAGGCGGGGCTGTTCGACCGGCTGCGGGTGATGGTGGGCGGCGCCGCCGTTTCCGAGGACTACGCGGCGGCCATCGGCTCGCACGGTTACGGCAAGGATGCCACGTCGTCGGTGGCGCGCGCACTGGAGTTGTTGGCCGAGGTGCACGCCGGTTGAGCTTTCACATCCGGTTCCTTCCCGAGGACCGTTCGACCGTGTCGGAAGGCGCGGTCGATCTCTTTCTCGCCGCCGCGCAATGCGACATCTGGACGGAACAACCGTGCGGCGCGCGCACCGTGTGCGCCAAGTGCCGGGTGCGTGTTGTCGACGGCAGCGCGCCGGTGACGAGCGCCGACGAACGCCTGCTCAGCGCCGCTGATGTCGCAGACGGCTGGCGGCTTGGCTGTCAGCTCACGCTGTCGGAGAGCGTGACGCTCGAGATTCCGCCGCAGACGCGCTCCACCGCGGCCAAGTCCTTTGGCGATGATGCGCTCTTCGCCGACGGCATCGTGCCCAACGAGGACGTGCGGGAGGTGGCCGGTGCTGATCTCGGCGTCGCCGTCGACATCGGCTCGACGAGCCTCGCCGCCGCATTAGTGAACCTCGCGACGGGGCAGGTGATGGCCACAACATCACGCGTCAATCCGCAGGTGCGGTTTGGCCCGGACGTGATCTCGCGCATCCACTTTGCGCAGGAGCACGCCGAGGGCAACGGACAACTCCACGACGCAGTCACCGATGCGATCGGCGCGATGATCAACGACCTGGCCGCGCAGCGCGGTGTCAGCGCCGATCGCATCGCGGCGATCGCCTGCGCTGGCAACGCCACCATGACCCACGCGGCGGTGGGCGAGGATATTACGTCGCTGGGGCAGGCGCCGTACGTCGGGCTCTTCACCGAGGAGCGCCGTATCCCGGCGCGCGACCTGGGCTGGCCAGCGCATGCGCGAGGCACCGCGTGGTTTCTGCCGATGGTGGGTCATCACGTGGGAGGAGACACCGTCGCGGCGGTGCTCGCATGCGGGATGGACCGCGCCGACGAGTGGCAGCTGCTCATCGATCTGGGCACCAACACCGAAGTGGTGCTCGGGAGCCGCCGCGCACTCATTGCCACATCGACCGCGGCGGGACCGGCGTTCGAGGGAGCCAACATCGCGCATGGCATGCGCGCCGCACCGGGCGCGATTGACCGCGTGCGCGTGCTCGCCAACGGGCGGCTCGTGGCGGGAACGGTGGCAAACCAGCCGGCGCGCGGCATCTGCGGCAGCGGACTGATTGACGCGGTGGCTGAACTGCATCGTGCCGGCGTCATCGTGGCGAGCGGCTATATGCGAGACCGCGCCGAGTGTGCCGCCGCCGGCGTAGCGCCCAAGCTGTGCGAGCGCGTTGACGACGTGCCAAGCGTATCGCGTGCGGTGCGGCTTGATGCGGCCGTCACGCTCACGGCGCAGGACGTGCGCGAACTGCAGCTCGTGAAGGGTTCGATTGCGGCCGGCATTGACCTCGTCATGCGTCATGCGGGCGTGAGCATCGAAGCACTCGGCGCCGTGCACATCGCGGGGATGTTTGGGAGCTTCGTGCGCAAATCATCGGCGCAGGCTATTGGCCTCGTGCCCGCGGTCGATCCCGAGCGGGTGCACTTCGTGGGCAATGCCGCCGGCGTCGGCGCCCGGATGGTGCTGGTGGATGCGCGATCACGGCGCCGCGCCGCGCTGATCGCGGAAACGTGCGAGTATCTCGAACTCGCCGGCCACGCCGACTACGAAGACGCATTCTGCGCGGCGATTCCACTGGGGGAGCGGTGAAGGCGCGCGACGAGGATCTGGGCGTTCCCGACGAGCGCGTGCCGGCGCCCGACGACGCGGCGCGCATTCAGGCGGCGTTCGCCGAATTGCAGGCGGTACTCACTCAGGTCACGTCGGACGTGACGGCGCGCCTTCACGAACGCTGTCCGTACCGGGCGCGCGATGACCGCTGTACGTTTGCCGGTGGCTGCCGAAACCAGCGGCGCGACGCGCAGGCACCGGACGCGACCGACGAACAGACCGGGCGCCGGCTGCTGCGCTGCGCCGGTGACCACCAATTGCAGAGGACCACGCGATGAACTCGCGCGAGCGGATGAACACCGCGATGCGACTCGGCACACCCGACCGCGTCCCCGTGATGTGCCAGCTCGCGCTGGGGCACTACTTTCTGCACTCGGGCCTCGACGCCATCGACATCTGGCACGACAGCGACGCCTTCGCCGAGGCGCTCATTCGCCTGCAGCAGCGCTACGGGTTCGACGGCATTCTCATCAATCTGCCGGGCCGCGATCCCAGTTGGCGGAGCTCGGTGCGGTCCATCGAGACGAGCGGCGACGAGCGCATCATCACGTGGAGCAACGGCTGGTACACGGCGGCTCCGGCGGACGACAACCCGCACGTCTATCAGCCGGACGGCACGCGCTACTTCCCCGCGTTCGACGAGATTGATCCCGACAGCCTGTTCTACGCCGAGCCGCACGACCTGTCGAGCATCACACATCCGTACTCGTGGGGCTTTAGCGGTGAACGTGCCGTACCAGGGCCGGATTTCTTTCCGCCGTGGCACTACGACACCATTCGCAAGGTCGTGCAGCGCGTCGGCGCGCAGGTGTCGGTGCACGGCGAGATCTTTTCGCCGTTCGCGCAGTTCATGGAGCTGCTCGATTACACGTCGGGATTGATGGCGCTGATGGACGACGCGGAGAAGGTGAAGGCGTGCCTCGACCGGCTGGCGGACGGCGCGATCGAGCTGGGCTGCGGTCAGGCGGCCGCCGGTGCACATGCGGTGCTCATCAGTTCCGCGTTCGCCGGAGCGGGGCTCATCTCGCGCGAGCATTACGCCACGTTTGTGCTGCCGTACGAACGCAAAGTGATCGACGGCATCCACGCACGGCACGATGTGCCCATCTACACCCACACGTGCGGTGCCATCGGCGACCGCCTCGACCTGATGGAAGCCACGCACACGCAGGGCATTGATACACTCGACCCGCCGCCGCTGGGCACGGTGGAACTCGCCGATGCCGTGGCGCAGACCAAAGGCCGCATGTTCATCAAGGGCAATCTCGATCCGGTGAACACGATGCTGTTCGGCACGCCGGATGATGTGCGCACGGCGGCTCGTGAACGGCTGCGTATTGCGGCGCCCGGCGGCGGCTACATTCTCAGCACCGCGTGCTCGGTGGCGCCGGCCGCGCCGCCGGAAAACATCATGGTGCTGCGCGAAGCGGTGGACACGTGGGGTGTCTATCCATCGCCTGCGTCCTGAGGCGCCCGACCTATGACTCACTTGCTTGACGACGTGATCGGCGGCGCTTCGCTCATCGGCGACGGCGGAATGGGCACGGAACTCCAGCGTGCCGGCCTCGAGCCCGGCGGCTGCGGCGACGAATGGAATCTGTCGCATCCCGAGGCGGTGCAGGACATCCAGCGGCGCTATGTGGAGGCGGGCTCGCAGCTGGTGCTCACCAACACGTTCGGCACCAATCGGTTCGTGCTCTCGCGCTACGACCTCGAAGATCGCGTGGCCGACATCGCCCACGCCGCCACGCTGAACGCGCGCGCTGCTGCCAACGGACGCGCGTGGGTGCTCGCCGACGTCGGACCGTGCGGCGGTTTTCTCGAACCGCTTGGCGACATCACCGAGACGGACCTCCAGGCCACCTGGCGCGCGGCCATCGGCGCGATGCTCGAGGCCGGTGCCGATGGCGTCATCTTCGAGACGATGACGGCGCTCGACGAGATCGTGCTCGGCATCCGCGTGGCGCGCGAACTCGGCGCGCCGCTGATCATCGCCTCGATGGCGTACGATACGGTCCGCGGCGGCTACAAGACCATGATGGGCGTGACGCCCGCCGAGGGCGTGCGCGCCGCGCTCGACGCGGGGGCGCACATCGTCGGCGCCAATTGCGGCCGGCTCGAGCCCGAGGAGTTCGTGCACGTCGCCAAGGCGATGCGCGACACCACGGATGCGCCGCTGATGCTGCAGCCCAATGCCGGGACGCCGCGCCTCGAAGGCGACGCGATTGTCTACCCGCGCGATCCGGCGAGCCTGGCCCCTGCGCTGATGATGCTCAGCCAACATGCGGCCATCGTCGGCGGATGCTGCGGCACGACACCCGCGCACATCGCCGCGTTCAGGCACCTGCGAGGCGAGTGACCGCGGAGTATTTTCCGGTTCCCACCCCCGCTGCCCCCCATGCCGAATCGTACGCCCGAAATGCTCGAAGCCGTGTTCGAGAGCACCGTCCAGTTCATGGGCGTGCTCGACACCGGCGGGCGCCTGCTCGCGTGCAACCGGACATCGCTGGATCTCATCGGCAAGCGCGCCGAAGATGTCGAGGGAAAGCCGTTCTGGGAGACGCCGTGGTGGAGCCACGATCCGGCGGAGGAGGCCAAGTTGCGGGCCGCCATCGCGGCGGCCGCCGCCGGCAGCTTTGTGCATCTCGACACCAATCACCGTGCCAAGGACGGCAGCCTGCGCGCGGTGGATTTCTCCATCACGCCCTGGCGGGACAGTGCCGGTCGCGTGCGCTGGCTCTTCCCTGAGGGGCGCGACGTCACGGCGCAGCGCGTCGCCGAGCGCGCGCTCAAGGAGAGCGAGGAGAAGTTCCGCCAGATCTTCCAGCGGAGCCAGGACGGCATCCTGCTGCTCGATGGCGACCGGTTTGTCGATGCCAATCCCGCCACGCTGGCGATGATGCGCTGCACGCAGCCCGAACTGCTCGCGATGCATCCGTGGGATCTGTCGCCACCCACACAGCCCGATGGACGGCCGAGTCCCGAGAAAGCGCTCGAGATGATCGCGTTGGCGCATCGCAAGGCCGGCCACCGTTTCGAGTGGATGCACCGCCGCGTCGACGGCGAGGACTTCCCGGTGGAGGTCACGCTCACGCCGTTCCCGCTGATGGGCCATCAGGTGCTCTACACGACCTGGCGCGAAATCTCGGATCGCAAACAAGCGGAGGCGGACCGGCTGGAGCTCGAGCGGCGCGTGCTGCACGCGCAAAAGCTGGAGAGCCTTGGCATTCTGGCCGGCGGCATCGCGCACGATTTCAACAACCTGATGACCGCGATGATGGGACGCGTGGAGCTGGCCGGGATGTCGCTGCCGCAGGAACACGAAGCGCACGAACACCTCGGCATCCTCAACGAGATTCTCCATCGAGCGACCGACCTGACGCGTCAGATGCTCGCCTATTCCGGGCGCGGCCGGTTTGTGGTGGGACCCACCGACCTCAGCAGGACGGCACGCGGCATGACCGCGCTCCTCGCCTCGTCGGTGCCGAAGAAGATCACGATCGAGCTCGATTTAGCCGAGCATCTCCCGGCGGTGGAAGGGGACAACGCGCAGTTGCAGCAAGTGTTGCTGAACCTGGTGACCAATGCGTGCGACGCGATTGGTGACGAGCCCGGCCGCATCCTCATTGTTACCGGCGTCGAGACCATCGACGCGGACACCGCGGCGGCGCTCCACGGCGAGGTGCGGCTGACGGCCGGCACGTTTGTCTTTCTCGAAGTGAGTGATTCGGGATGCGGCATTCCCATCGACATGCAGAGCCGCATCTTCGAGCCGTTCTTCTCCACCAAGGACACGGGGCGGGGGCTGGGACTTGCCGCGCTGCTGGGCATCCTGCGCGCGCATCACGGTGCGCTGCGCATGACCAGTGTCGTTGACGAGGGCACGACGTTCCGGCTCTACTTCCCCAGCACAGGGGTCATTGCCGAAAGCAAGGCGCCCGTGCTACCGGCAATTCGGGCGTTTCAGCCCGGGCTCCGGATCTTGCTCGTCGAGGACGAAGCGCAGATCCGGCACTCGGCGGCGAGGATTCTGACCGGGCTGGGCCTGCAGGTGGTGCCAGCGGTCGACGGCGCCGACGCGCTGGAGAAACTGCGCACGGAAGAACGCTTCGCGCTCGTGCTGCTCGATCTCACGATGCCGCGCATGGACGGCCGGCAGACGCTGGCCGTCATCGAGCGCGACTATCCGGGCCTGCCCGTGGTGTTGTGCAGCGGTTACAGCGCCGACGAACTCAAGAACGGATGGGACGGCGTCTTCCTCCCCAAACCGTACACCCGCGATGCGCTCATTATCGCACTGCAGCGCGCGCTGGCGGTGAAGGCCTGACTGGTCGCCGACGCGGCGCGGCGTAGTTGATATGCTCCGAAGCATTGCGGCGCGGCTGTCCTTCTCCGAAAATCAAGCACGGGCGATCGTCGCCAAGTTCGGCGGTACCACGCCCATCCTGGGCCCCGAGGATCCCGCTATGGCAAAGAAACACAACCCCAAAGTTCCCGACTTCAGTTCCCACAAGACGCAGACGCGCGTGCCCAAGGGTGCGAAGGGCGAGGCGCCGCCGCCCCTGGCCGCGCATCCCGCGCCCGCGCCCGCGCCGGTGCCCAAGGCGCACATGCCCAAAACGTCGGGGCACCGCGGCGCGTAACATATCAGCCGCGCATTCGCGGCTTGACCTCTCAACAGGATTCCATGATGCGTGCATTCCGCCTGCTCGCCGTCTCCGCGCTCGTCCTCCCCCTGGCCGCGCCGGCGCAAGTGCCGGCGAAGGCGCCAGCGGCCGGGCCAGCGCGCGCCGTGCGCCGCGACATCCCGCTCACCAACATGATCCGGCGCGCCTTCGCCGCCGGCACGCGTGATTCCACCGGCCGGCCGGGCAAGAACTACTGGCAGACGCAGGTGGATTACACCATCAACGCGCGCCTCGACGTCCCCGCCATGCGCATCACGGGGCGCGAGAGTGTCGTGATCCACAACAACAGCGACTCGGCGATGCGCTCAGTACAGATGCGCCTCGACCAAAACCTGTTCGCAGCCAATGTGCCAAAGGCCGAGTCGGTGCCTGAGATCACGGACGGCATGAAGGTCACGCGCATCACGTTCAACGGCGAGACCGTAGATCTGAACCCGCCGGCGCCGCAGCGGCGCGGACCGGGAGGCGCGGGCGGCGCGTTGCCGCAGGTGCGCCTCGCGGCGATCGGCCTCAACACCACGTCGGCGCGCATCACGCTGCCCAAGCCCATCGCGCCGCACAGCACCGCCACGCTCGAAGCCGAGTGGAACTTCAAGGCACCCACGTCGGACAATGGGCGCGGCATTCGCATGGGCGCGTGGGGCGACAGCCTGGTGCAAGTGGCCGAGTGGTATCCGCGCGTCGCCGTGTACGACGACCTGCGCGGCTGGGACACCGATCCGTATCTCGGTCCGTCGGAGTTCTACAACAATTTCGGCAGGTTCGACGTGACCATCGACGCGCCGGCCGGTTGGCTCGTTGGGGCCACCGGAATTCTGCAGAACCCCAATGACGTGCTCACGCCCACGGCGCGCGAGCGTCTGTCGCATGCGCTCGAGTCGGACAGCGTGCGCCCCATCGTGACCGCCGCGGAACGCGGGCCGGGCAAATCGACGGTGGACGGCACACGGCTGAGTTGGCACTTCATCGCCGATTTCGTGGGAGACTTTGCGTGGTCGAGTTCCGATCGCTTTGTCTGGGACGCCACGCGCGCGACGATCCCCGAGAAGGGCGTCGTGCCCGTGTACCTGTTGTACGAGCCGAGCCACGCGGCGCAGTACGCGCAGGCGGGGCCGCTGGCGCGGCACGCGCTCGAGTTCTACTCGAAGCTCTGGATGCCGTACGTCTTCCCCAAGCTCACGCTCTCCGACGGACCGGACACCGGGATGGAGTTCCCGATGTTCATTGGGTCGAGCGCCGGCGCGGCCGACCACGAGACGGGCCACCAGTGGTGGCCGATGATGGTCGGCGTGAACGAAACGTGGTACGGGTTCATGGACGAAGGCTTCAACCAGTACATGAACACGCTGTCGGCGGCCGACCGCAACAAGCAGCCGGCCAATCTCGACGGCATGGGTCAGTCGTACGGGCGCACGAGTGGCGACGAGACCGAAGCGCCGCTGATGTGGGACGCCAACTACGGCGGCCCGATGTACCGCTTCCAGGCGTATCAGAAGGCGCCGCTCATGCTCTCCATGCTTGGCGGCATCGTTGGCGACACGGCAGTGTGGCGCGCGCAGAGCGAGTATGCCAAGGCGTGGCTCTTCAAGCATCCGTCGCCGTGGGACTATGCGCTCTTCATGAGCAACGCGCTCAAGCGCGACCTCGGCTGGTTCTGGTACTACTGGCTGTTCACCACGGAATCGGTGGATGGTTCGGTAGCCGCCGTGAAGAGCGCCAACGGCAAGACGACGGTGACGGTACGGCAGGACGGACAGATGCCATCGCCCGTGGTGTTGCGCGTCAAGTTCGCGCCCAAGGGCGCCAAGATCGTGGCGATGAAGAACTCGGTGATGACCGACAGCGCGACCGCCGTCGTGACGTATCCGGTGGACGTCTGGTTTAGCGGCAGCCGCACGTTTGACGCGGTGCTCAGCTTTGGCCCGCGCGCCATCGAGAAGATCACGCTCGATCCGTCGTGCCGGTTCCCCGACCGTGACCCCGTCGACAACACGTGGCCGAAGCAGACCGTTCAGGCGGCGCCTGCCGCTGCTGGCGGCCCGCCAGGGTTCGGTCGTCCGCGCTGCGAATAGAGACGAGATAGTGTAGTCGTTCCTCGCGAATCCCATTCACCACGTCGTCACCCTCGCCGCTGCGAGGAGGTCCTGTGAAACACCGTCTGCTCGCTCTGTTCACGCTCGTCTTTGCCTTCGTGCTCTCCGGTTTCACCGGAGGCGCCAAGGACTTCAAGATCCCGTACGAGAAGTACGTTCTCTCCAACGGCCTCAACGTCATCCTGCACGTTGACAAGTCGAACCCGATCACCGCGGTGTACATCGTCTATCACGTGGGCTCGGCGCGCGAGGAACCCGGGCGCACGGGGTTTGCGCATCTCTTTGAGCACCTGCGCTTCAACGAGTCGCAGGACGTGCCGCAGGGGATGTGGTTCAAGAAACTGCAGACGGCGGGCGCCACCAACATCAACGGCTCCACCAACAACGACCGCACCAACTACTACGAGGTGATTCCCAAGAACGCGCTCGAGATGGCGCTCTGGATGGAATCGGACCGCATGGGTTGGCTGCTGCCGAAGTTCACGCCGCTGACGTTCATCACGCAGCAGAACGTGGTGTCAAACGAGAAGCGCCAGGGCGAGAATGCGCCATACTCGCAGAGCAGCTACATCATCGACAAGCTGATGTATCCCGAGTCGCACCCGTACAACTGGCAGGTGATTGGGTCGCTCGAAGATCTCGCCAGCGCCAAGATCCAGGACGCGGTGGACTTCCACAACAAGTACTACGGGCCGAGCAACGCGACGCTCGTCGTCTCGGGCGACATCGATGTCGCGCAGACCAAGGCGCTCGTCAACAAGTATTTCGCCGAGATCCAGTCGTCTCCCAAGCCGGCAGCGCTCAAGAAGCAGCCCATCGTGCTCGCGGAGACAAAGCGCGCGGTCTATGAAGACCGGCTGGCCAATATGCCCATGCTGTCGATGAGTTTCCCGACCGTTGAGGAGTACAGCAAGGACTCGTATGCGCTGCAGTTCCTTGGGCGCATTCTCTCGAGCCGGAAGTCGGCGCTGTACAAGGTGATCGTCGAGGAAAAGAAGCTGGCGCCGGCGGGTGGCGGCGGTGGCGGTGGCTTCGGCCGCGGCGGCTTTGGCGGCGGCACAGCCGTGTCGGCCAACCAGCGCAGCCGCGAAGTCGCCGGCGCGTTCCAGATTTCGGTGCGGCCGTTCCCCAACGTGAAGCTCGGCGACGTCGAGAGCGCCATCATGGAAGGCCTCGCCCGCTTCGAGAAGGAAGGCTTCTCGGTGCAGGACGTCGAGCGGCAGAAGGCGGGCCTCGAGTTCCGCTACTATCAGGGCATCGGCAGCGTCTTTGGCAAGGCAACGCAGCTGGGCAATGCCAACGCGATGACGGGCAACCCCGATTTTCCGGCCACCGACATCCAGAACACGATGAAGGTGACCAAGGACGACGTGCTCGCCGCGTACAACAAGTACATCAAGGGGCAGAAGTTCGTTCTGCTGAGCACGGTGCCGAGTGGCAAGGTCGATCAGGCCGCGCCGAATTCCAAGCCGTTCATCGTGCCCGAAGAGTCGGTGGACAAGCAGGGAGCCAAGCGCGACGTCGGCACGTACAACCCGCCGCCGATTCCGTCCAAGATCGATCGCTCCAAGGAACCGGTGAAGGGTGCGGACCCCGCGGTGCCGGTGCCTGCCATCTGGACGGCGAAGACCGCGAACGGCATTCCGATGTACGGCATCACCAAGTCGGCGCTGCCCATCGCCGAGTTCTCCATCACGCTCAAGGGCGGCATGCTGCTCGATCCGGCCGGCAAGATCGGTACCGGCTCGCTGATGGCGCGCCTGATGAATGAAGGGACGCAGAAGCGCACCGCCATCGAGTTGCGCGAGGCGATCGAGGATCTTGGCGCGAGCGTCAACATTTCGGGCGGCGATGAATCCATCACCGTCAGTGGCAGTTGCCTGGCGAGCAAGCTCAACGACGTCTTCGGCCTCGCCAAGGAGATGATGTTCGAGCCGCGCTGGGACGCCAAGGAGTTTGAGAGCGCCAAGACGCAGGCGATCGACGGCGTGCGGCGGCAGGAGACGAGCCTCACGAGCATCGGCGCGAGCGTCTTCGACAAGCTGGTGTATGGCCCCGACCATATTCTCGCCAACAGCGCCACGGGCACGGTGAAATCGCTGCAGTCCATCACGCTCGACGATCTCAAGGCGTATTACGCCGCCAACTTCTCGCCGTCGATGGCAAAGATCACGGTGCTCGGTGCCGTGTCCAAGGATGCGGCCGTCACGCTGTTCGACGGCTTCAAGGACTGGAAGGCGACCACGGTGAAGATGCCGACCATCACGGTGGCGACGGTCGCCAAGCCGGGCATCTACTTCATCGACTCGCCGAGCGCCAAGCAGTCGACGTTCGTCGTCGGGCACCTTGGCATCGCCGCCACGGATCCGGACTACTACAAGACCATCGTGATGAACCACAAGCTGGGCGGCGATTTTGCCAGCGTCTTCAACATGATCCTGCGCGAGGAGAAGTCGTTCACGTACGGCGCGCGCTCGGCGTTCAACGGCACCACGTATCCGGGCGCCTTCCGCATGACGACGCAGGTGCAGGCCAACGCGACGTTCGAGACGGCGAAGATCGTGAAGGACGAGATCGCCAAGTATCGCAACGGCGTCACGGCCGAGGATCTCGAGACCGTGAAGAACACGCTGCTCAAGGCGAACGCCGGCCGGTTCGAGACCCTGCAGCAGCTCAGCGGCATGCTGAATCCCATCGTCACGTACGGCTATCCGTTCGACTACATCCACCAGCGCGAACTGACGGTGCGGAACATGACGCTCGCCGAGCACACGGCACTGGCGCAGAAGTACCTGCACCCCGACCAGCTGGTGTTTGTCATCGTCGGCGACAAGGCGACGCAGTTCGACAAGCTGAAGGAGCTGGGATTGGGCGATCCGATTCTGCTCGACAAGGACGGGAAGCCGGTAGGCAAGTAGCAAGCCGCAGCGCACCAACGAACGGAAGCCGGCGTCCTCGATGAACCGAGGGCGCCGGCTTCGCATGCTGGGGAACGGCTGCTACGTCACGTCGATCGCTGGTTCCTCGTCGGCCATCACCGCCAGTCCGGGCACCACCGACATGAGCCACGTCCGCGCTTCGTCACGCGTCCGGAACACCTGCACGATCCAGCCTGGCACGTTCATATACACCTGATACATGCGTGACAGGCCGTAGTCCGCGTCGCGGGAAGCCGCGATGGCCATGTACAGCTTCGGCACAAGTTGCGAGGACGTGGTGGCGCTGGCGGCGATGGCCTTGATCTCGTCGGACGAGCTTTCGAAGGCGGTCGCCCGAGTGAAATCGATCAGCACGTGCGTGACGGCCGTGATCATTGGCAGCGAGCGCACGTAGGCGGACGCCTCGAGCACCTCGCGCCCGGTCACAACCCCCTCGCCAGTGCGAAGAAGTCCGGTACTCTTGTCGATGAACCGCGTAGTGAACGACACAATCCAGCGCTCCGATGCGACGTGAAGACTGACAAAGGTTAACGTGCCGGCACGGTCACTCCAACCAGCGCCTGCAGATGCGCCTTCTGCGCATCGGTGGCGTCCGGACGCACTTCAATCGACCACCGTTTCGCCGGATCCTCCGCCGCCGCAAAGCGCAACCCGAACCACTCCAGCGTCTCGGCGTAGTCAAGTTCGTCCGTCGATGCGAGCGCGCGCCGGAAGAACTCCTTGAGATCCGTCCCCGCCACTTCCTCGGTCACCGCGCGGAACTGATCGGCCGTGAACCCCGTCGCGCCCGAGTAGCGGCGATACGCCAGCCGCATCACGTCGTCGAAGCTCTTCTTGCCGTTGGTCAGTCGCCGAATGCGTGCGTCGAGCAGCAAGCCGACGATGGGTCCCTTGTCGTAGTAGCTGACCGTCTTCGACAAATCTTGTCCCACGCCCGACGTTCCCGACGTCCACACGTCGAGCGATGCCTGATCGAGCGTCTGCACCAGCCGGCCTGGCGAGTTCTGTACCGTGCCGATGTGCCCGCTCATCGTGCCGAGCCAATCCGGCGGCGTCTCAAGCCCCGCCCGCGCCACCATCAGCTCGCCGAAGTACGAGGTGAGCCCTTCCGAAATCCACAAGCTCGTAGTGCTCGGCGGTTTCTCGTAGTCGAACGGTCCGAGTTCAACCGGACGCAGCCGCTTGACGTTGAACGCGTGGAAGTACTCGTGGCTCACGAAGTTCAGCCAGCGCACATTGCCGGCTGGCGCCGCCGCGCTGAAGCGCGACGTGAGCAACGTCGAGTTGAGATGCTCCAGACCGCCGCCGCCCTGCCGGAAGAGGTTCAGGAAGACGTACTTCTTGAACGGCAGCATGCCCCAGAACGCCGAGTCGGCGCGCACGAACTGCGCGATGTTCTGCGCGGCAATCTGGCCGTCCCACCCTCCGAGGTCGCCGGCGTCCACGAGATAGTGATGGCTGCCTGCCACCGTGAAGTCGTGCACCGACAGCTTGCCCGCGACGATGGGCGAATCGTTCAGCTCGTCATAGTCGGCGGCGCGGTAGTGGTTGGGCTTGCCGTCCGCGGCCGCGGCCAGCGATGTCATCGACATCGGCCACTGCGCGGGCAACTCAAGCTGCACTTCGTGCGCCCGATGTGCGCGCTCGGCGAGCGTGATGTACGTCGCGCTGCCATTGAACACGCCGAGGTCTGCCGCCACCGAGTTCGTGGTGACCGAGCGGCCCGTGCAGAGCAGACGATACGTCACCACGACGGTGCGGGCGCCGCCCGTTGAGATGCGCCAGCGATTCTTCTGCGGCTGCTCGACGGTCAGCGCCGTACCTTCGGGCGTGCGCGCCGCGAAGTCCTGCACTTTGCCGGCGTAGTCCTCCACGCGGTAAAAGCCCGGCGACCACACGGGCATCATCAGCTCGATCGTCGCCTTCTTTTCGGTGGGCACGCGCGCTTCGATCACCGCGAAGTGCGTCTCGGGCGCCGGCGCGCTGATGGTGTAGACGATGGGCGCGAGGCGCTGGGGCAGGGCGGGCGACGCCACGGCGGCGAGCCCGATCAGGAGTGTCAGTGGGCGGTTCATGCCGACGAATATGGAGTGTGAAGACGTCGTCGCGGTAGGTTGGTCAACGCGTGCGCTCCCGCCCGCACGCTGTTCACTGCCGCTCAGCCAGAATAGCTTCAACGCCATGGGTGCCACTCTCCTGACCGACGCGACGCGCTCGGAACTCGTCTCACGCAGCCGCTGGCTCAACCTCGCCACGCTGGCGTACAACGCCCTCGAGGGCATTGTCGCCATCGCCGCGGGAACGGTGGCCGGCTCCGTCGCGCTCGTTGGCTTCGGTATCGACAGTGGCATTGAACTCGCCGCATCGGCCGTGGCCCTGTGGCGTTTGAATGCCGACGCCGACCATCACCGCCGCGAGCGCGCCGAGCGGCTGAGCCATCGCCTCATCGGTGCGCTGTTCATGGCGCTGGCGCTCTATGTATCGGTCGATGCGATCGTCGCGCTGTGGCACCGCGATGAGCCGAGGGCGAGTCCAGTGGGGATCGCGCTCGCCGCGGCGTCCGTGATCGTGATGCCGCTGCTCGCCCGCGCGAAACGTCGCGTTGGTCTCGCCCTTGGCAGTCGCGCGCTCACCGCCGAGGCCAAGCAGACGTCGCTTTGCATGTGGCTGTCGGTCATCCTGCTCAGCGGTCTGCTGTTGAACGCCACCGTCGGATGGTGGTGGGCCGATCCCGTCGCCGCGCTTGTCATGGTGCCCATCATCGCTCGCGAAGGTGTCGAGGGACTCAAGGGCCAGAGCGCGTGCGCCGACGGGTGCCGCTAGCACTCGTCGGCGTTTTCACCACCGCCCGCGCAGCTCGTCCCGAGATGACGTACGCGCAAACGACGGCGCGCCACGCGTGAATCCGCGTGGCGCGCCGTCATTGCCCTCGGGAGGTTGCCGATTGTCCGTCGACTCGGCTCGCAACGCCGACGAGTCGTTCGTCGTGCAGCGTCGTCCCTAGCGCGTCGTTGCCGTCTGCGCGACGACCACCAGCCTGAGGAACGAACTCACCGTCACGCTCGCGCTCCCCGGAATCGCATTCGTCGTCTCGATGTCCTTCTCCAACTTGCGTATGTCAGCGAGCCCCGTCGCCTGCTCGGCGCTCAGCTTGGCGCCGTCGAGCGTCACCGACCGCTCAAAGTGAAATGCCGCGCGGTCCAGGTCATGCGCTGCGGTCGGGATGTTATCCGGGCGCGGCCGCGCAATCACGCCCTGCACCAGCAACAGGTGATGATGCGCCAGCGAACGGTCGATCTTGCTCAGCTCCTGGTCAAGTGTCTTGACGTCCTTCACCGTGCCGGCGCGCAGGTTGGCGGCGATCTTCTCGAGGTTGCTTTCGGCCTCGAGCAGTTCCGCGCCCACGGTCTCGTCGCGGCACCGTCCCACCTGCTGCCGGACGCCGAGGCTGGACATCACCAGCGTGTTGGCGGCCACACGCGCTTGCCCTTGAACGAACTCCTTGCGCGCCTTGGCGAAGTCAATGTCTTCATCCTGCGCGCGAAGGGTGGCCGGGGCAATCACGGCCAAGGCGGCGAACGCCGCGAAGAGCGAACGAATCGACATGGGCACCTCCCGATGCCGGGTGCCGATGCGCCTCCTGCCAGTGCGCGCCGCGCGCGCGTCGTCGGGCAGGTTCGCCGGCCCCGTGTTCATATTGTGCGGTCGGTGGAACCACACCGCAGTCGGGAAACGCCTGATGGGACGTGCGATAGAACAGGACAGCCCGCTATCGCTTGCCGACCAGCTCCAGAATCCCCAGCGACATCCAGGGCAGGTACGTGATCAGCAGCACGCCAATGCCCGTGATGATCAGGAACGGCACCACGTGCTTGTACAGGCTCGTCAGCGGCTGGTTGAAGCGCGACGAACTCAGGAACAGGTTCAGCCCCACCGGCGGCAGCAGGAAGCCCATTTCGAGGTTGGCGAGGAAGATCACGCCAAGGTGCACGGGGTCGATGCCGAACGCGGTCCCCATCGGCGCGATGAGCGGCGCCAGGATGATGATCGCCGAATAGATCTCGAGCACACTGCCGAGGATCAGCAGCAGCACGTTGAGCGCCAGCAGGAAGAGCACCGGCGAGTGAATGTGCGCCTGCACCCACCCGAGGATGGCGTCGGGGATCATCGCGTCGACCAGATAATTGGTCAGCCCCATCGCCACGGACAGCAGAATCAGCACCGCGCCCATCAGCGCCGCCGCCTTCAGCAGCACGTCGGGCAGCTGTGAGAAAATCTTGATGTCGCGCGTGATGAAACACTCGACGATCACCGCGTACGCGAATGCGGCCGATGCCGTCTCGAGCATCGTCGCCGTGCCCGTCACGAACAACGCGATGATGAGCACGGGAAGCATGAGTTCCCACTTGGCCGCCCACGCCGAGGCCGCAACTTCACGCCACGAGAATGCGGCGCGCTCACTCTGGATCTTTCTCCCAATGAGAATGCCGTAGCCCGCGGAGAGCACGACGAGCAGCAGCCCCGGCAGCAGCCCGGCAAGATAGAGCTGATCGGCCGGCACCGACGCCTCGCGCGAACTGGCCACCACACTGTACAGAATCACCGGCAGACTCGGCGGGAACAGCAAGCCGAGCGAGCCCGACGCCGTGACGAGACCGAGGGAGAATCCTTCGGAGTAGCCGTCCTTGCGCAGAATCGGATAGACGAGCCCGCCGAGCGCGATGATCGTCACGCCCGAGCCGCCGGTGAAGGTCGTGAACACCGCGCAAACCATCGCGACCATGACGGCGATGCCGCCGGGCATCCAGCCGAAGACGGCGCGGAAGAACCGCACGAGACGCTCGGCGGCCGCGCTTTCCGCCAGCACATATCCCGCGGCCGTGAGCAGCGGAATTGCCGGCAGCGTCGGTGACGCGATGAGCCGATACACCTCGGCAGAGACCGCGGCCACCGGCGTTCCCTCGCTGAAGAACAGCGCCAGCGCCACGCCGCCCATCGCCACGAACACGGGCGCGCCGAGCAGCGCGGCACTGAGCACGAGCAGCGCGAGCGGCCACCAATAGTGCGTGTAGGCCGGTGGCACGAGGCCAATGGAAAAGGCGCCGCCCACGCAGGCAAGCGCCACCGCGCGCCCCCACCACTTGGGCGATGCGTTCCACACGAACATCAGCGCCATCACGCCCATCGACACCGGCATGATGATCTCGCTCACCCACTCGGGAATCCCGATGGTGAGCATCTTGGGGTCGAGCCGGTTGGCCGCCACGACCTTGGCGCTGGCGTAGGCGAGTATGCCCACGACTGCCGCCGCCACTGAATACGAGAGCAGGCGCGCGCCGTCACGCAGCCAGCCCTCGCCAAAGAACTCCGCCGTCGAGAGCGTCAGGTGCTTCGCCTGGCTCGTGGCCGCCATGCCGCCAACAAACGCCAGCCACAGCGTGAGCTGCTGCACGTACTCGGCGGAACCAACAAGATGAAAGCCGCGCAGCGGCCGCCCAATCATGTCGATGAGCGGCAGCAGCGCCGCCAGGCCGAGCGTGGCTACCAGGATGCCCTGTTCAGTCCGCCGGAATGCCGTGACCAGATGCTTCACTTCTTGCCGGCGCCCTTTTGCCTGCGGTACTCGTCGCGGTAACGGAGCGCCTCGTCAAACGCCTCGGTAGGCACCACGCTGCCGCGCATCATCGCGTAGCCGCTCTCCGCCGTGCGACGCCAGCTCTCACGGGCGCGGGCGTCCACCGGCATCACGCCAAGCCCGTTCTTCTTCATCGCGTCGATGTCGCGCTGGTGCTCGTCGCGAATCGCCGTCTGCAGCTTGGCTCCCGCGTTGCGCGCGGCCTGCAGCAGCTGCGGCCGCAGGTCGGCAGGAATGCGCTCCCACACGTCCTTCCGAATGACCGTGCCGCCCATCAGGATCTGAAAATTGATGTCGGTCATGAACTTCGTCTGCTCGTAGTAACGCGTGATCAGCGCCACCTGCGGCGGAGCGAGGAATGCTTCGAACAGTCCCGTCTGCAGCCCGGTGACAAGCTCCGTCGACGGCGCCGGACGCGGGTCGAAGCCGAGCTTCTTCCAGACTTCGGTGTTCTTGGCGTCACCCGCCCAGCTGAAGAGCTTGAGCTTCTTGAGGTCGTCGGGCACGGTGACCGGCGACTTGGTGAAGAACGAGTTCCAGCCGCCGTCGGCCCAGTTCAGGACGATGAAGCCCTTGGCCTCAAACTGCGCCTCCATCTTGGGGCGCATCCTGTCGAGAACTGAATACACTTCGTCGTAGTCGTTGAACGCCATCGGGATGCTGAGCGCGTAGATGCTGCGCTCGATTTCGCCGAGGCCGGCCGACGTGAGCACGCCGGCGTTCAGCGTGCCGAGGTTCATCTTGCGCACCACATCCGGATCGTCGCCCTGACGGCCGCCGGGGTAGAGCAGCACGCGCACCTTGCCGCCCGACAGCTTGCCCCACTGGTCGGCGACTTCCTTGAGGACGAGGAACCAGGCGGAGTTTTCGGGGACGAGCGTCGCCATCTTCACCGTCACCGGCGCCTGGGCGCCGATGGGATGGGCGAAGCCGGCAACGAGCGACAGGGCGAACGCGAAGAACACGAAGTATCGGCGAGTCATGGAAGAGTCAGTTTAGTTGACGAACAGGTCGTCGGCCCGGCCAAGGAGCCAGCGCGCGCGGCGCTGGCTGATCACGTTGGCCAACTTCTGGTCCGGCGCCTTGGTGATGTCGATCGCGAGGGCCTGGTTCAGGAGTTGTTCGAACTCCTTCCGGTTGTTCTCGTTGATCGACACCGATTCGGCGAGCGAGACAAACGGCGACGCACGCCGTCCGCCCCCAATCTCGATGGCGCGCGCAAAGTGCTTGCGCGCCTCGGCCATCGAGCCGCCGGTGGAGGCGTGTGCCGCCTCCCACGAAATGAAGAAGTCGTGCAACGCGCCCTGATCGAACGCTTCGTCGAGGGCGAGCGCGCGCCGCATCATCTTCTCGATGAGTGATTGCCTGACCGACAGTTCCGAGTCGGTGATGTCGACGGCAAAGGCCGCCGCCCACGCCGCGCCCGTCCAGTAGAGCAGTTCCACGTGCTTCTTGTCGACCTTGGCGAGCGCCGCATCGGGATCAGTCGCCAACCGGTCGCGGAACCCCGGCAGATCCACCTCGAGTCCGCGCAGGCCGTACTCTGCCGCGCGCAGATAGAGCCGCTTGGCCCGCTGGCGCATCGCCGTGGCGGCGTCCAGGTCCTTGGCCTCAGTGAAATCGGCCTCTTGCTGGACGAAGGCGTAGCCGTACTGCGTGAAGCCGCTGGCGGCGGCGGTGAGCAGCGGCAGATGGCGCGGCGACTGCTCGAGCAGCCCTTCGATGGTCTTGAGGGCAAAGGGCGTGGCATCGCGCACGAGCTCCGGATCTTCATCCCTCGCAAACGTCGAGGAACTGCCCCCAGCGAGGGCATTTCCCAGCGAGTTGATGGCCATCCGCTTGATGGAGCAGCCTGACATCGCCAGGGCAGCACCACACAGGGCGGCGGCGCGAAGCGTGGAATGGAGCGTCGGGCGCATGGTCTCCAGCGGGGATTCAGGATCGGCTCTTAAGTATGGCCGGACGGGGCAGTCAATGCGACCCCTAAGTGCGCATTCCATAGAGGATTGCCTACCATCAGACTACGCAGTGATACCCCATTCGGTGTCAGCCGTTCGCGGCGTGGCGGGCACGATCATAGAATTGGGTACGGGTGTTTTCCCTTCGATCAACGGCAGGATCGGGAACGCGCTCTTTCTGGTCGAGCCTCAGACAAGTGGGAGCGCGACCCTCTCGTTCGACTCTTCGTGGACTGCGGCATGCGAACCTATCGCCCGACTCTCATCGCCGGCCTCGCGCTTCTGCTGTGGCCGGCCGCCGTCATTCGTCTCTCGCCGCACAACGCCGGCGCCCTCGCCAAACCCGTGCCGGCCGTCGCCCAAGCCACCGGGCCGCGCGAGCGCGCGCTCTTCGACTTTGACTGGCGCTTTCACGCCGGCGAGATGAACAACGGCCAGCTGAGCGGCCTCGACGATGCCAAGTGGGAACACGTCGATCTGCCGCACGACTTCATGATCGCGGGCAAGGGGGATCGCGAGACCGCGGCGGCGGGCATTTCGCTGGGCGAGCGCACCGCCAACCTCACCGAGCAGATGGAGGGTCCGTTCGATCCGCGCAGCCCCGGTGGGTCGGGCAACGGCTACTTGAACGGCGGCATTGCATGGTATCGCAAAGCGTTCACGCTGCCTGCGACGGCCGCTGGACGGCGCGTCTTCATCGAGTTCGAAGGTGCGTACATGAACTCCGAAGTCTGGCTGAACGGCGAGAAGCTGGGCACGCGCCCGTACGGCTACTCGACGTTTCAGTATGATCTCACGCCGCACCTCAAGCCGGCGGGCTCGCCGAACGTCGTGGCCGTGCGCGTGCAGGTGAAGCAGCCGGGATCGCGGTGGTATTCGGGCGGAGGCATCTACCGCCACGTCTGGCTGACGACCACCGATCAGGTGCGGCTGGAGCAGTGGGGCACCGTGGTGCGCACCGCGAACCTCACCGATCAGCGCGCCGATCTCACCGTGAAGCTGGACCTGCGCAATATGAGTTCGTCGAAGGTCACGGCGGCCGCCGAAGTGGTGATTCGTGATCGCACGGGAAAGACACTGAGCACCCAACGCAGCGCGTCGACCGAGATCGCCGCCGATGGGCATGCCTTTGTCGAGGTGCCGCTCACGGTCAATCAGCCGCACCGTTGGTCGGTGGCTGATCCATATCTGTACGAAGTGGAAGCGCGCCTGCGCGTCAGCGGCCGTCTGGCCGACGCCGAGAAGATCGCCTACGGTCTGCGCACCATCGCCTTTGATCCCGAGCGCGGATTCCTGCTCAACGGCGTGAAGCTGCCGCTGCAGGGCGTCTGCCTGCACCACGACCTCGGCCCACTCGGCGCCGCCGCGTACGACCGCGGCATCGAGCGCCAGTTGGAGATCATGAAGCAGATGGGCGTGAACGCCATTCGCACCAGCCACAATCCGCCGGCGCCCGCGCTGCTGGACCTGGCCGACCGCATGGGCTTCGTGGTGATGGACGAGACCTTCGACGAGTGGAAGTACAACAAGACGCACTTTGGCTATGGCCAGTACTTCGACGAGTGGAGCGAACGCGACACGCGCGACCTCGTGCGGCGCGACCGCAACCACGCGAGCGTGGTGATGTGGAGCATCGGCAACGAGATCCCCGAGCAGGGCGATACTGCGCGCGCCGAGAAGATGGCGACGCGCCTCGCCGAGTTCGTGCGCAGCGAGGATCCCACGCGCTACGTGACGGCGGCGATGGACAATCCAGACGGAGCGCTGAAGACAGGCTTCGCCAAGCCGCTCGACCTGTTTGGCGTGAACTACCATGTGCGCGTGTACGCGCCGAGTCGCGGCAAAAAGGTGTACGGCTCGGAGACGTCGTCGGATTACAGCTCGCGCGATCAGTACAACCTGACGCTCAAGGACGGCGTGCCGGCCATTGTGAGTCGGCTCAACCAGCACGTGTCGTCGTATGATCTCGAGGGGCCCGAATGGGGGAACAACGCCGACGCGCAGTTCCAGGCCATGCGCGACCACCCGTGGGTGGCCGGCGAGTTTGTCTGGAC
>JAHFCT010000006.1 GCA_023249375.1 Gemmatimonadota bacterium | reverse complement strand
CTGGCGCCGACACGTTTGTCGCGGGCAATGCGGTTTTCGGCGCGGCCGATCCGGCCGCCGAGGTAACGGCGTTGCGCTCGCGCTGCGCGGAGACTGCGTGACGGCGCGCAAACAGTGGTACGTCGTCGGCGGTGTCGTGGTGGTGCTGGCGGTGGCGCTGTTCATTGCCACGCGTGTCTTCGGTTCCGACCTGTTTCCCGTGGCACCAGGCTCCAAGGCGCCGGAGTTCCGCGCCGCCACGATGACATCGGGGAGCAAGACGACGAAGAGCATCTCGGACTACAGGGGCCAGGTCGTGCTGCTGAATATGTGGGCCACGTGGTGCGGCCCTTGCAAACAGGAGATGCCGGGCATCCAGGCGCTGCATGAATCGCTGGGTCCACTGGGACTTCGCGTCGTCGCCGTGAGCGTGGATGATCCGGGACTCGAGGACGCGATTCGCGCCTTTGTCGCCGAACACAAGCTGACGTTCGAGATCCTGCACGAGGGGAGCGGGAAGATCGAGCACGATTACCAGACCAGCGGCATCCCCGAGACCTTTCTGATTGGCAAGGACGGCGTCATTCGCAAGCGCGTCATCGGCGCGGCGCAGTGGAACTCCGACGCCAACGTGAGCCTCGTACGCGGGTTGCTCGCCGAGGACGCACCCTGACATGACGTTGCGCGTCGCGCCGCGACGGCTCGCGCCCGTGCTCGCGCGCGCGCACGCGCACGCGTGACCATGCGCGTCCTTGGCATCGAGAGTTCCTGCGACGAGACCTCGGCGTCGGTGGTGAGCGGTGAGGGCGATGCGGTGACGCTGGAGTCGCTCGTCATTCTCTCGCAGGACGTGCATCGCATCTTCGGCGGCGTGGTGCCGGAGATCGCGTCGCGCGCGCATCTCACCGCGGTGGTGCCCGTGGTGCGGCAGGCGCTGACCGACGCGGGGCTGCCGCCGTCGGGCGAGGGCATCGACGCGATTGCGGTGACGCACGCGCCGGGACTCGTCGGCGCGCTGCTCGTTGGCGTGGCCTATGCCAAGGCGCTTGGGGCCACACTGAACGTGCCCGTGCTCGGCACGCATCATATGGAAGGACACCTGTTCGCGACGTCGCTCGATCACGCCGACGCCGTGCCACCGTTCACGGCGCTGCTCGTCAGCGGCGGACACACGCTGCTGCTCGATGTGGCGGCGTGGGGTGAATACACGCTGCTCGGCAGCACGCGCGACGACGCCGCGGGTGAGGCGTTTGACAAAGTGGCCAAGCTGCTGGGGTTGCCTTATCCGGGCGGTCGTCCCATCGAGCTGGCGGCACGCGACGGCGATCCGTCGCGGCACCGCTTTGCGCCGCCGATGCTGCACGGCGGACAGAAGCCCGGCGACGATGACTACTACGACCTGTCGTTCTCCGGGCTCAAGACCGCGGTGCTGCGCAGCGTGCGCGCTGCCGAGGCAGCCGGCACGCTTGCCGATGAATTGCCGCACGTGGCGCGCGGTTTTCAGGATGCGCTGATCACGACGCTGGCTGAAAAGACGGCGCGCGCCGCACGCGCATTCGGACGCAAGCGCGTGGTGCTGGGCGGCGGCGTTGCCTGCAACCGCGCGCTGCAGGAGGGCGTGCAGCGCGCCGTGTCTCCGTTTGGCGGCCGCGTCTTTGCACCGACGCCGAAGCTCGCCACCGACAATGCGGCGATGATTGCGCGCGCCGGGTTGTGGCGGCTCGCGCGGGGCGAGCGCAGCGACGCCTCGCTGAATGCGTACGCGTCGCTGCCCATTCCGGGACTGAAGGCGTAGCAAGCGGCCGTCGGCTATATTCGCTGCGGCATCGCCTCATCAGCGCGGGACCGGCACCCGCAATGCTCCCCGGGGCGGCGCGACCAATCGCGACAGTGGTTTGCCTCGTGACCTACTGGATCAGCAAGCTCATTCATCGGCTCTCGCGCCTCAAGCGGCGCTGGATGATGCTGCTTGCGGTCATCGGTCCCGGTGTGATCACGATGGTCGCCGACAACGACGCGGGGGGCATCTCCACCTACGCGCAGACGGGCGCGAAGACCGGTTTCAACATGCTGTGGGCCTTCATCCTGCTCGTGCCCATGGCGTATTTCATTCAGGAGATGACCGTCCGGCTTGGCGCCGTCACCAAGCGCGGGCACGCCGAGGCCATCTTCGACGGCTTCGGGCGCGGCTGGGGCTGGTTTGCCGTGTGCAACCTCGTGCTCATCAATTGGCTGACGCTCGTCACCGAGTACATCGGCATGACGCAGGCGGCGCTGATCTTCGGTGTTCCCGAGTGGATGACGTTCGCCGGTGTCACGGTGCTGCTGATGGCGATCGTCATCACGGGCAAGTACTGGACGTTCGAACGGCTCACGCTGTTCTTCTGCCTGTTCAACATGGTGTACATCCCGGCTGCGTTCTGGGCGATGCGCACGGGCAACGTGCCCGAAGGATGGGCTGCGGTCGGCCGCGGCTTTGCCGCGCCGACATTGGACATGGGCCCCTCCCTTGGCCCCGCCGCCGTGCTGACGCTGATCATGGCGAACATCGGCACCACCATTACGCCGTGGCAGATCTTCTTCCAGCAGTCGGCGGTGGTGGACAAGGGGATGGACATCAAGGACATCAAGTACGGCAAGATCGATACGCTGGCCGGCGCGCTGCTCACCTGCGGCGTGGCGGTGTTCATCATCATCGCCACGGCGGCGGCGTTTCACTTTCACCCCGGCGGGCAGATCCTCGTGGAGTCCGCCGCCGAGACGGCCACGCGCATGCCCGACGTGATGGCCGGCCGTCTGGGGCTATGGGCGAAGGGCTTGTTCGCGGTCGGCCTGTTCGACGCCGGCCTGCTGGGCGCACTGTGCATCTCGCTGGCCACCAGCTGGTCGCTGGGCGAAGTGTTCGGTTGGGCACACTCGCTGAATCGCAGCGTGCGCGAGGCGCCCTGGTTCTACGTCGGTTACCTCTTCATGCTCGGCTCGGCGGGCGTGGTGTCGCTGGTGGCCAACACGGCAGCGCAGGATACCATCACGATCTTTGTACAGGTGGTGGCAGTGACGCTGCTACCGACGGCGCTGGTTTTTCTGATCCTGCTGCTCAACGACAAGCCGCTGATGGGCGAGCACGTAAACACGCGCGCCCAGAACATCGCCAACTGGTCCATCACGATCTTCGTGATTCTCATTTCCACGGCGTACGGCCTGACCGTGATTTTCCCCCACCTGCTGGGATAAGGCGGAGGCTATGCGATGACCACCATGCCCGCTCCCGTCTCACCAGCGCCCTCTGGCGCGGACTTCGAGCTCTATTTCTTCTCGGAACTGCTCGACCGTGCCGTGTCGGTCACGCGCGCCGAGCTGCGCATTGGCAAGCTTACCGATCTCGTCTTCCGCCTGGCCGAGCCGTATCCCGAGTGCGTCGGCATCTTCATTCGCCACAATTTCGGGACGCCCAGTGAGTTCGTTCCGTGGGAACGGGTGCAGCGCGTGGAAGCGAACGCCGTCATCGTGCTCCCTCCCGAAGGCGGCGAGCGCTATCCGGAGTTCGTGGACCAGCCCGGCTGGCTGCTGCTCAACGAGCACATGATGGGCCGCACGATTCTCGACATGGATGGCCGCCGGGTGGAAGTCGTGAACGACGTTCAGCTGCTGCAAAGCCACCATCGCATGATCGTGGCGCACGTGGACGTGTCGTTCAACGGCTTCCTGCGGAAGTGGGGCATTGGCTTTCTCAGCCTGCGCCCCGACCGCTTCATCTCGTGGAAGTACGTGCAGCCGCTGTCCATCGAGGACGCCACGTCGTCGGACAAGGTGTCGCTCTCGCTGGCGCGGGCGGAAATGAACGAGCTGCCTAGCGAGGACCTTGCGGACGCGCTGGAGGAACTCTCGGGGCGCGAACAGGAAGCGATCTTTTCGGTGCTGGACGCCGAGAAGGCCGCCGCGACGCTGCTCGAGGCGGAGCCCCGTGCGCAGCGGCAGATCGTCGAGGACCTGCCGCCAGATCGTGCGCGGTCCATTCTCTCGGAGATGACCAACGTGCAGATCGCCGATCTGCTCGAGGCGCTACCGTGGGACGATCGCATTGACCTGCTGGCGCTGTTGCCCAAGGAGCAGGCCGAGCGCGTGCGGCACATCCTTGGCACCAGCGAGGCCACGGCCGGCTCGCTGCTGTCGCAGAACTTCATCGCGATGCCCGGCGAGACGACGGCGGGTGACGCGCTCGTGACGCTGCGCGACCGTGCGCCCGACAAGGAGGCCGTGACGTATGTGTTCGTCGTCACCGCCACTGACGGGGTGCTCCTCGGCGTGGTCGATCTGCGCGAGTTGGTGCTGGCCGCGGCGGGCACGCGACTGGACGAGCTGATGGCTTCGCCGCCCGTGACGGTGGATTCGGAGCTGATCAAGGAAGACATCGTGGACTTGTTCGCCAAGTACCACTTCCGCCTGCTCCCGGTGGTGGATGCGAGCGACCGCTTGCTGGGGGTGATCGGCTACAAGGACATCATGCGATGAGCCGGAGCACACGGTGTCGCCGCTCGGCGGGGTCCCATGCCGCGGGTTGAGAAGACGCGCAGCGTGCGCGTGGCGCTGCTGGTGCTGCGTATCTATCTGTTTGTGATGCTGGGGCTCATCGCGCTCAAGTTCCTGCGTGCTGTTCGGTAGCAGCCGGGAGCGCTGCCCGGGCGTCGCTCTTGTCAACGGTGATGTGTGCCCACACGTTAGCTGTGTAGGCCGGTGTGATATCCCCCACCACCGGATGCTTTCGGAACCGCGTGATGCGGCACATCCCCCACGAAAGCGGCACACGTCATTCCCGGCGGATCCCTGCCGGGCTCTCCACCCCCTGAATCCTCAATGGCGAGGGACCACTAAATGTGGAATCGAGCATGGCACAGCGCCCGCTGGTGCCTTTCACTCCTGACGCTCGCGGCGGCGGCTAACGCCGGCGCGCAGCAAGGAACGGGCACCATTACTGGCACCGTGATGGAGCGCGGCTCAGACCGCCCCATCGACGGCGCGCAGGTCACCATCGTCGGCACCCGTTTGGGTGCCGCGGTCAACACGCAAGGCGCCTTCACGATTCGTGGAGTCGCGCTGGGGGCGCAGAAGGTGCGCGCGCAGTTCATTGGCTTTGAGCCGGTGGAGCAGACGGTGAATGTCACCGCCGCCGGCGTCAAGGTCACGTTCCAGATGTCGCGCGCGGCGTTTGCCCTCAGCGGCGTGGTGGTCACCGCCACCGGCGAGGAAAAGCGTCGCGCCGTGGGCACGGCGATGGCGACGATGGACACCATGTCGATTGCCCGCACGGCCGCCTCCAACCCGCAGCAGTTGCTCTCCGCTGCCAGCACCGGGGTCAGCGTGCTCGCCAACTCCGGCCAGCCGGGCGCGGGTGCGACGTTGCGCTTGCGCGGTGTGAACAGCGTAAGCCAGGGCAACAACCCGCTGATCTACATTGACGGCGTGCGCGTTTTCAACGGCAACGGGCCGGTGAACACCGGCGGTGGCCAACAGTCGTCGCCGCTCAACGACATCTCTCCCGACGATATCGACCATATCGAGATCGTGAAGGGACCGTCGGCGACGACGCTGTACGGCACCGAGGCCTCGGGCGGCGTCATTCAGATCTTCACCAAGCAGGGGCGCAACAGCGCGGCGCAGTGGACGGCAAATATCAGTTCGGGGACCAACTTCCAGGGCCACATCGGCCTGAAGTCGGACGCGACGGGCATGTGGTTCAACAAGTGCCGAGGCGATCTCAACGTCAACGGCGACGGCGTGAAGTTCGATGACCCCACCTGCCCGGCCAGCGGCAGCTGGCTGCGGAAGGGCGACGTCCAGCGCAACAGCATGAACGTGCGTGGCGGGACGCAAGGCGGCACGACGTACTACGTGGGTGGCAATTGGGACAACGAGCAGGGCACGCTGCCACGCAGCGGCGCGCACAACCGCGGCATCCGCGTGAACCTCGGGTTTGCCCCGCTCAAGGGGCTGTCACTCGCCGTCAACACCGCGCTGTCGCAGAACTCCGCACAGGGCTTCGCCGACGGCAACAGCGCGGGCGGCGCGGCGCTGAACATCTCGCGTGGCACGAACTCCAGCTACAAGGGGACGGGCTGCGCGGATGCGACGGTGACCTGCGTCAACAACGCCGACCTGTTCCGTTCTGACATCATCAACACGACGGTGCACTTCATCGGCGGCGCCACGCTGACGTATCAGCCGGTGGATGGCTTCACGAACCGTCTGGCGTTTGGCTACGACAACAACAACGCCGAGGTCAACTACGTCGTTCCGTTCGCCAACTTGCGCCTTCCACTGGGTGCGATGTGGCAGACGCTGTGGCACCGCCAGATGATCACCGCCGACCTCGCGAGCACGTATCGCCGTTCGCTGAACGAGACGTGGTCGACGTCAACCTCCGTCGGCGCGCAGGTGTTTGACAGCCGGCTCTACTCCACGTCTCTCGAGACTGACAACTTTTCGGGCCCGGGCTATCCGACGCTCATCAGCGGTTCCACCCGCCTGATCAACAACGTGGACAACCAGCGGGTGATCAACGCCGGCTTCTTTGGCCAGGAGATGATCGGCTGGCGTGACATTCTGTTCCTGACCGGCGGCGTGCGCGTCGACGGCAACAGCGCGTTCGGCAAGAGCTTCGGCTTGCAGACGTATCCGAAGATCAGCGCGTCGTACGTGGTTTCCGACGAATCGTTCTGGCCCCGTCGGTGGGTGCCGTCGCTCAAGCTGCGCGCCGCCGTGGGCTCGTCCGGCAAGGCACCGGGCGCGTTTGACGCCGTGCGCACCTGGGATCCCGTCGCCGCCGAAAATGGCAAGCCGGCCGTGGCGCCCAACCAATTGGGCAACCCAAACCTCGGCCCCGAGCGGTCCAAAGAAACCGAAGTTGGCTTCGATCTCCAAGCGCTCGACAGCCGTATCACCCTGGCCGTCACGCACTTCTCGCAGGTGACGGAGGCGGCGTTGATTCCGGTCATCCAGGCCCCGTCGCTCGGCTTCAGCAGCAGCCAGCTGACGAACGTGGGCAAACTGTCGAACCGGGGCAATGAGATCACGCTCTCGGGCGATCTGATTCGCCGCGACAATGTGAGAGTGTCGGCGAAGCTCGGCATGACGACGTTGCACAGCAACGCGGTGGACCTCGGCGGGCAGACGCTCACCATCTTCACCAACGGCCGCACGTACGTGCAGAAGGGCCACCCGGTGCCGTCGTACATGGGCAAGCGGGTCCGCAATCCTGACGCGCATGCGACGCCAATCTACGAGACGCTGAGTGACACCAGCGGCTACATCGGGTCCGTGTTCGCCACACGCACGTACAACCCGAGCCTCACCATCAACCTGTTCAAGCGGTACACATTCGAAGCGTTAGGCGAATGGCAGTTCGGCGGGCACAACTTGAACGCCGCGGGCTATCAGAACGCCAACTTGCACGTCTGGCGTCCCTGCTTCGCTACCCAGGATGCCCTGCGCAAGGCGGCCGCCGGTGACTCCTCGGCGCTCGCCCCCTTCACGGCGCTTGACCGCGCCCGCTGCACGCTCAACACGTCCGAGCGCGACTACGCCCTCTGGGTGGAGAAGGCTGACTTCTTCAAGCTGCGCAGCGTGTCGCTGACCATTGACCTACCGACCAAGTACCTCCCGCACTCGCGCAACGCCGCGCTGACGATCTCCGGGCGCAACCTGTTCACCTCGACGCCGTACACCGGATTTGATCCCGAGAGCGCCGACAAGACGGACAACACCTTCGGACGACGCGACTACTACACGTTCGGTCCGTACAAGACGTTCCTCGTCTCCCTTCGCGTGGGATTCTGACCATGACCAATACCTCACGCTTCCATCTGCTGCGCGGTATCGCCGTGCTCGCCGCGACGGTCGTTGTGGCGACCGCCTGCGAAATGACCGTCACCAATCCGGGACCGATTCCCGACGCCTCACTCAACACCACGCTCGCCGTCCCCGCGATCGTCAACGGCATGTCGGGCGACCTGTCGCTGGCCCTCGGAGGCATGGTGCTGCGCACCGGCCTCGCGTCGGCCGAGCTGTACGAATCGGGCAACTTTGCCGACGAAGGGTTCTTTTTCAACGGCACCTTTACGGGACTCAACGCCAACACCGACTGGGCCAACGCACAGCGCGCGCGCTGGACGTCGGAGTCCGGCCTTGAGCGCTTGAAGACGGTGCTCGGCACAGCCTTCGAAACAAACGCCGACACGCCGCGAGCGTACTTGTACGCCGGGTTCGCCAACCGTTTGCTCGGCGAGAACATGTGCACGGCGGTCATCGACGGCGGTGCGGCGCAGAGCGACAGCGTCTATTTCCAGCGCGCGGACTCACTCTTCACGCGCGCGTACACGCTGGCAACAGCCAAGAGCAATACGTCAGTCGCCAACGCGGCGCTCGCCGGCCGCGCATCCATTCGCGCCTGGCTGGGCAACTGGACGGCCGCGGTGGCCGATGCCGCGCTGGTGCCCAACAACTTCGTCTTCAACGCGATCTACGGCATTGGCACGGCACGCGAGAACCTGTACATGGCCGACCAGACGATCACGCGCCGTGAAGTCACGGTGTGGGGCACATACTGGGCGTCGATCTACAAGGACCCGCGCTTCCCATGGGACACCATCAAGACGGGCACCACCATCACCAAGGGACAGGACGGCAAGACGAACTTCTTCCGCCAGACCAAGTACACGGCGCTCGGCTCGTCCGTGCCGCTGGTCAAGGGCGCCGAGATGCTCGTGCTACGCGCGGAAAATGCGCTGCGCGGCGGCGACATCGCCGGCATGACGACGCTGCTGAACACGGCGCGCACACAGTACACCGGGCTCGCCGCCACGCTCACTGCGCCGGCCACGACGGCGGCGGCGTGGACGCTGCTGCAGAACGAACGCGGCGCAGTGACTTGGCTGGAAGGGCGTCGGCTGTGGGATATGCGGCGCTGGTACGCCGCGGGAACCAGCACGTACCTCAATGGCCGAAACAAGTGTGTTCCAGTGAGTGACAACGAGTACGCGGCAAACGCGAACTTGCGTTAGTAACAACAGCGTCAGGGCAACACGCGACGGGCTCCCTGGTGATCAGGGAGCCCGTCGTGCATGCCGCCGAGTGGCGCCGCCGCCGATGGGCGCCCGCACGAAGTGCCGTGGTGTGCTGGCGCACGCACGGACCGAGCGCAAATTCCGTCAGGACTCCCCTCCTCCTCCCTTCGCCTTCAGGCTCGTCATGATGATCCGTCGATTCCTCGCCGCGCTCGTGCTCCTTGCCGCCAGTCTCTCAACGGCCGCCGGACAGGGCGCGGCCAGCTGGATGCGCTACCCCGCCCTCTCGCCAGACGGCAAGACGATCGCCTTTACCTACAAGGGCGACCTGTATCGCGTTCCGGCGGCGGGCGGCACCGCGATTCAACTGACGCAGCATCCGGCGCAGGACTTCATGCCGGTGTGGAGCCACGATGGCACGCGCATCGCATTCGCCAGCGACCGACACGGCAACTTCGATATCTACGTCGTAGCAGCGACCGGCGGTGAGGCGCAGCGTCTCACCTTCCACTCTGCCCACGAATACCCGTACAGCTTCACCCCCGATGACAAGGCGGTGGTCTTCGGCGCGGCGCGCATGGATGCGGCGTCGAACCGGCAGTATCCCGCATCATCGATGCCCGAGCTGTGGACCGTGCCCACGGCCGGCGGCCGTCCGGTGCAGCTCTTCACGACGCCGGCCGACGACGCGCGCTACAGCCGCAATGGCCAGTTGATCCTCTACACGGATAACAAGGGACGCGAGAACGTCTGGCGCAAACACCACGTGTCATCGGTGGCACGCGACATCTGGCTGTACGATGTGAAGGCCGGCACGCACAAGCAGCTCACAATGTTCGCGGGCGAAGACAGGCAGCCCGTGTTCGCCGACGGCGACAAGTCGTTCTACTACCTCAGCGAGGAGAGCGGCACCTTCAACGTGCACAAGCTGCCGCTGGCTGGCGGCAAGTCGCAGCAGCTGACGTCGTTCAAGGGCCTGCCGGTGCGCTTCCTGAGCATCGCCGACAACGGCACGCTCGGCTTTGGTCACGATGGCCAGCTGTACACGATGGCACCGGGCGGGCAGCCGCAGCGCGTGCAGGTGACGATCGCCGCCGACGCCAAGAGCAACGGCGATCAGGTGCTCGCCGTCACCGGCGGCGCGCGTGAACTCGCCGTGGCACCGAGCGGCAAGGAAGTGGCGTTTATTTTCCGCGGCGATGTTTTCGTCGCCAGCGTCGAGGGCGGCGTCACGAAGCGCATCACGAATACCGCGGCCGTCGAGACGGGCGTGCGTTTCTCACCCGACGGCAAGGCGCTCGTCTACGCCTCCGAGCGCGACGGCAAGTGGCAGATCTTCGAAGCGCGCCGCACGCGCGACGCCGAGCCGTACTTCTATGCGTCCACCGTAGTGCGCGAATCGGCGCTCGTTGCCAATGAGCACCAGAACTATCAGCCGCTCTACTCGCCCGACGGCAAGGAACTGGCGTTCATCGAGGACCGCAACACGCTGCGTGTGATGACCATCGCCACGAAGCAGGTGCGCACGCTGCTCGACGACAAATCGATCTTCTCCACCAATCCCGGGCAGCACTTCACCTGGAGCCCGGACGGCAAGTGGATGCTGTTCGACCTCAGCGTGCCAGGCATCGCGCCAGGGGAGGTGGGGCTCGTCAGCACCGACGGCAAGGGAAGCGTCGTGAACCTCACGCAGAGCGGCTTTGACGACGGCGATGCGAAGTGGATCCTCGGCGGCAAGGCGATGCTCTGGATGAGCAACCGCGACGGTCTGAAGGCGGTCGCGCAGTCGGGCGGCGCCCAGCGCGATGCGTATGCGATGTTCTTCACCAGGGACGCGTGGGACCGCTACCGACTCACCAAGGAAGAGTACGCGCTGGTGAAGGAGCAGGAGGACAAGACAAAGCCCAAGCCCGACAGCGCCAAGGCCAAGGCCGACACCGCCAAGTCAAAGAGCGATTCGACCGCGAAAGTGGAAGCGCTCAAGATCGACCTCGACGACATCGAGACGCGCAAGGCGCGCCTCACCATCCATTCGTCGTCGCTGGGCGATGCGCTCGTGAGCAAGGACGGCGAGACGCTGTACTACTTGGCGCGCTTTGAGAAGGGCATGAACCTGTGGTCCACCAACCTGCGGACCAAGGAGACCAAGCAGGTGCTGGCGCTGAACGCCAACGGCGGGAGCATGAGCTGGGACAAGGACGAGAAGAGCATCTTCCTGCTCGCCGACGGCGCGATCGCCAAGATCGACCCGGTGGCGGCCAAGCGGGACGCGGTGCCGCTCAGCGGCGAGATGACGCTCGACATCAACGCCGAGCGTGCCGCGATGTTCGACCACGTCTGGCGCAAGGTGCGCGACACGTTCTACACCAAGGGCTATCACGGCATTGACTGGATGGCCATTCGCCCGGTATACGCCAAGTACCTGCCGCACATCGGCACGCAGTTCGAGTTCGCCGAGATGCTCGCCGAGATGCTGGGCGAGCTGAACATCAGCCACAGCGGCGCGACGTTCTCGTCGTCGTCTCCATCGGATGATGCCACGGCGTCGCTCGGCGTCTTTCTCGATCAGGCGTACGCCGGCGCCGGCGTGAAGATCGACGAAGTCATCAAGGGCGGCCCGCTCGACAAGACGGGGATGAACGTCAAGCCCGGCACGATCATCGAGTCCGTCGATGGTCAGCCCATCACGCCGGCGAGCGACCTCTCTCAGTTCCTCAATCGCAAGGCCGGCAAGAACGTGCTGCTCGGGCTCGCCGACGGCGCCGTGAAGTCGGAGCTGGTGGTCAAGCCGGTGTCGCCGGGCGACGAGAATCGACTGCTCTACGATCGCTGGGTGCGCCGCAACGCTGCCGAAGTCGACAAGCTGAGCAATGGCCAGGCGGGCTATGTGCACATTCCGGGAATGAACGACGGCGCGATGCGCACCACCGTCGAGGACATGATGGGCAAGTACGCCACGCGCAAGGGCGTGGTCGTCGACACGCGCTTCAACGGCGGGGGCGACCTGGTGGCCGACCTCGCGATGTTCCTCAGCGGCAAGAAGTTCTTCGATTACACCACCGACACCCGCAGCAACGGCTACGAACCGAACTTCCGCTGGACCAAGCCGAGCGTGTCGCTGGCCAACGAAGCGAACTACAGCGACGGCCACTGCTACGCCTACGCCTACAAGGACCAGAAGCTCGGGCCGCTGGTGGGCATGCCCGTGCCGGGGACGTGCACCTTTGCCGGATGGGAGTCGCTGGCGGACGGCCTGCGCTGGGGCGTGCCTGGCGTCGGCGTGAAGGACGCGACCACTGGCAAGTATCTCGAGAACTCGCAGACCGAGCCGGACATCAAGGTGATGAACGAGTACGCGGTGGTCAGCCGTGGCAAGGACCAGCAACTCGAGGCAGCGGTGGCGGCGCTGCTGAAGCTCATCCATTGACGCGTGCGCCGCGTCGCGCCGGTGAGGCGCGCGGGTTGCTCCGGCAGCCCGCGCATGCGGCGGCGCGCGCGGTGGCGCGCGTGCGGCTCGAACGCGCGCTCGAGAAAGCGGCGCCGTTGCTCGTGATGCTCAAGGCCGACGCGGGGACGACGATTGGCAACGAGGAAGTGCACGATTTCCGTGTCGCCGTGCGACGCCTGCGCAGCTGGCTGCGCGCCGCCGACGACCTGCTGCACGAGGACATCCCGCGCAGCGATCGCGCCGCGCTGCGCCGCATCGCCCGGTGCGCTGGCGCGGCGCGCGATGCGCAGGTGCAGTGGCAGTGGCTCACGGCGCCGGGCGAACCGTTCAGCGCGGGCGCCGCACGCGCCGCGCAGTGGCTGGCCGCTGAACGACTCCGCACGTACGTCAGCGCCCGCGAAGCGTTGCAGCGACTGGCGGCGGCACGCTGGGCCAAGCTGACGACGGCGCTTGCCGCAACACTTGCCCCCAGCGGCGACGGCACTCCGCCGCCAGCGGCGGAAACGCTGGGCGCGCATCTCTCGCCGGTGCTCGTGCGGCACGTGGCGGTCGCGCGCCGCGCGCTTGATCGCGTCGAACATCGCACGCAGGTGGAGGCCATCCACCGCGCGCGCATCAAGGTGAAGCGCCTGCGCTATCTCGTGGAGGCTGTCGACGCGCCGTCGGCGAGAGTCACCCGCACCGTGCGGTTTCTGCGCAGCCTGCAGGATTCGCTCGGGGAGCTGCACGATGCACACGTCTTCGCGCAGCTGATGGCACCGCACCTCGACCGGAGAAAGGCGCGCCGGCGTGCGGACGCCCCGCGACCGTCGCTGCGCGACCTCCGCGCCCTGCGCGCCGCGCTGCGCCGGCGCGAACTGGCGGCGTTTCGCCGTTCGCTGGACCTCGTCGCAGCGCCCGACGCCACCGCGGCCTGGCGCGTCTCAACGGCACTCATCCAGACCTTGTCGGCCGGACGGTCCGCCCGTCACTTTGACGTACGCTCCGCCGCCGCGAGCGCCCTTGCCGCCAAGCTCAAACATGCGCCTGCTCATCGTTGAGGACGACCGCCAGCTCCGACAATCCATTGCCCGCGGATTGCGCGAAGACTCGTACGCCGTCGACCAGACGGGCGACGGTGCACAGGCCCTGGAACTCGCCGCGTCGCACGAGTACGACGGCATCATTCTCGACATTCTCCTGCCGGGGATCGACGGCATCAGCGTCTGCCGGCGCCTGCGCGCCGAGGGCGTCACGACGCCCATCCTGATGCTCACTGCGCTCGACGCCGTGGAGCAGCGCATTGCCGGACTCGACGCCGGCGCCGATGACTACCTGACGAAGCCGTTCGACTTTGGCGAGTTGCAGGCGCGCCTGCGGGCGCTCACCCGCCGCCGCGGCGAGATCGTGGCCGCCAACCTGGTCGTGGGCGATCTCGTCGTCGACACGCTGCGCCACGCCGCGCGGCGCGGCGAGCGTGAGATTCAATTCACCGCGAAGGAGTTTGCCTTCCTCCTGCACCTCGCCCGCAACGCGGGGCGCGTCGTCAGCAAGTCCGAGCTGATGGCGCATGTGTGGAACGACAGCCGCGAGCCGTACTCGAACATCATTGACGTGTACGCGAGCCGCGTGCGCCGCAAGATCGATGACGACGAGCCTGTGGCGCTGCTCACCACACACCGCGGCTCCGGATTCATGCTCGACGTGCCACGACCGGCAGCGCCCACCCGGCGCCGGAGCTAGCGCCGTGGCGCTCTGGCCGGTCTCGCTCCGCGCTCGCCTCACGCTGTGGTTCACGCTCGTCCTGGGCGCGCCGCTTGGCGTCTTCGCCGTCGGATCGTACGCCGTGTTCGAGCGAACGCTCCTCGCGCGTACCGACGGTTTCATTAGCGACGCGCTCGGCGCCTTCGCCCGCGAGCTCGCCGCGGAGCGGCGCATGCGCCCGGGCACTGAAGCCGCAGTGGCGAAGACGGTCGAGGAAGTGCGATTCCGCGACCTGCAGATGATCATCATTGATTCCGCCGGCCGTGTCATCGCCGCCGGCGAGGTCCCGCGAACGGGGAGTGACGCGCAGCGGCCGCCGCTCGATGTCAGCCGCGTGCTTTCGGCGGTCGCCCGATTGCCGTGGCAGAGCGACACGCTGACGCTCCCCGACCGGCGCGGCGGCTATCGCGTACAGACGCGCCCGTCGCGACTTGAAGGCACCGCACTGCGCATCACCGCAGCCTATCCGCTGCACGACGTCGAAAGTGTGCTGGAGCGCATTCGCGGCGCGTTTGTCGTTGGAGTGCCGCTCCTGCTCGCCTGCGCCGCCGGTGGTGGCTACTTCCTCGCACGCCGCAGCCTGTCGCCGGTGGCGGCCATGGCAGAGCGCGCCTCGGCCATCAGCGCGTCCACGCTGGATGCGCGGCTTCCGGTGCCCACGCCCGGTGACGAACTCGGCGGCCTTGCCACGGTGATCAACGCCCTGCTTGACCGGCTTGAACAGTCATTCGCGCAGCAGCGCCGGTTCATGGCGGACGCCTCGCACGAACTGCGCACACCGGCCGCCATCCTTCGCACCGAAGCCGACGTCACGCTCGCGCGCGCCACGCGCACGGAGGAGGAATACCGCGCGTCATTTGAAGTCGTGCGCGACGCCGCAAGGCGACTCACGCGCATCGTCAACGACCTCTTTCTGCTCGCGCGCGCCGACGCCGGGCATCTCGTGGTCCGCAGGGAAGACGTCTATCTCGAGGACGTCGTGCACGATGCCGTGCGCAGCATCAGCCACATGGCCGACCAGCGCGGCATACAGGTGGACCTGCACGGCCTCACCGAGGCCCCGGTTCGCGGCGATGCTGACCTGCTCGGCCAGTTGGTGCTCAACCTGCTCGACAATGCGGTCAAATACGCACCCGAGCGCAGCACCGTCGACGTCGCGCTCACGCACGAGATCGACCACTGGACGGTCCGCGTCTCCGATGCCGGGCCCGGCATTCCCGCCGCGGCGCGGGCCAGAATCTTCGAGCGGTTCTATCGTGTGGACGCCGCGCGTTCGCGTGCCGAGTCGTCGGTGACGAGCGGCGCCGGGCTGGGGCTGGCCATTGCACGCACCATCGCCGAGGCGCACGGCGGTGCGCTCTCGCTCTCGGAGTCCGCGCCCGGCTGCACGACGTTCTCCATCACGCTGCCCGCGCGCACGGCAGGCGCTAGCGGATAAACGTCCCGTCGCGCAGTTCGCGCAGCGCCGTATCGAGTTCACCGCGCGTGTTCATCACGATCGGCCCGTACCAGGCCACTGGCTCCTTGATCGGCGCGCCGGACACCAGCAGAAACCGGATGCCCTCATCGCCGGCCTGCACCACGACTTCGTCGCCGCTGTCGAAGAGCAGGAGCGAACGGTTGCCCGTCATCTCGCGCATGACGTTCTCGTTGATGTCCTTTTCCGTGAGCACGCCAAACGGCGCCGACGCACCGCGGAAGTCGCCAGCCCCGTCGAAGACGTAGGCGAACGCGTTGCGGCGCGTGTCCACCGGCAGCGACTTCCTCGTGCCGGGCGGCACCCAGACGTCGAGGTACTGCGGCTCGGCGGCGATGCCATCCACCGGTCCGCGCTTGCCCCAAAACTCGCCACAGACCACGCGCACCGTGGTGCCGTCGTCGTCCGTGATTTCCGGAATGTCCTTCGCGCCGACGTCCTGGTAGCGCGGCGACGTCATCTTCATCGCCGACGGCAGATTGGCCCAGAGCTGGAAACCGTGCATGCGCCCCTGCGCGTCGCCGGTCGGCATCTCCTGGTGCAGGATGCCGCGTCCCGCCGTCATCCACTGCACGTCGCCCGCGCCAAGCGCACCGGTGTTGCCGAGACTGTCGCCGTGCGCGACGGTCCCCGCGAGAACGTACGTGATGGTCTCGATGCCACGATGCGGATGCCACGGAAAGCCGGCCAGATAGTCAGCCGGCCGATCCCCTCGAAAATCGTCGAACAGCAGGAACGGATCGGTGTCCGTGGTGTCGCCGAAGCCGAACGCGCGCCGCAGTCGCACGCCGGCGCCTTCCATCGTGGGCACTGACTCGACCACGCGCCTGACGGGACGAACCGACATGGGGGCTCCTTGCGGGGGACTTTGGATCGTAGCGTAGCAGGCGCGACGCAGGACCGCAATCTCAGCGCGGTGCTGCAGGCGCAGCGCGCCGCCGCACGCTCGGCGCGGCGCCAGCCGCCTCTATCACCTGCGGTGGCAGGTCGCGATCTTATGTTGACCCGCGACCCGAGCGCACGTCATGACCGAGGAAGCCCGCTTCGTCCTGCTCGCCAATTTCGCCAATGGCTTTGACGCCGACCTCGCCCGCGAGACGCTGGAAGCCGCCAGCATTCCCGTGTTGGTGAAGGGCCCGCAGGTTGGGATTTTCGGCGGCGCGTTTCAGGGCGCGATGCTCGGCGGCGTCGAACTGCACGTGCCGTCGCCGGAGCTTGACCGTGCCAAGATGCTCCTGAGCGACTGACGCGCACGCGTCTCGCCTTCTTTCGACTCAATCAACCATCTCATGCATTCCCGCGCTCGCTTCGCAGCGCTCGCTGCGGCGACGTTTGCCGCTGCCTCCGTGCTGCCTGCGCAGAGTCCTGCGCTTCGCATCACGCGCGACGGCCGCCCGCCCGTCCTTATGACGGCCGACGCGTTGCGGCGCCTGCCCATTGACTCGCTCCGTCTCGGCCACGCCGAGTGGGTTGTCGCAGCACTCTCGACAGACGGCTACGTCGCCGTGTTCTCCGCCGGGGAGATCGAGCCAACGCTCGGGCCCACGCGCGCGCTGATCGCCTATGAGCGCGAGGGCGCGCCGCTCATCACGGATGAACTGCCGTACCAGGTCATCGTCCCCAACGATTCCCATGGAACGCGCAGCGCGCGGATGGTCACGACGGTGCGCATCTTCGACGCGCTGGAAGCGCCCGCCAGGCGCTGATGCGAAAGTTGCCCACGCTTGCCACGGCGCGGCTCTCGCTGCGCCCGTTCCTGCTCAGTGACGCGGCCACGGTGCAGCGCCTCGCCGGTGAGCGCGCCGTCGCCGACACCACGCTGACCATTCCGCACCCCTACGCCGACGGAATGGCGGAGTCGTGGATTGCGACGCATGAGGGGGCGTGGACGCGGCACGAGAGCGCGACGCTCGCCATCACGGCGCAGGACGCGGGCCTCGTTGGCGCCATCGCGCTGCGCATCGAACTTCCGCAGCGCCGCGCGGAACTGGGCTACTGGATCGGCATGCCATTCTGGAACCAGGGCTACGCCACGGAGGCCGCACGGGCCATCATCGGCTTCGGATTCGCGCAGCTCTCGCTGCAGCGGATCTACGCGCATCATTTCGTGCGTAACCCCGCATCCGGCCGCGTGATGGAGAAGGCGGGGCTGCGGCACGAAGGGGTGCTCCGCGGGCACTTTTTCCGCTGGGGCATTCCCGAGGACGTGGCCGTGTGGGGGATGCTTGCCGGCGACCCGCGCTGAGCGCGCGGAATCTCCGGAACGGCCCGACCCGTAAGGCGGTCTATCGTCATCGGTCCGCCACGCGCGCAGGGCGTCGGCGGCGCCCGGCGCTCCCGTCGCCGCACCGTCCGCTGGCACAGTCGCGTGACCTGAACGTAGTTTCTTCCCCGGCAGTGTCCGTGTTCGCCCCCCGGAGGACACATGGTGCATATCCACGAAAGCCCGACCGGCGGAATTCCGCGCAAGCCAAGGGACAACGAGCTCGACGTCTACGGCGTGACCAACGTCGGGAAGGTGCGCAAGGAGAATCAGGACCATTTCCTGATTGCCTCGCTGCACAAGCACCTTGCCATTCAGCACACGAGCATCCCCGCCGACAGCCTAAGCGCGGGCGACACGGATCGCCTGGCGTTTCTCGCCATGGTGGCCGACGGCGTGGGCGGCACCGCCGGTGGTGAGGAAGCGAGCCGGTTCGCGCTGGATGCGATCACCGCCTACATCACGCGGTCGATGCACTGCTACTACACGGCCGATCCAAACGACGATGCGGAGTTCGTGCATGTGCTGCAGGAGGGCGCGATGCGCGTGCACTCCAGGCTCACGGAGCGCGGTTCGGACGGCGACCTCGCCGGAATGGCGACGACGCTCACGGCCTTCCTCGGCGTCTGGCCGCGCGCCTACATCCTGCAAGTCGGCGACAGCCGCTACTACACGCTCCGCCGCGGCGCGCTGTACCAGGTGTCGCGCGACCAGACCGTCGCCGAGGATCTCATCTCGGCCGGCGTGATCCGCCGCTCCGATCCCGGCCACGAACGATGGAAGCACGTCCTCTCGAGTGCCATCGGCGGGCCGGAAGCGTCGCCGGTTGTCACGGCCATCGAAAACGACTGGCACCATGTGCACCTGCTCTGCAGCGACGGACTGACCAAGCACGTGACTGATGAGCAAATCGCCGAACGGCTGCGCACGATGACGTCGTCGCACCAGGCGTGCGAAGCATTGCTGCAGGACGCACTCGACGACGGCGGCACCGACAACATTACCGTGATCGTTGGCCGCGCCGTGCCGGCCACGGTGTAACGGACAGGTTTTCCGAGGAGGCTCACCGACGATGGTCACGTCCCCTGCTCGCACCGTGTCGGCGTATCTCGCGTCGCTGCCACCCGAGCGCCGCCGCGTCATGCAGACGGTCCGCGGCGCCGTGAACAAGGCGATGCCCGCGGGCTACAAGGAAGTCATGATGATGGGATTGATCGCCTGGGTGGTGCCGCTTTCAGTGCTCCCCGAGACGTATAACGGGCATCCCTTGATGTACGCCGCCCTCGCGGCGCAGAAGCACTACTATGCGCTGTATGTGATGTGCGCGTCCGGCAGCAAGACGCTGCTTGAGGAACTCAGGACCGGATACGCCAAGGCCGGCCTGCGCTTTGACATGGGCAAGTCGTGCCTGCGATTCCGTGATCTCGATGGCATCGCGCTCGACGTTGTGACCCCCGTCATCGCCAGAGTGCCGATGGACGCCTACGTGCACATCTACCACGCAAGCCGTCGGAAGCGCCACCCGAAATAGCGCGAGCGATGGCGGCGCGGCGCCTCGCGCTCCTGCGCTCGGTTGTTATCTTCCACTCCATGCTCCCCGACGCCTCGCATTTCGTCGTCTATCCGGCCGAGTTGCACATCGGTCCGCTGCCCCTCACGGGGTTCGGCATCGCGATGCTGCTCTCGTTCCTGGTCGCGCAGTACATCGGGCAGGTGGAGCTCAGCCGCCGCGGCCACGACCCCGAGATCATGGGCGACGTGCTCGTGGCGGCCGTTATCGGCGGACTGCTCGGCGCCAAGATCTACTACGCCATTCTCTATCAGGATCCGCGCGCGCTCTTTCACACGTCGGGCTTCGTGTTCTGGGGCGGCCTCGTGGGCGGCATTCTGGCGACCGCCGGCGTGATCCGCTGGCGCGGCCAGACCTTCACGCGCATCAGCGACGTGTCGGCGGCGGGGTTGGCCGCAGCGTACGCCATTGGACGATCCGGCTGCTGGGCCGTCGGCGACGACTATGGCCGCCCGTGGGACTCACGCTGGGCGGTGGCCTTCCCGCACGGCTATCCGCCGTCCACGGTGCAGAACCTCGTGGAGCAGTTCGGCGTCAAGGAACTCGCCGGCCGGCCGCCGCTTGAGGTCATCGCCGTTCATCCCACGCAACTCTACGAGATCGCGATGGGCGTGGTGATGTTCACGATTCTCTGGAAGCTGCGCGACCACAAGCACGCCGAGGGCTGGCTGTTTGGATTGTACTGCGTGCTGGCTGGCCTCGAGCGGTTCATCGTCGAGTTCTTCCGCGCCAAGGACGACCGCTTCATGGGCCCGTTGACGCTCGCGCAGACCATTGCGCTGCTCTTCGCCGTCGGTGGCGTGGTGTGGATGCAGATGCGCCGCGACGCGGGCGCGGGGAAGCCGGGGATCTACGCGAAGGCCGCACACACCTGACACGCAGTTGTAGTGGTTCGCTCCAGCGTGCGTCGCGGTTGCCGCCCTCTACATCCTTGCGCGCCTTGCGGCGGCCGTCGCAACGGCTAGTCCGACTCGAGCACCACGACCGCGCCCGCCGTCGTGTCGGTATGCGAAAGCGTCAGCCAGTGGCGCCGCACGCCCAGCACCGCCGCGCGTTGCTGCGCGCGCCCGTGCAGCACGAGTTCCGGCGCGTGCCCGGGACGCGAGACGACTTCGATGTCCTTCCATCCGATCAGGCGCGCGCTTTCGCTCCCAGCCAGCGCCTTGAACGCCGCTTCCTTGGCGGCCAGCCGCGCCGCCAAGTGCATCGCCGGCCGCGCCCGCGCCGTCGCATAGGCCACCTCGGGCTCGACAAAGAGCCGCGCCAGCGCGCGGTCGCCCTTGCCGTGCAGCAGGCGCTCCACGCGCTCAATCTCCACCAGGTCGAATCCTACCCCGACGATCACGGCGCCTCCCGCGCGACGAACAGCCTCAAGCGTGCGTGCGCGCCCCCGCTTTCGGCAAGCACCAGATACGCGCCGTTCGGTATCGATTGTCGGCTCACGTCCCACAGGACATCCGCCGCGTGCGACGCGACGTCGGTCGACCAGATCAGACGGCCGGTGAGGTCGTACACGCTGAGGCGGCCGCTTTGGCCTTCAAATGGCCAGACGAACGTGACCGTGGCGCCGCGCACGGGGTTCGCCGACGGCCGCAGCCGCGCCGCCGCGCCGGCGGCGTCGCTGACGGTCGTCGCGCCGTTGGCATACACCGCCACTTCATCAATCCACCACGGCAAGTTCGCCGAGAGGAAGGAGAGCGTCACCGTCTTGCCGCGCACGCCGCTGAGACGCGCGTCCTCCGGATACCATTCGGGCGCCGCGCCAGCGAGCTGCATCGCCAACGTCCACGTCTTCCCCGTGTCGGTGGAGAAGCGCACGAGGCCAAAGGGACTCTGCGAAAATCCATCGCCGTTGTACTTCGTCCAGAACGTGAGGCTGACCGTGTCGACGGTCGCCGGAACGGTAAACGGCGTCGAGCGCAGTTCGCCGTTCCCGCCGCCTCGATACGACGCGCGCCCCGCGTACCGTTCGGTGGTGTCGGGCGCGAACGACTGCAACGTCCACGCCGGATCGCCCGGCTCCGCCCCCGCTACCGCGAGCTGCGTCCACGTCACGCGCTCCGTTCCCCGCGTCACGACAATGCTCGGCGGGCGTCCCTGCGTCGCGTACTGTGACACGAGGCGCCGGGCGTACTTGCCGCCCGACGTCGAGTCCACGTTGATGGGCACCGGAAGTCCGGCGGCCGAGAGCACGGCGCTGTTCGCGTTCGCCGCCGGCACGCGCACACGCAGCGACTGCGCCGCGCTCTCCAGCACATAGCGGTCCGCGCGCAGTCCGGTACTGTGGCTCGCGTAGGCCGCGGGGTTCCGCGCCGCCTCGATGATGTCGAGCGCAAACGGCAGGTTGTCGGTGAAGACCTGCTGCAGCAGCGCGTCGTCGTCCGGAAACTCGAAGCCGTAGTACCCTCCGGCGCCGTATCCGCTCGTGAGTTCGGGGCTGATGCTGACCGTGCCAAACGTCGCGCTCGCCCAGTCGGTGTACTCGCCGTTCGTCGGATACAGCAGCCACGCGGGGCCCGGCGCGTAGAAGCTGCGCGCCGAACCGACGAGATGATCGATGGCCGCGGGATGCGCGTTCGTGCCGCCAATGACGCGATACGTGTCGATGTCGGCGGCGAGAACGCCGTTGCGCGCGCCGGGTGGAAAGAGCATCAGCCCGGCATACGTGTGATAACTGACCGAGACCACCGGCGGATGCAGCGTGTGAAACGCCTGCAGCGCGCTGATCTCGGGCTCCGACGCGGCCGACGGCCCGCGGTAGATCTCCGACGAAGGCACCGGCGACGAACCGCTGTCGTCGAGACCCCAGTTGGTGGTGTGATTGCGGTTGAGATCGACGCCGACCGCGCCGCCCGCCACGGGCCGACGGTTCTTTCGCCACAGCCGGTCGTTGGTGAACGTGAACTGGTAGCCGTCGGGATTCACCACCGGCACCACCCAGATGTCGCGCTGGTTCACGAGCGAGTCGGTGCGCGCGTCAGTGGCCGTCGCCAGCCGCTTGATGAGCCGCAGCGCCATCTCGGTGGCGGCCCACTCGCGCGCATGATGCGTGGCGACGAAGAGCACGTTGGGCCGCGTCGGCGCGTCGCCGCGCGGCCCGATCTTCACCGCGAGGATCGGCCGCCCTTCGTACGATCGTCCCACGGTGTCGACGCTGATGCGCGCATTCGTCGCGGCCATCGAATCCACCCACGCGCGAATGCCGCGCGCCGGATCATCGTACGACCGAAAGACCACCGGCGTGCTGGCCACCGCCACGAGCTGCTGCAACCGACGTTGATCGATGCCGGGCGTCGTAACAAGCTGCGCCTGCGCTCCCGTCCCCTGCAGCCGGAAAAGCTCGGATGGATCCGCGATCACGAGCGTTGCGGCCCCCTCCGCGCCAACCACGTCGAACCCCTGCGACTGCAGCGCGCGCGGCGCGACGCCGGTAACGCGATACGTGAGGTGCTGCTGCGCCGGCAGCAGCGCGGGAACGGCGGCGATCAGCAGCGCGACGCTCAACGCGCGCACCGCGCCGCCGCCGCGCGGCCGGCGGCCGTCGCGCAATTCGACAATCGCAATCCACCACGCATCGGCCGCGAGGAACAGTCGCTGCAGCGCCGCCACCCACACGCGCCACGTCGCGTCGCGCTGCGGCGCGCCCGCCTTCATCACGGCGACGGCATCGGTGTCGAGTTCGTCCAGCGACTGCCAGACCGCGGCGCCGGCATCGGTGAGGCGCGCCACGAAGGCGCGACGGTCCGCGCTCGAGCGCGGATGATGCACCGCGGCCATCTGATCGACGGCCTCCGTGAGCGCGCGTCGCAGCCGGTCGGCTTGGAACGCCGCGACGTGCCCTTCCGGCGTGCGCACCCGCGCCGCATTGCGCCGCGCCGTCAGCAGCGGCGTGAAGAAACGCGCGTGGTCGGCGTCGCGCAGCCAGCGCGCGCTGCCGAGCGCGCGCAGTGACCGCGTCAGTTCGGGCAGGACAAGATCGGACGTGCGCTCCGTCACGGCGTCACGCGTCGCAGATGGCCTGGAGCGCCGCGGCGACGTCGCTGAAATCGTCGAACACCGCGTGCGGCGCATGCTGCGCCAGATCGGCCGCGCTGAAGTGCCCCGTCGCCACCGCCACGGCGCGCGCGCCGACCCTGCGGCCGCACTCCACATCAGCCGGCGTGTCGCCGATGATCACCAGGGCGTCGCCCGCCACCGCGTACCCCAGCCGCTCCGACGCGCGGCGCTGCGCAATCGCCGGCAGTTCGGGGCGCAGCTCGTGATCCGAGCCAAACGCCCCCACCACGAATCGCTCCGGCGCGAGTCCCGCCGCGCGCAGCTTGAACGCCGCTCCACGAGCGATGTTGCCCGTCAGCAGGCCGAGCACCACATCCCCACGCGCTTCGAGCGCATCGAGCAGCGCAGGAATCCCGGCATGAATGCGGATACCGCGCATCTCCGACTCGACGGTTCGCTCAAGCCGCCCGAGATAGTCGGCCAGCAGCACCTCCATGCGCGCATCGATGTCGGCATCGGTGAACCCGGACATGCGCATCGACTCGCGTGCAATCTGCTTGTCCGTCTTCCCGTCGTACCGGTAGCCACTCGGCCCAATCGTGCCGAACTGCGCGAGCATCGCGCCTTCCATCGCACGGCGGCCCACGCCGCCACTCGCCAGCAGCGTGCCGTCGATGTCGAACAGCACCACGCGAGTCGGGCGCACCACGCTCATGCGCGCGTGAGCAGTAGGCCAGCCATCACCGCCGCGGCGCCCGCGCCCTGCGCCGCCGTGGGCACTTCGCCAAGCGCGGCCCACGCGACGAGCACGGCAATCACCGGCTGCAGGTTGCTGTACATCGACGTGCGCGTCGGGCCGATCAACCGAATGCCGCGATACCAGATGAGATAGGCGATGACGAGCGCAAAAATGCCGCTGTACAGAATGGCCAGCCAGGCCGATGCCGGCAGCGCGAGCCAGGCCGTACGGGTAATGGCCGGCGCCGCCACGAGGCAGAGCGGCACCGCCCCTCCAATCATCGTCAGCGCCGACACCTGCACGCCGTCCACGTGGTGCGTATACGGCTTCAGTAGCACGGTGTACGTGGCCCACGTCAGCGAGCAGAGCAGGATGAACATATCGCCGATGATCGACGCGTCTCCCGGCGGCGCCGCCGCCGTGCCGCTCATCACGATGCCGATGCCTCCCACCGACAGCGCGATCCCCAGATACCCACGCGCATGCACCTTCTCGACGCCGCGCAACCGGCCGAGGATCGCGATCAGCGCCGGCGTTCCCGCCATCACCAGCGAGGCGTTGCCGGCGCGCGTGCGCGAGATCCCCTCGACAAACAGCAGCTGGTACACGCCGTTGCCCAGCACGCCCAGCCCGAGCAACGCCCACAACTGCTTGCGCGGCGGCATCTCCAGACGCTGTACGCGTGCCACGGCCAAGAGCGCGAGTCCGGCGATGAGTACGCGCACGCCGTTGAACGCCAGCGGCTCGAGATAGCGCATGCCGAACTTGACGACGGAAAAATTGATGCCCCAGATGATCGCCATCAGGAGCAGGAGGAGATCGGTGACCCAAACCCGGTGCTGCGGGTGGTCGGCGTGCACGGCGGACGAGGACATCCGTGGAAAACTAATCCCGCGGCGGCGCGGGGGGCGCGACATCGCCCGCGACACCCCCGCTCCAGCGGAAGAACATCACCGTGATGATGCTGAAAATTACCGCCGCGCCCGCCAGCTCCATCACGCCGCCGGCGAGATGCTGGTCCTCCAGCGGCGACCACACGGGCCACGGCGGCGCCAGCTCATAGATGCCGTACATCGGAAAATCACGAAGCAGCATCACCATCGCGATGCCGGTGTGAAAGAGCGTCGACAGGAACAGGTACAGCATGCGCACCGGCACGCTGAACCAGGGACGCGCCGGGGCCTCGACGACAATCGGCCACCAGAGCACGCAACCACCCGCCAGCCATGCAATGTCGATGACAAACGCGCCGAACTGCGTCGGCATCAGCGTATCCACGACCACCGGTACGTGGGTGATGATCGCCACGAGATTGAACAGCACGCCGGCAATCACGGGCTGCGTCACGATATTCAGCGCCCGCCGCACGCCCCCGCGCTCCGGCATTGACGCCGCCAGCGGTTTGCGCACCGCCAGCAGGATCAACGGCGGCGACAGCAGCGCCAGCGACAGAAACTGCACCGCATGCGCGCTCGCCAAATATCCGGCCGCCAGCGGGCCAATCGGCCAGTCAAGCACCTGCCAGACCAGCCCCACCGCGCTCCATCCCGCCCAATACACCAGCCGCGACTCGCCCATCGCGCGCCCGCGCCGCGACCACACGTGAAACGCAAACGCGAGCACGGCCACCATCAGCCACACCCCGGGGTAATACTGCGCGTCCCACGTCCACGGCTTGCCTGACGCCGAGCACCACCATTGCATCGTCAGTCTCCCTTGAGCGGACGGACGCGGAGCAACCGCGGAATGTCCTCGGCCCAGTCGGCCTGCCGCGTGCCAAACGGATACAGCACGTGCGCCGAATCGTCAGCGGTAAAGACAATCACCGTGGCCGGGTGGCCCACTTCGTACCAGCCGTTCGCGCCGGGCGCGCCGCGCATCACCGGCGGCAGTCCGATGGCGCCCATGATGCGTGCCACGTCAGCGTCCTCACCGCGAAGCCCAATGAACGATTTGTCAAAGTGGTCGAGCCACGCGCGCAGCACCCGCAGCGAGTCGCGGGCGGGATCGGCCGTCACGAACACAAAGCGCGCCTGCTGCTGGTCCTCGAACGACAGCGTGTGCAGCACCGCCGCGACGTTCTGCACGTGCACCGGACAAACATCCGGGCAGTTGGTGTAGCCAAAGAACAGGAACGTCAGCAGGCCGCGTGTCTCTTTGCGAAACTCGAACGGCTGGCCGCGCGTGTCGGTCAGCGTGAACGACGGCCGCGGCAGCGCCGGCTCGAGCGCGACGCCGTGGCGTGGCGTTGGCGAGCTGCACGCGACGGCCATCGCCGTCACCGCGCACAGGGCGAGAGAACGCAGGAGGGGCATCCATTACAAACTAATCGACGCGGTGCTCGCCGTCCCCGCGATGCGTTGACTTCGGAACTCGCCGCGCACGCGGCCGCGGCGTATCTTCCCCGCATGTACTGCTCCTTTGCCCTCTTTGCCGACGCCGCCAATCTCTCGCAGGAGGGCAAGCTCAACGTCCTCGGCGTCTTCGACGCGCTGCACGTGGCGAGTCTTCCCGCCGTGCATCCGCGCGCCACCTTGGTCGTGCGCCTCAAGGCGAGCCCTGATGACGCCGGCACGCACGCGCTGTCGCTGGCGTGGACCGGCCCCGGTGGCGACGAGATCTGGTCGTCAAACGGCGAAGTCGAAGTGCATGCGCCGCCGGCCGGCGCCATCGAAGTCGACATTCCCGTCATCGCCGCCATCGACCTGCCCATCGCCGAAGCGGGCGTGCACGTCATGCGCGTCGAACTCGACGGCGAGGTCGAGGCCGAGGTCGGACTGCACGTGCATGTCGGCGGCGCCGTCGCGCCGATGGCGATGGGCGGGCTCTTCTCCTAGCCGGCGAGTCCGGGCACGCCGTCGCGCCCCACCGCGGTGCGCACGGCACGCTCGATGGCCTGCTCGAGCGCCGCAACAGCCAGCATTTCCGCGCGCACTGGATCAGCCGCCGCTCCGCTCAGCGGCGCCAGCGCAAAGATCACGTCGCCATCGACGAGCGATCCCGCTGGGCGCACCCGACGATGCAGCGCGGCCCCCGCGGCGCGCGCCACACCCTGCAGCGCCAGCTTGTCGAGCACGCCGTCGACAACCACGACGCTAATCGTCGTGTTGTGCGATGTCCCGAACGTGTCGGCCATGCCGCGTTCTGCGAGCAGACGCTCGGCACCGACGAACGCGCCGCCCCGCCGCGCGCCGGCAATGATGCGGCCGTCCGTATCGCACACGTCGCCAAAGGCGTTCACCGCGGCAATCGCCCCCGCTGCGGCATTGCCGGTTTCGGCCACGGCGACGCCGATGCCGCCCTTCATGCAGCCGCCGGCGCCGAGCGCCTTGCCCACCGTCAGGCCGGTCCCCGCACCGACGCTTCCTTCGTCGATCCCGTCCGCGGACGCTCGCGCACACGCGTCGTAGCCCATCTGCGGCGTGGGACGCGCGTCAAAGCGCCCGAGCGGTTGCAGATCAAAGAGCACCGCGGCCGGCACGATGGGTACCACGCCGCCGCCCGCCGGAAAGCCGCGTCCGTGCTCCTCCATCCAGCGCATCACGCCGTCGGCGGCGGCGAGCCCGTAGGCCGAGCCGCCGCTGAGAACGATGGCGTCCACGCGGTCGACGAGATGCCCCGGTTCGAGCAGCGCGAGTTCACGCGTGCCCGTTGCGCGCCCAAACACCGCGCACGCGCCACGCATCGGCGCGCCTTCGCCGCGCACCACGGTGCATCCCGTGCCGCCATCCGCATCCGTGGCGTGCCCCACCGCCACGCGAAAACGGCGCAAGTCGGCGCCGCTCGTGCGGGCGATCATCGCGCCGCGGTATCCGGCAGGGGATCGCCATCGCGCGGCGGCCCCTTGGACGCGCACGCGCGGCAGCGCACCACGCCGCGCAACTCGCACATGTTGCAAATGAAGGTGCCGCATTCCGCGCACGGATAGCCTTCGGAGGCGCGCTCCTCGCGCCCGCAGGCACGGCAGATCATCGCGTCTTTTTCACCCATCGGTCGTCCTCCTCATCCGCGGCCGCGCGGACGTTCGGCCAGTTCGTACTCCCGGATCTTCTTGATCAGCGTCGCGCGCGCAATGCCCAGCTCGCGCGCCGCGTGCGTGCGGTTGAAATGGTGCGCCTTCAGCGTGCGGTCGATGTGCGCCTTCTCCACGTCGGACAGCGTGCGCGGCGTGTGGTGCGACACGTCCGCGCCGCTCGCCGCCGTGATCTCTCGCGCGAGATGGCGCGACTCGATGCGCCCCGCGCCGCGCGCCAGCAGCATCGCGCGCTCGAGCGTGTTGCGCAGTTCGCGAATGTTCCCCGGCCAACCGTAGCGCAGTACGGCGTCGAGCGCCTCGTCCGAGAGCGTCGCCGGCGCGTCGGAGAGTGTCGACGCCAAATCGCGCTGCACCTGCACGATGAGCTCCAGCACGTCTTCCCGCGTCCGCTCGCGCAGCGGCGGCAGGCGCAGCGGCATCACCGACAGCCGGTAGAACAAGTCTTCGCGGAAACGGCCGGCCGCCACTTCTTCACCCAGGTCGCGGCTCGTGGCGGCGATCACCCGTGTGTTGGGCACGATCTCCACCGTGCCGCCGTGCCGCCGGAAGCCGCGCCCCTCGAGGGCGCGCAGCAGCTTCGGCTGCAGCTGCGGCGCGAGGTCGCCAATCTCGTCGAGGAACAGCGTGCCGCTGTCGGCGATCTCGAACAGCCCGCGCTTGGCCGGCTTGCCTCCCGATCCCTCCTCGCCAAACAGCTCGATGTCCAGCGATTCGGCCGTGAGCGCCGCGCAGTTCACCTCGACAAACGGTCCGCCCGACCGCGGGCTCTGCTGGTGTATGAGCTCCGCCACGCGCCCCTTCCCCGACCCGCGCTCGCCGATGAGGAGCCCCGTGGTGCGGTCGCTGTGCGCGAGCACCTGCACCTGCTCCGCGAGCTCGCGCATCAGCGGCGAGGAACCGACGATCACGCGCGACGCGTCGTCGCGCTTCTCCGAGAGATAGCGGCTCATCCGCCGCAGGTGCGACTTCTCCAGCGCGCGGTCGGCCGCTGCCGCGAGATGGCTGAGGTCCACCGGCTTCGTGAGAAAGTTCTCCGCGCCCTGGTGCAGCGCATCCACCGCCATCGGCACGTCGCCGTACGCCGTGATCATGATCACCACCGGATCATCCGTGCGAATCTTCGCCAGCACGTCGAACCCGGTCATGTCGGGCAGCCGGACGTCGAGCAGCACGAGGTCGGGTCGCAGGCGCCAATATGCGTCCACGCCGTCGCCTCCCGTGTGCGCCTCGTAGACCACGTGCTGTCCGTCGTGGCGAAAGAACATCGCGAACGCGGCAGCGATGGCGACTTCGTCGTCAACAATGAGGATGCTGGCCATCGGTCAGGTTGCGGCAGGGTGGATCGGAAGTTCAACCTCGAAGGTCGCGCCCTGGCCCGGTACCGACCGCGCCCGCAGCACGCCCCGATGTTCCCGAATGATGCCGTCGGAGATCGACAGGCCAAGGCCTGTGCCCGCCCCGCGCGGCTTGGTTGTAAAGAACGGATTGAAAATGTGCGGCAGCGTCTCCGGGGCGATCCCCGGCCCGTTGTCGCTGATCGCCACGACAAACGTGCCGCCGCGCACTTCCGACGACACCGTGATGATCTTCTCGCCCGGCTGGTGCGCCACCGCCTGTTCGGCGTTGGCCAGCAGGTTGATGAATACCTGCTGCAGCTGAAACGGATCCGAGTGCACAAGCGGCGGCTCGGTCATCAGCGCAACGGACAGTTTGATCTCCTGCATCCGCAGCGCGTAGCGACGCAGGTCGATCGTGTCGCGCAGCGCCTGATTGACGTCACTCGGCAGGCGCTCGGGCTGTCCCTGCCGCGCGAACGCCAGCAGCTTGCCCACAATGCGCGACGCGCGCTTGGCCTCGCGCGTAATCGTCTCGAGCGCCTTGGCGGTGTCGTCACCGCCGACACCGCGCTCCAGGACCTGCGCATACGCGAGGATGCTCGTCAGCGGCGAGTTCACTTCGTGCGCCACACCGCCAACGAGTTCACCCATCGCCACCATGCGGTCCTGCCGAATGGCCTGGTCAAGAAGCAGGCGCTCCTCCGTGACGTCGCGCGCAATGCCGAGCGCGCCGGTCACCCGCCCCGCCTCCACAATGGGCGCGCAGAGCAGCGTGGCAAACCCGCGTTCTCCGCCCGGCCGCTTGAAGCTGATCGTGCGGCGGCTGCGCTCGCCGGCGAGTGCCGCGCTGAACGCCTGCCACATCGCCGGCTGCTCGGCCTCGTCCACGAGTTCCATGAAGTGGCAGCCCAGCAACTGGTCGCGCGGCTTGCCGGTCACGACCTCGAGTGCACGATTCACCGCAGTGAGGTTCCCTTCTTCATCCACGCAGGCGATGGCATCCTCGGCGGCCTCGACCAGCCGCGTGTACCGCGCCTCGGCGTGCGTCAGCGCCGCGGCCTGTTCACGTTCCTCGGTGACGTCGCGCACCACGGCGAGCACGCCCACCACCACCCCCGCGCGGCGCACCGGAGACAGCGACACCGCGAGCAGGCGGCGCAAGCCGTCGGCGCGCACCAGATGGATTTCACTGCGGCGGAACTCGCCGGCCACCACTGCCGCAAACGCGCGCTCCGCGTCCCCGGACTCGGCAGGCTCAATGAACGACGGGAACGACCGTCCCAGGATCTTGTCGCGTCCGTGACCGGTCAGCTGCTCGGTGGCCGGATTCACCGACGTGAACGTGCCGCGCACATCCAACGTGATGATCGCATCCGCCGCCATCTCCACCAGATCGCGATACCGCGCATTCGCCGCGAGCATCTCGTCGCGCGCGTACGCCTCGTCCGTGACGTCGCGCAGCGAGATCACCAGGTGGCTCACCTGACTCTCGTCGGCGAGCGGCGCGAGACTCACCGACACCTGACGCCGCTCGCCGTCCGCGCGAAGCACCGTGCCGTCCAGGCGCGCCGCCTCGCCGCGCCGCGACCGCCCAATCGCCTCGGCCCACACCGTGGCTTCGCTGGCGGGCACGAGTCCGCCGATCCGGGATCCCTCCAGCGCCACGGTGGCGCCGAACAGCCGGCTGGCCGCGCGATTGGAGAACTCCACTGCCCCCTCGGCCGATGTCACCAGAATGGCATCGTTCGTGTTCTCCACGACGAGGCGATGACGTTCGGCCAGCAGGTGCATCTCGGTCACGTCGCTCACCGAGACGACCGCGCCACCTGCCGGATGCGGCGCCGCCAGGATCTCAAGCACGCGCCCGTTCCACGCCGAGCGCAGTTGCGCGCGGGCAGCGTGGCCCTCGAGGATCGCCTGGCCGATGGCGCAGTCCTCGGTGAGTTCGCGCGGCTCATGCAATAGCGCATCGTAGAACTCGCGGCCGCGCGCACCGTCAGCGCTCGGCAGTCCGGTCATTTCCAGAAATCGCGCATTGGTGCGCACAATCCGCGTGTCTGCATCCAGCACCACAATGCCGTCGCCAATGGCTTCGAACGCGGCGCTCATTTCACGCTGCGCGTCCCTCGCTTCTTCGTACAGCCGCGCGTTCACGATGGCCACCGCTACTTGCGACGCGAACTGCTGCAGCATGCGCGCGTCTTCGGCGTCGAAGGGCCGCTCGCGGTTGACCAGACTCAGCACGCCTACGGCTTCACCCTGCGAAACCAGCGGCGCCACGACACTGCGGCGTACCCCAGCCAGTCGCTTCGTCGGCTCAAAGGTGTCGGGGTCGGCCGAGGCGTCGTTCACGATGATGGGCCGCACCTCGCGCACGGCGCGACCGGACACCGAGGCGCCGATGGGGATGAACATCCCCTGCAGCGACTGCGCCACGCCTTCCGCCGACACGATATGCAGGAAGTCCTCGCGCCGCAGCGCCAAGTCCGCTCCTTCCACCCCGAACAGAGCAATCGCGTGCCGCAACGCGAGGCGAAGCACATCCGGCAGCCGGCTCGCCGATCCTAGCGCCTGCGCCAAGGACGCCAGCGCGTCGCTTTGGCGGCGTTCGCGCTCGCTCTGCGCGTACAGTGCCGAGTTCATCAGCGCCGTGGCGGCATGCGCCGCCAGCGTCTGCGTGGCGTCGAGGTCCTCGTCGCCAAACGTCGTCGCGTATCGCGAGTACGCGCCGATCACGCCGACCAGCCGGAAACCCTGCATGATGGGCACGGCCATCAGCGCGCCGGGGATGTCAGTGCGCCCAGCAATGCGCACCGCGCGACCCGTGCGGATCACCTCGACGGTGGCTGGCGTCAGCTGATCCGCGGCGTCCGTGGGCGCCGGTCCCTCGGGAGTCACGTGCACCCTGGGCTCAGGCGCCTCGCCCGCCACCGCCGGAGGGCGGGCCACGAGAACGCCGTCCGCGGGAATCAGCCGAATGAGCTGGTGCGCGACTTCCTGTTCGAGTTCCTCTCGATCCAGCGAGCGCAGCAGCGCCGAACTTGCCTCGTGCAGCCGTTGCACGCGCTCGGCGCGCCGTTCGGCCACCGAAACCAGCAGTTCCCGCTCTTGCAGCAACGCCTCGATCAATGCGGCATGCTCGCGCGGCAGTTCGCGCAGCATCGTGCGCAACTGAACGTCGAGCGACTGCGAGCTGGAGAGCTTGGAAGAGATAGGTTCGGCCACGATCAGATCTGGACGGTGACACGAGAGCATACAGCAATCCCGCGCTGTCCACAATCATTACACCAATTGTCGTGCGCCGGATAGGGGCCAGCTGTCCGGATGGTGCGGGCGCTCTTCTATATAACCCGCGCGCCCCGCGGCACGAGGAGCCGAGCCGCTCCGGGCGCCACCGATAGGTCGAGCCGGCGCAGCTCGATCAGATCGCCATCTACTTGGGCAGGGATCGCGGCGTCCGATGTTTCAATGCTGATCCGGCTCCCGTTGGCAAAGCTCCAGCGGGAATCGGGCCGCCGCCGCTTGAGCAGCGCCTCCCACACCGAGAAGCCGAGGAAGTCCGCCAGATTTCGCGCGTCGAGGATGACGAGATCGAGTCGGCCGTCCGTGAGCGACGAACCGGGCGCCCCTTCAAGCAGCCCATTGAAGATGTTGCCGAGGTTCAGCACCATCGCCAGCGCCGCCTCGCGTTCGATGATGCGCCCATCCACCTCGGCGCGAACGCCAAAGCGCCGCGGCCGAATAGCCACGGCGGTGGCGCTCACCATGTACGACGCCACGCCGAGCATCTGCTTCAGGCGGCCGCGCGCGCCGGCAATCATCGCGGCGTCGAGCCCCATGCCCGCACCGATGCCGACCCGTCGGTGTCCGTTGAGGATGCCGACGTCAATGCACTGCTCGACGCCGCCCAGCAGGCGGCGAACGGCGCGCGCTGGCGAAAGTGGAATCGAGAGCGCGCGTGCGAGCTGATTGCCCGTACCACCCGGCAGAATGCCGATGGCCGCGCGCGACCCCGACTCGGCCAGTCCAGTCGCCGCTTCCATCACCGTTCCGTCGCCGCCAAGCACGAACAGCATGTCGTGCGTCGCCGAGAGTTCACGCGCCGCGCGTTCGCCATCGCCGGCGCTGCGGGTGTGCTCGACCGTCGGCGTCGTCCCCGCCTCATCAAAGGCGCGCAGCACCGATGCCTCGGCCTCCGCCCCGCGACGGGACGCCGGATTGACGATGAGCGCGACGCGCGGGCTCAGAACTGCCACGCCCGGAACAGGTCAAAGCCGAACTGTCGCGGCGTGGGCACGAACCCCCGCACCACCGCATCGCGGGAACACAGCGCCGCGCTGGTCGACGGATCAAGACCCGCCGAGGCCGACACGCCGGCGCCGAAGCGATAGTCCACCTTCAGTCCCATCGCCTCGGTGAGCGTCAGCGGGTCGAATGATCCACCTTGGCCCAGCAGCTGACCAATGCTGCACAGACCGGCATCGAGGCGCACAAAGGCGCGCTGGGTCAGCTGCTTGGCGCAGTTGAACCGCGAACCGCTCAGGATGCTGCTCCCCACGTCGCGAATGCCGCCGGTGTACTGCTCCAGGCTCGCCGTGGTGAACTGCGCGTCGGTGCACAGCCCGGTGGGCACCTTGCTGCCGATGACGCTGCCGAATGACGAGAGCACCAGCCGCGCGGCGGTGGTGCCCAGCTGACCGTTGCGGCCGATGATCTCGTTGCTCGGACCGCCGGTGATCAGGTAGCTGTAGATGTCGCTCTCGGACACGCGGCCGGAATCAGGCGTCGAGAATTTCGCGAATGGCGAGCCCAGCGTGCCGACGATGTTCACGCGCACGCGCACGTCCTGTCGCGCCGAGTTCTGCGAGAACGTGCGCACCGTGTGGAGCGCGCGGATGTCCATCTCGGCGAGGTTCGGGTCCGGGTCGCCGCGGAACCGCACCTCCCCGCCTTCCACGTCAAACGTGCGCTGCACGGGGCCGGCGTTGAGGCGGTACGAGCCGCGCACCGTCTGCAGTGCACCGGTGAGCGCCAGTTGGTAGCGGCCGGCATTCTGTCCGCGCTGCACACGCGCCGCGGTCACGCTCACTTCGCCGCCGAGCGTGATGTTCGCTTCGCTCGAGTGCAGCGTCACGTCGCGCCCCATCTTCACGGGCACGTTGCTCACCAGCAGGTTCTCCACCACGCGCGACGGAGCGCGCGGCAGCAGCCCGTGGTCGGAGAGCGCCGTGGTGTCAATCATCTCGAGGTCGTCGAGCGAGATGAGATCCTTGGTGAAGATGTCGGGGATGAAAATGGTCCCGCGGTCCACCGTGAGCGCGCCGGTGAGCGTCGACCCGCTCTTGGCGCCCGCAACGCGCAGGTTGCCCGACATGTCGAGGTCGGCCACGCGCGCCCTGCGAATCACGTTGAAGTTCTGCGCGGTGAGCCGCAGGTCGAAGCGCGGGTCCTTGAGATCGCGAATGCCGAGCCAGCCGCTGAGTGAGGCCCGGCTGGCTCCCACCGTCCCGCTGCGCCCCGCGACGGTGCGCACGGCGATGGAGTCGCCGAGGAAGCCGATATCCACTTCGACATCACGCCACGACGTGCCGAAGCTCGGCACGTCGAAACCGCCGCCGCTGACCCGCAGCGCGCCTGTGACACGGGGATCGAGCAGCGTGCCGCCGACCGTCACGTCGAGCGACAGCGTCCCTTCGGCGCGCTTGATCTCCGGCGTCAGGGTCTCGAGCATCGCCACACCGGCCGAATCGGAGCGCAGCCGCGCATGCAACGGCGCGTCGTCGAGCAGCCGGCGCGACACGGTGCGCAGCGACAAGTCCACCGGCAGCGAGGCGTCGAGCCGCAAGGACGTCACGGACCCCCGCATCGTGCGCAACGACGCGTCGAGCGAACGATTGGCATAGCGTCCGCTCGCCGTGACGCGTTCGAGGCTCACGCCGGCCATCACGGCATCCTGCAGCGTCGCATCGAGCGCCATCGTCGGCGCATCACGCGTCCCGGCGAGCGCCGCCGAAAGCGCGATACTGCCGCGCAGCGGGGCGGCCGCCTGCAGCAGCTCACCGAGATCGCGCAGCGGCAGGTCGCTCGCGTCAAAGCGGCCCGCGATGCCGGCCTGGTCAGGGAAGCTGCCACGAAGCGCGAGCCGCCCCGCGGCGCGTCCGACGAGCACGAGCGAGTCCACGCGCCAGCCGGACGTGTCGCGCACAAGACGAGACGGTGCCAGTAGCGCCCAGTCGTTGTCGGTGGTGGAAATGCGAAGCCGGTCGAGCCGCACGTCGGTCGTGTCGCGTGACCACGCGACGTCGGCATGCGCGCCGGCGTACGGCCCGTTGGCGAACTCCGCCTTCAGCTCGCTGGTCGCGCGTCCGGCAGACGGCACATCCACCGCGGCGGTCAGCGTGTTGAGGCGAACACCGCCGGCGGTCACGCCCTCGAGGCGCGCGCGCATCGCGCCGTGCAGTGAGTCCATGGGGAATGTGAGCCGCGCGCTGGCCTCGAGATCGTGTGCGCTCGTGCTCCCGACCTGCAGGTCCGAGCCGCGCGCCGTGGCATCCACGCGAACCGATGGCCACGCGCCACTCACCGAACCGTCGATGCGCAGGACGCCGTCCAGCGCCGACGTATCGGACGCCAGTCGCTCCGCCGCCCGATTGGCCGCCGTGCTCCCGGTGATGCGCGAGAGTGCGCGCCGAAATCCGCCCAGCGAATCGAGCACCGCGCGGAAGGTCACCGAATCGCCGGCGTGCCCCGGGGCGAGGGCCAGCCGGCCGCGCGCCTGCGCGGTGAAGGCCGCGCTCTCCACGCGCAGCGAATCCACCGCGAGCGTGCCGGCAAGGAATCGCACGCGCGCGTCGCCGCTGAAGACGCGCACGCTGTCGACGAGCGACCGGTCCAGCCGCAGCGACGCCGAACCGCGCAGGTCCTCGAGCGTTTCGCCTTCGACATCGGACGCCCATCGCAGTGCAAGATTCGTGGCGGGCAGGTCGTCGCGTCCGAGGAACCGGCGCACATCGAGGCCCGTCGCGCTGCCGCGCGCCGATGCGCGGTACGCGGGGAACGAGACGTCAAAGGTGCCGTCCACTTCCAGGCGTCCCGCATCGCCCACCAGGTCGGTGGTGATCGCCAGATTGTCCGTGGTGCCCTTCACGCGCAGCGGTCCGCTGTACTCGCCGCGCACGGGCAGCCCCGCGTAGGACCGCGCGATCCCCGTCATCGACAGCGGCAGCGCCGCGAGCGAGACATCGTACGTCATCGACTGCTCGCCCCACGTCACGCGCCCCGAGCCCTTGAAGTGCGACACCGGCGAGTCGCCGTCGCGGTGCGTGAAGTCGCCGTCCTTGAAGCGCACGTCGAGCCACGACGAGTCGAGCACCGTGTGACCGGCGATGAGGCCGTTGAGCCGCACGAATGACGTGTCGAGCGCCTGCAGCGTGCGCAGGTCGAGCTGCGCAAGGTCCACCGTGACCCCGCGGAACGCGGTGAAGGCGGGGAACAGAATGTCGAGTTCGCCGCGCATGGTCGCGCGGGTGACCGCCCCCGGCACGTTGGCATCAGCGAACGTGAACCGGCCCTCGTCGAGCTTCCAACGGTTCACCGGCCCGCCGCGGGCGCGCAGCGTGCCGGTAATCGCGCCGCGCCACGGCAGTGGCATCGGCCCGCCGTTGAACTTCTCGATCAGCCTGAAGTCCAGCGGCATCGCCTCGAGGGCGACGTCCTTCATGATGAGCACGGGCGCCCCGACACCAAACGTCATGTTGCCCCGCACACGCGAGTTCATGGACCGGATGTCCATGTTCTGCAGCGCGTAATCCATGACGCTCAGGTTGCGCTCGTTCTTGATGTGCAGGTCCATCCGCCCGCCGCCCGTCGTCGGCAGTCCCGCCCACACCCACGCGATGTCGTTCATCGACACCGTGTCGCCGCGCACGCGCACGTCGTAGCGCATCGGCAGGTCGCTCCCCCACCATAGCTTTCCCTTCAAGTGTCCGCTCGACGCCGGCAGGTCAAAGCGCGGCACGTCGATCCACAACGAGTCGCCCACCCGCCAGACCGTGCCGCGGGCGTTGTGCACGTTGAACGGCGGAAAACGCTCCGCCATGTCGAGACGCGCAATCTCAAAGTGATTGCCGCCCGTATCGGGGTCGGCCACGTGCGCGTGCGCCAGTTGCAGCGCGATGGCGCTCCACTTGAACTGCTTCTCGAATTCATCCGGTCCGATGCGCCGCACCCCGCGTGCGGAGTCCGCCAGCGCCGCGGTGATCGCGCTGTCGCGCCGCGCACCCTTCAGCGAATCGTCAGGCGCCCACGGAAGGTCCAAGTGGACCTCGCCGCCGCGCACGCGCACGTTCGACAGCACGATGCGACTGCCGAAGCCGCGATTGGGCCCCGGCCGGTCGGGGCCGGGACGGAAGATCGACTTGTACGTCCACTCGTCGTGCCGCCGCTGGATGCGCACATATGGCCGTTGCACGTCAACCGAGCGCAGAAAGATCACGCCGTCCACGATGTCGCGCGGATCGTACGTCAGCCGGATCGGCCCCGTCACCACGAAGATCGAATCGTTGGGCTCGCGCAGCTCGAGCGAATCGATGGTGAGCCCGGTGAGGAAGCCTCCGCCAAGTGCGCCAATGTGCACTTTGCCGCGCAGCGCGCTCGCCAGCGTGCGTTCCACATTCGCGCGAATCCACTCGCGTCCGCGCGCCGATCTCGTGAGTCCGCCGAGTGCCGCGGCGAGCGTCGTCCCCATCACCAGAATGGCAATGGCGCTCGCCAGCGCGACGTAGCGGCGGCGGCCCATGCTAAAACGCCTGACCGAGAGAGAACTGGAAGGCGAGCTTTTTCACGAAGCTGCGCTCGCGCGGCGGCGTGAAGTCCGACGGGCAGCTCCCCGCCTCCTGCAGCAGCGCCGCACTCGACCCTGTCGCTTTCGTCACGCGCAGCGTGTTCGACGGGCTGACGCAGAAGAGCTGCCCGCCAAGCGAGATCGGCGTGTCGAAGTACGCGGCGCCCGCGGCGCGCTGATACGGGTTGTAGCCCACGTCCACGCGAATGAGCCCGACCAGCGTGCGCACGCGCGCGCCGACACCGGGCGTCCACTGCACCGACTTGAGATTCAGCGTCGCCGCCGCACCGCGGTTCCACACGCGGCCCGCGTCGGCGAAGAACGCGAGCTGCAGCAGGTCGGCAAGCACGGGGCTGCGCACGCGCGCCTCAAAATTGGCGACGAGCATCGCATTGCCGCCGGTCGGAATTGTCCGCTGGCCCGCCGTCGCCGGCACCGCGCGGAAATACACCACTTGCGACGGATCAGCGGGATCGCCCCCATGCGTGCCGTCGGCGCGCACCGTGTCGTACGATGCGGTGTTGTAGACGACCGGGCCGAGTTCATTCTGCGGGAAGCCGCGCACGGTGGTCGCACCGCCCGCGTACAGCCGCTCCTGCACCGGCACATACGCGTCGCCGATGGACGACTGGAAGATGGGCCCGAGCACCGCGCCGATGCGCAGCCGCGCCGCAAGCACCACGTCCGTGCCCACCGGCAGATACCCGGCGCCGTCGAGCGTCAGCCGCGTGAACTGCAGATGATTGTCCGACCCCACCGCGCGCGACGCGTGGCGCACCTCGCCGCGCAGCACGGTGCCGCGGCTTGGACTCGTCGGATTGTCCGTGTTCTCCTCGGAGAACGAGGCGCCAAGCACCGCCAGGCGTTGGCGGCGCAGCAGCGACGCCTGGTCGGCGGCGCCGCAGGCGTTGAACACGGCGCAGAGAAAAGCCGGTGATGACTTGGTGTCGCCGTATTCGATCGTGTACGACGCGCTCTGCGTGTGGCGCGCGACATTGCGCGCCAGCGAAATCGCGCCGCCGATCGGCGTGGTGCGCAGATACGCGTTGAACTCCGAGCGGCGCTCGCTGTACAGCGTGAACGACGGCTGCACCGCCGCCCGCGCCGACACCGGCGGCGTGATCGTGATGCCCGTGGAGTAGTTGAGGTCGGCGCCAAACGCGTCGGCGCGCGCATCGCTCGAGCAGAGCGACTCGAGCCCGTTGAGCGGGCGGCCGACACCGATCTTCGACACTCGCGCCCGCAGGTCCACGCGCGTCGCGCGCCGCCCGACATTCAGGTGCGAGTAATCGGCGTACGCGCGAAAGCAGTCGAGCGTGCCCCATCCGCCGCCCACCCGCGCGCTCTGCATCGCCGCCTCGGCGACGCGCACATCGATGGCCACGGTAGAGTCGGTGCGCGCCGCCGTCGTGTCCGCCTCCACGCTCACTGCCGAGAAGAGCTGCGTGGCGTAGAGCGTGCGCTTGGCGCGCTCGAGGTCGAGTTGGCGATACCAGCTGCCCGTCGACAAGCCCGTGAGCCGCCGCACGATCACGGTGTCCACCACCGCGTTCGCGCGGAATGGCCGCACTTGCACCTGCACGGCGCCAATCTGCGCGCGCCGCCCGGGAATCGCGGAAAACGTCACCGCCGCCTGCTGCCGCTCGCCATCGGTTTCGTAGTTCACCAGCACGTCGGCGTCCGGATAGCCCGCATTGCGCAGCCGCCGCGCCAGCGAATCACGGGCGGCGGCGAGCGCCGGCCGGTCAAACGGCCCGCCCACGCGCAGCGGCAGCGCGCGTTCGATCGCATCGCGCATCGGCACCGAATCGAGGCCGGTGATGCCGAGCGAACTCACGCGCGTCGGCTGTCCCTCGGTGATCGCAAAACGCACCGCCACCTGCGACGGGCTGAGATGCGTCACCACCGTGTCGACGGCGACATCCAGAAACCCGTGATTGCGGTAGAACACCAGCAGCCGCAAGACGTCTCGCGGGAACTCCGCCGGATCAAGGCAGTAGCGCGTGCCGAAGATGCCCAGCCGCCGCCGCGCCCACGTCGAGGGCGTCGTGGCAATGCCGTTGGCGAGCACTGGCGAGGGAAACGTGCGGTTGCCCGTGAACTCCAGCCGCAGCACTTCCGTGTCGCCCTTGTCGCAGACGATATCCTGCGCCAACAGCGCGGACGGAAAGGCGAGGGCGAGGAAAAGGCGGCGGAGCACAGTAAAATTTCTGTGCGCGGCTCTATGGTTGTCAACTACGATTGAGGACCGGGATCACGGATTTCGATCACGGATCACGACTCCGGAATCCGATCGCGATCCCATTCCGAGGTCGAAATCACGAATCGCTATCCGTGATCCCTGTCCGCAATCCGCGCGTTTTCGCGCCTACCTGCGTCCAATCGGTGACGCATCCCGTCGCGTGACGCGTCATCGTGCGCCATGACCCTTCCCCACCTCTCGTTCGACGAGTTCGAGCGCCGCCCGCCCGACGCGCTCGACGGCGACCCGATCTGGAACACGCGCATGTTCCGCATGGCGACCTACCTCGCCGGCCGCTGCGCCACCGATGCCGCGCGCCTCGGCCCGCGCATCTCACTCGGGCAAGCCGACCAGTTCATCCGCGCCGTCGGTTCAATTAGCGCAAACATCGCCGAGGGCTACTCGCGCGCGGGGCCAGCGGAACGCCTGCGCTTCTACGCCTACGCACTCGGCTCCGCGCGCGAAGCGCTGAGCTGGATCGACACGCTCTCCGACGCCACCTGGGCTCCGCGCGCCGAGTACCAAGACCTGCTCGTGCAAATCCGCAGGCAACTGCTCACAGCGATCAAACACATGCGCCCGCAGAAGTACGAAACGCCCAAGGGGCGGCAGATTCGCCGCCCCCCCACTGATCAATCGCAATCGAAATCCTGAATCCCAATCCTGAATCGTAATCCGTGATCCCTGTCCTCAATCGTCCTTCTGCCCAAAAACAGCAAGATTCGACGAATGCCCCGGATTGATCTTCTTTTCCGGATACACAAAATGCACGGCTTGATTCACCGCCACCGCCGCGTCCGAGAATCCCGTCGCGATCAGCTTCAGCTTCCCCGGATACGTCACAATATCTCCCGCCGCATACACCCCCGCGCGCCCCGTCTCCATCTGTGAGTTCACGACGATCTCGTCCTTCTCCAGCGTCATCCCCCACTGCGTGAGCGCGCCGAGGTCGCTGACAAAGCCGAGCATCGGCAGCACCACGTCGCAGCGCACGCGCGTCGTCGTCTTCGCCTTCACGTCGCGCAGCTCGACGTCGTGGATCGTTCCGTCCACCGCGTGAATCTCGTACAGCTCGTGGAACGTGTGCATCGCCGTGCGCCCCGCGGCTACGTCCGCCTGCACCGCCTCCACCGTCGCGTGGTGTGCGCGGAACCGATCGGTGCGGTGCACCAACGTCACCGACGCGGCGCGCCCCTGCAGTTGGTGCGCCCAGTCGAACGCGCTGTCGCCGCCGCCCACGATCATCACGTGCTGTCCGACAAATCGCGCGGGGTCGAGCACGCGATCCTCAATCCCCTTGCCGTACCACGGCGCCGCGCACGCCTGCGGCAACCGCCGCGGCGAAAACGCACCGATCCCCGCGGCGATCACAATCGACCGCGAAGGGAACTCGTCCGTCGCCGTGCGCAGCACGAGATGTCCGTCGCCCTCCTCGAGCCCCGTCACCACCTGCCCCAAGTGCACCGGCTGCCCGAACCGCGCCGCTTGCCGTTCAAGCGACGCGACGAGATCCTTCGCCAGTACTTCCGGAAAGCCGGCGACATCGAAGATCAGCTTCTCGGGGTACAGCGCCGCGAGCTGCCCGCCGGGCTGGTCGAGCGCGTCGACGATTTGCGCAGACGCGCCACGCATGCCAGCGTAGAAGAGCGCAAACAGGCCCGTCGGGCCGGCGCCGATGATCGTGAGGTCCCGCAGGTCATGCCGCATCCGTGGAAGTTCGCGGGTCGCGGCTATTGAAATCAACCCGCTGACGGCAGGCACGATGGACAACGACGGGCGACTGATCGAATACGCCGGCCAATTCCGCGTCATCCAAAAGGTGGCGCGCGGCGGCATGGCCACCGTCTACGAGGCAGAACAGATCGGCCCGTCGGGCTTCACCAAGCAGATCGCCCTCAAGATCATTCACGACCGCTACGCCAAGCAGGCAGAGTGGCTGCAGCTCTTCATCGACGAAGCCAAGCTCTCCGCCAATCTCGTGCACGGCAACATCGTGCAGATCTACCAGCTCGGGCAGGTGGACAACGAGTTCTTCATTGCCATGGAGTTCATCAAGGGCGTCACGCTGCGCTCGCTGATCGACCGCCATCGCCAGCTCGCCACGCCCATGACGCCGGCGCTCGGCGCGTACATCGCCAGCCGCGTCTGCCGCGCGCTCGACTTCGCCCACAACTTCGTCGACCGCGGCGGCCGCCGCCTCGACATTGTCCACCGCGACGTCTCACCCGGCAACGTCCTGCTCACCTGGGACGGCCACGTAAAGCTCGGCGACTTCGGCATCGCCAAGGCGCGCACCATGGCCGACCCCGCCGCGCAGCGCCCGCTGATGATGGGCAAGAAGCACTACATGAGCCCCGAGCAGATACTCGGCGGCCACGTCGATTCGCGCAGCGACGTCTTCGCCATGGGCATCGTGCTCTTCGAACTGCTCGCGCTCCAGCCGCTCTTCACCGAGGACGAAACCGAAGCGGCCATCGACGAAGTCGTCGTCGCGCCCGTCCCCGATGTCGCGCGGCACATTCCGGGCATCGACGCGTCACTCGACGCGCTGCTGCGCGCCGCGCTGAGCAAGGCCCCCGACCAGCGTCCCAGCGCCGCCGACTTCGGCCGCGTGCTCGACCAGTTCTGCGTGCAGCACCGCGAGACCGGTTCGCCGGAACGGCTGCAAGCGCACCTCGCCGCGCTCTTCCCCGACAGCTATCGCCCGCCCACCGAGGCCGCGCCAGTCTCTGGCATGACGGGTCAGCAGGGGCTCTCGCCGCGCAGCCGCCCTTCCCTCGTGCGCCGCATCCTCGGCCTCGATTAACGCGGAGCCATCGGTCCACTCTCGACTATCTTCTTCTCCATGACCCTGAAGATCTACACACGCACGGGCGATGAAGGCGACACCGGTCTCTTCGGCGGAGGGCGCGTGGGCAAGGATCATCCCCGCGTCGAGGCGTACGGCGACGTCGATGAACTCAACGCGATCATCGGCCAGGCGCGCTCGGTGGAGATGATGCCGCGCATCGATGAAGTGCTCGCGCCCATTCAGCGCGACCTCTTCGCCATTGGCGCGATGCTCGCTACGCCCGATCTCGTGAAGATGCAGGAGCAGCTCGCCAAGGCGCGCATCTCCGACGAACGCATCGCGCAGATGGAACGCTCCATCGACGATGGCGAAGCCGAGCTTGAGCCGCTCTCCTCGTTCATCATGCCGGGCGGCACGCCCAAAGCCGCCGCGCTGCACGTGGCGCGCACCGTCTGCCGCCGCGCCGAGCGCGCGGTCGTGCGGCTCCAGCACGATGTCGAAGTGCCGCCGGTGGTGATCATCTACCTGAACCGGCTCTCCGACCTGCTCTTCGTGCTCGCGCGCGTCGCCAATCGCCGCGCCGGCGCCGGCGAAGTCACCTGGTGAGCGAGTTCACGCTGCACGGCGCACGCATCGTCGTGCGCGCCGGCGCGCTAGCCGACGCCGCCGCGCTGGTGCACGAATGCGCGCCCGCTCGCCGGCCAGTCGTCATCGCCGACGACAACGTCGCGCCGCTGCACGCGTCGCCCATCGCCGCGGCGCTCGGCGCCGAGCTGCTCACCTTTCCCGCTGGTGAAGCGAGCAAGACGCGCCAGCAGTGGGCGGCACTCACCGACGTCCTGCTCGAACGCCAGCTCGGCCGCGACACGGTGTTGGTCGCGGTCGGCGGTGGCGTGTGTGGCGACCTCGTTGGGTTCGTCGCCGCCACCTATCTGCGCGGCGTCCCGGTCGTGCAGGTCCCTACGTCACTGGTCGCGATGATCGATGCGGCCATTGGCGGCAAGACAGGCGTCGACACGCGGCACGGAAAGAACCTCGTCGGTGCGTTCCATCAGCCGTCACTCGTGCTGGTTGATCCGCTCGCGCTTCGCACGCTTCCCGCCGAACACCGCCGCGCCGGCATGGCGGAAGCAATCAAGCATGGCGTCATTGCCGACGAGGCCTACTTCCATTGGATTGCCGCGCACGGCGCCGCGCTGCTCGCCCGCGAGCTCAGCGCCGACGTCGCGCATCGTCTCGTGCTCGACAGCATTGCGGTCAAGGCGGGCGTCGTGGCCCGCGATGAACGCGAAGGCGGTCGGCGGAAGATCCTCAACTTCGGCCACACCATCGGGCACGCCGTCGAACACCTCAGCGAGTACTCCCTGCTGCATGGCGAAGCGATCGCCATCGGGATGGTTGCCGAGGCGCAACTCGGCGAGCTGGCCGGGTTCACGCTGCCCGGTCTCGCCGATGACATCCGTGAGCTCTGCGTCGCACTCGGCCTTCCGGTCAGCATCGACCGCGCGTTTGACGCCGGTACGATCCTCGCGCTGACCCGCGGCGATAAGAAAGCGCGCGATGGAGCCGCCGAGTACGCGCTGCCGATGCGCCTTGGTGAGATGAACGACGCAGATGGCCGATTCGCGATGGCGATGGACGAGTCGTTCGTTCGAGCCACGATCGAGCGCTGTCGCTAGGCGTTCGGCGCGACGGTCACCGCGTGCCGGCATCCGGCGTCGCCTCATTGACCCGTTTCATCCGAGTCATCAGTGCTTGTCAGCTGCCGGGGTCCTTGCGACGTCGCAGCTACAACCCGCGTCAACCTCGCCGGAAACCGGCTTACGAACCGGATAAAACAGGTCGGTTATCCCCCACTTATCACATTTTCTTCATTCATCGTAACCTGTTGATGGACAACGTGATGCCGTGTGGAAACGCAAGCTGCGTGATAATGGCACGAAATTTGGCTGTTGACCGTTAGTTGTACTCAATTCTATGCTGACCGTCCCTGCAAGCTTTTTCGACGGACGTCAACGCGGAGTCCGTTCCACGCCCAAAGTCGTACGGGGTGCGTAATGCAGCAGACGGAGCTAAAGGCCAAAGGTTTTTTCCGTTCGTCTCCCTCCACCGCGTTTGATCAGTACCTGCAGGACATTCAAAAGCTCCCCCTGATCTCCGATGCCGCCGAAGAGCGGCGGTTGGCGAGGTTGGCGCAGAAGGGAGATGAAGCCGCCGCGGAGCGGCTGGTGACGGCGAACCTCCGGTTCGTCATCTCGTATGTGAAGAAGTATCAGGGACACGGCCTCGACCTGTCCGAACTCGTCGCCATTGGCAACGAGGGACTGCTCAAGGCGGTTCGCAAGTTCGATCCCGACCAGGGCGTCAAGTTCATTTCGTACGCCGTGTGGTGGGTGCGACAGGCGGTGCTGAAGGCGCTGGCCGAGCAGACCCGTTCGGTGCGCATTCCGCTCAACCAGAACTCGCAGCTTATTCGCCTCTCGCGCGCCGAGACGGTGCTCGCGCAGGTGCTGCGCCGCGATCCGACCGACAACGAGATCGGCCGCCTGCTCGACGAGACACCCGAGCAGGTGCGCGCCTCCAAGCAGATGTCGGCAACCGAGCTCTCGCTGGATGCACCGGTTGATCGCAGCGACCGCGAGGCCTGCACGCTGGGCGAGCGGTTCTCCGGTGCGGACGGCGCCGAGATCGAGGAAGTGACGGACTACAAGCTGATGCGTGAGACGATCCTGCGGGTGTTCACCCGGTACCTCACGCCGCGCGAGCGCAAGATTCTCAACCTGTACTACGGCCTCGACGAAGGCGCCGAGGCGATGACGCTGGAGAAGATCGGCGCGCTGATGGGTGTTACCCGTGAGCGCATCCGGCAGATTCGCGAACGCGCATTCGAAAAGTTGCGGGCATCACCAGAAGGCAGATCGCTGGCCGGATTCTGGGCCAACGTGAGCTGAGCGCCGCACCTCCCCGGTAAGGGGTGCGACGACGAAAGAGCCCGAGTCCGACATGGACTCGGGCTCTTTCGTCGGATTGCGGACAGGGATCACGGATTCCGAAATCGGATTGCGACTTCGGAATGGGATCGCGATTCCTCACGTCCGGGGAACCATCGAAATCGCCTCCGCCAGCGAAATCCCGAATCGTGATCCGTGATCCCGTGTCCGCAATCTCGCTGTAGATTACACTCGTGTCCCTGGCTGCCTCTCTTCGCGCCATCGTTGGCGATACGCACGTGCTCGAGCGTCCGGCGGAACTGCTCGTCTACGAATCCGACGGACTTCCCGGCTACCATCGCACGCCGTCGCTCGCGGTCTTTCCGGCCTCGGCGGATGAGGCACTCGCGGTCGTGCGCGAGTTGGCGGCGCACGGCGTGCCCTTCGTGCCGCGCGGCGCGGGCACCGGCCTGAGCGGCGGCGCGCTCGCCGATGGCGCGGTGCTGCTTGGCTTGCAGCGGCTCAAGCGCATTATCGACATCGACCCGGTGCGCCGCGTCGCGCGCGTCGAACCGGGTGTGGTGAATGCGACGCTCACGAAAGCCGCCACAAAGCACGCGCTGCACTACGCCCCCGATCCGTCGAGCCAGACGGCGTGCACGCTGGGTGGCAACCTCGCCGAGAATGCCGGCGGCCCGCATTGCCTCAAGTACGGCGTCACGCTCAATCACGTGGTCGCCGCCAAGGTCGCGCTGCCCGACGGCACGGTCGTCGAGCTTGATGCCGATGACGGCGGCTACGACTTGCTCGGCGCGTTCGTCGGCAGCGAGGGATGCTTCGGCGTCGCACTCGAACTCACGGTAAAGCTCACGCCGAATCCGGAGCGTGTCGTCACGCTGCTCGCCGATTTCACCAGCATCGACGATGCGGCGCAGACGGTGTCGGCCATCATCGCGACTGGTATCCTGCCGGCGGCGCTCGAGATGATGGATCAAGCGACCGTCGGCGCCGTGGAAGCGAGTATTTACGCCGCGGGCTATCCCACGGATGCGGCCGCCGTCCTGCTCGTTGAGGTCGATGGTGCCGCAGCCGGGCTGGATGAGGATGTGCAGGCCGTGGATGGCATCTGCCGCACCCATGGCGCGCGCGACGTGCGCATCGCCACCGAGCCGGCGGCGCGCGCCAAGCTGTGGCAGGGGCGCAAGAAGGCGTTTGGCGCGATGGGGCGCATCGCGCCGCATCTCGTGGTGCAGGACGCGGTGGTGCCGCGCACCAAACTGCCGTCGCTGCTTGCCCGCATCGCCGAGATTGGCGCGGTGAACAACGTGCGTGTGTGCAACGTCTTCCACGCGGGTGACGGCAACCTGCACCCCAATATTCCATATGACGCGTCGGACCGCGCCGAGTCGGAGCGGGTGCACGCCGCGATGAAGCAGATCATGCAGGCGTGCATCGACGCCGGCGGCACGATCACCGGCGAGCACGGCGTGGGGCTCGACAAGCTCGCTTACATGGATGCGCTGTTCACCGCCGACACGCTCGACGGCATGTGCCGGTTGCGTGACGTCTTTGACCCGGCGCGCCGCGCGAACCCCGGCAAGGTCGTGCCGGTTCGGTATTGCAGAGAGCGGAGGCCGAACAGGCAGATGGTAGATGGTGGAGGGCAGATGGTAGAGGGAGACGGCGGGGCTGGCGCTGGACTACGAGAAGCGGCGACCGTTGTCGATCGGGGCGGCCGCGCATGACGCAGCGCCCATCGTCGTTGGCGGAGTTGACGTCCGTCGTCAGCGAGGCGGCGGCATGCGCTGGTGCGCTGCGCCTCGTCGCTCGCGGCACGTGGCTCACTGGCGGTGCGCGAGTTGAGGCAACAGCCGAGCTCCTGCAACTCGATGCCTTCAGTGGCATTGTGGAATACGAGCCAGGCGATCTCACGATCACCGTCGGTGCCGCGACGACGATCGCCGAACTCGACGCGGTGACCGCGGCACACAACCAATGGTGCCCGCTCTCGCCGTGGGGCACCGACGATGGTTCGGTGGGTGCAACCATCGCCACCGCCACGCCGGGTCCGTATGCGCATGCGCTCGGACTGCCGCGTGACCTCGTGCTCGGCCTCGAATGCGTTGACGGCACGGGCAAAGTGCTGCGCCCGGGCGGAAAGGTGGTGAAGAATGTTGCGGGCTTCGATCTCGTGCGGTTGATGACCGGCGCGTGGGGCTCGCTGGCCGCCATCACACGCGTGAGCCTGCGGCTTCGTGCGCGGCCGGCGGTGGATGAGACGTGGGTGGTTGAGGTGGGCGCGGCGCACGCCGACGCCGCGCGGCACGCGCTGCGACGGAGCGCCACGCCACCCATGGCGTGTGAAGAGTTCGCCGGACAACTGCTCGTGCGCATCGCCGGCAACGCCGCGTACGTGCAAGCGGCGCGCACGGCGCTGCGAGCCGTCGGCGATGCCGAACGCGCGGACGATGCGCGGTGGGCGCAGATCCGTGCGGCGACGCGTCCGTTCCGTGCGCGCGCTCCGATGGCCGAGGCGGTGCGACTGCTCGACGCCGGTGTGAAACACGCTTTCGACCCGGCGAATATTCTGAATCCCGGGATCATGGGATGAGCACGGTCGCCACGCCCCTGTCGCACGCCGGCGCGAGCGAGCACCCCTGCGCCGCCGCGGGCGCCACGCCGCTGGAACGTGCGCGTGTTGGCCTCGATAGCTGCGTCCACTGCGGGTTCTGCCTCCAGGCGTGCCCGACCTACCTGTCGCTCGAAGACGAAAACGACTCGCCGCGCGGGCGGCTCGTGCTGATGCGCGCCGTCGTCGACGGCCGCGTGGCGCTCGATGATCCCGATGTTGCTACGCATCTCAGCCGCTGCCTCGGCTGCCGCGGCTGTGAATCAGCCTGCCCGAGCGGCGTGCCGTACGGACATCTCCTCGAGGCGGCGCGTGAAACGCTCGCGGCCAAAAAGCCGTTGCCGTTGCTGGCGCGCGCCATCCTCTGGGTTTTTGCGCGTCCCGGCGTGCTGCGTGTCGCCCTCTGGTTTGGCCGCATGGCGCGCGACACCGGCATCGCTGGTGAACTCGCGCGACTGCCCGGTGCGCTCGGCTTCCCGTTCGCGATGCTCGCGTCGACGGCGCGCGCGGCGGCGCCTGATTGGACGCCGCGCGCCGCGCGCACGCGCGCAACGGTGGCGACGCTCGATGGGTGCGTGATGGAGGGACTGTTCACGGGAGTGAATCGCGCCACCGAGCGCGTGCTCGCCGCCAACGGGTACTCGCTGTGCGCAGCGCCGGGGCAACAGTGCTGCGGCGCGCTGCACATCCACGCGGGTGACGCCGCGACGGCGCGCGAGCTGGCGCGCGCGAACATCGCGGCGTTCGAGGCGAGCGGCGCGACCTTCGTGGCGACGAATTCCGCCGGCTGCGGTGCGATGATGAAGGAATACGGCCAACTCCTCGCGAGCGAACCCGCGTGGCGCGACCGCGCCAGGGCGTTCAGCACCAAGGTGCGCGACGCCAGCGAACTGCTCGCCGAGGCGGGCCCGGTCATCGGCGCGCCGCTGCCGCGCCGCATCACGTACGACGCACCGTGCCATCTGGAGCACGCGCAGAAACTGAGCGCGCCGCCGCTGCAGGTACTCGCCGCCATTCCGTCGCTCGAGCACGTGCCGCTCGACGACCGCGAGCAGTGCTGCGGCAGCGCGGGCATTTTCAACCTCATTGAACCCGACGTGTCGGAGCGCGTGCTCGCCGCCAAGATGCGCTGCATCAGCGCCACGAATGCGCCGGTGGTGGCGACCGGCAATCCGGGTTGCCTGATGCAAATCGGAGCGGGGCTGTGGCGCGAGGGACGCGGCGCAGTGGCACGCCACCCCATCGAGCTGCTCGACGAGAGCTACGCGAAGCGGGAGGGCTGAATGCAGGTCGTCCTTCTCGAGTTCGAGGGCATTCTCGCCGACACGACGCCGCATCGCGCGGCGGCGCTGCGCGAGGCGCTACTCGTTGACGGACTGTCGCTCGACGACGAGATGTGGACCGAGCATTGCCACGGCCTCAGCGTTGAAGCCGCGGTGCTTGCCGCGCGGCGGGCGCTCGGCGCGCCCGATGATCCGACCGTGGCGGAAGTGACCCGCCTGCGCGCCGAGCGCGCATTCAGTCAGCGCATCAGCCGAGGTTTGTTGATGCAACCCGGCGGTCTGTCGCTGGTGCAGGCCCTGCGCACGCAGGCACGGCTGGCGCTGGTTACGCGTGCCAGCCGCCGCGATGTGGACTTCGTCTGCACGCTGGCGAATCTGGCCGATGCGTTCACGTGCGTGGTGACTGCCGACGACAAGGTGGAAGGCAAACCGTCCGGCGCGCCGTACCTGCTGGCGCTCGACAAACTCTCGCGCACCACGCCCGTCAGGGCCGCGGAGGTCCTGACGTTCGAGGACGCGCGCCCCGGCATCCGCGCCGCGCGCGAGGCGGGCCTTCGTGTCGTGGCGGTGGGGCCGCTGCCGCTGCATCACGCCATGGAAGCTGACGCGTTCTATCCCACGCTGTCAGGACTCACGTTCGACGAGATGCGATCGCTGGTGCGCGGGGGACGTCAATGAGCGCGGGCATCGCCAACCCCAGCACAGCCGAGTACGATCTCGTTCGAGACGACGCGGGACTGGTGGATCGTTCGGACCGGCTGCGCATGACGTTCACTGGCGCGCAGGCGGCGGAGACGCTCACCGGCCTGGTGACGAACGACGTGCTCGCGCTGCAACCGGGGCACGGGCAGTTTGCAGCGGCATTGACGGCCAAGGGCAAGGTCATCGCCGACCTGCGCATCTTTCGTCGCATGACGGGCGACTTTCTCGTGGATGCGGGCGTGGACGCGGCTGCCGGTCTTGTCGCGATGGTGCGCAAGTACGTGAATCCGCGGCTCGCGAAGTACGAGGACGTCAGCGGCGCCGTGGCGTGCATCGGAGTGGCCGGTCCGCACGCACGGCAGGTGATCGCGCACGCGCTCGAATGCTCGCCGGCGACGTTCGACCTGCTGCCGCCCTACGCACACTGCGACGTCCCGTTCGGTGCACACACGGTGATGGTGGCGCGCGCCACCGACCTCGGGGTCGACGGCTTCGACTGTTTTGTCGATGCCGGCGCTGCCGCCGCCCTGCGCGGCGCGCTCATCACGTCCGGTGCTACTCCTGCCGCGGCGGCGGCGCTCGAAGTGCTGCGCATCGAGGCGGGACGCCCGGTGTGGGGCACGGACATGGACGATGAGACGCTGACGCAGGAAGCCGGGCTCGACACGCTCGATGCGATTTCATACACAAAGGGCTGTTACACCGGGCAGGAAATCGTCGCCCGCCTGCACTTTCGCGGCCACGTGAACCGGCTGCTGCGCGGCCTTCGTCTTGCTTCCATGCCAGGTGAGGATGCACGCGTCATCGCGGCGGACGCCGACGTCGGCGGCGTGCGCTCGCGTGCCTTCTCGCCGCGACTCGGCGCCATCGCCCTCGCGATGGTGCGCCGCGAAATCGAGCCCGGCACGGCGGTCGTCGTGCGCTCCGTCGAGGGCGACACGACGGCGACGGTCGTCGCACTCCCGTTCCCGGCGTGACGTCCGCTCTTATCACGGGGGCGTCAGGCCTCGTGGGGTCGCACCTTGTGGAACGGCTCACGCGCGACGGCTGGCATCTGCGCGCGCTCGTGCGCAACCGCGCGCGCGCCGCGTGGCTCGTTTCACAGAGCGTCGAACTGCACGATGGCGACACGCAGGATGCCAGTGCGTTTGCGCGCGCGGCGAACGGAGTAGATGTCGTTTTTCATTGTGCGGCGGCGATCACGCCGCGCGGCGGATGGGAGGCGTACCGCGCCCCGAACATCGACGGCACGCGCAATGCCGTGGACGCGGCCGCACGCACACGTGCGCGACTGCTGCACTTGAGTTCGGTGGCGGTGTACGGACCTGACGGCCGCTATGCGCTGTCGCAGGAGAGCGACCTGCAGGAACTTCAGCCGCTGCTCCCCATTCCCGACGGCGCGTGGTACGCACGCTCCAAGCGCGAATCGGAGTTGCTGGTGATGGACGCGCACCGCGCGGGTCACGTGTGGGCCACGGCGGTGCGGCCGTGCGTCATCTATGGACCACGTGATCGCCAGTTCGTTCCGCGCGTGGCTCGCATACTGCGCCTGCCGCTCGTGCCGCGCATCGGCGCGGGCCGCGCGGTGCTCGCCATCGTGCATGCGCGCAGCGTCGCCGACGTCGCCGTGCGCGCGGCGACAAGCGAGATAGCGGGCGGCCGCGCGTACAACGTCACCAACGACCCGCCGATCACGGTGAGCCAGTTCTACGAGGCCGCGCAACAGGGGCTCGGCCGGCGCGCCCGTTGGCTGCCGATCTCGGGCGCACTGGCGCAAGGCGCCATGGGCGGGCTCGGCGCCGCGCTGCGCGCGCTGCGCATTCCTGGCTCCGCGTTGCTCAACGCGCGGTCGCTCGACTTTCTGCTCGCCGACAATCCGTTTTCCAGCGAGCGCGCGCGCCGCGAACTCGGCTGGACGAGCAGCGTCGATTCCCGCGCCGCCGTTGTCGAGGCGTTCAGGGTGCTTGCTTCGCGCTAGCGCGCCTGGTTCGCCAGTCTTACGCGAGTTGATTGCCGATAGGCAGCGAGCGAATGCGCTTCCCTGTTGCCGCGAAGATGGCGTTGGTGAGCGCGGGAATCACCGGCGGAAGCGCCGGCTCACCCAGCCCCGACGGCGGAAACTCCGTCGTACGGAAATGCACCTCAACGGGGAACGACCGCGGCATGCGCAGCAGCGGATAGACGTCGAAGTTCGCCTGCACCGCGCGTCCGCGATCGATGGTAATCTCCTGGCCGAGCGCCTGCGACACGCCATCGATGCACGAACCCTGGCACTGATTCTCGGCGCCGCTGAGGTTGGTGATCTGCGCACCGACATCGGCCGCGACCCACGCCTTGTGCACGGTCACCTCGCCCTTGGCGCTGACGGATGCGTCCACGACTTCGGCGAAGTAGCCGGAGTGACTGAAGTGGAACGCGACGCCCATTCCGCGTCCCTTGGGCAGCGACTTTCCCCACCCCGACTTCTCGCGCACCAGTTCAAGCACGCCGCGCGCGCGGTCGGCGTTGAAGGCGTCACCCTGCGCCTGCGATACGGCCGGCGTCATCAGGTCGATGCGGAACTGCAACGGATCCTTGCCCGCGGCGTGCGCCAGTTCATCCACGAACGACTGGATGGCAAAGGCAATGCCGTTGCTGCCGGGTGCGCGCATCGCGCCCGTCGGAATGCCGTGCGGCAAGTCCGATACTTCGAGCTGATAGTTCGCGACGAACCGGCCTGGCCACTCGCCAACACGCATGTACGGTTCGACGACAACTCGATCCTTCCACGCCGTCACGCGACCGCTGGCATCGACCGCGCCTTTGAAGAAATGGAAGCCCGCGGGCCGATAGTGCCCGTGGCGCATGTCATCTTCGCGCGTCCACAGCAGTTTCACCGGCGCGTTGACCACGCGCGAGATCCACGCCGCTTCCACCATGTAGTCGTTCTTGAGCCGGCGGCCAAAGCCGCCACCGATGCGCGTGAGATGAATGGTGATATTTTCGGGCGCAATCTCCATCGTTTTGCTCACCAGATTGCGCCCCGGCTGCGGCATCTGCGTGGGCGCCCAGATCTCGAGCTTGCCGTCCTTGAAATGCGCCGTGCAGTTCTGCGGCTCGAGCGTGGCGTGCGAGATGAACGGGTAGAAGTACGCCGCTTCAACCACCTTGGTGGCTGATGCGAACGCGGCATCGACGTCGCCGTCCTTGCGCACCACACGGTCGGCCGGCTTGGCGCTGAGCGCCTTGGCCGTCTGCGCAAACCAGGCACTCGATTGCTGCGCGGTGGCGCCTTCCTCCCACGTCACCTGCAGTTTCTCGCGCGCGGTCTTGGCGTTATACCACGTGTCGGCCACGATGGCCACGCCGGGTATCAGCCCATCGAGCGCAGTGCCGACGCCATTCACCACGAACGCGTGCGTGACGCCGCGCTGTTTGAGGATGACATCGAGGTTGGCGCTCGCGACCTTGCCGCCAAAGACGGGGCACTTCTCGAACACCGCGTGCCGCATGCCGGGCACCATCACGTCGATGCCGAAGAGTGGCTTGCCAGTGACGATCTTCTTGTTGTCGAGACCGGGGACGCGCTTGCCGAGCAGGCGGAAAGTCGTCGGGTCCTTGAGCGTGACGCTCGCGAGGTCCGGCACGGGCATCGTGGCGGCGACGCTGGCGAGCGATGCGTAGCTCGCGCGGCGGCCTGATGGATTGTGCGAGACGGCGGCCTTGGATGTTGTCAGTTCACCGACCGGCGCATTCCACGTTTTCGCGGCGGCCGCGACGAGCATCGCGCGCGCGGCGGCACCGAGTCGGCGGTGATTGTCGTAGTTCATGGGCGTGCTCAGCGACCCGCCGGCGAACTGTCGTCCGTACTTCGCTTCGTCGCTGTCGGCCTGCACCACGGTTACCTGCGACCAATCCACATCGAGTTCCTCGGCGATGATCATCGGCAGCGACTGCTTGACCCCTTGGCCCTCCTCGGGGTTCTTGGCGATGATCGTGATGGTGCCGTCTGGCGCAATCGTGATGAACGCATTGGGGACGAACGCATCATCGGCAAGCGGTTCGAGCGCGTCGGCGTCAGCCGGCGCGGCGAATGAGCCGAGCATCAGGGCGCCGCCAGCGACGGCGACGGTTTGCAGGAACGAGCGGCGATGGACGTTGCACGAGGCGGTCACCGGTTACACCTCCCCGTCGCGCGCGGCGCCGGCCGGCGTCGGAAGCGTTGCCGCGCGGTGGATGGCCTGTCGAATGCGATTGTACGTGCCGCAGCGGCAGATGTTGTCCATCGCCGCGTCGATGTCGGCGTCCGTGGGGTTCTTCTTCGACTTGAGCAGGGCGGCGGCCGCCATGATCTGTCCGGCTTGGCAGTAGCCGCATTGCGGAACGTCGATCTCATCCCACGCGAGTTGCAGCGGGTGCGTGCCGTCGGCGGACAGGCCTTCGATGGTCGTGACGTGCTGGCCGGCGACCTCGGAGATGCGCACCGAGCAGCTGCGTTCCGGCGCACCGTCGATGTGCACCGTGCACGCGCCGCAGTTGGCGATGCCGCAGCCGAACTTCGTGCCCTTGAGATTGAGGTGGTCGCGCAGCACCCACAGGAGCGGCATCTCGGGTGGGGCGTCGACGGTGACGGGCGCGCCGTTAATCGTCAGCGTGATGGGCATGGGGGGCTCACGTGAGAAGGCAGTCGGCCTGCGATTGTCCTGACAATGGCCACGTTTGCGCGTGCGTGCCAGTGGGTAGAGCGGCGCGGTGTCACGCGCGCGCGGCGGGGCCGTGCGGCGTCCGTGCGACGGCACATGGCCGCAAACGAACGCGGGCGCGACTTTCGTCGCGCCCGCGTCGTTCAGCTAGAAACCTGATTACGGCTTCTTGGCGGCAGCCGGAGCGGCGGCCGGCGCAGCAGCCGGGGCGGCGGCCGGAGCGGCAGCCGTCGTGTCCTTCTTGGTGGTGTCCATCGCAGCAGCCGGAGCAGCGGCCGGAGCGGCGGCATCAGCGGCCGGAGCGGCCTCTTCCTTCTTGGCGCAAGCGGCGAGAACGAGCACAGCAGCGACGAGGGCAATGCGCTTCATTGAGATGATCTCCAAAGGAGGGACGAAAAAGGCACAGCGCGAGACTGCGCCTTGGTACGCAGTGCTCGAACGCGCTGAATTTACGGAGAATGGACGCATCGTCAAGACACGCGGCACTGACTCGCCCAGACGGCAATCACCGATGTCCTTAGACTCGTTCTGCTCCGCCTCCGGTTGTTGAAACACGCGGTCCCGTCGCGCCTCCAACTGCCCCGAAGTCTAGCACCTGAAGATACGATGTAACTGCCGCACGCGCAACCAGTTGCGCCAAGCCCTACATCGGAGCCGCCTGACGTAAGGGGGGACTACCGCATATTATGCAGGATTCCCCTGACATCTGCGTTTCAGCACCGTTTCGAGGACGCACTGAATTGTCCGAGTCCGCCGTTCACGTCGTCCGGGGCGGCTGCCCGCACGACTGCCCCGACACCTGCGCGATGCTCACGACCGTCGAAAACGGCCGCGCGGTGCGCGTGCAGGGCGACCCGGAGCATCCGTTCACGGCCGGGTTTCTCTGTGCGAAGGTCAATCGCTACCTCGAGCGCACCTATCACGCGGACCGGCTGCTGCACCCGCTGAAGCGCGTTGGAAGAAAAGGACGCGGCGAGTTTGTGCGCGTCAGCTGGGACGAAGCGCTGCGGGATATCGCCGTGCGGCTGCGCGAGATCGCGGCAAGCACCGACGGCGCGCAGTCGATCCTGCCCTATTCGTACGCCGGCACCATGGGCATGCTGCAGGGTCAGTCGATGGACCGTCGGTTCTTTCACGCACTCGGCGCGTCAAAGCTTGACCGCACGATCTGCAGCACCGCTGGTGCGTGGGGCATGAGGATGACCGTGGGTGCCAACGTCGGCGCTGACGCGGAGGGCATTCCGTCGAGCGACCTCGTGGTGCTGTGGGGCACGAACACGCTCACCGCGAATCCGCACCTGTGGCCCTTCGTGCGCCAGGCGAAGGACCAGGGCGCCCGCGTGCTCTGCATTGATCCCATTCGCACGCGCACCGCCGATCAGTGCGACGAGTGGATTCCGATCCGACCGGGCACCGATGCCGCGCTGGCGCTCGCCATGATGCACGTGATCTTCGCCGAAGGCCTGCAGGATGACGACTTCATCGCCCGGCACACAATTGGCGTTGACGAGTTGCGTCAGCGGCTTAACGACTATCCGCCGGAGCGCGCGGCGTCGCTGACCGGCATTCCCGCGGCCCGCATCATTGAGCTGGCGCGCGAGTACGGACGCGCGACGTCGGCGTTCCTGCGCATCAACTACGGACTGCAGCGGCACGGCGGCGGCGCGATGGCGGTGCGGACGATTGCGTGCCTGCCTGCGGTGACGGGCCATTGGCGGCGCGCGGGGGGCGGCGTGCAGCTCTCGACGAGCGCGAACTTCAAGTACAACACCGCGGCGCTCGAGCGGCCGGAGCTATCGCCCGCGGTGCGCACCATCAACATGATCCGGCTGGGGGATGCGCTCACGCTGCCCGACGCGGGAGTCGGCGGGCCGCCGGTGCGGGCGCTGATCGTCTACAACTCGAATCCCGCCGCGGTGGCGCCGGATCGCAACCGCGTGCTCACGGGGCTGCGGCGCACGGATCTGTTCACGGTGGTGCTCGAACATTTCCAGACGGATACCGCCGATTACGCTGACTACGTGCTGCCGGCGACGACGCAGCTGGAGCATCTCGACGTGCACTTCGCGTACGGGCATCACTACGCCACACTGAACCGCCCCGCCATCGCGCCACTGGGTGAATGCAAGCCCAACACACAGATCTTCCGCGAGATCGCGTCCCACATGGAACTCGCAAACGCGTGTCTCGCGGATGATGACGACGCATTGCTGCGGCAGGCGCTGGACACGACCGACGAGAAGATGACCACGGTCACCTACGACGCGCTCATGGAGCGCGGCTGGGTGCGGCTCAACGTACCGACGCCGTATCTCCCGTATGCCGACGGCGGATTCCTGACGCCGAGCGGCAAGTGCGAGTTCTATTCGGCGCGCATGGAGTCGATGGGGCTGGACCCGCTACCGGCGTTCACGCCGCCGCACGAGTATCCGGAGTCGGTCCCCGATCTCGCGGAGCGGTTCCCCCTGACGCTGATCTCGTCGCCGCGGCACCAGTTCCTCAACTCGACCTTTGTGAATGTCGCGTCGCTGCGCAAGGACGCGGAACCGGAGCTCACGCTCCACCCGCAGGACGCGGCCTCGCGCGGCATTGAGGCCGGTGCGATGGTGGTCGTGTTCAACGACCGCGGCGCGTTCAGCGCGAGAGCGCGCGTGGCGGATTCGGTGCGCGCCGGCGTGGTCTGGGCGCCGAGCATTTGGTGGGGCAAGCTCACGAGCGACGGCCACAACGCGAACGAGACGACGTCCCAGCGGACGACGGACATGGGCGCGGGGCCGGTGTTCTACGACAATCTGGTTGAGGTGACCGCAGTCGTGTAGGCGTCGCTGGCATCGGTGACTAGGCTGGTCCTACTGCCTTCCACGGATTGAACGGATGGGCACGGATGCACACGGATACTGCTCTCATGGATTCTTCCATGGCCTGATCCGTGTTGATCCGTTTGATCCGTGTCATCCGTGGAAGTCAGTTGCAGTTTCCTGCCCCGAGAGAGAACGGAACGGTGATGCACGGTGGCCGTCCGCCCCAGATGATTCGACTGGTCACGAACCATCATGGACAGCAAGAATGGCGGAAGAGCACCTGCCGGCTTACGAGACGACGCGCGTCATCATTGGCGCGTTCTACTACGTGTACAACCGGCTTGGATACGGATTCCTGGAATCCGTCTATCACCGGGCGCTGGGCAACACGCTGGAACGCACGGGGCGCGAGGTTCTGCGCGAGGTCGCGCTCCACGTCATGTTTGAGCGACAGCTGGTCGGGGAGTTCCGTGCGGACCTCATTGTCGACCGGCGGGTAGTCGTCGAGGTGAAGGCCGTCGATCAACTCGGAGGATCGCACGAGGCGCAGTTGATCAATTACCTTCGGGCGGCCAACCTGCCCGTTGGCCTGCTCGTGAACTTTGGACCGAGGCCGAGTTATCGCCGCCTGGTTGGCCCGCTGGCGAACCAGGCGCTTCATTGCCACGCCGACATCGAAGCCCCCTACACGAGACTCATGAAGTGACCCAGCTCCCCCAGACACTCGGCGCCCTCAAGTCATCCCCCCTCGGTGAGTCCGCACGCGCCAGGCGCTCCGTCAAGGACGAGATCCGCGGCAACCTGCTGGCGCGATTGGCTGCCGGCGGCCCGCTGCTGCCGGGCGTGATGGGATACGAGGATACGGTGGTGCCGCATCTCGTGAATGCCCTGCTGTCGCGGCATCACTTCATTCTCCTCGGCCTTCGTGGGCAGGCGAAGAGCCGCATCCTGCGCGCCCTGACGACGCTCCTGGATGATGCCATCCCCGTCGTGGCCGGCAGCGAGATCAACGATTCGCCGTTCGCCCCCGTGTCGCGTTTTGCGCGCAACCTCATCGCCGAGGCGGGCGACGACACGCCAATCGCGTGGGTGGGACGCGATCAGCGTTATGTCGAAAAGCTGGCGACGCCTGACGTGACGGTGGCCGATCTGATTGGCGACGTCGACCCCATTCGCGCGGCGCGCGGCGGCCACCTGCTCGCCGATGAGCTGACGATGCACTACGGCATGCTGCCGCGCGCCAACCGCGGCATCTTCGCACTGAACGAACTGCCCGACTTGGCCGGCAAGGTGCAGGTGGGCCTGTTCAACGTGATGCAGGAAGGCGATGTGCAGATCAAGGGATATCCCGTGCGGCTGGCCCTCGACGTCCTGCTGTGCTTCACGGCGAATCCCGAGGACTACACGGCGCGCGGCAAGATCATCACGCCGTTGAAGGACCGGATTGGCAGCGAGATTCTCACGCACTATCCGGAGAAGGTGGAGCTTGGCATGGCGATCACGAAACAGGAGGCGTGGACGGCGCGTGACGGCCGGCCGCTTGATCTCGTGCCGATGGTCGCCGAAGTGATTGAACGCGTTGCGTTCGAAGCGCGAAAGGACCGGCGCATCGATCACCGGTCGGGCGTGTCGCAGCGGCTGCCGATCACCGTGCTCGAAAACGTGATCTCGAACGCCGAACGCCGCGCGGTGCTCGCGGGCGAAGCGCGCATCACGCCGCGGCTCGCCGATCTCTACGCCGCGCTGCCGGCGATCACGGGCAAACTCGAGCTCGAGTATGAGGGCGAACTGCTCGGCGGCGCGGCGCTGGCGCGCGAACTCATACGGCGGGCGGCCGACGCGACGCTGCGCGATCTGGTCGGTCCGGCCGCGATGGACGACGTGGTGATGTGGTTCGATGCCGGCGCCGCCTTGCAGGTGACCGATGAAGTACCTACCGCCGCACTGCGCACCGCGTTTGACTCCGTGCCCGGACTCGGCGGCTTCGTGAAGGACATGGGGCTTGCCCCGCCGGGTGACGATGCGGCGTTTGCGGTGTCGTGCGAGCTGGTGCTCGAGTCGCTGGTGGCGCGCCGCAAGCTGTCGCGATCGGAGAGCGGCCGCTACGGCGCCGCGGAGCGAGAGACGCGGCGCCGACGCGGCGGCGTGGAGGACGACGAGCGATAGCGCGCCTGCGCGCTACGCGCCGTGCCGCAACTCCGGATAGCGCCGAATGGCCCAGATGCCGAACATGCCCATGAGCGCCGCCATGCCGCCGATGGCCCACGCGCTTCCGTAGAGACGCGCGATGGCGCCGCTGACGAAAGAGCCGATGGGGTTGGTGCCGATATACACCGCAACATAGATCGAAATCACTCGGCCGCGCAGCGCATCGGGCGCGGCGGCCTGCAGCATGCCATTGATCACCGCGCTGTTGACCACCATGCAGGCGCCGACGCCGAAGAGCAGCAGTCCGGTGAACACCTCAGCGCGCGACAGGCTGACGAGCACGAGCAGCGCGGGGAACGCGAGCGAGGTAACCATCAGCGCGCGGTGCCGGTGGAGACGCTGGCCGGCCGCGGCGATGCTGAGGGCGCCGAGCAACGCGCCAACGCCGACGCACGTCATGAGCGCCCCATAGCCGCCGGCGCCGAGCCCAAGCACGTCGCGCGCGAGCACGGGCAGCAGCGTCAGCACCGGAATGCCGAGCAATGAGTACACCGCCACCACGCGCATCAGCACCGACGTGAGCCGATGTGTGCGCACGTGCGTAAACGCTTCGCCGAGTGCGTGCAGCGGCCGGCCCGCCGGCGCCACTGTCAGATGCGGAAGGCGGATGAGCGCGAGACTGAGCAAGACGGCGAGATACGAGATGGCATTGATGCCAAAGCACCACGAGAGCCCAAAGCGCGCGATGACGATGGCGGCAAGCGACGGACCCGCGATGCGTGCGAGGTTGAAGCCGCTGGAGTTGAGGGCGATGGCGTCGAGCACGTGGTCCTTGCCGACGAGCTCGACGAAGAGCGACTGGCGCGCCGGAATCTCGAACGCGGAGATGATGCCGCCCAGCAACGCGATGGCGATGAGCCAATTGATGGTCATGTGGCCTGACCACGTAAACCACCAGAGGAGGATCGCCTCGGCCAGCAGCAATGACTGCGCGATGGCGACCACGCGCAGCCGACGAAACCGGTCGGCGACCAGACCGCCCGGCAGCGAGAGCACGAGAATGGGAAGCGTGCCCGCGGCGGCGACGACGCCGACGAGAAAAGCGTCGTTGGAGAGCTGCAGCGCCAGCCACCCCTGCGCCACCTGCTGCATCCAGGTGCCGATCAGCGACGTCGTCTGTCCCGCGAAGAAGATCCGGAAGTTCTTGGACTTCTCGAGGATGCGGAACGGATTGATCGACGAGTCGCGGGCGGACATCCGTGAAAGATCGCCGTTGGCACGCTTGCGGGGTAAGTCTTGGCGCCGACTGTGAGTTCGGCCTGTCGGCAAGTTCTACGGACTACCACGGATGAGACGGATTGAACGGATGGACACGGATCAGGCGTTTGGGCGTTCCCCCAACGAGTGATCCGTGTTTATCCGTGACCTCCGTGTCATCCGTGGTAGTCAGTAGAAGCGGTTCCCGCCGCGACATTCGGGAACTCCGCCGACGCGAGAGGGGTTTGCCGAATGCGCGCGCTGGCTGTTGATTGAGCGGCGGAGGCCCCCCATGCGGTTCCACACCTATTCGAAGTTCAGCCCCGAAGCGGCCGATCAGCTCGACCTGCAGTCGCTGCTCGATCAGCTCGCGGATTTCTTGCTTCAATCCGGCTTCGCCGGCGGGCCGCAGGAGCATCCGTTCTGGGGTGAAACAGGCGAGGCGGCGGACAAATCGCTCGACGCGCTGCGCCAGGCGATCCTCGATGCGCTCATTCAGGGCGGACAGTTTACGCCTGAGATGCTTGAGGCGCTTCGCGGCGACGGCGACGAGATCTCAGAATCCAAGCTCGCCGAGCTGCTCGATCGCATCGTCCAGCGTCTCATCGACGAGGGGCTGCTCAAGCTCGATCAGGCGCCGCAGATGCCGGCTGGGCATCAGGCCGTTACCGGCCCCGGCGGGTTGGCCCGTGCCGCCGCGCGCGACGTGCAGTTTCAGCTCACGAGCAAGGGCATCGACTTTCTCGGCTACAAGGCGCTCAAGCACTTGCTGCAGGGCGTCGGCAAGTCGTCGTTTGGCAGCCACGACACGCCGCACCTCGCCACCGGCATCGAGGCGGACGCCGCGAGCCGCGCGTACGAGTTCGGCGACGCGATGAATCTCGACGTCAATGCGACGCTGCTCAACACCCTCACGCGCACCGGCTCGCTCGACGTACCGCTCGACATCGACTATCCCGACTTGATGGTGCACCAAACGGAGCACCGGTCGTCGTGCGCCACGGTGCTGATGCTCGACTGCTCGCACTCGATGATCCTGTACGGCGAGGACCGCTTCACGCCGGCCAAGAAGGTGGCGCTCGCCCTCACGCACCTGATCCGCACTCAGTTTCCCGGCGACACGCTTCAGACGGTGCTCTTCCACGATTCCGCCGAGCAGATTCCCATCGAAGCGCTGGCGACCGCGCAGGTGGGGCCGTTTCACACGAACACGGCGGAAGGGCTGAAGCTTGCGCGCCGTCTGCTGCTCGCGCAGCGCAAGGACATGCGCCAGATCGTGATGATCACCGACGGAAAACCGAGCGCCTTGACGATGGAGGACGGCCGCATCTACAAGAACTCGATGGGGCTCGATGCCTTCGTGCTGCACGAGACGCTCAAGGAGGTCACCGAGTGCCGACGGTCGGGCATCGTGATCAACACGTTCATGCTCGCGCGCGATCCGGCGCTAGTGGAGTTCGTGAAGATGGTGTCGCGCATCTGCCGCGGGCGGGCGTATTTCACGAATACGATGTCGCTCGGCCAGTTTGTGCTGATGGATTTTCTGCGGCGGAAGACGAAGACCGTGCGGTAGGCGCGCCGCGCTTGACCCTGCTTTGCGCCGCGCGGTAAGCTTCTACGCATGTTCTCTGCGCTCTCGGCGGCGCTGCTCGGTTTTCTGCTCGGGCTGCGGCACGCCACGGATGCCGACCACGTGGTTGCCGTGACCGCCATCGTGGCCCGGGAGCGCACGCTGAAGCGTGCCGCGTGGATCGGAGTGCTCTGGGGCATCGGGCATACGATCACCGTCTTCACGGTCGGCGGCGCGATCATCGCGTTTCGGCTCGTCATTCCGCCACGCCTCGGGCTCGCGCTGGAGTTTGGCGTGGCGATCATGCTGATCGTGCTCGGCTTCAGCAATCTGCGAACCGACGCGCCGGTGCATGCGCACGGCCACACCCACGAGTTTGATTCTCGCCGGCCGCTGCTGATCGGCACGGTGCATGGCCTCGCGGGATCGGCGGCCGTCGCCATTCTCGTGCTGACCGCCATTCCGCAAACCGCGTGGGCGCTCGCCTACCTGCTCGTCTTTGGCATCGGCACCATCGCCGGAATGATGCTCGTCACGGTGCTCATTGCCGCGCCCGCGATGTACGCCAGCGAGCGCGTCGCCAAGCTGCACGGCGGCATTCGCCTCGCGGCGGGGGCGCTCAGTCTCGCGTTTGGATTGCTGCTCGCCCGCGAGATCATTGTGGGTGGCGGACTGCTGTCGGCGGCGCCGACGTGGAGCCCGAAGTAGCCGTCAGTCGGACGGTGGCACGCTCGGAGCGTCCTTCGTCAACGCCGTGCGATCATCCGTGCGACCGACCGGCCGATTGTCCCCCGACGACGGCCGCGTGGGGTGCTCCGCGGTTGGCACCCGATGCGTGCCCGTGGAAATCCAGTGCGGGCGCGGCAGGCTTGCCCCCGCCCAGACGCTGTAGAGTCTGAGCCCGACGGCCACCGCGACTGACGAAATGACCGCGCTCGGACTGTGCAGGCGCTGCACCACGAGGAAGACAATCGCGCCGGCAAATGCGGACGTCGTGTAGAGCGTCTCGCCGTGCCTGAAGACGACCGGGATCTCGTTGATCAGCAAGTCTCGCAGCACCCCTCCGCCCGTGGCGGTGATCACGCCCATCAGCACGGCTACCGCGGCCGGCAGATGCGCCTGCTGCGCGAGCGTGACGCCGACGACGGTGAAGAAGCCGAGTCCGAGCGCGTCGACGAACTCACCGCGCGCCACCAGCCGGCGCGACCAATCGTGGACGCGCCGGCTGTATACGAACGGCAGGCAGAGCGCGAAGATGACGACGAGGTATTCCCACCGCGAGACCCAGAAGAACGGCCGCCGGTCGAGCAGCACGTCGCGAATGGTGCCTCCGCCGAATGACGTGACCACCGCGAGCGCGAAGGTCCCGACGAAATCGAGGTTCTTCTTGGCCGCCGTGATCATCGCCGACAACGCGGCGAGGACGACAGCGATGATCTCGAAGACGAGAACGGGGGTTAGGCCATGGGGGAGACTCACGGCGAGGGCACGGGAAGGGGCACTGTCGGGTGCACGGGAAGGGGCACGGTGTCGTGCAGAGGTAGGGCGACGCCACCGTCGTAGTGTCGATGGAACCTAACCAAACGCGGGCGCCGAGACAGCGACGGCGCGCGCCCTTAGCTTTCCGCGCATGGCGCCCCCTCGTTCCGCGGTCAAGCGCACGCACGTGCGTGGTGTACGCACACCAGCTCCGCGAGCTCCGCATGCTTCGCGACATCCGAATGCTTCGCGCGCTGCACTCGCGGCCGCGCTGCCTGCGGCGACCGACGCCCGCGAGTTCTCGCGACGGTTGCGCGCGTGGTTTCGCCGCAATGCGCGGGCGCTACCGTGGCGCGAGACGCGCGATGCCTACCGCATTCTCGTCTCTGAGCTGATGCTGCAGCAGACGCAGGTGTCGCGGGTCCTCGACTTCTACGAGCGCTTTATCGCGCGATTTCCCGACCTTGGCGCGCTGGCTTCGGCACGCGAATCGCAGGTGCTCGCGCAGTGGCGCGGGCTCGGCTACTACGCCCGGGCGCGCAACCTGCACAAGTTGGCGCGCCGCGTGGTGCGCGAGGAGGCGGCCGTGTACGACGGGGCGCTCCCGGCGGATCCCGCGGCGCTGCGCGCGCTGCCGGGCGTGGGCGCGTACACCGCGGGTGCCGTGGCGAGCTTCGCGTACGAGCGGCGCGCCGCGCTGGTAGACACAAACGTCGCGCGCGTGTTGCAACGCTACTTTGCGCCAAGGCTGCACCCCAAGCGCGCGCGCGATCTCACGCGGCTCTGGGAGATTGCCGAAGGGATTCTGCCGCGCACGGGGCGCGCGGTGTGGGTGCACAATCAGGCGCTGATGGAACTGGGCGCGTTGGTGTGCACGGCGCGGGTGGCGCATTGCGAGCGATGTCCGGTACGCCGAGGCTGCGCCTCGGCGCATCCGGACACGGATCACGGATTGCGATAACGGACGACGATTGCGGATTCAGATTCCGATGCAATAGGGGGCGCCGTTAAACCGGCGCCCCCCATCGTTGCTCGGATTCCGGAATCGATATCCGGGATCGAAATCCGTGATCCGTGTCCTGCGTCTACTTGGTAATCTTGTGCGTGTAGTTCAGTGCCGACTTGTACGGCCGCTCCTGGTAGCCGGTGTAGATCTGCCGCGGACGGGCGATCTTCTGCTCCTTGTCGAGCAGCAACTCCTCCCACTGCGACATCCACCCCGCCGTGCGCGCAATCGCGAACAGCACCGTGAAGTAGTCCGTGGGGAAGTGCAGCGCGCGATAGATGAGCCCGGTGTAGAAGTCGACGTTCGGATAGAGCTTGCGCTTGATGAAGTACTCATCGCTGAGCGCGATGCGCTCGAGTTCGAGTGCAATTTCCATGTCCTTCGTCATGCCCGAGATCTTGAGCACCTGGTCGCAGAGCCCCTTCACGATCTTGGCGCGCGGGTCGTAGCTCTTGTAGACGCGGTGGCCGAAGCCCATCAGCCGCGACTCGCCCTTGCCGCTCTTCACGTTCTCGATGAACGCCGGGATGTTGCTCGGGTGGCCGATCTCCTCGAGCATGCGCAGCACCGCCTCGTTGGCGCCGCCATGCAGCGGGCCGTAGAGCGCGTTGATGCCGGCCGAGACGGCCGAGTACGGATCGACGTGCGACGAGCCGACGGCGCGCACGGCGTTGGTCGAGCAGTTCTGCTCGTGGTCGGCGTGGAGGATGAAGAGCACGTCGATGGCACGGGCGAAGACAGGATTCGCCTCGTACTTCGGCTCCGACATGCGCGCGATCATCGAGAGGAAGTTCTCGGTGTAGGGCAGCGAGTTGTCAGGGTAGACAAGCGGCAGCCCCTTCACGTGACGATACGCAAACGCCGCGATGGTGGGCATCTTCGCCAGCAGGCGGATGTAGGCGATGTCGCGCTCCACCGGATCGTGGATCGACTTCGCCGTGGGATAGAACGACGAGAGGGCCGACACGCCGGCCGCGAGCATCGACATCGGGTGCGCGTCATAGCGGAACCCGGTGAGGAACTGCTTGATGTTCTCGTGCACGTACGTGTGATACGTGATGTTGGCGACGAACTGGTCGTACTCCTGCTGCGTCGGCAGCTCGCCGTGCCGCAGCAGCCATGCCACCTCAAGGAAGCTCGCCTTCTCGGCCAGCTGCTCAATGGGATAACCGCGATAGCGGAGGATACCCTTGTCGCCATCGATGAAGGTGATCGCCGAACGGCACGAGGCGGTGTTCATGAACGCCGGATCGTAGCCCATGATGCCGAAGTCGTCGGCATTGACCTTGATCTGCTTCAGGTCGGCAGTGCGAATGGTCTCATCGGTGATCGGGGCGTAGTACACCTTGCCGGTGCGCGAGTCCTTGATCTCCAGATGATCTCCAGCGGGCGGCCCCTTGGCCGCATCGGTCGAACCAGACATGGTCGTCTACCAGAACTCGAATGGTGAAACCGCAGCGGAACACTCGTCCGGCACGATTTCAGTCAGTGAGAGAGGGGCGGGCCATGACGGCCAATCCCCGGCGAGCACGTACACGAGCATCGTGCATGCAACAGAAAAAGCTACTGCATTGGCGCGCAATGCCCTACTATGAACGGCGCGCACGGGCAGAACGTTACCAGTGGGAAGCGCCCAAGGGAGGCGCAACTTACCCGACATGGCCATCCTCAATCCGACTGACGTTCCCGCGCTCGAACCGATGCGCCTGGCCCTCGTGGCGCTCGCCGCGATGGGCGGCGGAATCGTCAACGCCATCGCCGGCGGCGGCACGCTGCTCACCTTCCCCGCCCTGATCGGCATTGGCGTTCCGCCTCTCATGGCGAACGCCACAAGCACGGTTGCCCTCTGGCCAGGGACGCTGACGAGCTTCTGGAGCTACCGCGATTCCCTGCGGGGCGCACGCTCGTGGACCATCCGTTGGGCGCTGCCAAGCCTGCTTGGTGGCATCACCGGTGCTGTCCTCCTTCTCTGCACACCGGAACGGAAATTCGCCGACAGCGTACCGTGGCTGATTTGGGGCGCCACGCTGCTTTTCGTGCTGCAAGGACCGATGATGCGATGGGCCGTGGGGCACGCCATCGCGGTCGCGGACGGCGCCGAACTTCCGCCGCCGCCGACCGGCTACCTGATCTACCAGTACTTCGTCGCCATTTACGGCGGCTATTTCGGTGCGGGCGCGGGCATCCTGATGCTCGCCGCACTTGGCATGATGGGGCTCACGAACATTCACACGATGAATGGTCTCAAGAACTGGGGCGGCCTCAACATCAACCTCGTGGCGGTGCTCATCTTCGCGGTGAGCGGCATTGTGCACTGGCCGATCGCGCTCACGATGGCGGTCGGCGCCGCACTCGGCGGCATGATTGGCGCGCGGCTGGCCCAGCGCGTCGGCCAGCATTGGGTGCGGCGCGCGATCATCGGCATTGGCATTGGCAGCGGCGCGTGGATGTTGATCGAGCGGTTGTCGGCGTAGCGCCGCCGCGCGCTACTTCCTGATCACCAGCAGCGCGTCGCCCACTTCGCGTTCACCGGTCGGATCACTCGGCGTGTTCACCACGGCGCCGTTGATCACCATGCTGGTTGAACCGCCGCCGTCAAAGTTGAGCGCGTGCCAGGCACCGAGCTGGCGCATGAGCGTCGCGAGTTCGACGATGGTCATGCCGACGCTTTGCTCGGAGCGTCCGTCCACGACGAGCAGGAGCAGCGTGGTGCTGTCGCGGGAGAATCCAACCGCCGTGCGCGGGTGCCGCACCTCGGCGTTTGCCGCGATGGTGCCCTCGAGGGCGGCCGAGTTGGCGGCGACGATCACGCCGTCGCTGAGAATGCGCGGCCAGCCGCCGACGATCAGCGATGGTGCGGCGTTCTTGGGAAGGCGCGGCAGCGTCGCGAGCAGAATCTTCACGGTGTCACCGTCGGCGATCGCTTGCACGTCGTGCAGTCGACTGCCGAGTCCGTAGGCGGCGAAGATGGCACCGTCGGAGGGAATGGCGGACCCGCTCGCGTTCGCGACGACGCCGCGGCGCACGTAGACCAGCGTGTCGCCGCGCCGCCCCGCGAGACGCAGCGGTGCTTCCGCGGCGGAGCGCGTGGTGTCGCGCGTTGTAGTCGTTCCGAAGCGCGGCGTGAACAGCACCGTCTGCTCGGCCGTGCCCGCGGCGCTGAAGTTCAGGTTGGTCACTGGCATGGCAACACCGCGCACCCATGCTGTTGCGTCGAGCGCGTAACGATCCAAACAGGGATGATTGGCGGCGTCCATCGCAAACTGCGCGTGCACGTTGTCAAACGTGTCGAAGCCCGAGTCGGTGACCTTGAGACCTTTCCACCACTCACCGTCGAGCACCTGGTTGTTTTCGTTCTCGCCGCTGGTCTGGAAGAAGTCGGCGTTCACGGCGACGAGTGCGGCAACACCGGGACTGCTGATGCGGCGCGCCATGCTGCTCGGCTTTTCGCGACCGCGCAGCTGATCGAGCGCGCGCACGTGCCGCAGCATCAGGTCGGTGCGCCGGAGATCGACGCGCACGAAGTTCACTTCCCACGGCCCGGACTTGTCGGTGAATCGATAGTGCGTGACGCCAGGAGCGATCACCGCGACGGTGGTATCGGGCGCCGATCCAATGGACGTGATCGGCGTACCGAGCCCGTCGGGCGCACCCGCGGAGGAGCACGCCATCGCGCTCACGAGGAGCAGCGATGCGCGAAGTCTGAGTGTTGGTGGCACGGCTTTGAATGCAGTACGTCGCGTGGCGCGGCGGCCTGCCTCTCAAGCTTCGCGTGATTTGAGAGGAACTGCAACTGAGTTCCTGGGATGATTCGGATGGGCACGGATGAACACGGATCCTGCTCGTTGGGGTAACCCCGGCGGTGCAGGATCGGTGTTCATTCGTTCAATCGGTGTCATCCGAGTTAAGCAGTGCCGTGTCCTGCCCGCAGCCGGAGCTCAAGGCATTGGCTTCACGCGCTTGCCCCACGTCGGGGCCGGCGGTTCCTTCATGGCGCGCTGCACGGGCTTCGCCTCGAGCTGCTTGAGCGCTTCCTGCACGGCGCGCTCGAGCTGCGGGTCGTGCCCGCTGGCGACGTCCTTGGGGAAGTTCTCGACATCGATGTCCGGCGCCTGTCCCACGTTCTCGACATCCCACTGATTGTCGCGGCGGAAGAAACCGCCGCGCGGCGCAATCATCGAGCCGCCATCGATGAATCCCGGCGTGTCGGCGGTGTGCACGAGGCCGCCCCACGTGCGCTTGCCGACGAGCGTGCCAATCTTGCGATGATGGAACATCCACGGCATCAAGTCGCCGCCCGAGCCGGCCTGCTCGTTGATAATCATCACCTTTGGCCCCCAGATGCCGGCCGCGGGACTCGTGAAGGGGACGCGATCGCCGGCGACGTTGTTGAAATAGCCGTCGAAGTCGCGCTGGAGCACGTCAATGATGTAGTCGGCGGCGGAGCCACCGCCGTTGTATCGCTCGTCGATGATGGCGCCCTGCTTGTCCTGCTGCGCGAAGTAGTATCGGTTGAAGCTGCTGTACCCGGGCTGCCCGGTGTTGGGCAGATGCACGTACGCCAGCTTGCCGTGTGACAGCGAATCAACCACTCGGCGATTGTGCTCCACCCAGGCGCGCGCCCGAAGGCCCTGGTCGTTCGCCACGGGAATAACCGTGGCGCGGCGCGCCCCGTCGGCAACCGGCCGGTCGTTGACGGTCAGCACGGTCTGGCGGCCCGCCGTGCCATCGAGCAGTCGATAGAGGTTGTCGGGAACGCGCAGCTCTTCGCCGTTCACCGCGATCAGATAGTCGCCCACGCGCACGTCGACGCCCGGTACGGCGAGCGGCGCGCGCAGATCGGTGTTCCAGCTCTCGTTGTCGTAGATGCGCGTGATGCGGTAGCGCCCCTGGTCGAGAGCGAAATCGGCGCCAAGCTGCCCGCCGGTATTCGCGGGCACCGCGGGCATATCCCCGCCGCGCACATACGAGTGACCGATCGCGATTTCCGACCCCATCATGTCGATCACGTAGTTCAGGTCGCTGCGATGATTGACGAACGGCACCAGCGCGCCGTACATCGCGCGCATCTTCGGCCAGTCGGCGCCGTGCATGTTCGGCACGTACAGGAAGTCGCGCTGGTTGCGCCACCCTTCGTTGAAGATCTGCTGGAACTCGAGCTTCGGGTCGATCCACGCGCGCAGCGTTGCATTCAGCCGGCCCGCGCCTGCCTGCGGCGGCGCACCGGCCGCGTCCACGATGAAGAGCGATGGACCCGCGGCCGCGGGGCCACCGACTGCACCGCCACCACCGCCAATGCCACTGCCGCGATAAAGCAGCTTGCGCCCATCGCGGCTAACGTCAAAGTCGGCGACACCGCTCAGAAATACACTCGCCCGGCGGTCACGCAGCTGGTAGCGGTGCACCGTCTGTCCGCCGCCTGCACCGCTCGTGCCGGAGGCCGGCACGGCTTCGCTGAGGAAGACGGTGCCCGCGGTGCCCGCTTGAAGCCGAGTGTAACTGCGCGTCGCGACGCCCGGCACGCTGATGATGCGTGAGGCGAGCCCTTCGAAGTCGATGGTCACACTCACGGCGGCACGTGCAGGAACCGATGCGGCAGCGGCGGGAGCGGCGTCGGAGGCCGCGGCATCACCGGCGCGCGCGACGCGCGCCGCGTTCGGAGCGGCCGGAGCGCCCGTCTCATCGTCGCTCTCTGGGAGCAGCGGCGTTGCTTCGTTCTTGGCGAGAATGGCGAAGTAAAGTCCGTACGTCGTCTCGAACGGATAGTTCGTCATGTCGAGCCACTGCGACTTCAGGCCGAAGTCGGTGGACGCGAGGAACCAGAGGTACTTGCCGCTCGCATCCCACGCCGGCCACGACGCGTCCGACAGACCATCCGTCACCGGCTTCGCGGTTCCAGTCTCGACGTTGACGGCGACAATCTGCTTGTACAGCGAGTTGAGGTGGCGCACATAGGCGATCCACTTCGAATCGGGACTCCACACCGGATTCATCGTGCGCGTCGGCACCATCCACGGATCATCGCCCATCACCTTCGCCTGCCCGCTCGCGACGTCCAGCACCCACAGCTTGAGATCGGTGTCGGTGTACAGAATGCGCTTGCCGTCAGGCGACCACGCCGGCGTGTAGTAGTGCTTGTGGTTTGGCAGCGTGATTTCGCGCGGTGGCGTCAGCCCATCCGCCGGTGCGATGTACAGCTTGTACTCGCCGCTCTTGTCGCTGAAGTACGAGAGCGACTTGCCGTCCGGGCTCCACGCCGGATCCCGTTCGGCCGACCCGCTCGACGGCGCGATGTTGCGCACGTCGCCCTTCTCCGCCGGAATCGTGAAGATTTCGCCGCGCGCCTCGACGGCCGCGCGCTTGCCGGTGGGGCTGATCGCCATGCTGGCGATGCGTCCGCCAACGTCCTTCCACGCCGGCATCATCCACGGGAAATCACCGGTGGCCGTGATGTTGACGCGATGTTCCTTGCCCGTCTTGGCATCGAGCTCGTGGATGTACCCGGCCTGCTCGAACACCACCACGCCGGCGCCGGCGTCGAGTGTCTTGACGTCGAAGTCCGAGTAGTCGGTGGCCTGCGCGAGCTTCTTGGTCTTCGTGTCGTACGACCAGACGTTCGCCACGCCGTCACGGTCGGAAATGAAGTACACGACGTCGCCGATCCACGCGGGTTCCATGTCCTTGGAGTCCTTCCACGGTGGCGTCTCGACGTCGAGCGTCTTCAGGTCGGCAATCCAGATGGGGCGGTTCTGCCCGCCGCGGTAGTTGCGGCGCTCCTCGTCCCAGCTGTTGTTCATCCGGTAGGCAATGCGCTTGCCATCCGGCGCGATGCGCCCTTGGTAGCCGCGACTGATGTTGAGAAACAATTCGGGTCCGCCGTCCGCGGGCACCGTGTAGAACTTGGGAGTCGCCGATGGACCGAACGTCTCGCGCGTGGATGAGAAGAGCACCGCCTTGCCGTCGGGCGTCCACCCCTGCACCATGTCGGGCGCGGAGTTCCACGTGAGGCGCTTGGGCGTACCGCCGTCGACGGGCACGACGTACACATCGGTGTTGCCGCCGTACTCCGCGCTGAACGCCACGAGCGCGCCGTCCGGCGAGAGCTTGGGATTCTGCGTTTCGCCCTGGAAGCTCGTGAGGCGCCGCGCGGCGCCGCCCGTTCGGTCGACGACCCAGATGTTCTGCGCGTACGCGAACGCGATGTGCCGCGCGCTTACCGAGGGAGAACGCAGCATTCTCGTTTGCGCTGGCAGCGCAGCGGCGAGGCAGAAGCTCGGGAGAAGCCAAGCGGCGCGAAAACGGGGCATGGAAGTCGAGGCTGGGGTGGCGTGCGCAGGCGGGCAGCAACGGGGGCGAACCGCTCTATCTTCGCGCGTTGGCTCAAGAGCGGCTAGGGTTTCATTTGGTTTGTACCGTGCGACTTACTGATTACCACGGATCGTTCGGATGGGCACGGATGAACACGGATCCTGCCTTGAGGGGTTCCTCCCAAGCAGGATCCGTGTTCATCCGTTCAATCCGTGTCATCCGTGGTAAGCAGTTGTTGTTGGCGGGCGCCTGCGTACTCAGCCCGCGGCGGCGACTGCCAGACCGATAGTGCACGGCGGCGCGTGGCACTAATCTCCGGACATGCCCTCCACACCGCCGCACGCCCGCACCGACGCGACACTCGACCCGCAGGACTGGGACGCGTTTCGCGCGCTCGCCCACCGGATGGTGGACGACTCGCTCGACTTCATCAGCACCTTGCACGAGCGGCCAGCGTGGACACCGGTGCCGCCGGACGTGCGAACGACCATCGCCGCCGAACGCGTGCCGCGCACACCGCAAGGTGAAGCGGCGGTGTACGACCAGTTTCTCACACACGTGCTCCCCTACTCCAACGGCTCGCGCAGCCCGCGCTTCTTTGGCTGGGTGCAGGGCAACGGCACACCGCTCGGCATGATGGCGGACATGCTCGCGTCGGGCATGAACGCGCACCTCGCCGGATTCAACGACGCGGGGCGGCTCGTCGAAGAACGCGTCATCGCGTGGCTCGCCGAGTTGATGGGACTGCCCGCGGCGAGCGGCGGGTTGCTGATGAGCGGCGGCACGATGGCCAACTATCTGGGACTCGCCGTCGCGCGCCACGCCAAGGCGGGCTTCGACGTGCGCACGCTCGGCGCGCTCGGCGGGCCGCGCCTCGCCGTCTACGCCTCACACGAGGTGCACAGCTGGGCGCAGAAGTGTCTCGAACTGCTCGGGCTGGGCAGCGAATCGCTGCGCAAGGTGCCGGTGGATGATGCCTTTGAGGTCGACGTCGCGGCGATGCGCGCGATGATCGCGACGGACCGATCCGCAGGACTGCGTCCCATCTGCGTCATCGGCTCCGCCGGCACCGTGAACTGCGGCGCGACGGACGACCTCGATGCCCTCGCCGATCTCGCCGCGGCTGAAGATCTGTGGTTTCACGTCGATGGCGCGTTCGGCGCACTCGCCCGGCTGTCGCCCGCGCTCGCTCCGATCGTGAAGGGCATGGAGCGCGCGGACTCCATTGCGCTCGATTTGCACAAGTGGGGGTTCCTGCCATTCGAGATCGCCTGTGTGCTCGTGCGTGATGCGGAGCAGCAGCGCGCGGCGTTCTCTCTCACGCCGAGCTACCTGCGCGACGAAGGGCGCGGCGTGATTGCCGGCGGCCTCACCTTTGCCGACCGCGGACCCGAGTTGACGCGCGGCTTCAAGGCGCTCAAGGCGTGGATGTCGTTCAAGGCGCACGGCGTGGATGCCATCGGCGCCATCATCGAGCAAAACGTGATGCAGGCGCGCGCGTTCGGCGAACGCATCGCGCGCGTGCCCGGCATCGCAATCAGCGCGCCCGTGCCGCTCAACATCGTCTGCTGGCGCTGGGTGCCCGCGGGTTTCACGGGTGAGCAGTGCGATGCGCTGAACCGCGAGTTGCTGCTCCGCATTCAGGAATCCGGGCTCGCGGTGCCGAGCGGTTCCATGGTGAACGGGCGGTACGTCATTCGCACGTGCATCACGAACCACCGCACGAAGTGGGCGGATCTCGAGCGATTCGCCGATGGCATTGCGCCGCTGGCCGGGGTCATTGAGAGCGAGATGAGGTGAGATAGCGGCTACCTGATCGGGGCGTTCAATCCGATAGGAGAACTCGGATTTCGAGGATGTTGCTGCCCGACTCAAGCACTGGCCCGATCTGCCGATATCTGAGAATGGCGAGGTGCGCGCTGAGGCGCTCCCCGTTCTTTCCTTGAGCCTCCATGGCGCCCGCGAGGGGCGCGCGAATGCCCATATCCGCTCTGGACCCCGCGCTGGCCGCCGAGTCACGGGTGCCACACGTCATACCCAAGCGCGTGCTCATCGTTGACGATAGCGCGACCAGCCGGCGTATTGTCAGGCGCGAACTCGAGCCCGACGGCTATGAGATTGCGGAAGCGGGCGACGGGCGCGAGGCGCTCGATTGCGTGGAACGTGGATTCACGCCGGATCTCGTCGTGCTCGATGTGGAGATGCCGGAGCTCGACGGATTCTCAACGTGCGAGCGGTTGTACAGCGACGACTTCCGCCATCGCTTTCGGCATCTGCCCGACGAGCGCGTCCCCGTCGTCTTCTTCACCGGCAGCGACACGCTGGACGACCGGCGCCGTGGCTTTGAACTCGGCGCGCTGGATTTTGTGCACAAGAAGTTCGAAGCGGGTGCCCTGGCGCGCCGCGTGCGGCAGATCCTGTCGCCGGGCGACCGGCTGCGAAATGTGCAGGTGCTCCTCGTCGATGAGAGCCGCGTCGTTCGGACGATCGTCGGCAAGGCGCTCCGCAGCGAAGGCGTGCAGGTGCATGAGGCCGAGGACGGACTGCGCGCCTTCGAACTGCTCTGCAATCGGACGACGGAGATCAACCTCGTCATCACCAATATCGAGATGCGCGGACTCGATGGTCTCTCCCTCTGCCGCCGCATTCGGCGCGAGCTGGGGCTCACCGAACTGCCCGTGGTCTTCCTGACGAGTGCCGGCCAGGCACAGCGCCTCGACGCATTCCATGCCGGCGCCACCGACTGCCTCGCCAAGCCCTTCATTCACGAAGAGCTGATCGCGCGCGTCGTGCAGCACATCGAACGGGCGCAAATTGCCCAGCGGCTGATCCACGCCCTCAATCATCAGCGCGCCAATTTGCAGTGGCAGAACGACATGCTGGCGACGCTGTCGCACGACATGCGGTCGCCGCTGAGCGGCATCATGGGCTTCGCCGAGCACCTGTTGCTCACCGGCGATCGCGCACCCGCCGAGCAGGAGAACCTGACGTTGATCAAGCAATCGGGACAGATGCTCCTGTCGCTGGTCGAGGATATCCTCTCGCTCGCGAAGCACGATGCCGGCCGCGCCCACCTGACGCTGACCCCGCTCGACGTCGCGGAGGTCGCTCGTCGCAGCGTCGCCGCGCTGCGGCATTTGGCTCAGCACAAGCGGCAGTCCATCACGTTCACGAAGCCTGCCACGTCGACTACCGTGGCCGGCGATGGTTCGTCCCTCATGCGCGTCTTCAACAACCTGCTGAGCAACGCCATCAAGTTCACGCCGATCGGCGGCACCGTGCAGGTGGATGTCGCGGTCCGCGACAAGCAGGTGATCGTCAGCGTCATCGACTCGGGCGTCGGCATCGCCGCCGACTCGCTGCCCCACCTCTTTGACCGATTCTCTCGCCTCTCGCGACCGGGAACCGCCGGTGAGGCGAGCACCGGACTCGGCATGACAATCGTCAAGGAGTTCGTCGAGGCGCATCACGGTGCAATCGAGGTCGAGAGCACGCCCGGAAGCGGTTCGACGTTTCGTGTCTCGCTGCCTCGTATTTCGGTCGAGCCTGCGGCGGTGGCGGCGGAGCCATCGAACGCCGATCGTCACGCCGAAGTGCGCCGCCGCGTCCGCGGTCTGCACGTGCTCGTCGCGGATGACAATCCCGTCAATCAGGCGGTCGCGAAGGCGGTGCTGGCGAACGCCGGATGCACCGTCACGACGGCATCGGACGGACAGACCGCCTTCAACAGCGTCATCTCGGCAAGTCCGGCGTTCGACGCGATCTTCATGGACGTCGAGATGCCTGGCATGGATGGACTGGACGCGACGCGCGCGCTCCGTTCCGCCGGGTTCCCATCTGTGCCGGTGATCGCGCTGACGGGACACGCCGCCGGGTCGGACCGCCACCGCTGCCTCGAGGCGGGCATGAACGAATTCATCGAGAAACCGATCAACCCGACGGTCTTGCTCGAGATGCTGAGTAACCTGTGCCCGACGGCCGATGCGCCGCCCGCCGCGATTGCCATGGATCGCTAGCGCCGCACAGAACGCCGAACAATGCGCCCCGCGACGTCATCCGTCGCGGGGCGCTTGTTTCGCGGGTTGCGCGCGCTCAGGGCGCGATCTGATGCACCGCGTCCGCAAGTCCGCCGCGCGTGCTCGTGTAGTGAAGGGTGAGCTTTCGGTCCTCGGCCGACGGGCCCGCCTTCACGCGCAGCGTGATCACCTTCGTCTCGCCGCCGTTCAGCCAGAACTCGGGGGCGCGGCCGATCAGCCTGGTGTTCGCGCTTCCCGCGCGCAGCGAGATCATGTCGGAGCGCACGATCTTCACGCGCTTCGCCATCTCAAGCGCGGTGGGCAGCCGCCCGCTGTTGCGGAGCGTCACCTTCACCTCGTGCGTCGCCGAATCGCTCACGACCTTCGCACCCTTCGCCGGCTTGAGCGGCTTCACCAGCGCCGACGTGACACTCACGATCTCCACCGATGGCAGCGACTGCGCGAGATACAGGTTGAACATCGCCTCGTTCCGCGCCCATTTCTCCAGCCACTCGGCTGGGGGGTTCTGCGACCAGAACTTCGGGTTCATCCCGCCGAGTTCGACTTCACCGAGCGTGCCGCCGGCGTTGAACTTCGTCCACGGCTTGAAGCACTTGCCCGCGTATTCCTCATCGCAGAAACGCAGCACTTCATACTCATCGACGCGTCCGTCCTTGTTGTAGTCCTTCTCGCGCCCGCCGTTCCAGATCTCGTCGCCGTACCAGATGGCGCCGTACTGGAAGTAGCCAAAATCAGGACCGTGGCCGAACAGCGGCTCGGGACGCGCCGAATCGCCCGTGATCGGATTGATGCCGCCGCGCGTGGCGTAGGTGCGATACACATCGCCCGCCCACGGATAGTTGGTCTTGGCGATGCCGACGGAATCGAAGTGCTGATAGAACCTGAGGTCCGCCGGGTACATGCACTCCGTCTCTTCGCAGGTCGACGGCGCGCGGAGCATCATCGGCACGGCGGTGTCCATCGAGTTCGCGACGCCGACGTTCGGGTGCGACAGCAGGAAGAGCACCACCGCGCGCGTCTCCGTTTCGGAGAGCGGATATTCGCCGGAACCGCCCTGCGTGTAGCCGCGGCCCGTCGCCTCGCGCATCGGACGCCAGTTCTCGGGATAGTTGCGGTGCAGATCGAGCCCGCCGATGCCGTCCTCATTCACGCGCCCGTCGCCATCGTTGTCGATCCCTTCTGCCAGCAGCAGGTAGTCGCCCTTCCCGGCGCCGACGCGCCGCATGAGGCGCCCGGACTTGTCGAGCGTGTCCTTGATGGCGTCTCCCTTGCCGGGCCCAACGTACTTGCGCATCTGCATGATGTAGCCGTCGCCGTCGATGTCCTCGGGCGGGTCCTCATCCAGCAGGCCGTCCCCGTCGTCGTCGAACGGACGCACGGTGCTCCGGTTCGACTGCGCGGTCAGCCGGTACATGTCGGAACCGTCCGGGTTGTTCATCGGCTTGATGTACACCGCGCGCGTGTCGAGCAGCTTGGTGATCTCGGCATCCTTGCCGTAGTTCTCGATCAGGTGCCACGCGAGAAACAGCGCGCTCTCCGTGCCGGTGATCTCACCCGAGTGGCGGCCGCCCTCGAACCATGCCGCGGGCTTGTCGGTGTCCTTGCCCGTCTTCTTGTTGGTCAGCGTCAACTGCCAGATGTCACGGCCGCCGAAGCTCTTCCCCACCGAGGTGAGATCCACAAAATCGGGGTGGTCCTTGGCCCACTTCCGCAGCCACTCCTCGATCTCGACGCTGGTGTGGTAGTGCTTGAAGTCCATCTGGCCGGCGACGAGTGGTTTCGTCTCGGGGTAGTTCGCAAGCAGGAATTCGCTCGTCCCGGAACGCACGCCCGGGACGATGAGAACTTTCGGCGGGCCCGACGGGCCTTCATTGCGAGGGAAGCCGCGCTGAGCGGCAGCGCCCGACGCAGCCACGCTGAGCGCGACCGCGAGAATCCCAGCTGAACGCAGAGTCATGATGGACATCCGGAACGGGTGGTCACCGCCGCGTGCAGATGAACGCGGACACTGGAGAAACGCAGCGGGGGGCCGGAATGCTTGAACTTACGAATCCGCCGGAAAAATGCGCACACCGATGCTCGCAATCGTCTCGGCGAACTCATCAACGGTAATGCGCAGCCGTGCCACGCGGCCAACGGGCGGCACGCGATCAAGCTTGCAGTAACCGATCGTCTCACCGCGCGTGAGCAATCGCCAGACGCCGTCTCCCGTGTCACCCTCAACACGATACTTGGCGACCTGCTGTCCTTCCTGAATGCGCTCGGACAGCCGAATCACACCGATCGCGGTCGGCTGTGGCAGCGCGGCCATCCCCTCGATACGACGCCCGGGGCCGATCTTCCAGCCAAAGCCGAGCCGGGGCAGTTCGTGCGCGAACAAGTGGTCTCGCGCCTCCTTGAACTCCAGCAGCCGCTTCACATCGACGTCGGCGAGCCGCCCTTCGCGGTTGGGCGGCACGTTCAGCAGCAGCTTGCTGTTTCGTCCAACGGACGAGAACCAGATGCGCACCAGCGCGTCAACGGATTTCACTTTGGCGTCATCAGCGGCGTGATAGAACCACCCCGGCCGAATGGAGACGTCGGTTTCTCCAGGACGCCACACCGTCCCCTCGCGATCGCCGTGCTGCAGCGAGCGAATGATCTCCGGGCCGTCAACGCCCGGTGCGGTGACGATGGACGGATCGACCGTGGACCAGTTCGGATCGCCTGCCGAGCCGCTCTCGTTGCCAATCCAGCGAATGTCCGGCCCCGCGTCGGAGAAGATCACCGCCGATGGCTGGAGCCGTCGCACGGTGCCCCAGATGCGCGGCCAGTCGTACAGCTGCTTGCGCCCGTTCGGCCCTTCGCCGTTGGCGCCGTCAAACCATACCTCGGCGATCTCACCGTACTGCGTGAGCAGTTCCGTGAGCTGCGCGATGTAGAAATCGTTGTACTTCGGCGAATCGCCATAGACGGCGGCGTTGCGATCCCACGGCGAGCAATACAGCCCGACGCGCAGCTTCTCGGCACGTGCCGCATCAACGAACTCGCGCACCACATCACCCTTGCCACCCCGCCACGGACTGCTCGCCACCGAATGCGACGTCGTCTTCGTGGGCCACAGGCAGAAGCCGTCGTGGTGTTTCGCCGTGAGAATGACGCTGCGCGCTCCCGCTTCCCGCGCAGTCCGCGCCCACTGCCGCGCGTCGAGCGCCGTGAGGTTGAAGATCACCGGATCTTCCTTGCCGTCACCCCACTCGCGATCGGTGAAGGTGTTCACCCCGAAGTGCAGGAAGATGGCGAACTCGTCTCGCTGCCACGCGAGCTGCGACGGTGTCGGGTGCGGCCGCGCGAACGGTAAGGCGCCGCGCGACAATTCGCTTCCCGCGGGCCAGTCGGCCGTGCGTGCGAACGCCGCGCGTGCACCGGCAGCCGCGAACGCCGATCCCGCAAGCATCGCGGCAAAGTCCCGGCGGGTCACTCCACCTGGCGCATGTTCATCACTCACTTCCGGGCTCCTTGTGTCTGCAACGTCGTGCGCAGGCGAATGTCGCGCGATGACGCCCCAACGTACAGCGTGACCTCCCCGTCGGTGAGCACCACGCGACCGCTCTCATCGCGCACGGCCAGCGCACCGGCCGGCAGCGCAAACTCAACCGCCCGCTCCTCGCCCGCATTCAACCACACGCGCGCAAAGTCGCGCAGCGCCAGCACTGGCTGCGCCGTAGGTGCCGTGACGTGGCGCACGTAGAGCTGAACAACTTCAAACCCCGCCCGCATGCCGACGTTCTTGACCAGCATCCGCACGTGCACCGTGTCTGCGGACGACATGACTGGCCGCGACAACGTGAGGTCGCGATACGAGAACTCCGTGTACGACAGCCCGAAGCCAAACGGAAAGAGCGGCTGGCCGGTGAGGTCCACATAATCGTCGCCGCGTCCGGTGGGCAGGTGATCGTACACCAGCGGCAACTGTCCCTCGAAGCGTGGCACGGTGTACGGCATCCGTCCCGACGGGTTCACCTTGCCGAACAACACCTTCGCGATGGCCTCGGCGCCCGCCTCTCCCGGATAGAACGCATACAGCACTGCCCCAACGCGTTCCATCCACGGCGAGGTGATCACCGCTCCGCCCGCGAACACCACAACGACCACCGGCGTGCCCGTACTCGCCACTCGCTCGATCAGTTCTTCCTGCCGGCCAGGCAGGTGCAACGACGAGCGATCACGAAACTCTCCTTCATCCACGCCGACCGTGATCAGCGCCACGTCGGCGCGGCGCGCAATGGCAACCGCCGCGTCGAGGTGCGCCGCTTGGGCACGTGCCGCTTCAGCCGAGTGCTTGTCCCAGAGCAGGCGAATGCGCCCGGTCCCGGTGGTCTGCCGGTATTCGAGGCGCAGCGCATGACGCCCGGGGGAGAGCCGGCCGGGTGCCGCACGCACGCCGTACGACACCTTCCGATTCGCATCCACGACCAGCGCACCGTCCAGCCAGAGCCGATAGCCGTCGTCCCCCTCGACGGCCACGCGCACGCTGTCGCCGGCGGGCACGTTCACCGATCCGGTCCACCGTACGGAATACCAGTCGGTGCCCAGTCCGCGTGTCGGGCGCATGAACGTCCAGTTGAAATCGACGCCGCCGTCCACACGCACCGACGCGGGCGCGCCTTCCACTGTGCCCGTCGCGAAATACTCGGCGCGCAATCCCAGCGTCGCCGCGCCAAGCGAGTCGTGCGCGAGTGCGCTCCGATCGACGACGCCCCAGATGGGCTTGCCGAGCCCAGGCCCCGGCGCATGGAGCACCGTGTCCATTCCCGGCCGACGCGCGTTCAGCTCGTCGATCAGCGAGCGCATGTGCTGCGGGCGAACGCTGTATCCGCCAAGCGGAATCGAGTCGGCGCCTTCGCCGATGACCGCGATGCGCGCGACGTCGTCGCGCCACGGCAGCCCGGCGTGCTCGTTGCGGAGGAGTACGATGGAACCTTCGGCGGCAGCGCGCGCGAGATCTGTCTGGGCCGCGCGTCGCTCCGGCTCGGCGCGCTGCGGATCACGCGCGGGATCGGAGACATACGGATGGTCGAAGAGCCCGAGCGCGAACTTCAGGCGCAACACGCGAAGCACCGCGGTGTCCACGACGGCGCGCGGCACCTTGCCGTCGCGGAACGCCGGCCAGAACAGGCGGGCGTCTGGTGCGCTTCCTTGAAAGATCACGTCGAGTCCGGCGCGCATCGCGCGCACGGTCGCGTCGGCGTAGTCCGACGCCGTGTGGTGCAGGACATTGGCGCCGCCCACGCCGCCTTGGTCGGCGACGACGACACCGCCAAATTTCCATTCGCCGCGCAGTGTGCGGGTGAGCAGGTCGGCGCTCGCGGATGCCGGCAGCCCGTTCACGCTGTTGTACGACGCCATGATCGATCGCGCGCCGCCGTTGGCGATGGCGGCGCGGAATGGCGGAAAGTAGAGGTCCGTGAGTGTCGCACGGTCGAGTGCAATCGGGTAGGAATCGCGGCCGCCGTCGCCGTAGTTGGCGACGAAGTGCTTGGGCGTCGCCACGACGCCCGCCTGCTCGAGCGCGCGAACGAACGCCACGCCCATGGCGCTGCTCAGCTGCGCGTCTTCGCCGTATGTCTCTTCCACGCGCCCCCATCGCGGGTCACGCGCCAGATTGATCACCGGCGACAGCAGCTGCCGCACGCCGCGTTCGCGCGACTGCTCTGCGATCTCGCGCGCGATGCTTCCGACGAGCGCCGTATCGAACGTCGCCGCCAGCGCGATGGCCTGCGGAAACGCCGTCGCGCCCTGCTGCATGAGTCCGTGCACGCCTTCTTCAAAGAGAATCGCCGGTATGCCGAGGCGGGTGCGCTCGACGAAGAAGCGCTGCACCGAATCGGCGCGAGCCGCCGCGGCCCACCGGCTCTCCACCGGGTGCGCCTCGCCGCGCAGGTCGAGCAGCTGCACACCGTACGCCCCGTGGGCAAAGGCCGCGGTGTCGCGCACGGGATCGCCGGGGATCATGAAGAGCTGCCAGAACTTCTCGTCGAGGTTCATCCGGGCGAGCAGCAGCTGCGCGCGCTTGGCGGCGGCAATCCGCGAGTCCATCCACGGCGCCGGACGGGCGCCTGGCCGTTGTTCCCGTGCGCGCATCGGCGCCGGCGCCTGCGATGGAGCCCGCGTCGGCTCTTGAGCGGACAGCGACGCCGCGCCCGCGAGCATCAGCGGCAACACCCATGCGATCCCGCGGCGACCCGCGAACATGTGCTCAGCCCTGCGACATGCCAATGATCGTCTTCCACTCCGCCGCGGTCACCGGCGTCACCGACAGCCGGCCGATGCGCAGCAGCGCCATCTGCGCCAGCGTCTTCTCTTTCTTGATCATGGCAAGCGTGACCGGACGTTTGAGCGATTCCACCGCGCGAATGTCCACGACGAACCAGGTGGGAGCCGCAAGCGACGACGCCTCATCGAATCCCGGATGCGCCGGATCAAACGCCGTGGGATCAGGATACGGCGCGTGCGCAACGTCGCAGACGCCGACAATCGCCGCGGGCTCCGAGCTCGAATGATAGAAGAACACCTGATCACCCACCCGCATGCCGTCGCGCAGAAAATTCCGCGCCGCGAAGTTGCGCACGCCGTCCCAGTGCGTCGTTCCATTCGGCGACGCGAGCAGATCGTCCCATGAGAACGTTTCAGGTTCGGACTTCACCAGCCAGCAGCGCCGCTCGCCATCGATGCGCGGCAGGAAGCACTTGCCCCACGGCCCGCCGTCCTTCGTCGCAAACTGCGATGCCTCGAGTGCGGGCTTTGCTGCCGGCCTCCGTGCGGCGGTCGGTCTCTTCTTCAGAGCCGTCTTCTTCTTCAGAGCCGGCGCCTTCGTTGCCGCCGGCTTCTTCTTCAGAGCCGGCGCCTTCGTTGCCGCCGGCTTCTTCTTCAGAGCCGGCGCTTTGTTTGCCGCCAACTTCTTCTTCGCAGAGGGCTTCTTCTTCGCAGCCATCGGATACCCTGGCATTGGTGAACAACACCGTGTTGCGGACGACCGACGAAATACACGGATCTAACGGACGACGCGCACCTGGCTCAATCGGGATAATCCCATCGCGGCATCCGTGTTCGTCCGTGAACGTCCGGATCATCCGTGGACAGTGTGTGCACCACGCACGACCGGAGACGCTCTGCGCGCAAAACCTACAACGGAAACGGACGCCGCGAGGCGGCCCGTCCACCACTTGTCGTCCACCACGCCTGACTGCTACGCGATGCCCTTCGCAATCGCCTTCAGCACCGCGTCGCCGAACGTATCGATCTCATCCACGCTGGTGTACACGCTCGGCGTGATCCGAATGCCGCTGAACTCGGGATGTCCGATCGGTGTCGTCACAACCTTGTACTTGTCGAGCAGCCAGCCGCCGAGTTTGCCCGGATCGATGCCGTCAACGCTGAAGAGGCAAATGGCTCCCGCGCGGTCATTGTCGAGCGGCGTCAGCACCTTCACGCGATCGCTCGACGCCAGCAGACGCTTGGCCCACCGGTCACGCAGATAGCGCAGGCGCGCGATCTTGCGATCGGCGCCAATGCCGCGGCTGAACGCCAGCGCCGCCGAGACGGCGTTGAAGTTCGCCTGAGGATGCGTGCCGATTTCCTCGTACTTGCGGATGTTCGCGTGATTCCCTTCGGTGGACCCCATCAGCGACCAGAGCTGCCCGATCTTTGCCTTGCGCACGTAGAGGAAGCCCGTGCCGATCGGCGCGTGCGTCCATTTGTGCAGCGACGTGCCGTAGTAGTCGCAGTCGAGCGCATCGCGCGTGAACGGGAAATGGTTGAAGGCGTGCGCGCCGTCCACGAACACTTCGATGCCCAGCGGGCGCGCCATCTGCACGATCTGCCGCACGGGGAGAATCTGCCCCGTGAGATTGGTGATGTGCGTGACTTCAATGACCTTGGTGCGCGGCGTGATCGCGGCCTTGAACTGATCCACGATGTACTGGTCACTCGGCGGCGGCACTTTGAACGAGACCTGCTTGAGCACGATCCCTTCGCGGCGCTCGCGCTGCTGCCACGACGTGATCATCCGCGGGTAGTTCTGGTTGGTGACGATCACCTCGTCGCCGCGCTTGAGGTCGAGGCCGAAGATCATGGTCTCGTTGGCCTCGGAGGCGTTGCGAACGACCGCCATTTCGTCCGGATCACAGCCAAAGTCGCGAGCGAGATCGCGCCGCGTGCTTTCCATGCGCGGCTCGAGCACGCGCCACATGTGCTCCACCGGCAATTCGTTGGTGAACTTCAGGTCGCGGATCATCTGCTCGAGCACGTGCGACGGCGTCGGCGAGATCCCCCCGTTGTTCAGGTTGATCATCGTGCGGTCGGCGTCGAATGCGCGCTGGATCTGCGCCCAGTAGAGTTCGTCGTCGGCAAGGGCGGCCGGAGCACGCGTGCCGGCGATCACATTCGCCTTGAAGAGCTGCTCCATGGCATTCGCGCGAAACGCGGGGAGCGTGACACCGGCGGCGGCGAGACCGCTGAGAAATTGGCGGCGTTCCATAGAGGCAGATGGTAGACGGTGGACGGAAAACACGAGACGTCCGGGGGACGGGCATCCGCAGGTGGTGCAAATATGCGGCTGTCGGCCCCGAACGCCAGAAGAGGCTCGTGAAATGCCCTCAAGTATGTACGTCACCTGCTACTGCAACAGCCTACCGCGGATTGAACGGATGGACTCGGATGAACACGGATCCTGCTCCTGCGGGTTCCCTCCAAGTTTGATCCGTGCGAATCCGTCCGATCCGTGTGATCTGTGGTAGTCAGTTGTCGTTGTCGTTGTCGTTGCCGTTCTGGTTGCACCCTGCAAACCACACGAGCTCACGGCACCACAAGGAGCCCCGCTTCGCCGCCAAACTCGTCCGTCACCTTGGTCAGGTTCGCCGGTGCGCGCCACTGGCTGCCGTTGATGCGCACCGCGACGCGCTGTGGTCCGGGCGGCACGTGCACCTGAAGCTCCCACGCGTCGAGCACCCACTGCATGCGCACCGGCTGCCACCCGCTGAACGTGCCATAGGCTTCGACGCGCGCGGACGCGTTGGCGAGCACGCGAATCGTCACGGTGGCGCCGCCGTCCGGTGCGGCCTTCATGAGCGCGATCGCGCCATAGCGGTCGATGTTGAGCACCGCCGGATCACGCCGCAGAAAGAGCACGCGCACGGAGGCGGCGAGGAATCTCGCATCGGGCAGGGCGCGCAGCGGATCGGCCAGCTGGCGCCCACCCGACACGGTCAACGCCACGACGGGCGACAGATAGAACGCCGCCGCGAGCATCAGGGCCCGATCGTTGACCCTTGCCGTCACGCCTTCACCGCCGCGCACGGTGCCGATGGCGGCGAAATCGAGCGCGGCAAAGGTCTGCTGCAGCGTGAGCGTCGCGTCGCGCACCATGTACACGCCGACCGGACGCCGCGACGGCAAACTGCTCGCGGCCAGCAGATCGGCGTCGTATGAACGTGTTACCACAGCGGCCAGAGACCCCGACGTTCGCTTGAACTCGCCCCAGGCGCCCACATCGAACGCCGACGACTGCATGCTGTTCGCCTTGCGATTCGTCAAGCCGGACGCGCCGCCGGCCCACACCCCGCGCGGTCCGTACGAGTGCTGCACGCGCGTGAAGCCGGCGACATTGCCGCCGCCGGTCAGCGACGTCAAGCCAAAGAGCGCACCCGCCACGCCGGATTCGACGTGCCAGTGCGGAAACCGGTTGAACCGGTAGCGAAGCGCCAGCAGTCCCTGCGCCGTGTCAATGGAATCATTGGCGGCCGTGACCGACCCGCTGGCCGTCGTCGTCAGCCGTTCCTGCGTTCGGCGCCATGTAAGGCCCGCCAGGCCCGCGGTACGGGACCGGTTCCCGGCCTGCCGCACCTCGGCGACACCCGCTTCCACGCGAAACTCATCAGGGGCCTGCGCCGCCGCACTGCGCATCGCGGCGATCAGCAAGCAAGCGGCAACGGGACCCCTCATCGCATGGGTATCACGGCCTCCGCGGATTGGTGAACGCGGACGCGGCGGGGGCAGGTGGCAGGAGCGACATCACCCCGCGGGCGCGCAAATCGAGTGCAGCTTCCGGCGCCCAGCCGGCGGCGACGTCGCCTTGGACCGACTGCGCGAGCGCGTAGAGCTGCACGTTGGTGGCTCCGCGTGTCATCAGGTCAGTGACCGTCTGGGCAGCGCGTTCCGGCGACAGTCCCTTCGCGACGAGCTCAGTGAGCACGCCGAGGGGGAGTGCCAATGACCGGGTGGGCCACGCCGCGCGCATCTTTTTCAGGATGGGCGCGGGGACACCGACGTAGAGCGCGTCGGCGCCGGCAGCAATCTCGTCCTCGCTTGGGTTGGGCGCGAGCTGGTCGCGCGCAACCTGCAGCCGCTTTCCAAGGGCGGCGACGGCATCGGTAATGCGCTTCGGCGTGGCCCGCTTGGCGATCCCCTCGTTGGCCTTGGCAATCAGCAGGCTCGCGGGAAGTCCGATGGCCCGAGCGGCCATGAACTCACGCTCGACGGCGCGGCGGAGTCCAGCGTCCGCAGAGGCGTCGAGGCGCGCAACCTGCGCCTGCGCCGCAGTGACGGCGGCGACGGACGCAAGCGGGATGAGGAACAAACGGCGAAGTGTCATTACGGTGCCTGCACGATAAGTACGGAGTTTTCACGCCCGAAGTCCAGATCTTGCGCCCTTTGCGCACGAGGATCCGTCATCCAGGTCCTGCCGTCCACCACGAATGCGTACTGATGGCGTCCCGCCGACAGCGGTACGGTCACGCTCCACGTATCCGCCGACGTACCGGGTTCGAGCGGCGTCGCCGTCTGCGACCAGCCATTGAAGTCACCCACCAGCGCAACCTGCGAGGCGCGCACGCCGCGCAGCGTGAACTGCACCGGCACCGGCATCGCCTCGCCAGTGCGGGACGCCGGGACCACCGGCAACATCTGCGCGCCGGGGACATTGACGTCGGGCGCGGCGCGGAACGGCCCGTCGGCGGCTTCGCGCGACAGGAACCCGAGCAGCAGACCCGCGGCGGCCAGCGTGGCGGTGGCCGCGAGCGAGAACGGCGTCGATGGCCACGTGACCGCGCGCCACCAGCGGCGCGGTCGCCCATCGACCACCCCAAGAATCCGCGAGACCACGCGCGGATTCGGTGTCTGCCGCCGCTGCAGCGTCGCGGTGGCCCGCTCAATCAGTTCATCGCGTTCGACGTCCACGTCACATCTCCTGTTGCAGCCGGGTGCGCAGCGTGTCACACGCGCGCTTCACCCGCATGCGAAGTGCGGAGAGCCGCACCCCGGTAATGACCGCCATGTCCTCGTACGACAGATCTTCCACGTGCCGCAGCAGGAACGCTTCCCGCTGCTCGGTGGGGAGGTCTTCGAGCGCCGCCTCCACCTCTTCCAGGAAGTCCCGCGATATCTCCGTTGATGCCGCCGCGACCGCAGGCAGCTCGCCCGTGGTCACCAGCGATTCCCGCCGGCGCCGCCGGTCCCGCACCGTCCGGCACCGGTTGGCCAGAATCCGGAAGAGCCAAGGCTCAAACCGTGCATCCGGCCGGAACTGCTCGAGGTGGTCGTACACTCTCAGAAACGTGTCCTGCACCGCCTCTTCTGCATCTTCTTCGTCACCCAGCATGTACCGCGCGTATCGCATGCATCGCACATGGAAGAACTCCACGAGCGCAGCAAACGCCGCGGCATCCCCACTGCGCGCTCGCAACGGGATGGCGGGATCGATGTCGGTACTCGGTCGCACAGGGATCGGGTCGGCGGGTTGGATAGCCCACAATACCTTGGGCGACTCCTCCCTCGCTACCGCTCCTGTACGCCGTGATCGCGATGACATCGCTCTCCGCTTCGAGAGAACCTTCAACGAGCCCAAACCCGATGTGATCGCCGCACCAACGCCAGCGCGCACCACCGGAAGCTAGCAACTTGTTGTAGCGCAACATCTTACGGATAAGCTCAGACAGCAGGCATCACATCTCATCGCCAACGGCTACACTTGCACATACCCGCCAGTGCTATTCGGCGTCACAGCCGATGGTCAACGCTCCGTCAGCAGCACGCTGCTATCGAGTATCGGCTGGCGGCCGTTGCCCCACCGTGTCATTCTGTCAGACACCCTTCGTCCGGGATTAGTTCGTGACCAGTCTCACCGCCGACGCCCCCGCCCCGTTCGCCGCGCCCTCGGACCGACTGCCGGAGTCCCGCGATCCGGCCACCGGCGAGGTCTGGCAGCGCTATCCGGTGGCCGACTCAGCCGACATTCGTGAGGCCGTGGCCCGCGCTCGCACGGCGCAGGCGGACTGGGCGGCGCGACCCGCGCAGATGCGCGCCGACGCCGTGCGGGCCTTCACGCAGAAGCTGCTGGAGCGCCGCGCGGAAGCGGCGCTGATCGTCTCGCGCGAGAACGGCAAGCCCGTCGGGGAAGCGCTCGGCGTCGACGTGGGCGTGACGCTCGCCCTCGCTGATCACTTCGCCGACGCCGCGCCACGATTTCTGCGCGCGCGGTGGCGGCGCAGCCACATGCTCGCCGCCTGGCGCAAACGCGTCACGCTGGTCAAGGAGCCCTTCGGCGTGGTCGGCGTCATTTCGCCGTGGAACTATCCGATGTTCCTTCCGCTCAGTTCGGCGCTTCCGGCGCTCCTCTGCGGCAACGCGGTGGTGAACAAGCCGAGCGAGTGGACGCCGGGCATCGCCGAGTTGGTGAAGGAGTGCCTGCACGACGCCGGCGTGCCGCGGGACGTGTATCAAGTGGTGCACGGCGCGGGGGCGACGGGCGCGGCGCTGTGCGCGGAAGTCGACAAGGTGTTCTTCACCGGTTCGGAGGCCACCGGCCGCAAGGTCGCGATGGCGTGCGCGCAGCGCCTCATTCCGTGCGCACTCGAGCTGGGCGGCAGCGATCCGGCCATCGTGCTTGCGGACGCCGACCTCCAGCACGCTGCGAGCGGCATCGCGTGGGGACGCTTTTCGAACGCGGGACAGACGTGCGTGGCGGCCAAGCGTGTGTTCGTGGAAGCGGCGGTGTACGACGATTTTCTTGCCGCACTCACCGCGGCGGTGCGCCAGCTCAAGGTGGGCCCCGGCACGGCCGATGACACGGACGTCGGCCCGATGATACGCCCCGAGCAGCGCGCGACGATCGCCGCGCAGCACGCTGATGCGATGGCACGCGGCGCGCGCGAAGCGCTCCGGCTCGATGCCCCGGAGGGCGACTGTTATTTCCCGCCGACGATTCTCGTGGATGTTCCGGCGGACAGCCGGCCGATGACGGAGGAGACATTTGGCCCGCTGCTTCCCGTCACGAAGGTGCGGGACGTCGACGAGGCGATCGCGCGCGCCAACGACACGACGCAAGGGCTGTCGGCGAGCGTGTGGACTGGCGACGTGAATCGCGGCATCGCCGTCGCGCAGCGGCTCCAGGCGGGATCGGTGCTGATCAACGATGCGTGTACGTCTGCCGGGATCAGCGACGTGCCGCACGGCGGATTCAAGGCGAGCGGACTCGGGAAGGTGCACGGTGATCTTGGTCTGCAAGAGTGCGTGCGCACCAAGGCGATTGCCGTGGACTGGTTCCAGTCGTGGCGCCAACCGTGGTGGTTTGGCTACGGGCGCGCGCACCGCGAGGAGATCGACGCGTTCCTCTGTGCCGGACACAGCGCCTCGCTGCTGCAGCGTGCGCGCGCCCTGCCGAAGGTGCTGCGACTCGTCTTCGCGCCGTCGCGCAAGGTCTGATGGCCGCTTGTTGATTGGCGCGCGCGCGCGCAAATTTTCACTGTGAGCGCGCTGCTGTACGGCCTCGACTATGTCATTTCCGCCCTGCGCGGAGGCTTCTTCGCCTTCGCCGTCGTGGTCGCGATCTTCTGCGTGCTCGACTGGATGGTGCGCGTGCGCCGCCTGAATCCGCACGGGGCGTTTGCCCGATTCCTGCGCTCGAACATCCGGCCGTTCATCGCCCCCGTGGAACGGCGCCTCCTGCGCGCCGGCGGCAATCCCGCGGCGGCGCCGTGGTGGACGCTGGTCGTCGTCGTGCTGGCCGGCATCATGCTGCTGAGCCTGCTGGACTTCGTGCGCGAGCAGGCGGCGATCGCCGCCGCGATGATGAACGGCGGCGTCTCGGGCATGTATCAGTTGGCGATCTCGTGGACCTTTGCCGTGCTGCGCATGGCGCTCATCGTGCGCGTGCTGCTGTCGTGGGTGCGGCCATCGCCGTTCGCGTGGTACGTGCGCGCCGCGTACGCGCTCACCGAGTGGTACCTGCGCCCGCTCCGCGGCATCATCCCGCTCGTCGGGATGATCGACATCACGCCGCTCATCGCCTACATCCTGCTCGGCGTCGTGCAGGGTTTCCTGTCGCGGCTGGCGTGATGGCATTCACGGTGAGCCCGCGCGGTGAGGGCGTGCGCTTTGCGGTGCATGTGCAGCCGCGCGCGAAGAAACCTGGGATCGACGGCACGCATGGCGATGCGCTCCGCGTGCGCGTGCAGGCGCCGCCGGTGGAGGGCGCCGCCAATGATGCGGTGGTCGCCGTGATCGCCGGCGCGCTCGGCGTGCCGCCGCGCGCCGTGCACATTGCGGCGGGACACAGCGGCCGTCACAAGCTCGTGGACGTCGATGGAATTGCCGCACCCGCGGCGCTGGCGTTGCTGCTCACAACTTCTTCATGACCATTCGCCACCGGACCGGCTGACCGTGGCCGCTATTCTGCTCATTGGCGCCGATGCGGCGCTGCTCGAAGGCATCGCCCAGGCGCTGGCCGCGGCTGGCCACCATGTGCTCACCGCGGCATCGGTCGCCGAATCGTTGTTTGTGGCGGCGGCAGCACCGCCGCTGCTGGTCGTATGCGACCGCGCGCTGCTCGCGACGGTCGCCGATGCGCGAAGCATGGGACTTGCCCCCGGCGGCGCGCTCATCGTCTACGGTGATCCTGCAACGCCGCTGCCAGCGCCGGTGCGGCGCGCCGTGCTCGCTGAACTGCGCCTCCCGCTGGAGCGCGCGCGACTGACGGCGCTCGCCGCGCATGTTGCAGCGCGAGCACACCATACAGGGCGCGACAGCGCATCCGTGACACCGCCGGAGTCGCGCCCGGGCGTCTAACTCGCATTCGTGCGGCGTGAGTCATCCGGCAACGGCTTTCCACGGATGACACGGAGACTGCACGGATAGGCGCGGATCGCTTCCGCAGTTGGCGAGTACGGCGTCGCGGCACGCGCGTGGTTCCCCTTTTCGTTGTTTGATCCGTGGCGATCCGTTCAATCCGTGTCCATCCGTGGTAGTCAGTTGTCGTTGTGGTTGCCGTTGTACCAGCTGTCGCCGTTCCCTTGCAATTCAACTCGGCCCCAAGCCATCATTAGAAACACAACCGTACCACGTGGCGATTTTGGGCAAATTGCGGCCACGTTAATCCTTCGCTAAAGCGCCAGCCCTGGGCGCCCCGTCGCCTTGGGCGTTTTTCATTCTGCCCGTCCGTCCTCGCTGCGTCGCCCCTCTCCCGCGCTTCCGCTCCCTCAGATGCCCCATTCCCCGCCCACCGTCCAGTCGCGCTATCTCGATGCGCTCGGCGATCGCGTCCTCGTCTTTGACGGCGCGATGGGGACGAGCATCCAGCGGTTCCATCTGACCGCGGAGGACTACGGGGGCGGATCGCTCGAGGGATGCAACGATCATCTCGTGCTGACTCGCCCCGACGTGGTGCGTTCGATCCACGAGTCGTTTCTCGCGGTCGGCTGCGACGTCGTCGAGACGTGCACGTTCCAGAGCACGCCGCGGCGGCTCGGGGAGTGGGGGCTCAAGGAGAAGGCGCGCGCGATCAACATCGCGGCCGCCACGATCGCGCGCGAAGCGTGCGACAAGTTCGCCACGCTCGAACATCCGCGCTTCGTCGCCGGGTCTATTGGCCCAACGGGCATGCTTCCAAGTTCCAGCGATCCCGCACTCTCGAACATCACCTTCGAGGCGCTCGCCGAGCAGTACTACTGGCAGGCGAAGTACCTCGTAGAAGGCGGTGTTGACGTCCTTCTCGTCGAAACGTCGCAGGACATCCTTGAAGTGAAGGCGGCCATCGCCGGCTTTGAGCAGTTGTTCGCCGAACTCGGCCGTCGCCTGCCGGTGCAGGCGCAGGTGACGCTCGACACGAGCGGACGCATGCTGCTGGGCACCGACATCGCCAGCGCGATGACGACGCTCGAGTCGCTCCCGGTGCACGTGATCGGCCTCAACTGCTCCACGGGCCCCGAGCACATGCGCGAACCGGTGCGCTGGCTCACCGAGCACTCCACACGCCCCATCAGCTGCATTCCGAACGCGGGCCTGCCGCTCAACACCGGCACCGGCGACGCGATCTATCCGCTCGAGCCGGCACCGATGGCCGAGGCACTTCGGGAGTTCGTGCAACAGTTCGGCGTGCGCGTGGTGGGCGGCTGCTGCGGCACCACGCCGGCTCACCTCGAGGCCGTGGTGCGCGCGGTGCGCGCTGGCACTCCGGCGGCCGCCCGTACGGCGCACGCCATCCCGCGCGTGTCGTCGGCAATGCGTGCCATCACGATGCATCAGGATCCGGCGCCGCTGCTCGTCGGTGAACGAGTGAACGCGCAGGGTTCTCGCAAAGTGAAACGTTTACTGCTCGCCGATGACTACGAGGGAATTCTCGAAGTCGCGCGCGAGCAGGTGGACGGCGGCGCGCACGTGCTGGACGTCTGCGTGGCGGTCACCGAGCGCGCCGACGAAGCCGACCAGATGGAGAAAGTGGTGCGGCTGCTGTCGCAGTCGGTGGAAACGCCGCTGATGATCGACTCCACCGAGCCCGACGTCATCGCGCGCGCACTCGAGCACGTCCCGGGGCGCGCGCTCGTGAACTCCATCAACATGGAGAACGGCCGCAAGCGCATTGAAAGCGTGGTGCCGATCGCCAAGAAGCACGGCGCGGCGCTCGTCGCGCTCACGATCGACGAGCAGGGGATGGCGCGCACGGCGGCACGCAAGCTCGAGGTGGCGCGCAAGATCCACGACATCGTCGTCGGCGAGTACGGCATGTCGCCCGACGATCTCGTCTTTGACGCGCTCACTTTCACGCTCGCCACCGGCGACGCGGAGTGGATCGACTCGGCGCACGAGACGATCGACGGCATCCGGGCGATTAAGACGGCACTGCCCGGCGTGCTCACGATTCTCGGCGTAAGCAATGTGTCGTTCGGTCTGGCACCTGAAGCTCGTGGCGTGCTCAACTCGGTCTTCCTCCACCATTGCGTGCAGGCCGGGCTCGACGCCGCCATCGTGAACCCCGCGCATATCACGCCGTACGCCGAGATCCCCGCCGCTGAGCGCGCCCTCGCCGACGACTTGATCTTCAACCGCCGCGCGGATGCGCTGCAGAAGCTCATCGAACACTTCTCGCAGAGCGCAGACGGCGGACGACAGGCGAATGAAAAGGCGGATCCGACCGAGGGGATGACGCCCGAGCAGCGCGTGCACTGGATGGTGGTGCACCGCAAGAAGGAAGGGATCGAAGATGCGCTCGATGCCGCCCAGGTGCGCGAGCATCCGGTGCGCGTGCTCAACGAGGTGCTCCTCCCCGCCATGAAGGAAGTCGGCGACAAGTTCGGGTCGGGCGAACTCATCCTTCCGTTCGTGCTGCAGAGCGCCGAGGTAATGAAGCGGGCGGTAAAGCACCTCGAGCAGTTCCTCGAGCGGCAGGAGGGCTACACCAAGGGGACGGTGGTGCTCGCCACGGTCTACGGCGACGTCCACGACATCGGCAAGTCGCTGGTAAACACGATCCTCGCCAATAACGGCTACACGGTGCACGACCTCGGCAAGCAGGTGCCCGTCAACACCATCGTCGACAAGGCGATTGAATTGAAGGCCGATGCCATCGGGCTCAGCGCCCTGCTCGTGAGCACGTCCAAGCAGATGCCGCTCTGCGTGCAGGAACTCGATCGCCGTGGCATGCAGATTCCCGTGCTCATTGGCGGCGCGGCGATCAATCGGCGCTTCGGGCGCCGTGCGATGTTCGTCGACGGCGAGCGCGCCTACGAGTCAGGCGTCTTCTACTGCAAGGACGCGTTCGAAGGGCTCGAGACGATGGACCGCCTCCAGGATCCCGCCGCGCGCGGCGATTTCACGAAGAAACTGCTCGACGACGCGCGCAACGACGTCTTCCTGCACACGAACGTCGGCAAGGACGTGCGCGCCGGCGAGCGCGGCGGAGATCGCAGCGACGTGCGCGCGGATGTTGCCATTCCGCGCGCGCCGTTCTTTGGTCCGCGCGTGCTGCGCGACATTCCTCTCGGTGAAGTGCTTGCGCTTCTTGACCTCGACGAACTCTACCGTCTGCAGTGGGGTGGGCGCGGCTCAGGTGACGCATTCGACAAGATCGTGCGCGAGGAGTTCGAACCGGCGCGCACACGACTCGAGGCCGAGTCGATACGCGATGGCTGGCTGCAGCCGCAGGCGGTGTATGGCTACTTCCCGGCGCAGGCCGACGGCAACGCGATTGTCCTGTATGACCCCGCGGCGTTCGAGAGCGACGGCGGCGCCCGCCGTGAGATTGCGCGGTTTGAATTCCCGCGGCAGGCCGGACGCGAGCGGCTGTGCCTCGCCGACTACGTGCGCCCGCTCGCGAGCGACGACGTGGATGTCATCGCGCTGCAAGTGGTGACCGTCGGTCAGGCGGCGTCGGAACGCTTTGCGCAGCTTCAGGGCGCGGGCGAATACAGCGAGGCGTTCCTCGTGCACGGCATCGCGGTCGAGGCCGCCGAGGCCACGGCGCAGTGGATGCACGCGCGCATTCGACGCGAGCTTGGCGTCGCCGCCGAGCAGGGCAAGCGCTACTCGTGGGGCTACGGCGCCTGCCCCGACCTCGACGATCACGCACCGCTCTTCCGATTGCTCCCGGCGGAACAGGCGCTCGGCCTGACGCTCACCGAGTCGTTCCAACTCGTGCCCGAACAAAGCACGGCGGCAATTGTCCTGCATCACCCCGAGTGCAAGTACTACGCGGTGCGCACCGCGGCGGAGGCTTCATGAGCGCGACGCGCGACGAGTTGAAGCAACGCCTGCTTGATCCCGAGCAGGTGGTCATTGCCGACGGGGCCATGGGAACGATGCTCTATGCCAAGGGCGTCTTTATCAATCAGTGCTACGACGAACTCAACGTTCGACAGCCTGACCTCGTGCGCGGCATCCACGCCGACTACGTGCGCGCCGGGGCGGAACTGCTCGAGACCAACTCCTTCGGCGCCAACCGGCCGAAGCTGCAGCACTACGGACTCGAGGCGCACGTGCGCGACTTCAACATCGCGGCCGCCACGCTGGCGCGCGAAGCAGCGGGCGATCACGCGCTGGTTGCCGGTGCCGTGGGACCGCTCGGCGTGCGCATCGAGCCGTATGGGCCGACCTCGCGTGACGAGGCGCAGGAGTTCTTCGCCGAGCAGATGCGCGCGCTGCGCGAGGGCGGCGTGGACTGCTTCATTCTCGAGACGTTCAGTGATCTCGACGAGATCACGCAGGCGGTGAAGGCCGCGCGATCGGTGGACGCTTCGCTGCCGGTAATTGCACAGATGACCGTGGGCAACGATGGCGTCACGTCGTTCGGCGTCCCACCCGAGGAAGTGGCCGAAGCACTGGAGGCGAGCGGCGCCGACATCATCGGGCTCAACTGCTCGGTGGGGCCGCAGACGATTCTCGAGGCCGTTGAGCGCATGGCGCCGGTGACGTCCAAGAAGATCTCGGCCATGCCCAACGCCGGCATGCCTCGCGATGTTGGCGGGCGCGTGATGTACATGGCCAACCCCGAGTACATGGCGAACTACGCGCGCCACCTGATCCAAGCCGGTGTGCGCGTCGTCGGCGGTTGCTGCGGCACGACCCCCGATCACATTCGCGCGATGGTGGACGGCGTGCGTCCGCTCGTGCCGCGTCACGCCACGGTGGAACAGTCGGCAGGCGGCGGCCGCTTCTCGAAGGTGACGGTGCACCACGAGTCGCACGCGGTGCAGCCCGTGGCGCTGGCCGATCGGTCGCACTGGGGACGCAAGCTCGCTGCCGGCGAGTTTGTGTCGAGCGTGGAAATCGTGCCGCCGCGAGGTGTTGATCCGTCGAGAATGCTGAATGAGGTGCGCAAGCTGAAGGACGCTGGCGTCGACGCGGTGAACGTCCCCGATGGGCCGCGCGCGCAGAGCCGCATGAGCGCGATCGCCACGAGCGTGCTCATCGAGCAGCAGTGCGGCATCGAGACGGTGACGCACTACGCCTGCCGCGATCGCAACCTGCTCGGCATGCTTTCCGACTTGCTCGGCGCGTCAGCGCTCGGCTTGCACAACGTGCTGCTCATCACGGGCGATCCGCCCAAGATGGGACCGTATCCTGACGCCACCGCGGTGTTCGATATCGACGCCATCGGACTCACGAACCTGGTGAGCCGGCTGAATCACGGCGTCGATCCGGGCGGCAACAGCATTGGCGCGCCGACGCGCTACGTCATTGGTGTTGGCGTGAACCCGGTGGCCATCGACGTCGACCACGAACTCAAGCGCTTCGCGTGGAAGGTCGAGGCCGGCGCCGAGTTCGCGGTCACGCAGCCCGTGTTCGACACGGCACAGCTTGAGTCGTTTCTGAAGCGCATCGACGGCACGCGCATACCGGTGGTGGCCGGCATTTGGCCGCTGGTCTCGGCGCGCAACGCCGAGTTCCTCGCCAACGAAGTGCCCGGCGTCACCGTGCCCGACTCGGTGATTGAACGCATGCGGCGCGCGAGCGACAAGTCCAAGGATCACGCGGTAGCCGAGGGGATCGCGATTGCGCGCGAGATGCTCGAGCGCGTGCGGCCATCGGTGCAGGGTGTGCAGGTATCGGCGCCGTTCGGGAAAGTGGAACTGGCGCTGGAAGTGTTTCGCGCGTAGGCGGTCGCACTCGACACCAGTTCCACCGCGCACGATACTATCCGAGCGGCTCCCCCATCCCGAGCCAATCTGATGCTGCAGACTCCCCCGGCCGTTCCCGGCATGCGTGAGGACGAGATCGACACGCCCGCCCTGGTGATTGATCTCGACGCGTTCGAATACAACCTCGATCACATGACGGCACTGGTGTCAGCCGCCGGCGTCAAGCTGCGTCCGCACGCCAAGACGCATAAGTCGCCCGTGATCGCCAAGATGCAAATGGCGCGCGGCGCGGTGGGAAGCTGCGTGCAGAAGGTCGCGGAGGCGGAGGTGTTGGCGTGGGGCGGCATACCCGACATCCTCGTCAGCAACGAGATCGTCGGCGCAACAAAGCTCGCGCGACTCTGCGCGTTATCGGCGGTCGCAAAGGTCGCCGTCTGCGTCGACGATGCCGCGCAGATCGCGTGGATCGAGCAGGCCGCGGCGGCATCGGGTCGGCGGATGACGGTGCTGGTAGAAATCGACGTCGGCGGCGCGCGCTGCGGCATCGAGCCGGGTCCCGCGGCGGCGGCGCTCGCCAAGACCATTGCGACGTCCAAGCATCTCATCTTCGGCGGACTGCAGGCGTATCAGGGCAGCGCGCAGCACCGCCGCACCGTCACCGAGCGCCAGGCGCTCAGCACGGCGGCGGCGGATGCCGTGCACCGCACGCTTGACGCGCTGCACGCGCACGGCCTTGCGTGTCCGCTGGTCGGCGGTGCCGGCACGGGGACATTCGAACTCGAAATGGCCGCGCGCGCACTCACCGAGATCCAGGCGGGGAGCTACCTCTTCATGGACGCCGACTACGCGCGGAACCTGGACGCCGCAGGCCAGCCCGTGAGCACGTTCCGCCACGCGCTGTTTGTGCTCTCGACGGTGATGAGCGCACCGCAGTCGGGGCGAGCAGTGCTCGACGCCGGGGCAAAGGCGGTGTCGATGGACTCAGGCTTGCCCACCGTGTGGGGCAAGCCGGATCTTGAGTACGTGAACTTCTCGGATGAGCATGGCAAGCTCGACGTCGCCAGCGAATCCACGATGCCGGTACTCGGGGAAAAGCTGCGGCTGGTGCCGGGACACTGTGATCCCACGGTTGACCTGTACGACTGGTATGTCGGTGTGCGCGATGGACGTGTGGAGTGTCTCTGGCCGGTCGCCGCCCGCGGCGCGACGGCGTAAGGCGTCACCGGGAGTTCGAGCTCTCCGTACTGATCCGTCGAATCTGCCTCAGCGGTAGTCTGTAGAACCCGCTTCAGCCCCCATGCATTTTCAGCGCTCGCGTCCCCGCAGCCAGACGACATACCATATAGGATGCGTTCCGTCGGGACCGCGCATGCAACGGCCGGTCATGTACGTATCCACGGTGCGCGTGTCGTCGCCGTACGAATCGTAGACCTCAAGCAGTTCGATGTCCTGCACCTGATACGTCCAGAGCGGCTGCCGCACGAATCGCGTGCCGTTCTCGAGAATGCAGGCATCGCCCTCGGCGCCAAGCGTCTGCACGCCCGTGCGTCCGGACACGCCCGTGCCTGCCGAGCCGCCAACTCTGCTGAGGCTCTTCACGCCACGCATCCTGAACTGCGTGCGCTGCGCCACTCCCGTGGCGCGGTTTATCCACTCGAGCGACTGCCCCGCGAAGCGCTTCAGCTCGTTGGGCCCCATCACCAGGTCGCGCGCGCTGCGCCAGCGCAGCCGCGCGTCGAGGTCCTTGAGGGCGCGCTCGGCGCGCGCGTCGAATCCGCTGGACGCGACGACGTTCACCGTCGCCAGATTGCCCATCAGCGGATGCATCCGGATGACGACCTCGCGCTCCTCGGCGACCTGCAACTGCATCGTCACGCTCTGGGGAACGTAGCCGAGCTTGCGTACGCGAACGACGTACGGCCCGATGGGGAGCGGCCGGAAGAGGAAGCCGCCGTTCTCGAGCGTCTCGCCGGCGCGATCGGCACCGACGAGCTCCACGTTTGCCTCGGCCAGCGGCCGGCCCTCGGTGTCTACCACGAGTCCGAGGATCTGCGCCGAGCCTTTCATGTCCTTGTCTTCGCGAGCGCGCACGACGACGGCATCGAGCCCGTGCGGGATGACGCGCAACATGGCGGTGACCGAGTCGCGCCTGCCGGCGGCGGCGGCCCAGTTGTACTCCGCGCTGGCAAAGCCCATGCGGCGCACCCAGGCCACATACGTTCCCGGCTGGACATCGAGCATCACAAAGTGGCCGCCCTCGTCGACGATGAGGCGACGCAACTCGACGCCGCCCTGCAGCAGCACCACTTCGGCTTTGCCCACCGGGACGCCCGAAGAGTCCCGCACGACTCCCGCGAGTGAGGCCGGGGCGCCCTGCGATGCCGCCCGCCCGGGAGCGAGCGTCGCCAACAATGCGAGCGGGGCGAGCGCCCTCGTGCGCCGAAGGCGACTGAAAACGGTGCGCGTGAGCATCGACGTTTCTCGGGGGACGTGGAAGGCAGAATATTGGACGCCGCCGCAAAGCAGGCAAGCGGCAACGGCGCACGCAGGCGACCTAGCGAGGCACGCAGGCGACCTAGCGACGCACGCAACAACCTCGCGCGCACGCGACCTCACGAGCACGAGGGGGCGGCTCGACTGCGCACATCCGATACCCCACGGTTGCTCCGCGCGTGTCGCCGGCCGAGATTGTGATCGTGACCTCGCACAACCGTGCCTCGCTGCGGTGGACCTTCTTCGCGGCGTGCGCCGCCTCCGGGGCAGTGGCGGCGTGCAACCTCGACCGCGTCATCGAGGGAACGCACACGCCGGAGACGCAACTCGCCGCGGCCATCCAGCCGACCAGCGTCACGGTGCCACAAGGAGGCACGGCGACGGCGTCGGTGGCGGTCACTCGGCTCGGCGGCTTCCAAGGGGACATTGCACTCTCCGTAACGGACGTCCCGCCGAACGTCGACGTGACCATCGGTCCCGCGGTGGCAACCGGTACGGTGTCAACGTCGACCGTCACCGTGACGGTGGGCGCTGGTGTGCCGGCCGGCTCGTACGCAGTGACGGTGCGCGGCACAGGCGGCAACAACGGCGCCGCGAGTGCATCGCTCACCATCCAGGTCACCGCCGTCCCCGCGATCACGCTCACGCTCTCCGACCAGACGCTCACCATCATCCGCGGCGGCGGCGCACCGCTGGGCATCGCGATCGCCCGCGTCAACGCCCCCGATCCGGTGACGCTCTCGCTCATCGGCCCCGCGGGGATTACCGCGGTCATTTCGGCAAACCCCGTGAGCGGATCGAACGCCAGTGCAACGATCAGCGTCGCACCGAGTGTAGCGCCGGGCACGTATGCGGTGTCGCTGCGTGGATCGAGTGCCGGCGCACCCGATCGCCTCGCGGCGCTGACGCTCGTCGTTCCTGCCGACTCGCTGCAGCTCCTGACGAGCGAGGCGGAGACGGCGCAGGCATCGGTTGTCTCGCGGGACATCCTTATCAATCGTTTTGGCAGCGGCGACGCGCTCGCCTTTTCCGCCGAGGGGCTTCCGGCCAATGTGTCGGCGTCGTTTCAGGGCGGAAGCGGCTCGGAGGCTAGCGCCACGGTGACGTTTGCCGTCGGCGCCGCCGCGCCCACGGGAACATTCATCGTGACGCTGCGCGGCCGCAGCCAGCGGCTCGGCGACGCCGCCGTGCAGCTGCAATTGCGAATCCTCGAGTCGCGCGTGGCCATGACCTTGTCGCCGCCGCTCGTTACCGTGAACCCTGGTTCAATGGCGACGCTGGCTCTCACGCTCGCTCGCACCGCGTTCACCGGCGTCGTGAACATCGAAGCATCGAGTAGCACCAGCGGCGTGAGCATCTCGGCGGCACAGTCCAGCCTGACCGGCAACAGCACGGTGCTGACCGTCGCGGTCGACCGCAGTGTGGCGCCCGGCAGCTACTCGGCGACGGTGCGCGCGATCGCGCTTCCCGCGGGCGGCGCGGGCACACCCGCGCTTGATCCAATCGCTGGCACCGTCACCATCACGGTCGGTCCTTCGAGTGGAGCGAGTGCCAGCGTCGTGCTCGACTGGTCGGCGTGCGCGTCGCCACAATGGGTCGCGATGCAAGACGGCACGGGACCGTGGACGCCGGTCGTGGGTACGCAGGGTATGTACCAGTTCACCGTGTCGACAGATCGCGCCGGCTTCGCGTACAGCACGCCGAGCGAAGGACTCGTGGTTCGCTACGGCACGTTCAGCGAGCTGTCGGCGGCGCCGATCGTGCTCTGCACAGGCGCGCCGCCTTCAACCAAATCCGTTCGGGGATCAGCGCAGCACGCCGGGCCAATCGAGGTGTTCACGTGGCAGATGGGTGGCGGCAGCGCTGTCTCGACGCAGGCGGCGCCTGACTTCACCATCACAGGCGTTCGCGATGGCACGCATGATCTCATTGGCACCGGCACGACGCAGCAAGGTGGATACCGTTACGCGCTGACGCGAGACCTGAACCTTCTCGCCGGTGAGTCGGTTGGCCTCGTCAGCATCGTCGGCCCCAACTCGTTCGCCCCGGCCATCGCATCGCTCGGCGTCGGCGGGCTCGCGGGCGACAGCGGCGTTGTGACCATGAGCTACCTCAGCGGCAGCGCCTGCACGCCTGCTGAGCTGCGGAAGGTGGGATTCGGCGCGACCGCGGGCAACCTGGCGACGTTCATCTACGGTGTGCCAACGGTCAACCAGCGCGCCGATGACTATCATCTGCTCGAGATCGCCTCTGGCGGCGGCGCGGGCCATGGTGCACGTACCGCGAGCGTGAGCTTCCACAGCCTGCTGCCGCGAAGCGTCGCGCTGCCCGCCGTCGTCGCACCGACCGTCCAGCCGATCGCCGGTCCGTACAAGCGACTGCAGGCCCAGCTCGATGCGACCGCCGTCGCAAGTGCCGGCAGCACCGTGACGCTTCGCTACGTTGGAGGCACTCACACGTCGACCGTGACGGCGTCGGTGGCTTCGCTCGGATCGGGGGCACTGGTGCTCGACATGCCCGACCTGAGTGGCGTCGGTGGATTCCCCGCTGCCGCCGCCATCGCCAGCAACGCCAGTGGCACGTGGTCGCTAGCGTTGAACGGCTCTAATGGTCAGCCGCTGTGCAGCGAGGGTGCCACGCGCTGGTCGTCCACGCACCGCGGCACGTTCTAGTGCTGCCAGTTTTGCACCCGCTCTATATTTCCCTCCATGCGCCTGCTTCGACTGTCGGTTCTCCTCGCGGGGCTGCTTCCCGTCGCCACGCCGGCGTTCGCGCAGCGCGTGCAAACGAGGCTGCCGGCCAAACCGGCGGCCCCTAAGGAGACCGCCAAGCCAGACACGGCCAGACGTCCGCCGGCGCTCCCCCTCTTTGCGGCCCGATCGCCGTTCGCCGTCCTCGACGGCATGGCCGTCGACTCGCTGCACAGCCAGCCACTTTCCGGCGCGGTGGTGACCGTCGAAGGCACCGTGCGACATGGCGTCGCCGACTCGCTCGGCCATTTCATCATCGACAGCATTCCGCCGGGGCGATATCGGCTGGGCATCGATCATCCCGTGCTCGACACCATCGGCATTTCGCTCGCGTCCGATACGATCACCTTCGTGAAGGGCGACACGTCGCATGCGGTGCTGGCGGTGCCCGGGGGCGAGACGCTCATCGCGCACTTGTGCCCGGCCGCGCGACGAGCGCTTGGCCCGGGTGCGCTCGTAGGGCGTGTGCGTGATCCGGACACTGGCGAGTCAATCCCCGGCGCACGCGTGTCCGTGGTCTGGTACGATCCGGACGTGCTCGGCCTGCAGGCGCGCGGCTTGATGAAGAAGACACCGCGCATTCGCTCGACCACGGTGGACAAGGACGGCACGTATCGCCTCTGCGGCCTGCCCGAAGCGTTCGACGGCAAGCTGCAGGCGCAGCGCAAGGAAGGCGACGCCACGGCCGAGGTGGCGGTCACGCAGTCCGCTGGATTGCTCTCGCTGCGCAGCCTGAGCGTCGCTGCGCTGCGCGGCACCGACAGTGCGGGAGCGCAGGGCCCGCGCTATCTGGCGCGCGCGTCGGGACGCGTGTTGAGCGCGGGTGGGATGGCGGTCGGAGGCGCGCGCGTCGGGCTGATGGGGTTCAGCATGGCCACGGTGACGCGCGGCAGCGGCGAGTTCTTTCTCGATTCGCTTCCTTCGGGAACGCAGTCGCTCGTCGTACGCAAGATCGGATTCCGTCCAATCGAGTATCCGGTCGAGTTGTCCGCGCTGTCGCCGGCGCGTGTCACCGTGATGATTGGCGGCGCCGTCACGGAACTCGCACCGGTTGAAATCATCTCGGCGCGAGAGGACGGATTGCAGAAGGTCGGCTTCACCGAGCGCAAACGAGGCGGATTGGGCGGGACGTTTCTCGACACCGACCTCATCGAGCGCCGGGATGCTTCGCATTTCACCGACCTGCTGCGGACCGTGCCGGGCATCCGCGTGGAATCTGGCAGCAACAACAACCTGCAGCTCGTCGCGACGCGCGGCGCTACGGGAGCCGGCAGCTGCGTCACGGTCTTCGTCGACGGCGCGCCGTGGCGCCAGCTCGAGGCCAACGACCTCGACTCGTTCCTCCAGCCAAACGAAGTCGCGGCAATCGAGGTGTACGGCGGCACGGTGAAGCCGGCGGAGTTCACGACGGGGGGGCAGGACTGCGCGGCGGTGGTGGTCTGGACCAAGGTCCGCGTGCAGCGGATGCGGAAGAAGTAGCGCTGGTTGGGGCGGGCGCCCAGCCGCGTTAGGTTCTACGGATGACCAACGACTCCGCTGCCCAGCGCCCCCCGCTGACCACGTTCACGGACGACGAAATTGCGTTTCGCGATGCCGTCGCCGACTTCACCAACGGTGAAGTGCGACCGCGCGTGCCGGAGATGGAGCGCGCCGCCAAGCTCGACCCGACGCTGATCCCGAAGTACTTCGAACTCGGCCTGATGGGCATTCAAGTGCCCGAGCAGTACGGCGGCGCCGGCGGTTCGCTCATGATGGTGACCATTGCCGTCGAGGAGATCAGCAAGGTCGACGCCGCGGCCGCGATCATGGTGGACGTGCAGAACACGCTCGTCCTTTACCCGATGCTCACGTACGCCACCGAGGAACAGAAGGCGCGCTACCTGCCGCGGCTCTGCAGCGACATGGTGGGCGCGTACGCGCTTTCCGAGGCGTCCTCAGGGAGCGATGCCTTTGCCATGCAGACGCGCGCCACGCCGCAGGGTGACGGATCGTGGGTGCTCAACGGTCGCAAGATGTGGATCACCAACGGCGCCGAGGCGGAGTTCTTCGTCGTGTTTGCGACGGTCGATCCGTCCAAGGGCTACAAGGGCGTCACCGCGTTCATCGTCGAACGCAGCTTCAGCGGCTTTTCCGTCGGCAAGAAGGAAGACAAGCTCGGCATCCGCGCGTCGAGCACGACGGAACTGATCTTCGACAACGTGCCGGTGCCGGCGGCGAACCTGCTCGGCACCGTGGGCAACGGCTACAAGATTGCCATCGAGACGCTCAACGAGGGGCGCATTGGCATCGGCGCACAGATGATCGGCAACGCGGCGGGCGCGCTTGATTGTGCCGTGGCCTACCTGAAGGAACGGCAGCAGTTCGGCCGGGCGCTGCGAGAGTTCCAGGGCGTCCAGTTCCAGGTGGCGCAGGCCGCCACCGAACTCGAGGCCGCGCGGCTGCTGGTCTACAACGCCACGCGCCAGAAGGAAGCGGGGCTCGACATTGCCGTGACCGGCGCGATGGCCAAGCTCTACGCGTCACAGGTCTGCGAACGCGTCTCTTCCCTGGCAGTTGAACTGCTTGGCGGCTACGGCTACACCAAGGACTATCCGGTGGAGAAGTTCTACCGCGACGCCAAGATCGGCGCTATTTACGAAGGGACGAGCAACATGCAGCTGCAGACAATAGCGAAAGCCGTGCTCAAGTAGACAGCGTATATATATCGTTATATAATAATGATTTACATACCGCGAACAAACTATTGTTTGTTCGCGGTTTCTTGCACTCAGATCTCCATGACCACACGCACATCCGCATCCAGCTGCTCTGCGGCCCGCGCCCGGGTTGTCCACGACACGACGAAGAAGACGAGCAGCGAAAGCAGCAGCGACATGCCGCTCACCGTCACACCGGCCGGCAGCGAAAACACCTTGAAGTAGCCCAGCGTCTCGAGCGCGAGCGTGAGCACCAGGCCGGTCGCGATGGAAGCAATCGCCCCTTCTCGCGTCGCACCTTTCCAGTTGAGGCCGATAGCCAGCGACGGTACCAGCGTCGCCGCGAAGAGGCCGTAGCCGAAGATCCCGAGAAAGGCGACGAGCGTGCCCGACACCTGCGCCAGCAGCGCTGCGGCAATCGACAGCACGAGCGTCCACGCGCGTCCCCAACGCAGCTCGTTGTCCACACGACGGCCGAGCGCGCGCGGCAGATCGTGCGTGATGGCCGCGGCGCCGATGTTCATGAACGAGTTCACCGTGCTCATCCCCGCGGCGATGACGCCCGAGAAAACCAGACCTGCCACGGCACTGGGCGTAAACCCAAGCACGAACGCGGGCGTGGCATCGTCGGCCCGCGCCAAAGGCGGCATCGCACCGAGTGCGACCTGCGCCCGCACCGCCATCCCCACGCCGACAAACAGCAGCAGCGTCAGCGCCATCGCCGCGCTCATCAGCAGGGGATACCACTTGAGCCTGCGCGGATCGCGCAGCATGTAGAACTTGTGCGCCACGTGCGGCTGCCCGAGCGAGCCGAGGCCGAAGACGAAGAAGAGCGACAGGGCCGACATCGCCGGCATCTTGCCCCACGGACCCATGAATGCGTCATCAACCGCGCCAATCGCCCGCGAAATTCCCGTGAGTCCGCCGCTCGCCGTGAGGACGTAGTAGAAGACGGTCACCGAGGCCGCCGTCTTCACGAGCCCCTCAAACAAGTCGGTGTACACGCCGGCCAGAATGCCGCCCGTCACGGTGTACGAGAGCGTGACGAGCATGGCCAGCCAGATGCCGAGCGACAGTCCTGTGCCGAACATCGCGTCGATCACAAGGCCGAGCGCGAGGAAGTTCGTCGCCATGTAGCCGATGATGGCCACGAGCATGGCGATGGCGCTCAGTCCCTGCGCCGCGGGCGATCGGAACCGCGCGCCGATGGCATCGGGCACGGTGATGAGCCCGCGCGCCTCGCCGAGCAGTCGCATGCGCTTGGCGAGCACCCACGCGCCAAGGGTGTTTGTGATGGACGCTGACAGCACGATGAACACGGCGCCCGTGCCCACGGAGTAGACGAGGCCCGGCCCGCCGATGAACGCGAAGCCCGAGAGCGTGCTCGCCATCGCGGCGATGGCCAGCGTGACCACGCCAATCCCCTTGCCCGCAATAAAGAAATCGCCCGCGCTCTTCGTGCGGCGCGTCGCCCAGATGCCGATGGCGCCCACGACCACGAAGTAGACGAGTGCCGTGCCGATGATGGCAGGATGACGCAGCGCCGCCGGCGCCGCTTGCAGGAGCGCCTGGCCGACTGTCATTCTCGCTCCAACGCAGCGCGCTCCGCGCTCGCGCGCTCGGCGTCAGCGCGCTCCGCGCCCGTACCCTCAGCGCTGGCGAGCCGCACGCGCTCGAGATCGCCATCGCTCAGCGTGTCGGCGTCGAACGAGGCCGCGTACAGTGCCGGAAGAAAGAGGAGCGGCACGAGTCCCACGACGTACAGCACGATGGCGGTGCGCAGCGGGAACCCGAGCACGATGACCGCGTCCCTGCCCTCATTGGCGGGGAGCAGCAGCGCCAGGCCGAACCCTCCGCTCACCACGAGGAACGTCAGCACGCTGGCGAGAGTCGCCATCGGGCGCAGCCGGCCGCCACGAGCGGCGCCGAGCGCCATCATCGAGGCGAGCACACCGGCACTGCCGATGGCCAAGCCCCACGCCGCGATCGGCGGCGCGCCACCGGGGAGGAATGCCAGCAGGTACGCCCCCGCAATGGCGGTGCACGACAGCACGAGGGCGAGGAGGGCGGGGCGCGTGGTCATCGGGGGAGCGTGGAAGATCGCGACTGCGCCACGTCCGCGGAACTCACCCCAGCGTGCACCATTAGCACGACGGCGCCGCCGCCCGATCGGGCGGTGGCGCCGCGGCAACTCCTGCGCTTACTCGCTGGGTGCGGACGCCATGTCGTCATGCGGCTTGAGCACGCGCTTGACGAGCCAAACAACCAGCGCGATGGGCAGCACGACGAAGAAGAGCAGCTTCAGCACGGTGATCGTCACCAGCCCGATGGCGATGAGTGCGAGTACCGGAATGCCGAGTATCGCCACGCCAAGCAGCGGGCGCAGGACGAACAATCGGGCGAACAAGGCGAACATCGGCGCCGCTCCGCGTTGGGGACACTCGCCTTACGGCGCGGCGCCCCCTGAAGGTTTCGCTGCGATCAGGTTTGGCCGAAGACGGGATCGCTCGGCCTGCCGGTGGCATAGCCCTGCACGTAGGCCGCGCCGTGCGACTGCGCCCAGGCCAGTTCGCCATCGGTCTCGACGCCCTCGGCGATGGTCTCGATGCCGAGTTCGGTGGCGATCTCGATGGTCTTGCGCGCGATCAGCGCCTTGTATGGATCGCGGTCCACGCCCCGCACGAGATCCATGTCGAGCTTGATGAAGTCCGGGCGCAACTGGTGCAGGCGGTTGAGCGACGAGTACCCGGCGCCGACGTCGTCGAGCGCGACACGGAAGCCCGCGTCGCGATAGGTGGCGAGCAGTCCGCGCAGGTGCACCACATCGGGCGCGTGCTCGCTCTCCACGACTTCGAAGACGACGCGCTCGTGCGCGAGCCTGAGGCGGTCGATCTGGTCCACGGTGTGCGCGAGCGTGGCGAGCGGATCGTCGATGGCGCTGGGCGTCAGGTTGAGGAAGAGCGCCTCGGGGTAGGCCCCGCGCATCATCGTGTCGATCGCCGAGTCGCGGGCGGCGAGGTCGAGTTCGGCGAGCATGCCGCAGCCGCGCGCCACTTCGAAGAGGTAGTGCGCATGCACCACGCCGCCGTCGCGTTCGACACCGCGCAGCAGCGCCTCACGGCCGAAGATGATGTCGGGCGTGCTGGCGTGGACGATGGGCTGCAGCACGCTGGCGTAGCGCCGCGCGTCGAGCAGTTCGCGCAGCCAGGTGCTCTGGCTGACGAGGGCAAACTGCGAGTAGGACTTGACGGTCGGGAAGTCGCTGATGGAAAGCGCGCCGCCGGCGGGCTTGTAGAGCACGCGCGTGTCATCGGCTTCGCCGTGCGTGAGCAAGCGCCGCATCGGCCCCACGATGTCGCGCAGCACCGACCATTCGACTTCAACGACGAGCGCGTCGCCTTCAGCCGACTCGAAGTCGAGCGTGTGCTGGCGGAGCAACTGGACCACGCGGGCCATCGCCTGCTCGGTGGGAAACCAGAGGTACATGCGCCCGAGTGGCGCCATGAGCTCGCCCGCGGAGTTCCGGCGGGCGGACCGGTGCGTAATCAGGGTCTTGCGCTGCGGCACCATCGGAATCGCTCAGCCAGAAGACGTGATCGCCCGCGAGAGATGGAGGCTGGTGGGGTCTCGAAGGCCATTGAGAGCGTAGCATGCGGTACGGACGACGGCAACGTCGGAGGACGCACGATTGAGGACAGAGATCACGGATCACGATTCAGGATTGGGACTTAGGAACACGAAGGGCGATTGATCGGCTTGGCAGCCGGATCAACCGCCCTTCGATGCATCGCCATCAGATTCCTGAATCGAGATCACGGATCGAAATCCGTGATCCCTGTCCTCAATGTCGTTATTGAATCGGCGCCTTCACACTGTACAGCGAGTTGAAGAACAGCTTGAACGTGCCGTGCGGCTGCGCGCGGAACATGATCTCCGGGCCAAACAGGTAGAGCGTCCCCTGTCCGACCGCTGCCTCGGCGATCGCCGTGCCACCTTCGAGATAGTTCTCGCCCCACGCCCAGCCGGAGATCAGCGGTGCCTTGTCGTACCAGGCGATCCGCTTCACACCCTTCGATGCGGCATCGGGACCGAGCTTGAAGACCGGCGAGTTGTCGAAGAAGACGTTGGACTGCGCCGCCATGCCCTTGCTGACCATCGCGGTCGTATCGAACGTCGCCTTCAGGATGGAACCCGGCACGTAGAACTTCTCCTGCGGCAGCGGCTTGCCCGCTTCCGTGAGGTAGCTCTCCACCGGCAGACCGATGTGCTGCGCAAGCGACGTCGACGAGCCGATGGTGATGACACGGCCGCCGGCTTCCATGAAGGCCTTGATCTGCGGGACCGTCTTTTCCACCGTGACCGCGCCAACGGTCTTGCGGAGTTCGGGCGGAAGCGTGGTGGTGTCGGGACCGCCGCCGCCGAATCCGCCGCCGCGTCCGCCGCGTCCGCCGGCCGCCGGGATCGACCCGTCGGGGAAGACGATCACGTCGTACTTGGCGCGCAGGTTGCCCGCGTCGAGTTCCTGCGGGAAGACATCGGTGTAGGGCATGCCGAACTGCTCGAGCAGCCAGCGCGTATGACCCGACGGCATCTGGCCGCCGTAACGATCAAATAGCGCGATGCGCGGCGCGGTGAGCTTCTGGGCGCCTGCCGGCTTCTTGCCCTCGGCGAAGGTCACGCCCAGATCCTTCGCGGCCGCTTCGGCGATCG